>NZ_JAMBLR010000003.1 GCF_023336935.1 Phascolarctobacterium sp. ET69
AAAAAAGAAACATATCTTATGGTATGTTTCTTTTTTTATTGCTACAGGGTATCTATCCGACCGGGGTACCCGGAAGGCATGAGCCACATAGTGCTTCAGCGCGTGTGGCACAGCCCACAGAGTGCATAGATAGCTGCCTTTTATGTTTTTCTATTCTTCTTTTTATTTTTCGACCATTATTCTAGTTACTGTTCTAACTTACTTATATTTTTACAAGGCTCATATACATCATGGGCCTTATTTTTATATAATTTCTACAGCAACAAATTTCTTACTTTGATGGTTATTTCTAATTTATTATGTTAAAATTAATAATAAATTATTATAACGGAGAATGAAAATTATGCTTAAAAATATTAGTATGCCTGTTATAGCTTTAGCTTTGGGGCATTTAGTAACGGATTTACAGGCAGGAGCTTTGCCGATAGTGCTGCCGCATTTAAAAGAACTTTTTGCTTTAAGTTATTCACAGCTGGCTTTTATCGTTTTAACACAAAACGTAACTTCCTCTGTTATTCAGCCACTATTCGGCTATATAACAGATAAGAAATCTTTGCCTGCGATGCTGCCTTTTTGTGCTGCCATGGCAGGAGCGGGCTTTGCGTTTGTAGGCTGGGTTCCTGCCTATGTTTTACTTATGTGTACTGTTGTTATAATCGGCATGGCCAGTGCAACTTATCATCCGCAGGCTTCAAAAACAGTTAATTTTTTAAGCAGCGATAACAATAAAGCAGCCAATATGGGCATTTTTTCTTTAGGCGGCAATGCCGGTATGGCAGTTGGTTCCATTTTAATGGCATTTTTGCTTACTTTGCCTGGTGGGCTGCATAATACAATGTATTTTGTTCTGCCCGGGCTTTTGGTTTTTGGGTTAATGATGAAATATATGCCCGAATACAAACGCGTTAATTTGGAACATAACCTAAAAGTACAGGCTGCCAAAAAAAGCGGTGCTGTGCAAAAAATTCCTTACGGCGGTCTTGCTTTAGTGCTGTTTTTTATTTTTATGCGCTCAACCATTCATACGGGCCTTTCCACATATTTGCCGCTGTTTTTTATTAATTTCCGCAATGCGGAGCCTGCTTTTGCAAGTATGTTAGTATCCTGTTTTTTACTTGGCGGTGTTGCCGGTACTTATGTCGGTGCTGTGCTCAGCGACAGGCTTGGGGCACGCCGTATTATTTTAGGTTCTGTATTATGCAGTATTCCCGCTATCTGGCTTATTGCCAATGTAACGCATCCGGCAGCTGTTCTGGCAGCAGTGGTGCTGGCCGGTTTTTCAATAATCGGTTCTTTTGCAACAACAACTATTTTGGCGCAGACCATGCTTCCCAATAATGTGGGCATGGCAGCCGGGCTGACAATAGGCTTCAGCGTAGGCATGGGCGGATTTGGTGTTACCATACTTGGCTTTTTGGCAGATAATTACGGTTTGCCTTTTGTTATGAATTTAATGACCGTTTTACCCGTTATTGCAACGTTAACGGCGTTTAAAATTCCTGTGCCGCCGCAAATGCAGAAGTAATATTAAAGGAGATGTTTTGTATGGAAAATTATAAACAAGGCATTTTCTTTGGCCTTGCAGCCTATGTATTATGGGGAATTTTGCCTGTTTACTGGAAAGCACTGGAACTTGTTTCTCCGTTTGAAATTTTATCCAGCCGGTTTATGTGGTCCTGCGTTTTTGTGTTTCTGCTCATTATTTTTCAGAAAAAATGGCCGCTTTTTGCCAAAGAAGTAAAACAGGTTTTCAGCAATGTTAAAACAGGAGCAGCCATGGTAGCCGCCGGTATTACCATCAGTTTTAACTGGGGTACTTTTATTTGGGCTGTTAATAACGGGCATATTGTTGAAACAAGCATGGGCTATTATATTAATCCGCTGGTAAGCATTTTATTTGCCGTAGTTTTTTTACGTGAACGGCTTGATAAAATGCAGCTTGCCGCTATTACCTGTGCCTTTATAGGCGTTGCCAGCATGGTTTACAGTTTTGGAAAAATTCCCTGGGTTTCCTTAACGCTGGCTTTTACTTTTGCTTTGTACGGTTTGCTGAAAAAAATTCTGCCGGTTTCTGCCTTAACAAGCATTATGCTTGAAACATTGCTTATTACGCCGCTGGCACTTGTATATGAATACAGCTTATGGCAGCAGGGAGTTTCTTTTTATGCTTCCGGAAACCTGCAAGTAATTATGATGTTAACCGGTGCAGGCGTTGTTACGGCAATACCTTTATTGCTTTTTACCGCAGGCGCCAGGATGCTGCCGCTGAAGATAATAGGGTTTTTACAGTATATTTCACCGACGCTTACACTTTTGATAGGTGTTTTTGTTTATAACGAAGCATTCACGGCATCGCATTTGCTGGCGTTTGGGTGGATTTGGGCCGCGCTTCTTTTGTTTATTGTTTCGCAGCTGAGGAGTAATTAAACAGATTTTACAAATGTGTAAAACTGTCTTTTTAGTGGTTTAAACATATATATGGTGTTTCAGCAAGTTATCCTCAACCTATAAAAAGTTATCAACAAAATGTGCATAATGTGTTGAAAAGTGTGGAAAAGATTTGTTAAGTTCTGTATAAACTTGTAAAAATGTGTAGAAAAAACTCTGTATAATTTTAAATCCACGTTAAATTGTTGATAACTTTGTTGATAATGTCGATAACTTGTTTATTAAAGGACAGTTTCACAAACACAGCATATAGTGTTAATAACAAAATAAAGCGTTGTAATTATTAAGGCCGTTTTTTGTGGGCAGATGTTTTTTTGCTTGCAGAAACGGCGTTTTTTGGAGATAATATATAAGAACGATTTAAGTATTTGATAATGGAGGCATTTTAATGGCTATAAAACAAGTAACTGCCGTACAGGCAATGGAAGAAATATCCAAGGGTAAAATAATAACATCGTCTTTAAATGAAATGCAGGGAGCATGGATTGCTCTGGCAGATTGTGAGGACGGCAGGGTGCTTACCTGTGCTTACAGCGGCGAATGCCAGGCCGCGGCACTTTTTGCAAAAAAAGACAGCGGCAAAGTTAAAAACATAACTGTTGATGTTATGGAGTTAAACCCCAATAATGCCGCTGTTGTACGCCGCTATTTAAAATGGACCGGCCCTCAGGCGCAGGGAGGCAAAGGCATCAGCATAGCGTTTAGCGACTGGCTGGGCTGTGCGGGAGCTTACGCCGCAGTGCCATTTAAGCTGCGTCAGGCCCGCCCTGTACTTGTAGATTACGCGGCCGCCAATGCGGATATTTTAAAACGCAACTTTTTGGAAGCTGTCGATACAGCAACCTGGGGCGTACTGGAACTTGGCTATAAAGAAGCTTATGGCGCCAACGCCGCAGGCCTTAAAACGGAAGAAGAAATTGTAAAAGCACTTCTTTACGGATACAGCATGATTGGTTTTGACTGCAGCGATAAAATTGACAGCAAAATCGAAGCCATGACCTCTGAAGAAGTAGCTGAAAAATATAATCAGCTGCCGGAAGAATTCCGCGATGCTTTAAAAGGTTCCTACCTGGAAGCAGATTTTAAAGCCGGCGGGATGGTTGTACACTTTGAACCGGAAGTGCTGCAGCGTATAGTGCTTGAATTTGGCGAAGCCATTATGCACATTCAGTACATTTATAATACCTATTTAAAAAATACTCCGTGGGAAATTGATTTTGAACTCAAACTTGCTAAACCGGATAAATTAATGACGCCGCAGGAGCTATATTTTATCAGCAACGAATTGCAGCGCAACGGCATTAAAATGGCATCCATGGAACTGGATGCAGAAAAAGCCGCAGCCGATGAAGAAGGCATGCATGTTTACGGCGAAATTGCCGCTACCTTTGGCTACCGCTTAAGCCTGTTCAACGCCGATTTGTATATCTCGGATATCGGCAGTACAGCCAAAGCCTTAAAAGGGCAGGTTTGCTTTAAAGCGGGCAATGCACTGTGGCTTGCCGCGTTAAAAGTTGTACAGGCCGGCGATGCACAGTTAATGGAAGATATGCAGAAATTTGCCGGGCTGCCTGATTTTGACGGCCTTAAAATTCTGCCCGCCGGTGAAGCAGGCTGCGCGTGGGCAAAAGCGTACAGCGAACTTTTAACTCCGGAAGCAGGCTTTGCCGGAAAAATAAAAGAAGTTCTGACCGCTAACGCCGATGCGTATGCGGAAGAAGTTGAAAATACCGTTGCCGCAATGCTGAAAGCACTGTAAAAATTTTAAATTCGGCTTGCAAAAGCACAAAGCGGATGATATAATATTTAAGCTTGTATTAATAGATACATTCCCCTGCTCCCGAACGGGGGCCAAAGTCCAAAGGAGGAGGTGATTTCGTGAACAATTACGAAGTCATGTACATCGTTAAACCGGTTGTAGAGGAAGAAGCATTTGAAGCTGTTGTAGCTAAATTCGAAAGCCTCATTACCGCAAACGGTGGTACTGTAGAAAAAACCGACCGCTGGGGCAAAAAACGCCTCGCTTATGAAATCCAGGATTTCACCGAAGGTCAGTATGTACTCGTAACTTTCAGCGCAGAACCCAAAGCTGTTAAAGAACTTGACCGTGTAATGAAAATTACCGACGAAGTAATGCGCCATATGGTTATTAAAAAAGGCGAGTAATCCGGAGGTAACTTTAGGTTATGAACAAGATTATCTTAATGGGCCGCTTAACGCGTGACCCGGAAGTGCGTTATACCACTACCGGCAAGGTTGTATGCCAGTTTACGCTTGCGGTTGACAGGCCTTTTACTAATCAGGACGGGCAGAGAGAAGCCGATTTTATCAACATCGTTGTATGGGGTAAAATCGCAGAATTATGCGGGAACAGCCTTACCAAAGGCCAGAGAGCGCTTGTTGACGGCCGCCTGCAGCTCCGCAGCTATGATGCAAAAGACGGCGGTAAACGTTATGTTACCGAAGTTGTTGCAAACAGCGTGGAATTTATTGAACGCAAGGGCTATACTCCCGGTGGCAATACCGGCGACAGCGGCAAGAGCGACATGGAGTCTTTTGGCTCCCAGGTGCCTTTTGACGAGGAAATCCCATTTTAACAAGGAGGGTTTAAGCGAATGAAACGCGAAAGAGGCAGAAGACCGAGAAGAAAAGTTTGCAGCTTCTGTGTTGATAAAGTTGAAGAAATCGATTATAAGGACGTAGCTAAACTGCGCCGTTATATCACCGAACGCGGCAAAATTTTACCGCGCCGCATTTCCGGCAACTGCGCAAAACATCAGCGTCAGATGACCACTGCAATTAAACGCGCTCGTAACGTAGCATTGCTGCCGTTTACCTGCGAATAATAGTTGCCTGCTTTTAAAGCAGAATAACTTACAAAAAAGATATCCCTTTTATTGTGGAAACACGGTAAAAGGGATTTTTTGTTTTTCTGTAAGGTTTATTTTTAAAAATTTTTAAGGAAAGCTGCAAAAGCTATATGTATTTTTGAAGGATACACAAAAAAGAAAATGTATAATAAGATAAAACCAAAATCTATCAAGTAAAGACAAAAATAAAAAAGTAACAAAATTTAACAAAAATGATGAAAAAATATTGAAAATCTGTATGTAAAATTAAAAAAATCGTTGACAAAAATGTAAAAACTTATTACAATGGTGAACAAGATAGTTGCAGGGCAGTTGTTAAAGCCGGAGGGGAGCTTAACTGCTCATAGCAGCATAATTTATTATTATAACGAAAAGGGGAAAGACAAATGAGCAAATGGAAAAAATTTACAAGCGCCTGTCTGGTTGCAGCGTTAAGCACAGCACTTCTGGCAGGCTGCGGCGGAGAAAAGAAGGACAGTGCGGCTGCTAATGCCGATAAATATGTTATCGGCGCAAGTTTTGAGCTGACAGGCAATGTTGCAAACTACGGCAAATCTACATTGTCCGGTTTAAAACTTGCTGTTGACCAGGTTAACAAAGCAGGCGGCGTTAACGGCAAACAGCTTGTTGTAGTAGAAAGCGACAACAAATCCGAGCCTGCTGAATCCGGCAACTCCGTAACCAAGCTGATTACTCAGGATAAAGTAGTGGCTGTTGTTGGCCCGGCTACCAGCGGCTGCGTATTTGCAGCTACTCCGGTAGTAACCTCCAACAAAGTGCCTCTTATTGCACCGTGCGCTACCGCACCGGCAATTACCGTTGATAACGGACAGGTTAAGGAATTCATCTTCCGCGCCTGCTTCATCGACCCGTTCCAGGGCCGCGTAATGGCTGAATTTGCCGATAAAACTCTGGGCGTTAAAAACGTAGCTATTCTGCATGATGCTTCCAGCGATTATTCCAAAGGACTTGCAGAAGTATTTGAAAAAACTCTGAACGAAAAAGGCGGCAAAGTTGTTGCCAAAGAAGCCTTCCTTTCCAAAGATATCGACTTTAAAGCAGCTTTAACCAAAATTAAAGCCGCTAATCCGGAAGCAATCTACATCCCCGGTTACTATGAAGAAGTTGCCAAAATCATCAAACAAACCCGTGAAATCGGTTTGAATGTTCCGCTGATTGGCTGCGATGGCTGGGACAGCCCGAAACTTGTTGAAATTGCAGGCCCTGAAGCATTGAACAATACTTACTTCTCCAGCGCCTTCTCCGTACAGGACCAGACCGAATCCGTTCAGAAATTTATTGCCGATTATAAAGCAATGTATCAGAAAGACCCGGATATCTTCTGCATGCAGGGTTACAATGCAGGCCTTGTTCTTGCCGATGCCCTTAAACGTGCAGGCGACGGTGCCGACGGAACCAAACTTGCAGCAGCTATTGCAGCAACCAAAGACCTTCCGGTTGCAAGCGGCAAGTTAACTTACGATAAAGACCACAACCCGATTATCAGTGCCATCATCATCGAAATGAAAGACGGCGTACAGAGCTTTAAAGAAAAAATCAGCCTGTAATTAAATTAAATTAATTGTTTTGAATTTATTTTAATTTGAGTTTATTTTAGCCCGGAAATTGTTGTTTCAGGTTTCCGGGCTATTTTAAAAATATAAATTATAATGAAACAAATGAGGGGGAAACAAAAATGAAAAGAGTATCCAAAGTCCTAACTGCCTTGGTATTGGGCACTGTGCTTGCCGGTTTGGCAGCAGGCTGCGGCGGCGGTGAAAAAAAGGCCGATACCATTAAGGTTGGTGCCAACCTTGAAATGACGGGCGGCAGCGCGTCTTACGGCATATCTTCTAAAAATGCCATTGAGCTTGCCTTTAAAGAGATTAATGAAAAAGGCGGCATTAACGGCAAACAGTTAGAACTTGTTGTTGCAGATAACAAATCGGAAGCGGCAGAAGCTACCAATGCCATGCAGAAACTGGTTTCACAGGATAATGTAGTGGCGGTTATCGGCCCTAACCTTTCTTCTTCGGTAATTGCGGCATCTGCTATTAATAACAGCGCCAAAGTGCTGGATATTGCGCCGATGGCTACCAATCCGTATGTTACGGTTGACCAGGCCAGCGGCAAAACCAAGGATTTCAACTACCGCACATGCTTTATCGACCCGTTCCAGGGCACGGTAATGGCCAAATTTGCAACGGCTGAACTTGGTGTTGGCAATGCAGCAGTTTTGATTGATAATTCTTCCGATTACGCTAAAGGCCTGGCGCAGTTTTTTAAAGAAAACTTTGTTAAAGAAGGCGGCGCAGTTACTGCGGAAGAATCTTATCTGCAAAAGGATACTGATTTTAAGGCAACACTTACTAAAATAAAAGCAACCAATCCGGACTTTTTGTATGTGCCCGGTTATTATCAGGAAGTTGGCCTGATTGTAAAACAGGCGCGTGAGCTTGGCATGAATATGCCGATTGCCGGCGGCGACGGCTGGGACAGTGCCAAGATGCCTGAAATTGCAGGTGCGGCAGCGCTGAACAATACTTACTTCTCAAGCCTTTATTCTCCTGAAGATTCATCGGACATTAACAAAAACTTTGTAGCCGCTTATGAAAAGGCATACGGCCAGAAACCTGACGTATTTGCCGCTTTGTCTTACGATTCGGCTTTACTGGTTGCCGAAGCCATTAAAAATGCTGGCAGTACCGAACCTGCCAAAATCAGCGAAGCAATGGCTAAAATTAATGGGTTTAGCGGTGTATCGGGCAGCGTAACTTTTGACGATAAACACAACCCGGTTAAGAGTGCCGTAATTTTGGAATATAAAGATGGCGCTCAGTCTTTGAAAACTAAAATTAATCCCTGATAATTAATTGATAATTTAACTTTTTAACGGAAAGGCTGCGGTTTGGCCACAGCCTTTCCGTAATTTTAGCTGGATGCCGGTTAGTGCCGTTATTTAAGCGCAGGTAATAACTTACGGCAGTAAAGCATAGAGATTTTATGATTGAGGAATTAATAAAACTTACGGACTGGAGGACTTTTTATGGATATGGGTTCGCTTCTGCACCAGTTTTTGCAGCAGCTTATAAACGGTATATCCCTGGGCAGTATTTATGCGCTGATTGCCCTTGGCTATACAATGATTTACGGCATCCTCAAACTCATAAACTTTGCCCATGGTGATATCTATATGCTGGGCGCGTATTTTGGGTTTGTAGCTACAACAATGTTTGGTTTTTCCTTTTTGCCGGCAATTCTTTTTGCCATGGCCTGTGCAGCCGTTGCCGGTATTATCATTGAACGCATTGCCTACAGGCCGATGCGTAACGCTCCGCGTATTGCTATTTTAATTACCGCAATCGGCGTATCGTTTTTGCTTGAATACGGCATGATGCTGATTGCAACTCCGCAGCCGCGTACTTTCCCGGCAGTTTTTTCGGCAGATGTTTACCATCTTGGGCCACTGGTTGTTAACAGCCAGCAGGTTGTAATTCTTGTAAGCGCAATTATTTTAATGGCCGTACTTACTTATATCGTACAATATACCAAAATCGGCAAGGCCATGCGTGCCGTTTCGTTTGATGCTGACGCTGCCAGACTGATGGGCATTAATATCGACCGTGTAATTTCCGCAACCTTTGCCCTTGGCTCCGCACTTGCTGCTGCAGGCGGCGTGCTGGTAGGCATTTACTATAACTCCATCGACCCGCTTATGGGCATGGTTCCGGGCATTAAAGCCTTTGTAGCAGCCGTGCTCGGCGGTATCGGCATTATTCCGGGCGCTATGGTCGGCGGCATTATCCTCGGCGTTGTAGAAGCCATGGTCAGCGGTTTTATTTCTTCCACTTTCCGTGACGCAGCCGCATTCGGCATTTTGATTATTATCTTATTGTACAAACCTGCCGGTATTTTCGGCAAAAATGTACGCGAGAAAGTGTAGGTGGCAGCTATGAATTATCTTCGCAAAGCAGATTTAAAAAGAATAGTTGCCTGCGCCATTTTATTCGCCGCAGTGCAGGGCATGATGTTTGCCGATATTATCGGGCCGTTCTGGGAACTTAATATCGTCCTCATCTGCATTAATATTATTCTGGCTGTCAGCCTGAACCTTATCAACGGCTACACCGGCCAGTTTTCTATCGGCCATGCCGGATTTTTGGCCGTTGGCGCTTATACCGGCGCTATTATGACGGTTAAACTTGGTTTTCCGTTTGAAGTAGCTTTAATTGTCGGCACTGTTGCCGCAGGTTTTTTGGGCTTTTTAATTGGCCTGCCTACCTTAAGGCTTAACGGCGACTATCTGGCAATCGCCACTTTGGGCCTTGGCGAAATTATCCGCATCTGCATACTCAATATTGATTATGTAGGCGGCGCTTCCGGCTTGATGGGCATTCCCCGTTTAACAACTTTCGCTTGGGTTTTCTGGATTATGATTTTTATCATTTTCTTTATTAAAAACTTTAAAAATTCTTCTTATGGCCGCTGCTGCCTTGCTATCCGTGAAAACGAAATTGCAGCCGATACCATGGGCATAGACACTACCAAATATAAAGTAATGGCCTTTACCCTCGGCGCTGCTTTTGCCGGTACGGCAGGCGTGCTGTTTGCACATTATTTCTATATTGCGCATCCGGCGTCCTTTACTTTCATGCGTTCTTTCGATATTTTAACCATGGTTGTTCTGGGCGGTCTCGGTTCCATGACCGGTTCCATTACCGGCGCAATTCTGCTGACTTTTATTTCCGCTTATCTGGCAGAATATCCGGAATGGCGCATGATTATTTATTCCGTAACTATGATTGTCCTGATGCTGCACCGTCCGCAGGGATTGTTCGGCAATAAGGAATTAAGCATGAAGATGTTTGGCCTGGGAGGTGGCAAAGATGGAAGAACTGCTGAAAGTAAATGATATTTCCATGGTTTTCGGCGGTTTGCGGGCCGTCTCCAATTTCAGCATGACTATTAACAAAGGCGAGCTGATTGGCCTTATAGGGCCTAACGGCGCAGGCAAAACCACAGCCTTTAACATGATTACCGGCGTTTATACCCCTACCGAAGGCGAGATTATTTTTAACGGCCAGCGTACCAGCGGCAAAAAATCCTATCAGGTAACGCAGCTGGGCATGGCGCGTACTTTCCAGAATATCCGCCTGTTTTCCGAGCTTTCCGTTATCGATAACGTAAAAGTTGCCTATAACATGCACGTAAAATACGGCCTTTTGGAAGCAGTAGGGCGTTTTGGCCGCTATTTTAACGAAGAAGAACAGATTACCGAAATGGCAATGGAACTTTTAAAAATTTTCCATATGGAAGATAAAGCTGATGAACTTGCCAAAAACCTGCCTTACGGCGAACAGCGCCGTCTGGAAATTGCCCGTGCGCTTGCCACCGAGCCGAAACTTTTGCTTTTGGACGAACCGGCAGCAGGCATGAACCCGCAGGAAACCAAAGAACTGATGGAACTTATCCGCTGGATAAGAGAAAAATTTGATTTGGCAATACTGCTGATTGAACACGATATGGGGCTTGTTATGGGCGTATGCGAACGCATTTACGTTTTGGAATACGGCCTTTGCATAGCCAGCGGCACGCCTGACGAAATTAAGCATAACAAACGCGTTATTGAAGCATATTTGGGTGAGGAGGTACTCTGATGTTAAAAGTCAACAATATTGATGTATACTACGGTGCCATCCATGCCATTAAAGACGTCAGCCTGGAAGTTCCCGACGGCGAAATAGTTACCCTTATAGGCTCCAACGGCGCTGGTAAAAGCACAACTCTGCATACCATTTCCGGTCTTATTAAGCCGAAAAATGGCAGCATTATTTTTGAGGACAAGGATATTTCCGGCATGCCGGCTCACAAAATCGTCGGCATGGGCTTATGCCAGGTACCGGAAGGCCGCCACGTATTTGCCAATATGACGGTTATGGAAAACCTGGAGCTTGGCGCTTACCTGCGCAGTGATAAGGCGGGCATTGAAGAAGATATGAAAAAAATATTCGATAAATTCCCGCGCCTTTTGGAACGTAAAAACCAGATTTCCGGCACGCTTTCCGGCGGCGAACAGCAGATGCTAGCTATGGGCCGCGCACTGATGAGCCGTCCGCGCCTGCTGTTGCTCGACGAACCTTCCATGGGTCTTGCCCCGTTGCTTGTTAAAGAAATTTTTAATATAATAAAAGAAATTAATGAAAGCGGTACAACTGTACTGCTGGTAGAACAAAACGCCAACATGGCGCTTTCCATTGCCGATAAAGCCTATGTTCTGGAAACAGGGCGCATTGCGCTTGCAGGTACGGCACAGGAGCTTGCCAGCAGCGAAGCGGTACGCAAAGCATATCTGGGCGGCTGAAACCCGGGAGGAGGATTTTTCAATGTTAGTAAAAGAATTTATGTCCACTGAAGTTGTGACCATCAGCGAAGATAAAAACATGCTGGAAGTAAGGGAACTGATGCGCAGTTCGGATAAACGCCGCCTGCCTGTTGTAGACGACATCAGCCGTGTGCGCGGTATTATTACCGACGCCGATGTCAGCCGTACTTCCCCGACCGACGCT
Source organism: Phascolarctobacterium sp. ET69 (assembly GCF_023336935.1). Lineage (GTDB taxonomy): Bacteria > Bacillota > Negativicutes > Acidaminococcales > Acidaminococcaceae > Fusicatenibacter_A > Fusicatenibacter_A intestinipullorum. The sequence continues at coordinate 11,885 of NZ_JAMBLR010000003.1, forward strand.
ACTACTCTTTCCCGTTATGAAGCAAACTATCTTTTGGGCAAGCTTAAAGTACGTGATGTAATGACCAAAAATGTTATTACCGTACATTATGATGCCGGCGTTGAAGATGCTGCATATCTGCTTTATAAAAACAAAATCAATGCCCTGCCGGTTGTAGATGACGATAATAAATTATGCGGCATCATTACCGACAGCGACATTTTCCGCGCTTTTGTTGATATTATGGGCCTTGCACGCACCAGCACCCGCATTACCATTGACGTAACCGACAAAGTTGGCGTTATTGCCGATATCGGCGCAATGTTCCGCGATAATAACATCAACATTATCAGCATTGTTGCAAAACCCGAAACCAGCGTTAAAACCGAGCTTACCATCCGCGCAGAGCTTGGCGGCAAAGGCCTTGAAATTATAGAGCAGCTGCGCGAAGCAGGCTACTATGTAACCGATATCAGCAACGTAAAAAGCAGGGAGTAAAATGGAATCGAAAAGCTTTAAAGTCGGTGACATTGTAAAAATGAAAAAGCCGCACCCATGCGGCTCTTACGAATGGGAAATTTTGCGCACCGGCATGGATTTCGGTATAAAATGCTGTGGCTGCGGGCATTTTGTAATGCTGGCACGCCCTAAATTTGAAAAGGCCGTGAAGGCTGTTGTTACCCCCGATACGGAAAAATAAGTTGAAGGCGGCAGGCATAACCTGCCGTCTTTCTTCATTGTTCAAAGATAATTTACAAGCTGCGGCAGGAAAATAACGGCATACGCAGAAAATTATTTAAGTGGAAAAGAGGTATTTTATGGAGGCACTGGAAAAAATAACTTCCGCAATCGGTAAAAAACTGGAAGGACGCAAACCTTCGCTGGACCGCGACGATAATTTATGGGATGCTGCCGTGCTTTTGCCGCTGGTAAATACGCCGCAGGGCGTAAGCGTACTGTTTGAAGTACGCGCCGCAAAACTCGGCTGGCAGCCGGGTGATGTATGCTTTCCTGGCGGCAGGGCAGAATGCAGCGATGAAAGTTTTGAGGCAGCGGCCATAAGGGAAACCTGCGAAGAACTGGGGCTTGAAAGCAGCAGCATAAAAATCGCGGGCGGCCTTAATTATCTGGTAACGCACATGGGGCTGGTTATTCACCCTTATGTGGGCTATATTGAGCATAGCGGACAGTTTAATTTTAACAAAGATGAAGTTGACGAAGTTTTTACCGTGCCGCTTGATTTTCTGCTGAAAAATCCTCCGCGCATTGCCCATATGGAACTGGCAAATAAAGCGGGGGACGATTTTCCGTTTGACCTTTTGCCGCGCCAGCCGCACGAATGGAATAAACGCAAAGGCTACCATGTTTATATTTACGAATATGGCGGCCACGTTATCTGGGGGCTGACTGCGCGCATTCTGCACGGATTTTTAAACAGATTTGCCGCCGATATTAAAGCGGCGTTAGAGGGGGAAACAACTTGCTGACATCGCATGTCAAAAAAATTTTGGTGCTGGCGCTTATTTTAATAGCGGCAGCAAGCTACTGGTCTTATTCTTTTATAGACGGCGACAGCCCGCTGGATAATTTAAGCAAGTCCGAACGGCTTGATTTGAAAAAGAATATCGTTGTTTTGGGTGTTGACGAAAGGCCTTCCGAAGAAGATACGGGCCGCAGCGATACTTTGTTTGTTGTAATGCTTGACAGCGACAACAACAATGTTTCCCTGCTTTCCGTGCCACGCGATACAAGGGTTAAAATTCCAGGTTACGGCTGGGATAAAATTAACCATGCCTTTGCCTTTGGCGGTCATAAGCTTACGCAGCAAACCACAGAAGAGCTTTTGGGAATACGCATTAACAACTATGTTATGATAGACTTTAAAGGCTTTAAAGGGCTGGTAGACGCTATCGGCGGCGTGGATATTGAAGTTGAAAAGCCCATGAGCTATTATGACGAGTGGGACGGCTTTACCATTGACCTTGCACCGGGTATGCAGCATATGGATGGCGACAAGGCCATTCAGTATGTGCGTTACCGCGATGAAGAAGGCGATATCGGCCGTATCAGAAGGCAGCAGAAATTTTTAAAAGCCGTTTACAGTAAGGTTACTTCGGTGGAAATTATACCCAAGCTGCCTGCGTTGGTAGAACAGGCCAACAAAATGGTGGATACCGATTTATCCATCGGCGATATGATGGATTTGGCGCAGGCGCTGCATGGCATGATGGAAAAACAGGGAGGCCTGCACGCTGCCATGGTGCCGGGCCTGCCGGAATATATTGACGGCGTAAGCTACTGGATTCCTGATATTACGGATTTACGCAAGCAGATGGCCGAAATGCAGGGCGCGGAAATGACGGACCGCTACCGCCGCGGCGCAGAACGCATGGAAGCAGAATATGTACGTAATCTGGAACGCGCTAAACAGGAAATTGAAAACGAACTTAACGGCATTGATAAAAAGCTCGATGAAGAAAAAGCCGACGCTGAAAATAAAGATAAGGATAAATTAGACAGCAGCGGCAAAAAGACTGTTGAAGAAAAAGCTGACAAACACAGTACGGATGACAGCAAAAAAACCGGCAGCAAACGTTCTGCCAAAAAAGCCGTGCAGGAATTTGCCGGTGAAAGTGCCGGAAACGGCAGTACGGAAATAAAAGAAACGCCTAAGCAGAACTACGGCGGCGTAATACGCGTTGTTGTAATCGACTGCAGCGGCGACCCTGCCAAGGCTGCCAGTGCACGCGAGCGCCTCAGCAATCTTGGCATGAGCGTAACTGACGGCGGCAGCGGCAATGTGCGCGAAGAAACATTAATAGTTTCCACAACCACCAGCGGGCGCGTTGTTACACGCCTTACGGAAGCCCCGTTTGTGCACGGAATGAGCATCAGCCGCAAGGACGGCGCCGATTATGACGGTATTGTTTATGTCGGCAAAGACTATAAATAACAAAAAACTGTTTCATAAGTCACAAAATTTTAAAGTTTTTTTAATTACCACTTGCTAATTGGCGTTAAAAATGGTATACTTAAATCATCAAATAGCCCCTCATTTGGCCCTTCTCGTAAGGGCTTTTTTTTTGCCCATTTTTAAGCCGCTGCTTTTACATAAATTTAACAGCAACGTGCCGTTTCGTTTATGCGCCAATTCGTATATAATAAAATACATAGTTTATTAATGCAGGAGTAAAAGAAATGCTTTATAATGACAGGGCTGCATTTATTTTGCAGCAGTTACAGCTTAAAAGTACGGTTAAAGTAACAGAAATAGCCAAAAGCTTAAACGTATCGGTAGATACCGTGCGCCGCGATTTAAAAGCACTGGAAGAACAGGGGCAGCTTAAATGCGTGCACGGCGGCGCAAGCCTGCCGGATTATATGCTGGCCTTCAGTAATTTCAGCGGGCGTGAAATCATCCATATTGAAGAAAAACGCCGGGCGGCGCTTAAAGCGCTGGAACATTTGCGCCCGGGCAGCGTGATTGCCTTAAACTCCGGCACAACCAATGTTATTCTGGCGCAGGAATTAATTAAGCGTTTTACGGATTTAACCATAGTAACCAACAATGTTTCGGCGGCCATGGTGCTGATGCAGAACCAGTCGCTGCGCACGATTGTGCTGGGCGGTGATTTGGACAGTCTGGAGCACTCCACTTACGGCAGCATCTGCGAAAGAGAACTTGGCATGTATTATCCCGATATTTGCTTTTTGTCCATTAACAGCGTCGATGCGGAAGCAGGTTTTACAGATTTCCGTTTTGCGGAAATAGGCGTTATGCAGCTGATGGCAAGAAATTCCTCCAAAGTAATTGCCGTTATGGACAGCAGCAAATTAGGGCGCCGCTCCAAAAAGGTAATTATGGATAACAGCATGATAGACCTGCTTGTTATGGACAGCATAAAACCGGAAGTGCGGGAGCTTTACCGCCGCGCCGGCATTTGCATTGAATAAAATAATAAAAAATTACCGCAGCTGACAGGTTAAAAGCCTGCCGGCTGCGTTTTTTATTTTACGCAGATTTAAAAATAACTTTAACTGTATTTGCTTGTTTAGGAATGTTAAGTGCGATAAGATAAAGCCGTAGAAAACAGCAAATATAAAATATAAAAAAGCAAAAAACAGCAAAGGAGAATTATCATGACAGAAAAGCAGCAAATTAAAATGGTAGTATTCGACTGGGCAGGTACTACTACTGATTTTGGTTCTCAGGCGCCGGTAGATGTTTTTGACAGAACTTTCCGTCAGAAAGGGCTGGTATTTACCAAAGCTGAAATTAACGCGCCGATGGGAATGGAGAAAAAAGCCCATATTAAAACCATGCTTTCCACCGAAAAAGGCCAGAAGCTTTGGGAAGATGCTTACAGCCGCAGTTGGAACGAAGATGATATTGAAGATGTTTACCAGTGCTTTGAAGGCAACCTGCGCACCGTTGTTGCCGAATACAGCAAACTCATTCCCGGCGTAAGGGAAACCGTGGAAAAATTAAGGGAAATGGGCTTAAAAATCGGCTCTACCACCGGTTACACCAGCGAAATGATGCAGTATGTACTGCCGGTAGCCAAAGAACAGGGCTACGAGCCTGACTGCTGCGTAACTCCTGATGTTACCGAATACAGCCGCCCAACTCCTTTTATGCTGTTTGAATGCATGCGCCAGTTAAATGTTTATCCGCCCAAGCTGGTTGTAAAAGCCGGTGATACTGTTATGGATATTTTGGAAGGCAAAAATGCAGGAGCATGGTCCGTGGGCATTATTAAAGGCTCTAACGTGGTTGGCCTTAACGAAGCTGAATATAATGCTCTTGATGAACAGGCTAAAAAAGAACTGCACGAAAAAGCAAGAAAAATTTATCTGCATGCCGGTGCAGATTATGTAATTGAAGACATTACAGAACTGCCGGAAGTTATTGCTAAAATTAACGAAAGCTTATAACAGGGAGGGCTTTTTGTTGAATACTTATTATAATCCGGTAAGAACTTATCAGGGAGTTGGCAGCCTTTCGGTATTGCCGCAGCTGGTAAACGGTTTGAACCCCAAAAAAATTTTGCTGCTTATCTGGGATAAAAGCGTGCTTGAAAACCGTTACATAAAAGAAACGGCAGCCGCTTTTGCAGATATTTTAACAATAAAAACCTTTGCCTGGTCTAACCCGGAAATGTTTCAGTTATATGAAATTTATAATGAAACCAAAAACGAAAATTATGAACTGGTTATTGCCGTCGGCGGCGGCAGTGTGCTGGATGTAGGCAAATCACTGTGCTGCCTGTATGCCAAACCGGTGGATTCGCTGGAAACCATGCGCAATATGATTGCCGCAAAAACTTACAGCAAACCGCACTGCAAGTGGATTGGCGTTCCGACAACGGCAGGCACCGGCAGCGAAGTAACCTGCTGGGCCACTGTGTGGGATTCCGAGCACAACAAAAAATATTCCGTAGATACGCAGGACAATTACGCTTACGCAGCTGTTATCGACCCTGTGCTGGCATCTTCCATGCCGGTTAAGCTGGCAGTTTCTTCTGCGCTGGACGCAGTATGCCACGCGGCGGAAAGTTACTGGGCCAAGGCGGGCAACACTGTATCGCGCGCGGCGGCGCTTGCTGCCATTAAAATTATTATGGAAAATATCGACGGGCTTTTGTGCGGCAAGGAAGAAGCGCACGACGCCATGGCGCAGGGCAGTATGCTGGCCGGGCTGGCATTCAGCAATACGCGCACTACGGCCTGCCATTCCATTTCTTACCCGCTGACAATGAAATACCATATTCCGCACGGCGTTGCGGTAAGCATGCTTTTGGCACCGGTTATGCGTTTAAACCAGCCTTACATTAAAAACAGAAAAGAACTGTTTGGTGCTTTTGGTGTTGAAAATGTCAGCGAGCTTTCGGAAAAAGTTACCGCTATTCTTGAAAAATCCGGCAGCCCGGCTAAATTAAGCCAGTGGGGCGCTAACGAAAGCGACTTTGAAGAACTTGTTGCCCACAGTATGACCAAAGGCCGCGCCGATAACAACCCGGCCGAGCTTACTGCCGTTAATGTTGAAGAAATTTTAAGAAGCGTATTTTAACAAGGGGGATTTAAATTATGAAAAAGAGTATCGCATGTGTTTTATTATCTGCCATGGTAGCTTTTGGCAGTTTTGCAGCAGGCTGCGGCGGCAACAGCCAGCAGGCCGAAAAGAAAACTTTTACCATCGCTTATGCGCCGAATGAATCCACAACGGACAGCACCGATGCCAGAAGCACTCTTGCCAAAGACCTTGGCAAAGTAATTAACATGGAAGTTAAGGAAATTCAGGCAAGTGATTATACAGCCATTATTGAAGCGCTGCGCACCGGCAAGGCCGATATGGCATATATGGGCGCTTTGGCAGTTGCCATGGGCTCTGAACGCGCAGGCGTAACACCTATTGTTATGAAAGCCCCTAACGGCGATAAAGCGCAGGCTGTTTACCATTCCGTATTTGTTACCCAAAAGGATAACAACGAAATCAACAGCATTAAAGATTTTAAGGGCAAAACTATTGCCTTTGTTGACCCGGATTCCACTTCCGGCAATCTGGTGCCGACTTCCGAAATTATGAAAGCATTTCCGGATTTACATTTAACCAATGAAAAAATCCATACCAACGGCGAATTTTTTGAAGCCGTAAGTTTCTCCGGCAAGCATCAGGCAGGCCTGCAGGCCGTAATTAAAGGCGATGTGGACATTGTGCCTATTTCCGACCAGATTATGGCAAGCGAATTTAAAAACGGCAACGCCGATGAAAACGCCGTTAAAGTTGTTCATTCTTCGGCAGCCATTCCGGCAGAAGCTATGGTTGTAAGCAAAACTGTTAATGAAGATTTGAAGAAAACCTTAACCAAATTCCTGGTTGAATACAACAATAAAGATTATTTTGACAAGGTAATCAAAAAAGCCGATGCCCGTTTTGTGGAATGCAGCATGGAAGATTACCAGCCGATTGTAGAACTTAACAAAAATATTAATACTCATTAATAGGTTTTAGCCTGATGGCGGGAGAATGTTTTATGGAACCTGTTTTGAAATTTGTAAATGTAAATAAATACTATAATAATAACGTGCATGCGCTGCATAATATTTCTTTGGAAATTGCCGCAGGGGAGTTTGTATCGGTAATTGGCCCCAGCGGCAGCGGCAAAAGCACATTGCTGCGTACGGTAAACAGGCTGATTGATGTTTCGGACGGAGAAATTTTTCTGGACGGTGAAGATATTACCGGTATCGGCGGCAAAAAGCTGCGCGCGGTACGCCGCAAGGTTGGCATGATTTTCCAGAACTATAACCTTGTATACCGTCTTTCCGTATTGCAAAACGTGCTGCATGGTTATTTAGGTTATCTTGACGGCATTAAAGGCATTTTGGGAATTTACCCCGAAGAAGAAAAGCTGCGTGCCATCGGCCTGCTTGAAGAAATGGGGCTGGGCGCATTCTGCTATAACCGTGCGGCCGATTTATCCGGCGGGCAGAAACAGCGCGTAGGTATTGCCCGGGCAATTATGCAGCGCCCCAAAATTATGCTGGCCGATGAACCGATTGCCTCGCTTGACCCTTCCAGCGCCAAAAACATCATGGATATTCTGGCAGGGCTTGTTAAAGAGCGGCAGATAACCTGTATTGTAAATTTACATCAGCTTGAGGTTGCCAAAAAATATTCTACCCGCATTATCGGTTTATCCAAAGGCACGATTGTGTTTGACGGAAAACCGGAAGAATTAACGGACGAGGTTGTGGAAAAAATATACGGCACAAGCAGTGCCAATTTAATAGGAGGGGCAGAAAGTGAAGAACAGCATATCAGTTATGCCGCCTGCTGAAAAAAGAATATACAACATCTTTTTTGTGGTTATTGTGCTGTTGTACGCTGTATGCAGCTTCTTTACGGAGTTTTCGCCTCTGGCGGTATTTGCCAATCTCGACCAGTTCTGGATTTTCCTTTCAGAAGATTTCTTTCCGCCGCAGTTTCCGACGGATATAAGAATGTACAATATTCTGGACAGCGTGGGCGTAACCATTGCCATGGCAATTTCTTCAACCACTATTGCCGGAATACTGGCGTTTTTTACGGCGCTTTTTGCGAGCGAACTGGTATCGCCGTTTCCCAAATGCGCCAAATTTGTGCGCGGCTTTGCTACCTTTTTGCGCAATATACCGGCGCTTGTCTGGGCATTTATACTGTTTTCCTCACTCGGCATAGGCACGGGCGTTGGTTTTGCGGCGCTTTTAATAACCAGCTTTGCCTTTATGGTAAGGGCGTTTACAGAAACAATGGAAGATATTTCGGTAGACTGCCTTGAAAGTCTGGAAGCGGTCGGCGCAGGTTTCTGGCAGCGCGTGGCGCACGGCATCGTGCCTTCGTGCATCAGCGGTTTTCTGGCGTGGTTTTTGTACTGCATCGAGGTTAACGTCAGGGCGTCAACCATTGTAGGCATGGTTGGCGGCGGCGGTGTCGGCATGGTGCTGTTTTCGTACATCAAATCGTTTAATTACCACATGGCCTTTACCGTTATTTTAATTATAGCGGCGGTTGTAATTTTGGTTGACAGAATTACCGGCAAAATAAGAAAGGAACTGGAACAATGAAAGAGCCATCAGCGCAAAGCACGGTTGCTGTCCGTTATGGGTTTAACCATAAAATTAAAACAGAATGTGCTTACCAAAATAAAGCCATACCCGTATTTTTAGGAAGTACAGCCGCATTGTGCGTGCTCAGCCTTTTATATCTTGACGTTGACTGGATAAAGCTTGCCGGCCGTGTGCCGGATATGGGCAGTATATTTTACCGCCTGGCACAGTTCGATTTTAAATATATGGATTTAATTGCCGCGGCGATGTGGGAAACGCTTTCCATTACGGTGCTTTCCACATTGTACAGTGTTATTTTAGGTTTGTTTTTTGGCATGTTTGCGGCAGAAAATATTTTCCGTATGCGCTGGCTGTCGGTACTGGTGCAGTCATGGTTTACCTTTTTGCGTGCCGTGCCGACGCCGGTATGGGTGCTTTTAATGATGGTGTGCCTCGGTATGGGGCCTGCCGCCGGTATTGCCGGTTTGTGCGTGCATACAACGGCGTTTTTTACCCGTGCTTTCGCACAGAGCTTTGAAAGCATCCCGCAGGAAACTATCGAAGCGCTGGAGGCAACCGGCGTTGGCAGAATAGGCGTATTCTTTAACGCCGTGCTGCCTGCGGCACTTTCGCAGCTGGTAGCGTGGATTGCCATGCGCTTTGAAATAAACTTTTCGGAATGTGCCATTTTGGGCATGATTGGCGCGGGCGGCATTGGTTTTATCATTGCGCGCAGCATACAGGGCTATGAATACGGCACGGCAGGCGTGGCAATTGTGCTGGTGTTTGCCTTTGCCTATTCCATTGAAAGACTGTTCATTTTCATTAAAAATAAAATCCGTTGAATTGCTTTAATTTTAAACCCGCAGGCAGAGCCCTGCGGGTAATTTTTTTGTCTACTCTAAAATTTTACGGCGTGCGGATATGGTATAATAAATAAAAAAAGTTTAGAGGTTATTATGAACGAAATTCAGTTTTTGCTGTATAACACACCGGATGAAAATATAAAAGTAAACGTAATTGTTAAGGATGAAACTCTATGGCTGACGCAAAAAGCAATGGCGGAGCTGTTTGACGTAAATTCTCAAGCTATAACTAAACATTTAAAAAATATTTTTGATGAAGGAGAACTTTCTAAAAAGGCAACTTGTTCCAAAATGGAACAAGTTCAAAAAGAAGGAGAAAGATTAGTAAAACGCAATGTGGAGTTTTACAATCTTGATGCCATTATTTCCGTTGGTTACCGTGTAAATTCGCAAAAGGCAACTAAATTTCGTATATGGGCAACCGCTATTTTAAAAGAATATATTCAAAAGGGTTTTGTGCTTGATGACGAGCGTTTAAAACAGGGTAATACGGTTTTCGGCAAAGATTACTTCCGCGAATTGCTGGAACGCATCCGTTCTATTCGTGCCAGCGAAAGAAGGATTTGGCAGCAGATTACGGATATTTTTGCCGAGTGCAGTATTGATTACGACCCCAAGTCTCAGACTACGCGCCAGTTCTACGCTATGGTGCAGAATAAATTTCATTACGCTATTGCCGGGCAGACGGCGGCAGAAATTGTATATAACAACGCCGACCACACCAAAGAAAATATGGGTTTGACGACGTGGAAATATGCTCCGGACGGGCGCATTTTAAAAAGTGATGTTACCGTTGCCAAGAACTATCTGCCGGAAGAACAAATACGCCGTTTGGAACGCGCTATTACAGGTTATTTTGATTACATAGAAGATTTGGTAGAACGTGAAAACACTTTTACCATGGAAGAATTTGCCGCCAGCGTTAACGAGTTTTTAGCATTCCGCAGATATAAGATATTAAAAGATAACGGCAGAATATCACGCCGACAAGCGGAAGAAAAAGCTGCCGCCGAATATAACGAATTTAATAAAACACAAAAGATAGTATCTGATTTTGATAAACTGATAGCGAGTAGTAAAAATAAATTTTAAAATGTTAATCAATCATTAATTTTGCTTTTTGCCGCCAGTTATTGTACAATATTAAGATAGTGAAATGTAAAACCTAAGGAGCGATAAATGTGAGTACAAATTTAGAAGTAGGTATTGTAGGCCTGCCTAACGTAGGCAAAAGCACGCTGTTTAATGCTATTACCAAAGCAGGGGCAGAAGCTGCCAACTATCCTTTCTGCACCATAGAGCCGAATGTGGGCGTTGTAGATGTGCCTGATGCGCGCCTTAAAGTGCTGGGCGAAATGTTCAAATCCAAAAAAATCGTGCCTGCCGCCATGCGCTTTGTCGATATCGCAGGGCTTGTAAAAGGCGCGTCCAAAGGCGAAGGCCTCGGCAATAAATTCCTTGCGCATATCCGCGAGGTTGACGCCGTTGCGCAGGTTGTGCGCTGCTTTGAAGACGGCAATATTACGCACGTGGAAGGCAGCATTAACCCGCTGCGCGATATTGAAATCATCAATACCGAATTGTGCCTTGCCGATATGGAAACCGTGGAAAAACGCCAGGAACGCCTTGTTAAGTTGTTAAAAACCGGCGATAAAAAAGTGCCGGTGGAAAAAGCCGTTCTCGATAAGGTTATGGAGGGCCTTGGCGAAGCCGTTCCGGCACGCCGCCTTGGGCTGACCGATGAAGAAAAGGAATTTTTGACAGAGCTGCACCTTTTAACTATGAAACCGGTGCTGTATGTTGCCAATGTTGCCGAAGATGAAGTTGCAGCGCCGGAAAACAACCCGCATGTACAGGCTGTTATGAAATATGCCGAAGAAGAAGGCGCCGAAACGATTGTTGTTTCCGCCAAGATGGAATCGGAAATTGCCGAACTGCCGGAGGACGAAGCCAAAGAATTTCTGGAAATGGCAGGGCTTGAAGAAGCAGGCCTTGACCGCCTGATTAAAGCCGGTTTTAAACTGTTGGGCTTGATGACCTATTTAACCGCCGGTGAAACCGAAAGCCGTGCCTGGACCATTAAACGCGGCACCAAAGCACCTCAGGCAGCCGGTAAAATTCACAGCGATTTTGAACGCGGCTTTATCCGTGCAGAGATTGTATCTTATGATGACCTTGTAGCGTGCGGCAGCAAAGCGGCAGCGCGTGATAAAGGCCTTGTACGCCTTGAAGGCAAGGATTATGTAATGCAGGACGGCGACGTTGTGGAATTCCGTTTCAACGTATAATTAAAAATTTGCTGTTTACAGCATAAAGCAGACAGTGTTTAAAGCACTGCCTGCTTTTTTTTGCGGCTTTTTACGGCAATATTTTTGTTTCCGGTTAACATCATTAAGAAATTGTTTTGCTTGAGTTAGTAATGTAAAACTTGGGCAAAGTAGGGTTAAAAGGCGGTAAATACGCTTGCGGGGCGCAAAATGGCTGGTTAAAATAGGAAAAAAGACGCAAATATGAGCAGTTTTAATGAGTTATGGAGGAATAAAAATGCTGCAATTAAAAAATATCCGCAAATCGTATGACGGCAAAGTCATTCTCGACAGTATTTCGCTGGATATTAATGACGGCGAGATAGTTTCTATTCTGGGGCCTTCCGGCAGCGGCAAAACAACGCTTTTGAACGCAATTTTGGGGCTTACTGAAATTGACGGCGGGCAGATTATTTTTGACGGCAAAGACTTAACCAACGTGCCGATGAAAGACCGCGGCTTTAACATTGTATTTCAGGATTATGCATTGTTTCCGAATCTGAACGCCTACGAAAATATCGTTTACGGCCTGCGCAACAAACCGGGCATTTCCAGTGCTGAAGAAGTACAGGAACTTATCAGCCTGCTGGGCTTAAAAGAGCATTTAAACAAACGCATTGACCAGCTGAGCGGCGGGCAGAAGCAAAGGGTTGCCCTGGCGCGCACGCTGGTTATGAAACCGAAAATCCTGCTTTTGGACGAGCCTTTAAGCGCGCTGGACGGCGTTATTAAAGAATCCATCAAAGAGCGTATTCAGCTTATAGCCAAGCAGTATCATTTAACCACCATCATTGTTACGCACGACCCGGAAGAAGCGCTGACGCTTTCCGACAAGGTGCTGATTATCAACGAAGGGCAGATTTCCCAGTTCGACCAGCCGCATGTAATTGTTACCCAGCCGCGCACTCAGTTTGTGGAAAAATTTATTTTGTCGCAGCTGCGCATTAAGCGCGATAATATTTTCCGCCTGTTTGGCGAACCTTGTGCTTTTGCCGGAGTTGCAAGATGAACAGAAAAAGTTTTGAATTAAAATTTTGTTTTTTGTTTGTAAGCATTGCGTTTGCTTTCTTTTTGGGGCTGCCGCTGGCAAACCTGGCATACAAATCCTTACAGACAGGCAGCGGCACAGGCCTTGGCAATTATGCCGCCATTTTAACTGACGATGCCTTTTTAACGGCGTTCCGCAACAGCTTTGCAATATCGGCCCTGGAAGCTGCCATTACCACGGCTGCGGCGTTTATACTGGCTTACGGGCTGCATTTAACGCGCATACCGGGCAAAATAAAAGAAGGCTTGCAGCTTGTGGTTATGATGCCGATGTTCCTGCCTTCCATTACCTACGGCTTTGCCGTTATTTACTCTTTCGGCAAGCAGGGGCTGATAACAAAACTTGTCGGTGAGCAGCTGTTTCCGATTTACGGCTTCTGGGGGCTTTTGATTTCGTTTATTGTTTATACCCTGCCGCCGGCGTTTTTGGTGCTGTATAATGCGTTCTTTTATATCGACAAGAACTTTATTACGGTATCGAAAATTATGGGCGACAGCCCGCTGCGCACTTTGTGGATGACGAGTGTGCGCCCGCTTTTGGGCAGCCTGATGGCGGCGTTCATTTTATCGTTTTTCCTCAGCTTTACGGATTTCGGCATTCCGGTATCCATCGGCGGCGAATACAATATGATTGCCGTTGAGCTGTATATGAAAATGATGGGCGCCCTGCCTGATTTTGAACGCGGCAGTGTTATAGCAATGGCAATGCTGGTGCCTTCTGTTATCAGCGTTATGCTGCTCCGCTATATGGAAAAATTCAATTTCCGCTATAACAAAATCAGCCGTTATGAGGTGCAGCGCTCCTTTATGCGCGACGGTGCTTTCGGCTTGTTTTTTGCAGCGGTTGCACTGCTGTTTGTTTCGGTTTTTGCCATTATGTTCATTGTGCCGTTTGTAAAAAGCTGGCCGTACCAGCCGGTGTTTACGCTTGACACCTTAAAACGCGTGCTCAGCGATAATTCGCTGGTGGATGTTTACGTAAACTCCTTAATGGTGGCTGGCATTACGGCGGTGGCAGGCACGGTGCTGTGCTACGCGGCAGCCATGGTTAATGCGCGCAGCGACCTTAACAAATACTGCAAAATTATTATGGACGTTATTGCCATGGTAACCAATACGGTGCCGGGCATGGTGCTTGGCGTTGCATTCATCTTTATCTTTTCGGGTACGCCGCTGCAAAGCACGTTTGCAATTTTAATAATTGCCAACATCCTGCACTTTTTCACCACGCCGTATTTAATGATTAAATCTTCGCTTTCCAAAATGAATGAATCGTGGGAAACCACGGGCCTTTTAATGGGCGATACCTGGCTTAAAACGGTAATTAAAGTAGTAATACCCAATTCAAGGGCAACCATTTGCCAGATGCTGAGCTACTTTTTCGTTAACGCCATGGTAACAATCAGCGCCATTGTTTTTCTGGCAGGTGCGCGGACAATGGTTATTACCACCAAAATTAAGGAGCTGCAATATTTTGAAAAATTTGACGCAGTGTTTGTATTGTCACTCCTGATTTTCTTTACCAACGTGGTGGCTAAAACCTTCTTCGACAAACTTGCTGAACAGGAGGAAATTCCTCTTTATAAAAAAATTAAAAATTTATTCAAAGCAAAGGAGAATCCCAATGAAAAATTTTGCTAAGTTGTTAACCACAGCACTGATGATTGGCTGCCTGGCAGCAGGTATCACCGGATGCGGCGGAAGTGAAGGCGGCAAGGACGCAGCCGCAGTAAAACAAACCGTAATTTACACCAATTCCGATGAAGAAGCGCAGACCGCAATGAAAAACGCACTTGATAAAAACGGTTTTGAAGGAAAATATATCATGCAGTCTTTCGGCACTTCCGAACTTGGCGGTAAACTTGCTGCCGAAGGAAAAAACATTGAAGCCAATGTTGTAACCATGACCAGCTATTATTTAGACAGTGACCAGAAACAGCACTCGATGTTCCTTGAAATTAAAGACGCAGCCAAACCGCTGGCAGAACACCCCAACTTTTATGTGCCTGTGCTTGGCAACTGCGGCGCCCTGTTTGTAAACACCGAAGAACTTAAAAAAGCCAACCTGCCGATGCCGAAAGCCATTAAAGATTTGGCAGACCCGATGTATAAAGGCCATATTTCCGTACCTGATATTACCGGTTCTTCCACCGCATGGCTGATGACCCAGGCTGTGCTTAACGAATACGGTGACGAAGAAGGCGCCAAAATCATGAAACAAATCGAAGCCAACGCTATGCCGCATCTGGAAAAATCCGGCTCCGGCCCGCTGAAAAAAATCCGTGCCGGTGAAGTTGCAGTAGGCTTCGGCCTGCGCCATCAGGCTGTTGCCGATAAAGCCAAAGGCCTGCCGGTTGATTATGTAGACCCTGTTGAAGGAAACTTTATGCTGACTGAATCCGTTGCTGTTATTGATAAAAATGCCGCCGAAAACGAACAGGCTAAAAAAATTGCCGAATGCATTCTTAAAAATGCCCGCCCGGAACTTTTGAAAATTTACCCGGTAGCATTGTTTGAAGGCGAAAAGGTTGACGACGCCAACAAACCGGCTAATCCGAAAGTTTACAAAGAGCCTTTAACCGTAGAACTTTTGCAAAAACATCAGGACCTTATTAAAAAATAAATCAGGTGACATAAATGGATAAAAATACTTATAAACTTTTAACTCCAGGCCCTTTAACGACTACGGAAACCGTTAAGGAAGCTATGCAGATTGACCGCTGCACCTGGGATGAAGATTATAAAAACATGACGCAGGAAATACGCACCGGCCTTTTAAAACTTGCCCATGCAGATAACGGCGATTACACTACCGTGCTGATGCAGGGCAGCGGGACCTTTGGTGTTGAAAGCGTACTTTCAAGTGTAATTTCCAGTACGGATAAAGTGCTGGTTTTGCAAAACGGCGCATACAGCAAACGCATGGTGGAAATGTGTGATTACCACGGCATTAAGTACGTGGTTTACGAAGAAGATTATGCGCACGTGCCCGACCCGGCCATTGTGGAGGATGTTTTAAAATCCGACGGCAGCATTACCCATATTTCCATGGTACACAGCGAAACCACCAGCGGCCTTTTGAACAACATTGCCGCTATCGGCGAACTTGCCAAAAAATATAACAAAAAATTTATTGTAGACGCCATGAGCAGCTTTGGCGGCGTTGATATTAACGTGCCGGAGCTTGGCATTACCTATCTTGTAAGCAGCGCCAACAAATGCATTCAGGGCGTGCCCGGCTTCAGCTTTATTATTGCCAAAACTGGCGATTTAAAACAAACCAAAGGCATTGCCCGCAGCCTTTCGCTTGATTTATATGCCCAGTGGGAAACTATGGAAAAAGACGGCGGCAAATGGCGTTTTACTTCTCCTACCCATGTTGTGGCGGCTTTCAGCCAGGCGCTTAAAGAACTGGCAGCAGAAGGCGGCATTACCGCAAGGAATGCACGCTATACCGCAACCAACAGGGCTTTGCGCAAAGGTATGGAAGAGCTTGGCTTTAAAGCCTATATCGACGAAGCACATCAGGGGCCGATTATTACAACTTTCTTCTACCCCGAAAACTGCAAATTTACCTTTGCAAAAATGTACGCTTATTTAAAAGACCACGGTTATGTAATTTACCCGGGCAAACTTACCGATGCGGAAACCTTCCGCCTTGGCAATATCGGCGAAATTTACATGGACGATGTGGAAAAAATCCTTGGCATTTTTAAGGATTTTGTAAGCGCTGAAAATTAAAAATAAGTGAATTCAAAAAGCCAGAGGCATTTGCTTCTGGCTTTTGTGCTGTATTGGGCAGCTGTGGCAGATTTTAATTTTGCTGTTGGAAAAGATGCTTTTAAAGAGTTGTACGGCATGGATTTTTAATTTTCTGTTGGGTGCTGCAATTAGCTTTCTGTTTTTTTATGGCAGCACATAATAAAAACACCCGCGCTTTACAGCACGGGTGTTAATTTTTGTAAGGCTTTAAGGCTTATTACAGAGCGGCGGGAATTTCACCGTCGTCGGAAAGTTTGCCTTTAAGGTCATGGTCAACCATTGCGCATACGCAAGCGTCAGACCATACGTTTTCAGCGGTTTCGATCATGTCGATAATGGTGTAAATCGGAAGGATAATACCCATTAAGCCAATCGGTGCGCCAATGCCTGCCATCAGAGAGAGGGTCAGGAAGTAGCAGCCCATCGGTACGCCTGCGTTGCCTACTGCAGCAAGAACTGCAATGCATACCCAGGTCAGCATGGTGGTCATGGTCAGTTCAAAACCGGCATTCTGCATAATGAACAGGGAAGTTACCAGAATGAAAGCTGCGCAGCCGTTCATGTTGATGGTGGTGCAGATAGGCAGTACGAAGCGGGAAACCTTCGGGTTGCATTTCAGGTTCTGTTCGGAGCATGCCAGGGTTACAGGCAGGGTGCCGGCAGAGCTCTTGGTAAAGAGTGCAACAGCGATTGCCTGGCCCATCTGGCGCATAACGTAAATCGGGTTAAGGCCGCGGATTACGAGGATAATCGGCAGAACGATGAAGAACTGAATAGCGTTGCCGAGCATTACAACTGCGGTGTATTTGCCCAGTGCGCCAACGATTACGCCTGCTTCAATCTGTGCGGAAAGCTGGCCTGCGAAAGCAACGATACCAATCGGCAGAACGTAAAGGATAGCACGGATAAGGGTGAATGCCAGTTCCTGAACGCCCTGAATGATTTTAAGGAGTGCTTCGCGGTTTTCGGTTTTCGGCATGAAAGCCAGTGCCAGACCAACGGCAGCAGCAATAAGCATAACGGAAAGTACGTTGCCGGAAAGGAACGGAGCCAGTACGTTGTTAGGAATAACGCCGAGAATGTGGTCATAGTAGCTGAGTGCTGCTACGCTCTGGCCTTTAACAACGTCGGAGCCTGCGTTAACAATTTCTGCCGGCAGGTTATCCGGGGCAATGTACAGGTACAGGCCAAGGCCGATAAAGGCGGCTAAAAATGTAGTAAGTAAGGTATACACAACAGCGTGTGCAAAAATAATACCGGTTTCTTTGTTGCCGCCAAGAGCTGCCAGCGTGGTGATAACCGCCAGCGCGATAGTAGGAACTGCAATGAACTGGAACAGGCGGGTAAATACGGTTGCTACGAAATTAAAGAATTCGTTCAGCGCCGGAATGCCCATCCAGCCTAAAACAGCGCCGAGAATCAGTGCCGCAAACCACAAAACAAACTGGCTGTTATTGGATTTAGCCTTGGTTTCACGGATGATGGAATCGGCTGTTTCCTTCACATCAACTTTCTTTTTTTCGTCAGTCATGTGAGATACCTCTTTTCTTTTTTATTTTGCAAAGTAATGATGAAGCCATGCCGTTACTTCGCTTTATAAAATTAATTATACCATATAATGCCATAATAGCAAGGAAAAAGTATACACTAATTCAATAATGCTATGCTTTTTGTAAAAAATATTTAAAAATTCAGATAATGCCCAAAGTAAATTTACAAAAGAACTGCGGGCTGCAGGCGGTAATTTTCTTATTTAATATGTTATAATTAAATTATCTTACAAATGAGGTGAAAGCAATGAGAAAATTTTTGTTAAGCCTTACGGCGGTTTTTACTTTGATGCTTTTTAATGCGGCGTGCGTTATGGCGGCGGAATTCGGGCCGGGGCAGCGCACAATCGAGCTTTTGGGCGGCGCTTTAAACAGCGATAAGCATCCGGTGCATCTTATTGTTGAACAGACCATTGATATGAAAGAAGTGCTTGAGCCCGATGCCTACGCCAAGCTGACGGCGGCGCAGAAAGTGCATTACATCCGCACGGAATATAATGAAATGAACGGCATTAATGCCGAGCGCAGCGTAACAACGGACGGCGAGGGCAAAGTTGTGCGCGATTACTGCAGCTTCGCCAAAGGCGGACGCTGGTATTTTATAGATTACGTTAATAAAACTTATGATGAACTTCCGGCTTTGCCGGGAATGAGCCTGCCGTTTGCGGAAACTCTGGTAAACTGGTTTAACGAACGCCCGCAGAGCGGCAACGACAACCTTACAGGCTATGATTATGACCAGATGACGCAGGGCGAACGCGTAATGTTCTTTTACTTTGCCAAAGGCACTGCCGACTGGAAAGGCTACGAAGTAAATACCCTGCCGCGCTTTACCGTGGTGGAAATGAGCGAAACTGTAGATGCAGAAACCGCCTTTGCACTGCCGCCTGCCGGTTTTACCAAAAAGGCCAACGAGCAAATGCGTAATTACGCCAACAGGCTGATGCAAAACAGGTAACGGAGCGGTGATTATGAAAAAGTTTTTATCTGTGCTGGCAGTTGTGTGCTTAATGCTTTTTGCACTTTCTTCCGCCGCTTTTGCGGATGAAATAGAAGATGTGGAAGCAGGCAACGCATATATTCCGGAAGATACGGTTATAAATTTAATACTGCTTGATAAACTTGACAGCAACGTTAATAAAAAAGGCGATACCGTTAATTTTGAACTGAAGGATGACCTTGCGGTAGAAAATATTGTTATTGTGCCGAAAGGGACAAAATTCAGCGGTGTTATACGCAAAGCGCACGGCAGCCGCATTTTTAACCAGAGTGCGGTTATACGCATTAAGCTTGATGATGTGCTGCTTGCCAACGGTAAACCCGTCAGCTTTAAGCAGGATGTAAAAATTAAAGGCGGCATTAATTACGCCAACATGGCGGTAGGCACGGCAATAGGGTTTGTGGTGCCGTTTTCGGGAATGTTTTTTAAAGGCAGGGAAATTGACTGCCCGCCAGGAACAATAATAGATTACAAACTGAATGACAATGTTGATTTGGGACTTACCAAAATGGATTTGGTGCAGATGAAAAGCCGCGAACGTGCGCAGAATACTGCGGCTTAAAGAAAACAGGCAGAAGCATGCTGATAACCGGTAAAGCTGCTGCCTGTTTTTTTATTGTAAAATTAATTGCTGAATGCCCAAAGTGTCGGGTGTTGAAAAATAAAAAATCCTGCTTAAAAAAGCAGGATTTTTTGGTTTATGGTGCCTCAGCACAGAATCGAACTGTGGACACAAGGATTTTCAGTCCTTTGCTCTACCAACTGAGCTACCGAGGCATAATGGCGACCCGGATGGGACTCGAACCCACGACCTCCGCCGTGACAGGGCGGCATTCTAACCAACTGAACCACCGGGCCGTATTTAATTGAGAAGTGGTGGGCGCTAACGGGATCGAACCGCTGACATTCTGCTTGTAAGGCAGACGCTCTCCCAGCTGAGCTAAGCGCCCATATGGTGACCGGTGGGGGAATCGAACCCCCGATACCGCCGTGAAAGGGCGGTGTCTTAACCGCTTGACCAACCGGCCACATGGTGACCCATGTAGGCCTCGAACCTACGACACCCTGATTAAGAGTCAGGTGCTCTACCAACTGAGCTAATGGGCCAAGCAAGTTTTAGAACTGTGCAAGAGATAGTATACTAACTTTTATGCGCGCCGTCAAGTGTTTTTTGAAAAAAATTTTAAAAATGCAGTTGGTATCGCTGAAAATTTTTGTTTCCGCTCTCTGTAAAATAAAATTATGCACTCTTAATTCATTAATTTGGCGCTGCCTTACAAGAAAAATAGAATTTTAATATTAAGCAGTTTAAGTGCAGTACAAAGGTATCATAACATTAAAATATAAGATTTTTTGCTGATTATACAGGCTTTACTTTAATATTGCCCGTGTTTGTGATAAAATATAAATATTATAGTAAAGAAGTAAATTTGGAGGAATGTACATGTTAGACATGAATTTTGTCAGGGAAAATCCTGATGCGGTAAAAGAAGCACTGGCAAAGCGCCATTCCAAAATAGATTTAGACGCTTTTTTGGAGCTGGACAAACAGCGCCGCGAAGTTATTTTAAGCGTTGAAAAATTAAAAAGCCAGCGCAACAGCGCATCTCAGGAAATCGGCCGCATGAAAAAAGCCGGTGAAAATGCTGACGCGCAAATGGCAGCAGTGCGCGCCCTTGGCGAAGAAATTGCCGCAGGCGATGCAAAATTAAAAGATATCGAAGCACAGTTAAACGCTATTTTATATACCATTCCTAATATGCCTGCTCCGGATGTTCCGGTTGGCGAAGATGATTCCGACAACCCGGAAGTACGCCGCTGGGGCGAGCCGCGCAAATTTGATTTTGAGCCGCAGGCCCATTGGGATATCGGCGAAAAACTGGGCATTCTGGATTTTGACCGTGCCGCTAAAGTTACCGGCGCACGTTTTACCTTCTACAAAGGCCTTGGTTCCCGCCTGGAACGTGCGGTAATTAATTTCTTCCTTGATATTAACACCAAAGAACACGGCTACACCGAAATGTTTACGCCGTTTATGGCTAACAGCAATACTTTGTTCGGCACCGGCCAACTGCCGAAGTTTGCCGAAGATATGTTCAAACTGGAAGGTTTGGACTACTATCTGATTCCGACGGCAGAAGTTACTTTAACCAACTACCACGCCGGTGAAATTTTAAACGGCGAAGACCTGCCGAAATATTATACCGCTTACAGCGCATGCTTCCGCAGTGAAGCCGGCAGCGCCGGACGCGATACCCGCGGCTTAATCCGCCAGCACCAGTTTAATAAGGTAGAAATGGTTAAAATTGTAAAACCTGAAACCAGCTGGGAGGAGCTTGACAAATTAACCCACAATGCCGAGCATTTATTGCAGCTTCTGGGCCTGCCTTACAGGGTAGTCCGCCTCTGCACCGGCGATTTGGGCTTCAGCAGCGCCACTACTTACGACCTTGAAGTATGGCTGCCAGCTGCCAACATGTACCGCGAAATTTCTTCCTGCTCCAACTGCCTCGACTTCCAGGCACGCCGCGCAAATATCCGTTTCCGCCGCGATGCCAAGTCCAAGCCGGAATATGTACATACGCTTAACGGCTCCGGCCTTGCTGTTGGACGTACCGTATGCGCAATTTTGGAAAACTACCAGCAGGCTGACGGCAGCGTGGTAATTCCTGAAGTTCTGCGTCCGTACATGGGCTGTGACGTTATTGCAGTTCCCGAAAAATAAACAACGTATCAGTTAATAATAAAAGCCCTGCCTTGTTGGCAGGGCTTTTTAAGTTTTTATTTATCCAAGCCTTTTTCGTGCAGCCAGTTTTGCATTAAGTCTGCAATCTGTACGTTGTTAAGGTCGCTGAAGGGAAAGTGCGTGTTGCCGGTAACGCCTATTTCCGGCAGGTGGACAACGGTGCAGTCGCCGCCGTGGCGGTTGATGGCTGCCGCAAATTTATGCGCCGTATCCAGGCGGATGCGCCAGGAATCTTTATTCCACTCGTCGGTGTAGTTTTCGGCAATGTTGTCGCCGTAGTAAATGACGATAGGAATTTTGGTCAGATGCATAAATTCGTTAAGCGTTACGGTTTCCGGCTGCAATGGGCCGAAGGGGCTTGATGTAGGAATGGCTTCCGGTTCTTCGCCTTTGGGGAACACAAAGCTGCTGCCCGGCTCGTAACTGATTACGGCGCGGACTTTGGGGTTTTTAATGGCAATGCGCCAGCCCGGTCCGCCGCCCTGAGAATGGGTGATGAGCACGCCGTCGCCGGTTTTATCAAAAACTGCGCTTAAAGCATTAACAACAACGCTCTGATCATACGGTGCGGTGTTGGGTGTCATCTGGCGGTAGTACTGGTCAAGCGCTGCCGGGTCTTTGCTGAACTGTACGCCTTTAAAAAATTCCGGCGCGTCGCCGACGCGGAAATTGCTGAACCAGAACTGGTCATTGGTTGTGGCGTTTACAGTGCCGTCAACGGTTGCCTGCCCTGCGTCACCGCGGCGCGGCTGGTCTACAAGGTAAGTGGCGTAGCCGCGTTCCAAAAAGATGTTCTGAAAACCGTCGCGTCCGTCCGGAGTGGTTTCCCATGTTTTTTTGCTCTGCCCTGCGCCGTGTAAAAATACCAGCGGCAGTTTATGGGCATTTACCGGCTTCTGGTAAAAAACATAGGCGTGGTCGCCGTGCAGGGTTTGTCCCTGCGGGTTGGTGGGGTTGTTGTAATCGAATTTGCCGGGTGCCGTTACTACGCTGCCGCCTGCAAAAAAGCTGCCCTGGTCTGCAAGCATTACGGGCTTTTCAAAGGCGTAGGCACTTGTGCTCAGCATCAGCGCAAGCACGGCTGCTGCAAGTGTTTTGGTTGTTTTGTGCTGCATAGTATTACCTTCTTTTTATTACAAATGTTTGCCGTAAAAGTCCTGCAATTTGGCAACAAACTGGTCAACATATTCGGGCACATAGTAAGTCTGGATATGTGTTGCGCCGTCAACGAGGAACAGTTCTTTATCCCTGGTGCCGGTAGCTTTTTCGTAGGCTTCTTTGCTCATGTACAGGGAATCGGCTTTGCTGCCTGCCATTAACAGCAGCGGCTGGTCGATAAGTTCAAGCTGGTCGGTAGCGCCCCAGGCCATCAGCTCCATCAGGCTGCTGGTGGTATAGGCAAAGGTGGAGTTGGGATGACGGTGCGTGCGGCCGTAGTACATCATGCCTTCGCGGTACAGGTCGGTAGGTATTTTGGCAATATCTTCATCGCTGAGTGCGTCAAAATCAACGTTGCCGCTGATGGGGTATTCACCTTTGGTAATTTCAACGGCACGGGCATCGCTTGCTTCGTGCAGGCGCTGCTGTATGGTGTCAAGGCCGCTGTTAATATAGCCGTTGCGCCTTACTTCGCCGCTGTTGAACATACTTAAAGTTGCAACTGCTTTAAAGCGTTTGTCGCTTTTGGCAGCGTTAAGCGTATAACCGCCGCCGCCGCAGATGCCGAGCACGCCCATGCGGTCAGGGTCAACGCCGGGGTAAGTCATAATATAATCGGCCATGCCGTGAATGTCTTCTGTGCGGTAGAAGGGCTTGTCGGTGTGGCGCGGTTCGCCTGCGCTTGCGCCCTGATAAGCAGCGTCAGCCGTGATGGTGATGTAGCCGAGTGCGGCAAGGCGCTGGGCGTACAGCCCTGCAACCTGTTCTTTAACGCCGCCGTTGGGGTGGGCAACAACAATAGCGGGGTATTTTTTTGCCGGGTCATAGCCTGCCGGGGTGTAAACATTGGCGGCAATTTTCAGCCCGTTCAGCTTGTAGCTTACTGGGTGGATATTTACCTGCCCTTTTACGTTTTGAGTAATGGCATTGCGGTAAACAAGCCCCCAGGGGTTAGTGTTTGCAGGTTCGGCTGCAAAAGCTGCGCCTGCGCTTAATGCCATTATAAGGCCTGCGGTAAGTAAAGTTCTGCGTAATTTCATGGTAGCTGTTCCTTTCTTTATATCTGTTTATGTCCGTCCGTTATTTCAAAACATTATTTAAAACTGCCTGTGCGTTGCTGCCGGTGTCGGTGCTTACGGTTTCGTTCAGTACATTAACAGCTTCCTGTAATTGTGCCGGTGTAAGCCTGGTGTTCATGGCCGCGCGGAAGTGCGAAGTAAGCTGCGGGTTTACGTTGCCGATGCCTGCCAGCGCGCCTACGGTTGCCAGTTCGCGCTGCTGCCAGGTAAGTACGTCGCGTGCAAAAATGTCATAAAACAAATGCTCGCGCAGGAATGTGTTGATGATTGGCGCAAATTCGTTGGTTACAACGCGGCCGCTGATGGCGGTCTGGATTTCGGTGCCTTTGGCAAGGCGGGCAGCGCACAATGTCGCCCGGTTTAAGCATTACAGGCTTTTTGCCCCATTCCTGCGTCCAGCCGGTGCCTTCGGTAACAATTAAGGTCTGGCCCATTTCGTGGATATGCCAGTAAGTGCGTGCGCCGGGGCTGAAGGTAACAGTGGCGGCATAACTTTTGGAAGGTGCCTGCGGCCCGTAAAGGGCAGCCGTTACAACTTCGCCGGTAAAATGTTCGCTTCCGGCAGATTTTACTTCCAGTTTCTGCGGACTCTTTACGGTTTGGTGCAGCAGCGCGCTTTCTGCCGCAAAGGCGGGAACTGCCATAGCCGTAATTGCGGCGGCAAGCGCCAGTGTTTTAAAAATCCTGTTCATAAAAGCTCCTTTCTTTCTGCGCAATGCAGCAAATTATTTATATGATTTCTGGTAGATGCCGATAACGTCTTCTTTGGTAAGC
This sequence comes from Phascolarctobacterium sp. ET69, assembly GCF_023336935.1. Classification (GTDB taxonomy): domain Bacteria; phylum Bacillota; class Negativicutes; order Acidaminococcales; family Acidaminococcaceae; genus Fusicatenibacter_A; species Fusicatenibacter_A intestinipullorum. The sequence continues at coordinate 36,741 of NZ_JAMBLR010000003.1, forward strand.
GCAACGCGGTCGCAGGCGAACAGGCCGCCCATCGGGCCCATGGCGTTGTCTGCCATTTTGGGGAATTCCTCCGGCGTAATGCCGTAATCGCTCATTTTAAGGTCTGCCACGCCGCAGTCTTCCAAAAGTTTTTGCAGTACTGTTAAAAAGTCTTCCGGTTTATCGGCGTTTTCCATGCCCATGGCTTTTGCCATGCGGATAAAGCGTTCATCACAGGCATGGTGGGAAATTACGTTGCCGAAATATGCGCGGCTTAACATAATCAGCCCTGCGCCGTGCGGAAGGTTGGGGTGGTAAGCGCTGAGCGCGTGTTCCAGCGAATGCTGGCTGCTGGTGGTGCCTACGCACATTACCGTGCCGGAAAGAATATTGCCGAAAGCAACGTGCGTTCTTGCTTCAATGTCATTGCCGTCTTTAACGGCGCGTGCCAGATAGCGGCCGACGTTTTCAATGGCGGTGATGGCGTACATATCGCTCATAAGGTTGGCGAATTTGGAGATATAACCTTCAAGGCTGTGGCTAAGCGCGTCAAAGCCCTGATAAGCAGTGTAATGTGCCGGTACGCTTTTCATCAGTTCCGGGTCTTCAATGCACAGTACGGGGAACAGGTCCGGTGTTTTCAGGCCGACTTTTTCGTTCGTTTCTGGGTTGGTAATGACGCAGCCGGCGTCAGCTTCGCTGCCGGTGCCTGCCGTGGTGCTGATGGCAACGATTGGCAGCGGTTTATTTTTTATGGGCTGCCCTTTGCCGGTGCCGCTTGCAATGTAATCCCATAAATCGCCGGGATTGGCTGCCATAATGGCAATGGCTTTGGCGCTGTCGATAACACTGCCGCCGCCCAGTGCAACAATAAAATCCGCGCCCTGCGCTTTAACAAAGGCCGCGCCTTCTATAACGGTTTCCTTCAGCGGGTTGGGCTGAATTTTATCAAAAACGCTTGTGGTTACGCCTGCCTGCGCCAGTTGGTCTTCGGTGCGGCTTAAATAACCGTTGGCACGGGTTGATTTGCCGTTGGAAATAATAATAACGGCTTTTTTGCCGGGCAGCTGCTGTTTGCCAAGCTCATTTAAAGTGCCTGCGCCAAATAAGATTTTTGTCGGAACATACATGTTAAAATCCATTTTTTATGCCTCCCAAAATAAAATGTTTGCTTATTTGTGGTTATATGCTATAATCAACTTGTAAGTTTAAGTAAATTGTATAAGTTAAAGCGCACTTTAAGTCAATGGCAAAATTGTGAACTTTTTAAGGGAGTGATAAAAAATGTTTTATACTGTCGGTGAAATGGCTAAAATTTTAAACACCACGCCTTCCACTTTGCGCTACTATGATAAAGAAGGCCTGCTTCCGTTTGTGGAGCGCAGCGAAAGCGGCATCCGCATGTTTAAGGACAGCGACTATGAATGGCTGCTTGTTATCGACTGTTTAAAAAATACCGGCATGGGCATTAAAGATATCAAACGGTTTATCGAAATGGTTATTGCCGGTGACAGCACCATTAAAGAACGTTTGCAGATGATTATCCGCCAGCGCGAAAGCGTTAAGGAACAGATGGAAAAATTACAGCAGACAATGGATGTGCTGGATTATAAAGTATGGTATTACAGCACTGCCGATAAAGCGGGCACAACTTCGGTGCCGCGCAATATGCCGGAAGAAGAAGTGCCGGAAAACCTGCGCGCTGCCCGCCGCCGCTTAAAAATAATCCATGCCAAGGCCGACGATTTAAATTAAAAGGCAAACAAAAAAGCAGAAACGCAAATGCGTTTCTGCTTTTTGTTTTTATGTTCAATCTTCCGTTACTTTAAAATGCAGCGGTTTGCCGAAAGTTTTAAAGAACCATTTTAAATGTGCGCGTATTTGGTGCAGTTCAATAACGGGGTTGCCGTGTTCTTTCAGTTCCAAAAAGGCGCCTTCGTTATTTATTCCGGCGCGTGTAATGCTTAAAATACCGGTCTGCGTGTAATCAAGGCTTTCGGCCAGGGCCAAAAGCAGCGCCAGCCTGCTTACAGTCTGCCAGTTGTTTTCCGTAAGCATGGTCATATACAGCGGGTCGCGCGAAAAATAGCTTTTGGAAATACCATTATGCCAGCCTGCAACGGCCGAAGCCAGCAGCTGCTCTTTATGCGTAAGCCCGAAAAGCTTCGCGTTTTGAATCATATAGGCACTGTGGCGCGCGTGGCTGTAAAAGTTAATGGTAATGCCTATGTCGTGCAGCAGCGCTGCCGTTTTAAGCAGGCGGCGACAGTTTTTGCCAAGCCCGTGCAGCGGTTTCCAGGCATCAAACATGGTCAGCGCCAGATTGGTAATATGGTGGCTGTGCGTGAGGTCGGGCGTGTAAAGGTTTAAAATATTATCCGTGCTGCGCGCCAGGATATCTTCGGCAATAAGCGGTATGCCGCGTTCTTTGGAATAGTAATCGTAAAACAGCCCTTCGCGCAGGCCGCAGCCGCTGGTTATAAGCTGCTTGCTGCCGGTAACTTCAAAAAGCGCGTTAATAATGGCAGCGCCGGCAATGATGATATCGGCGCGGTCGCTGCTGAGTCCTGATATTTTGCGGCGTTCTTCAAGCGTGCTGTTTTTAAGGCGGTTAAAAATGCCGCGGAAGGCCTGCACCGTTAATTTATAGTTATGGATTTTTGTTGTGGGGTATTTTGTGGCGCGCTGGTGCATTTTGCCAATGGTACGCGCCGTGCCGCCTACGCCGATAAGCGGAAGCTTGGGCTGTTTCAGCCAGGGGTATTCCGCAAGGCGCGTGCGCAGAAAGAAGCTCAACTCGCCGTAAACGGAAGAACTTACGGTGTCGCGTGTATTAAAAAGTGCGGTGGTGTTTACTGCGCCGATAGGAACGGAAACGGATTCCAGTATTTTGCGGTCCTGAAACAGAATCAGCTCCGTGCTGCCGCCGCCCAGGTCGAAAATAATGCCGCTGTGGTAGGGAAGGGTGTTGATAACGCCGAGGTAACTGATATAGGCTTCGGTGTTGCCCGTTATAATGTGCAGGTTAATATCTGTTTCACGCTGTACGAGGCGCGTAAGCTCCGCGCCGTTGCCCGCATTGCGGATGGCAGCCGTTGCCACGGCAATAATCCTGTCTGCGTGGTACAGTTTGCACATATAGGCAAAGCTTTTCATGGTTTCAATGGTGTCTGTAAACGCCTGCTGCGTAAGGTTGCCGTTTTTGTCAATTTTCTGGCTCAGGCGCAGGGCTTCTTTCTGGTTGTATACCATGTTATAGGCACCGTTTTTATAAATATGAGTTATAACAAGGCGCGCTGAGTTAGAACCGATATCTATAATAGCTATCCTCTGCAAAATACATACCTCCCGTCATTTTACATTCAGTAAAACCGCATAATAAATATATATTTACCGGAAAAAGTAAAAAATCCTGCAAAAAAACGCATAATTTGTAAAAAGGATGGTAAGGCGCTGTAAAAAAATTGTTAAAGGCAAGGATTTAAGGGTGCTGTGTCGAATTAATATATAATGCTTTAATGAGGTGGTCATGTGAGAAAAAAACAATATAAAATTTTTGCAGCAATACATCTCGGCTCTGAGATGATAAGCATGCAGATTGTGCAGTACCGCAATTTAAACAACATGAAAGTTCTGGAGGAATGCAACCGCCGCGTACGCCTAGGCGAAGAAACCTTCAAAAACAAAATCATTCCGTTCAGCATGGTAAATGAAATTTGCGAGCTTTTGGTTGGCTTTAAACGCCTGATGACGGAATACGAAGTTGAAGAATACAGCATGCAGGCAACAACCGCAGTGCGCGAGGCTTTAAACCGCGTGTTCCTGTTAGACCAGATTTATATCAGGACGGGCTTGAAAGTAACGGTTATTGACCTTCCGGAAGAAATTTATACCAAGTATGCTTCCATACGCCGCACCATGAAGCTTGACGGCCTGACCGGCGTTGACGAGAGCATGCTGATGATGGATATTTCCTCTGGCGGGCTTGGCATTACTTTTGTAAAAGATAATATTATACGCTACCAGCAGAACCTTAATATCGGCGTTATCCGCGTTAAGGAAAGCTTTAACCGCAATCAGCGCAGTTCAATGAAGTTCAACCAGGCTCTTGCCGAATACCTTTCAAGTACGATGGGCGCGGTAAGGGACGCGTTGAAAAACGAGCAGATACATTATCTTGTGCTGACAGGTGCGGAATCGGAACTTCTGCTGCAGATGATGGGCGTTGAATTTAAAGCCGGCGTTATCCGCATTAAAACGGAACAGTTCATGCAGCTGTTTAAAACCGTGCATGAGCTGAACCTGCCGCAGATTATTAAAGTGTTTAAAATCAACGAAGATGTGGCCGAACTGGTTGTGCCGACAATTTTGCTGTACGAGCAGCTTCTGGCACTGGTGCCGGTTCAGGAAATTATCCTTACGGATGACCGCTTTATTGACGGCATCTGTCTTTTGCATATCGGACCGAAAGCCAGCAAAGATTATGCCGACGAGCTTGAACAGGAGCAGCTCAGCCTCCTGTACAGCATTGGTGAGCGTTACCAGTATGACGAAGCACATTCGCGCCAGGTGGCCAAGCTTGCCCTTGCCATGTTCGATAAACTCGGCAAACACCACGGGCTTGACAGCCACAGCCGCATTCTTTTGCAGGCAACAGCGCTGCTGCACGATATCGGCAAATACGTTTCGCTGCGCAGCCATTCGCTGTACAGCTATATGCTGATTATGTCGTGCGACATTTTAGGCTTCAGCGAAATGGATAAAAAAATAGTGGCGCTGGCAAGCTATTACCATGCGCACAGGCTGTTCAGCGGCAAACGCCATGCCGAAGTGGAAGAAATGTCGCAGGAAATTATGCCGCTGGTAGCAAAAATAGCTGCGCTGGTGCGTCTTGCAGATGCAATGGACCGCAGCTATAAGCAAAAAATCAAAAGCTGCCGCGTTAACGTTAAAAACGGCGTAATGAAGGTGGAAGCCGTTACCCTTGAAGATTTGACGATAGAAGAATGGACTTTTGCTTCTAAGGCATCCTTCTTTGAAGAAGTTTACGGATTACAGGCAGTTTTGGAACGGGTGGACAGATAAATGGAAAAGAACGAAAAAATTAATCTTAATAAACCGGAATACTTTTTTAACCGCGAACTCAGCTGGTTAAAATTTAACCTGCGCGTACTGCGCGAAGCCGGCGTAAAAACCACGCCGCTTTTGGAACGCTTGAAATTTGTTGCCATTACTGCGTCTAACCTTGATGAGTTTTTTATGGTGCGCGTGGCAGGCTTGTGGGACCAGTACGAAAACGGCATTAACAAACGCGACGCGGCAGGGCTTACCGTTAAAGCCCAGCTTGAAGAAATAAGCAAAGCAGCTCATGACCAGATGAAGCTGTTAAACAAATATCTGCTTTCGCTGGTTAAGGAGCTGCGCGAGGCTGGCATTTACATTTGCCGCGTAAGCGAATTGAGCGAAAAAGGCCGCCGCTGGCTGGAGGCTTATTATCAGGAAGAAATTTTCCCGGTACTGACGCCGATGGCTGTTGACGCCTCGCGCCCGTTTCCGTTTTTGGCAAACAAAACGCTGAACCTTGCGGTAGAACTTACCAACCAGGAAGGCGAAGACAGCATGGGTATCGTGCAGGTGCCTTCCGTACTGCCGCGCCTTTTGGAAGTTCCCAGCGAGGAAAAACGCAGCTTTGTATTTTTGGAAGACGTTATTAACGAGCATTGCTCCGATTTGTACAGCGGCTGCAAAATTCTGGATGTTGTGCCGTTCCGTATTACGCGCGACGCCGATTTGGAATTTGACGAGGACGATATCGACAACCTGCTGAAAGAAGTGGAAAAATCCCTGCGTAAACGTACGCGCGGCGCTTCCGTAAGGCTGGAAATTTACAATAAGGCCAACAGCCGCATCAGAAAATTCCTGCACGATAATCTGGACATTACCGAGCAGGAGGTTTATGAAATTAACGGACCGCTTGACGCAACCTGCTTCTTTAAATTTGCTTCGCTGCCGGGCATGTGGCCCTGGCTGTATGAGCCATTTGTGCCGCAGCGCCCGCTGGAACTGCCGGACGACAGCGACATCTTTAAAGTTCTGCGTGAACGCGACGTGCTTTTGCACCACCCCTATGAAAGCTTTGACCCGGTAGTTAAATTTGTAAGCGACGCTGCCGACGACCCGAACGTACTTGCCATCAAGCAGACGCTTTACCGCGTCAGCGGCAACTCGCCGATAGTTGCAGCACTGGCCCGCGCTGCCGAAAACGGCAAGCAGGTAACGGTACTGGTAGAATTAAAAGCGCGCTTTGATGAAGAAAACAATATTATCTGGGCACGCAGGCTTGAAGAAGCAGGCTGCCACGTAATTTACGGTTTGATGGGCCTTAAAACCCACGCCAAAATTATTCTGGTTGTGCGCAAGGAAGCAGACGGCATTAAGCGTTATGTACACCTTGGCACAGGCAACTACAACGATAATACGGCCAAACTTTATACCGATATGGGCCTGATGACGGCCAATGATCAGTTTGGCAGCGATGCTTCGGCGTTCTTCAATGTGCTGTCCGGTTATTCGGACCCGCCGGTATGGAACAAACTGGTTATGGCTCCGCTCGGACTGCGCAAAAAGATTTATGAACTTATCGACAACGAAATCAGCATTGTTAAAAAAGGCGGTACCGGGCATATCATTGCCAAAATGAACTCGCTGATTGACTACCCCGTTATTCAGAAACTGTACGAGGCTTCCATGGCGGGCGTTAAAATAGACCTTATCATCCGCGGTATCTGCGGCCTGCGCGCTGGCATGGACGGCATCAGCGACAACATTACCGTACGCAGCATTGTCGGCAGGCAGCTGGAACACAGCCGTATTTTCTGGTTCCAGGGAGGCGGCAAGGAACAGCTTTTCCTCTCCAGTGCAGACTGGATGCCGCGTAACCTTAACGACCGCGTTGAACTGTTCTTCCCGGTTGAAACGCCGGCGCATATCGAGCGTATTAAAAAAGTGCTTGATTTGTACCTGCGCGATAACGTCGGCGCGCACATGATGCAATCCAACGGCACTTACCGCCGCGTTACCAACCGCCTGGAACCTGTTGGCGCGCAGAGTACGCTGTATGAATGGGCACTTTTAACGGCAGCTGCCGACAAGATTCCCATGCAGGACCGCCTGCGCCCGATGTATGACCGCGACAAAGCATAACTGGCAGTAAGGCCTGCAATATGGTATAATGTAACATATCAAACAATTGCGAGGCTGACATGGATACAGAAATTTTACAACATATCGGGCATAGCCTGTACAATACCAAACGCTTGAAAGAATGGAAAAGGTACGTTGTTTTCCGTTGCCGCTGCATGCTGCACAGCGAGCAGATTGGCGGCCTGCTGGATTTCTTTGCGGCAACGCCGCTGCGCCGTGATATGCTGCGCCATACAACAAGTTTTGTGGAGCAGGCGACAAGGCAGTTCTTTTACAAAAATTCTACCTATGATGAACGCATCAGCCTTGTAAAAGGGCATGTGGAATTTTTGGAAAGCAAGTTAACCGAAGACGCCCTGCGCAGGCTTTATGCAGATGGCGAAATGCTTCGCCTGTGGGAAGACAGCTACGAAGAAAAGCCGCTGACGCTGGAATTATGGTTTCACGCCGGGCAGCGCAAGGAAGGATGCCTTTCGATAGTGCTGATGTGGGATAAAGAAGCGCTGTACCAGATTATGTTCTGGCTGGCGCCCGGCAAAAACGGCGAACCGGCGCTGTGGATTGGCGCATTGCAGGGAACTCCCAACGGCTCGGAGGTTATCAAAGGGCTGACCAAAGCCTTTTACGGCTACCGTACCAAAAACCTTATTTTTTACGGTATCCGCAACGTGGCGGCGGCATTGGGCTGCGAAAGCATTTACGCCGTCAGCAACGAAGGCTATTATGCTATGAACCATATCCGCGTGGACCGCAAACTGAAAACTTCGCTGGATGCCTTCTGGCAGGAATGTGAAGGAACGCAGCTTGACGACAAGCGTTTTTACAAAATACCTATTCCCGAATACCGAAAATCCATGGAGGAACTGAAGCCTTCCAAACGTGCCCAGCACAGAAGGCGCTTTGCCAAAATGGACGAAATGAAAGATGCCGTAGCGGCAAGTTTTGCAAAATATTTAAAATAATAAATAAAACCGGGCTTTGCTTTAATGCTTGCCCGGTTTTCAATTAGTTTACTGTTTTTTTAAGCCTTTTTATGATATAATTAATATATATTTTTGCACGGAGGTAATGAAATGAAACAAAAACTCCTTACTTTATTTTTAACGTTAACACTTACTGTTACATCTGCCTTTCCGGGCGTAGCTTTAGCCGCAGCAGGTGACGAAATTTCCGCCAGCGCTGCCATTGAAGCCTCCGCTGCGCCGAAAACAATGTCTGCCAGTGAAAAAATGGGCGCATTGGAAGTTACCCTGTACGGTACAGAACAGGCAGGCGCACTGGTCAGCAGAATGGACAGCCTTGAAGATGACGTTTACGGCACCATTACCACTGACCCTATTTTAAATAGAGTTGATAATTTGTATGATTATATCAACGGTTATGCCGGCAGCGGCGAAGCAAGCTTTTTAACCAAGCTGAACGCCGTTGAATGGCAGTTTACTGAAAGCACGGCAGGCGGCCCGGCCAAAAGCCGCATTGAAGCACTGGAAACCATGCTGAACGGCGAAGTTGGCGCAGGCTCTCTTGCTGGACGTCTTGAAGCACTGGCAAACCTTGCTTTCCAGGACGGCATTGTTGTTGTGGAAACCGTAACTCTGCCGAAAGATTCCGTAATCAAGCTTGAATTTGCCGAAGACCTCAGCAGCAAAACCGCAAAAGCAGGCGATGTTGTAAAATACAAAGTTGCCGACAATGTTTTTGTTAATGATGTGCTGGTACTGCCGAAAGGCGCTGAAGGCGTTGGCAAGGTAACCAAGGTTGTAGGACCGCGTATGTTCGGCCAGGATGCCCGCATTGATGTTGATTTTGGCTTCATTTACGCTATTGATAATACCCGCGTTAAAGTATTCCTCGGCGATGTTGCCAAACAGACAGCCGAAACCGTTGCCGGTGCAGCAGGCGCTGCTATCGGCGGTATGGTAGTGCTTGGCCCGGTAGGTATTATCGGCGGTGCTTTTGTAACCGGTAAATCCGTAAATATTCCGGCAGGCTCCACCACCTTTGTACAGGTTAAAGCCGATACCGATATTCAGGGTATGGTTTATCAGGGCAGCAATTAATTAAATAACGGTAAAAATAAACCCCGTTGTCAGTTTTTTGGCAACGGGGTAATTTTTTGTTTAAAATTTTATTCGGCGGTAGCCAGCATTAATTTAATGCGGTTTTCCTGATTTACTTTGGAAGCGCTGGAATCGTAGTCGATAGGAAGGATATTGGCATTTTCGGCAATTTCCTTGATTTTGTTAAGCATGCCGCGCCCGGCTATATGGTTGGGCAGGCAGCCGAAGGGCTGTGCGCAGATGATGTTGTTGTAGCCGTTTTTGGCAAGTTCCAGCATTTCGGCTGTTAAAAGCCAGCCTTCGCCCATGTTGTTGCCGTAGCCAATAACGCCTTTGGCAAGCGCTTTGGTTTCTTCGTAAGAAGCGGGCGGCTTAAAGGGCGGGGTGGAAAGTGCGGAAAGCATAATTTTTTCGAGGCGTTTTAAATAAAGCATTGCCATTTTGGATATGCCGTATTTAAAAAATTTGCCGCCGTACAGTTTGTAGTCTGTTAAGTAAGTGTCGGCGCAGTACATAATAAAGTTCAGCAGCCCCGGCAGCATGTATTCGCAGTTCTGCTTCTGTAAAAACTGCTCCAAATTGTTGTTGCCAAGCCCTGCGTATTTAATGTAAATTTCGCCGACAATGCCAACTTTTATTTTATGCTCCGCTTTTTGCGGCAGGGCGGCAAAATCCTCCGCCAGAGCGCGCGAAAGCTGCTTCATGGTTCCGGTAGCCTGCGCCTTGCCTTCCATAAAAGCGGTTTCAAGTCTGTTCAGCCATTTGCCTGCCAGTTCGTCCACCGCGCCTTTAATGGTTTCGTAGGGGCGGGTTTTGTTGGCAAGGTACATTAAAGTGTCGCCGTAAATAATGGCGGCCATAAATTTTTTTATCATGGCAAGGTTAAGCTCAAAGCCGGGCTGCTCGTTCATGCCGTTTACATTAAGGCTGATGATTGGCACATTGCCGAGCCCTGCTTTTTCCATGCCTTTACGCAGAAGGTATATATAATTGGAAGCGCGGCAGCCGCCGCCGGTCTGGCTGAGCATAACGGCCGTTTTGCTGAGGTCGTATCTGCCGCTTTCCAGCGCGCTTATAATCTGCCCGATAACAAGCAGCGCCGGGTAACATATATCGCTGTTAACGTATTTCAGCCCTGTTTCAATAACGTTGCGGCCGGTGTTCTGTAAAATTTCGGCTTTGTAGCCACAGCTTTGCAGCGCGGAACGCAGCAAGGCAAAATGAAACGGCAGCATATTCGGCACAAGTATGGTGTGCGTAGCTTTCATTTCTTTGGTAAAAACCGGTAGCACAGTTTCTGACATAAAAATTGCTCCTTCAAAAATTATTTCAGCATTCAAAGCCAAGTGCCGCAAACAGGCTGCGCAGCCTTATGCGTGCCGCACCAAGGTTTTCAATGTCATCAATTTTTATCTGGGTGTAAATTTTGCCGCTTTCTTCCAGTATGCGGCGGCATTCGTCGGCCGTAATGGCGTCGCAGCCGCAGCCGAAGCTTACAAGCTGAACAAGGTTCATGGCAGGGTTCTGCGCGGCAAATTTAGCGGCGGCATACAGCCTGCTGTGATAGGTCCACTGGTTTAAAACTTCCAGGTCTTTGTTCAAATCTTTGCGGTCAATATTGCCGCTTACAGAGTCTTCGCTGATTAAAGCGGCGCCCAGCCCGGTAATAAGGCGGTCTATGCCGTGGTTAATTTTAGGGTCGGTATGGTACGGGCGCCCTGCAAGGATAATAACCGGCATGTTTTTGCTTAAGGCTTCTTCAGTTATTTTTTTGCCCTGCTCCTTAACGCGGGCTTCAAAATCCCGGTAAGCCTTAAAAGCGGGGGTAAGCGCGTTTTTAATTTCCGCACTGCTTAAGTCCGGATAAACGGGGTTCAGCATTTTGTATAATTCTTTGGCCAGCAGTTTTTTGTTTAAAAGGCCAAGGTAATCGTAAAAGAAGTGAATATTTTTTAATTCTTCAATGTTTGCTGCCAAAACTTCGGGGTAATAGGCTACAACAGGGCAGTTATAGCAGTTCTGCGCTGTGTCTTCATCAACGTTGTAGGTCATGCAGGGGTAAAAAATGCTTGTAACGCCCTGCGCCAGCAGCCATTTTATATGGCCGTGCATCATTTTGGCGGGGTAACATACCGTGTCGCTCGGAATGGTGTTCTGGCCTTTCTGGAAAATGGTTTTGTCATAAATGGGGCTGGTAATTACTTCAAAGCCCAGCTCCGTAAAAAAGGTATGCCAAAACGGCAGCAGTTCGTACATATTAAGGCCGAGCGGCAGGCCGATTTTGCCGCGTCTGCCGGGTACAGGCTTAAATTCTTCCAGTAATTGCAGCTTGTAGCGGTAAAGGTTCAGGCTGTCGTTGGGAGCGCAGTGCGTAACCGGGCGTTCGCAGCGGTTACCGCTGATGTAAGGTTTGCCGTCGGCAAAGATATTTACCGTTAAGTGGCAGTGGTTGCTGCATAATCCGCAGGTAACGGATTTAACCGTATGTGAAAAAGTGCGAAGCTGTTCCGCTTTAAGCAGCGCGGAATCCTGCGGATGCAGCTTGCAGCGTTCCTGTGCATATAAGGCCGCGCCGTAAGCACCCATTAAACCGGCTATATCGGGGCGCACAACCTCAAGGTTCAGTTCCTGTTCAAAGGCGCGCAGCACGCAGTTGTTTAAAAAGGTGCCGCCCTGCACAACAATGTGTTTGCCAAGGTCATCAGGGCCGGAAGGGCGTATAACCTTAAACAGTGCGTTTTTAACAATGCTTATGGAAAGCCCGGCGCTGATATTGGCAACGGAAGCGCCGTCTTTCTGCGCCTGCTTTACATTGCTGTTCATAAATACGGTACAGCGGCTGCCAAGGTCAACCGGTTTATCGGCAAAAAGGCCTATTTTGGCAAAATCTTCCGCGCTGTAACCGAGAATGCCGGCAAAAGTCTGTAAAAAGCTGCCGCATCCGCTGGAGCATGCTTCGTTTAAAAAGATGTTGTCGATGCAGCCGTTATGTATTTTAAGGCATTTAATGTCCTGCCCGCCGATGTCAAGAATAAAATCCACTTCCGGCAAAAGGCTTTTGGCAGCAATAAAATGCGCCATGGTTTCCACAATGCCGTAATCGGCGTGAAAGGCGTGTTTTATAAGTTCTTCGCCGTAGCCCGTAACGGCAGCGGCAAGTATTTTGCAGTTGGGGTATTTTTCGTAAAATCCGGTCAGGTAATCGCGCACGGCGACAACCGGGTTGCCTTTGTTGCTCTGGTAAAAAGAATCAAGCAGCTTGCCGTCCGGCGCAACTACGGCAATTTTTATGGTTGTGCTGCCGCTGTCGATACCGAGATAGGCTTCCCTGGCGGCTGCAATATCGCCGCGCTGAACATTGTCGCGGTTGTGGCGCGCAACAAAGGCGTCATATTCTTCAATATTTTTAAACAGCGGCGGCAAATGCTCAAACTGGCGGTTGGCATCCGCAGCGTGCATCTTTTCCGCCAGCGTGGTAAGGTCTACGGTGTGTTCGGCACAAAAAGCACAGCCCATTGCCACATAATATAAGCTGTTTTCGGGGCAGGTGCCCTGTAAATTTAGAATTTTGTCAAAGCTGGCGCGCAGGCAGCTGAAAAAGGTCAGCGGGCCGCCAAGGTAAAGCACGTTGCCTTTAATGGGGCGGCCTTTGGCAAGACCTGTTACCGCCTGGCTGGCAACGGCGTCAAAAATGCTTGCAGCAAGGTCGTTTTTTTCCGCGCCCTGGTTTAAAAGGGGCTGAATGTCGCTTTTGGCAAATACGCCGCAGCGGCTGGCAATGGTGTAGCGTGTTTTGGCAGTGGCTGCCAGTTTGTCAAGTTCTTCGGCCGGTACATTCAGCAAAGAAGCCATCTGGTCGATAAAAGCCCCTGTGCCGCCTGCACAGCTGTCGTTCATGCGGGCGTCAAAATGCCGCCCTAAAAATAATATTTTAGCATCTTCGCCGCCCAGTTCAATAACAACGTCCGTATCCGGGTTAAGGCGTTCCGTACATATTTTTTCTGCAAAAACTTCCTGCACAAACTGCACGCCGCAGCTTTCGGCAACGCCAATGCCTGCGCTGCCGCTGATGGCAAGACGTGCTGTTTTGAGCCACGGCATCTGCGCGGCAAGTTCTTCGAGTATGGTTTTTATGGTTTCCGTAATGCGGCTGGCATGACGGGCATATTTACTGAAAAGCAGTTTTCCGGCATCATCCAGCACGGCTATTTTTACAGTGGTGCTGCCGATATCCAAACCTATCTGCATATAAAATCCTCCATTTAGGAATGACTTTTGCTAATTAATAAAAAATATTGTTTTTAAAATTGCGTCTGCTTTCTATAATAACACAAGTTTAAAATATTTTCCAGTATTTTATTTCTCAAAAGCATATTGTTGAACTGAAATGCGTAATGGTTAGCTTTTGCTTACATCATACTATATATTACACCAATTATTTTATTTGTAAATATTTTTAATGCAAAAGTTCAGCAGGCGTTTGTAAAAATTTATACTTAAAAAGCATATAAAACAGCCAAATTAAGTATTTGTTTTTAACAATGGCGTTTTTTATAATAAATTTGTTAAAGCGGCTTTAATTATAAAAATTTAAAGGAGAAACTGCATTGTTAAAATCAAACGGTAATTTAATGATATTTATTTTAACCATTGGCGTGTTCAGCATTATCAATACCGAAATGGGCGTTATAGGCATTTTGCCGCTTCTGGCGGAGCGCTTTGGTGTAAGCATACCGCAGGCAGGGCTTTTAATAAGCTTTTTTGCGCTGGCGGTAGCGTTTTCCGGCCCGGTTATGCCGCTGCTGTTTTCCGGTATGGAACGCAAAAAAGTGATGCTGCTGGTGCTGGGGTTGTTTGCACTTGGCAATATAGCGGGCATGTGTACGGATAATTTTGCCGTGGCGCTTGCTGCCCGCGTATTGCCTGCTTTTTTGCATCCGGTGTACTGTTCGCTGGCCTTTTCCGTTGCCGGTGCTTCCGTGCCGGAAAAAGACCGGTTAAAAGCCGTTGCCAAAGTTATTGTAGGCGTTTCGGCAGGCATGGTGCTGGGCGTGCCTATAAGCAGCTTTGTAGCGGCCAATTTTTCGCTTGACGCGGCAATGGCTGTATTTGCGGCAGGCAACCTTCTGGCGTTTGCGGCAACGCTTGTTTTTGTGCCGCGTTTGCCGGTACAGGGGCGCGCTTCCTGCAAGGAACAGCTGGTGCTGTTAAAACGCCCGGTGCTCTGGCTTTCTATTGCAGGCATTATTTTTATGAACGGCGCCGTTTTTGGCGTATTCGGTTTTTATTCCGGTTATCTTGAACAAATTACGCACCTTTCGTGGAATAATATCAGCGCGGTGCTGTTTATATACGGCTGTGCCAATATTCTGGGCAATATTATCGGCGGCAGGCTGCTTACCAAAGCGCCCCTGCACACGGCAGCACTGTTTGCCCCGGCACTGGCGGCCGTATATATGGCGGTGTATTTTACGGGCGCTTACGCACCGGCAGTGGTGGCATTAACGCTTGTATGGGGCATTATTGGCGGCGTTAATGTAAATATAAACCAATACTGGATTACCTCTGCCGCGCCGGAAGCACCTGATTTTGCCAACGGCCTGTTTTTAACGGCTGCCAACCTCGGAACAACTTTCGGCACTATGCTGTGCGGCGAAATAATAGCCTCTTTGGGAATGGGCAGCATGTTGTTTGGCGGTATAATTTTTCTTGCGCTGTGTTTTGCGTTTGTGTGCGCAAGAATTTATGCAGGCAGGCCTGCCGGAAACCTACAGCGCGCATAAAAATTTTTGCAGAAAAATTATTGAAAATGCTTGACAAAGCAATGATTAATTTGTATAATTATTTTGTTGCTGGAACGGGCTTGACGTTTTAGTAACTGATGTGATCCACTAGCTCAGTCGGTAGAGCACCTGACTTTTAATCAGGGTGTCCCGCGTTCGAGTCGCGGGTGGATCACCATTTTTATTTTATAGCCAAAGCACTGTAACCTGCGTTGCAGTGCTTTTTGTTTTATATGGCAAAGGCAGCTGAAATAATTTTGCGGTACTCATAATAATAACCCCCTTCGCTTTAACAGCGGAGGGGGTTGTACTTGCGTAAGCGGATTCTTTATTCGTACTTGTTTACTGCGGTTTATTTTAATTTGCTGTATTCTTCGTCGGTAACGGGCTCCAGCCATTCGTTGCTGCTGCCTTCAGCCGGTACTTCAATGGCAATGTGCGCAAACCAGCTGTCCGGTGCGGCGCCATGCCAGTGTTTAACTTCGGGCGCAATATTTACAACGTCGCCGGGTTTAAGTTCCTGCGCGGGTTTGCCCCATTCCTGGTAGTAGCCGCGGCCTGCGGTTACCAGCAAAATCTGCCCGCCTTTGTGGTGAATATGCCAGTTGTTGCGGCAGCCGGGTTCAAAGGTTACGTTGGCTGTGCCCACGCGTTCTTTGGTCAGCGGGTTTAAATAGCTCTGGCCGATAAAATACTGCTGGTAAGCCACGTTTTTTTCGCCGAGCCCAAAAATGTTTTCTTTTGCAAATTCTTCAGGTATTGTTTGTTCCTGTGCCATAACGGCATTACCTCCCATAATCATAAATGCGCATAATGCTAATAAAAGTTTTTTAGTTTTCATATGTTTTGCTCCTCTTTCGTAAATTTCCGCCTCCGGGCGGATTTTTTTATTTGCGGAACGGGGAAACTTTTTTATTCTGCCGGTACAACGGCGTTAATGGCGCTGATGGCGTTGAGCGTGCGCGGATAGCCGATGTAGGGCAGCGCTACGGTAACGGCGTCAATTAAATCCTGACGGGTGTTGCCAACGCCAAGGTTGCCGTTAACATGTGCTTTGGCCTGCGGGTCGCAGCAGCCGAGCGTGATAATTGCGGTAAAGGTAATCAGCTCGCGCTGTTTTAAATCAAGCACTTTGCGGGTGTAATAATCGCCAAAGCAGTTGCCGCTGAGCCAGTTGTTAATGTGAGCCTGGTCGCCTTTGCCGGAATTTGCAAAACCGCGCATACGGTCGCCGAAGATGTCAACCTGCGTTTGTTCGCCTTTGGCAATGCGGTCGGCGTCGGTAGTTGTGCCCTGGTTTTCCAGCGGCAGTTTTACGCCTGTTTCTTCAAAAGCAATCTGCATTTCAATCAGCGCGGCCTTGCTGCGTGCAAAACCAACATAAGGCGTGCACTGGTAAATGGTTTCGCGTATTTCTTCGGGCGTTGCCCCGGCATTTAACGCGCCTTTAACGTGAATACCGATATCTTCCGGAGTGTTGTTGGCAGTTAAAACCGCCAGTGTCAGCAGCTCTTTTTGCGCCAAAGGCATTTTTACCTGATTGTTCACATCGCTGTAAATAAATTTCTGCATAATCTCGCCAAGTTCCGGTGCACCTTTAATGCTGCACGGATTTTCCGTACCGTAAAGGGCTTTAACGGCAGCGGAGCTTTCTTCCATTCTGTCCTGTGCCATAGCGGCATTACCTCCTATAAGCATGCAAGCGCAAAGCGCAAGCAAAATTCTGGCTGTTTTTTTCATAATAATCCCTGCCTTTTTAGCCTGCCCTGGGCAGGATTTGTTTTTACGCCTTTATTATAAAAGTTGAAGACGGCTCTAAGTCAAGGGCTGTTGAAAAATGTTCATAAAAATTTCTTATAAATAGCATTAAAAATACAATTTGTTTTAAGTTTACTCTGTTATATATGATAGTAAATAACTAAAAAACATGCTTTTATGCGGCAAGGCATGGCTTTGTAGCAAAAATAAGAAAAGTTTATGAAAATTTGCGTAACGGCTTGACTGAAAGTAAAGTTAAAACTTTACAATAAAAAATACAGTTCCTGAGAGAGGAGGGGCGGCTTATGCTGCTGAGGCAGATTAAATATTTCGTAACCGTAGTGGACACCGGCAGCTTTACAGAAGCGGCCGAAGAATGTTTTATATCGCAGTCGGCAATATCTCAGCAGATATTGTCGCTGGAAAAAGAACTGGGGGTACAGCTTTTGGTGCGCAGCACGCGCCGCTTTACGCTGACTGAACCCGGGAAATACCTGTACAGCCACGGCAAAAAACTGCTTGGCGAAACGGAAAAACTTAAAAACGGCACCATTGCAGCTGCTGCCGGTGCTCGGGGGCAAGCACTTTACGGAAATGTCCGTAGGCAAAAGCCTTGTGGATTACGACAGCATGGTAGTGCTGACGCATTTTAAAGGGCATAGCATGGGCGGCTACGGCGGTTCGCTTAAAAACATTGCCATTGGCTGCGCCAACGGTGAGGTTGGCAAAATAATGCAGCACGGCAGGGGCTTTAGCGTGCGCAACGCCGCTTTTATGGAAAACATGGTTGAGGCCGGCAAAGCCGTAACGGATTTTTTCGGCAAACATATTGTTTACATTAACGTTATGCGCCGTATGTCCGTAGACTGCGATTGCGCCGGTGCGCGCGGCGGAACCCACTATCGGCGATATCGGCATTCTCGCTTCAACGGATATTCTGGCTATTGACCAGGCGAGCGTAGATTTAGTTTATGACAAACCGGGCAGCGACAACAAAGACCTGATTGAGCGCATTGAAAGCCGCGAAGGCCTGCGCCAGTTAAGTTACATGAAAGAACTGAAAATGGGCAACCCCAATTATGAGCTTATCAGCATTGATTAAGGTGCTTTGTATAGTATAAGTAAAACGAAGGTTAGCCCGAGATTAAATTTTAAATAAGGCTTGACTTAGAGTTAGCTGCAAGTGTTACTATATATGTAGCAAAGCATAAAACTTATAATAAAGCGGCTGCAAGGAGGAATTATTATGTTTGGTTTAGGCTTACCCGAACTTTTGCTTATTTTGGTTATAGGGCTTATCTTTTTTGGTCCCGGTAAACTGCCGGAAATCGGTTCTGCCCTTGGCAAAAGCATGAAGGAATTTAAGCAGGCTGTAAACAGCACGGAAACAGAAATAAAAAAAGCAGGTGAAATTGCCGAAACCGCGGAAACCAAAGACACTGCGTCTGCCGGTGCGGAAACTGTACAGGCGGAAGCCAAAAAGTGACGGCGCAAGCTATGGATAATGGCCGTCCGTTAGATAACAATGATGAGGCAATGACCTTAACGGAACATCTGGGCGAACTGCGGCGCAGAATTCTGCACAGCCTGGCGGCGCTTGCTGCCGGTACGCTGGTAAGCAGCTTTTATATTGATGAAATTGTGGCAGTGCTGACGGCGCCTGCCACCAATTTGTATTATATGCGCCCGGCGGAAGCGTTTTTTATTTACATAAAAATAGCGCTTGCCTGCGGCGTGCTGCTTGCGGCCCCGGTTTTGTTTTATGAACTGTGGGCGTTTCTGGTGCCGGCCCTAACCGGCAGGGAGCGCTCGGCGCTGATGCTGTTTGTGCCTTCGTCGGTACTTTTGTTCTGGGCGGGCATTGCTTTTGCATACTTTTTTGTATTTCCGCAGGGGCTGCACTTTTTTACAACCTTTGCCGGCGGCAACATTGCCCCAATGCTTTCAATAGAAAGCTATCTTGATTTCTTTTTAATGCTGGTTGTGCCTTTCGGTTTTATTTTTAACCTGCCCATGGTGCTTATTGTGCTGGCGCAGATGGGTGTGGTAAGTTCTGCCGTGCTTAAACGCGGGCGGCGCTATATGGTTGTGGCCTCGTTTATTCTGGCGGCTGTAATTACGCCTACCCCTGACGTTGTGACGCAGACGCTTCTGGCAGTGCCGATGATTTTGTTATATGAAGGCAGCAGGGTATTTATTAAACTTGTGCTGCGCAAATAATATAAAATAAAAAATCTTCTTCCTTGTTTGGAAGAAGATTTTTTTATGCACCGTTAAAAGTGCAGGTTTAACTTTTTATAGGGGGTTACAGGTTCAGGCCTGCCAGCCATTTTTCGGTAGCTGCGGTATCGTCCGGGTAAGCGCGGATGCCTTCAATAACATTTGCGCCTTTAAACCATTTGTTAATGTCCGGCGTGCTGTCGCTGATGGGGCTGCCGCCGCTGGTGCAGAAGGTGATAACGGTTTTGCCGCTGAAGTCATAGCCATCGGCAAAGGTTGCTACTGCCATAGGAGCGGTGTACCACCAGATGGGGTAACCTACAAAAACAACGTCATACTGAGCCATGTTTTCAACCTTGTTTTTCAGTGCAGGGCGGGCGTTATCGGCTTTTTCCTGTTTGGCCACTTCAGTTACTTCGCGGTAAACGGAAGAATACGGTGTAGCGGTTTCGATTTTGAAAATATCGGCGCCGGTTTTGCTCTGAATAAGCTGTGCTACTTTTTCGGTGTTGCCGGTATGGCTGAAGTAGGCTACGAGGATTTTTTTGCCGCCGTCAGCTGCCGGTGCCGCCGTTTCCGTTTTGGCGGCGGGTGCTGGTGCGGATTGTTCCGCTGCTCCGCCGCAGGCGGTTATGCCCAAAGCAAGTACGGCCATCATCAAAGCACAAAGAAATTTTTTCATATTCATCTCTCCTTTGAATTTTTTATTTAAGGCTGAACGGAGTATGGTTTTCCGTCAGCGGTTAAACTTTTACGGCGGCGCTTGAAATACACGCTGCCGCAGAGCCAGGCTGCCAGCGCGAAGCCGCCAAGGCATGTGCCGCCGCAGCTGCCGCAGATACCCGTGCAGCCTCCGGCAGCGCCGCTTGCAGCGGTTCCAAACGGTATACCGGCACCAACGGCTAAATTTAAAAGTTTATCTTTTGGCGTTGTTAAAGCATTCTTTTTCATAATCTGCCGCCTCCTGTTGTAATGGCTTTTACGGGGCAGTTATGCCGGCATACGCCGCATTTTATGCACAGGCTTACGTCATTTTTAATGCTGCCGTTTTTAAGGTTCATGGCGCGCATGGGGCATTTTTTAACGCAAAGGCGGCATTTTACGCATTTTTCGCGGTTAATCTGTATTTTGAAGGCTATTCCCAGTTTGCTGCCGATGATGAAAAACAGGCTCTGCATTGCTCCCTGCGGGCACATAAAGCGGCAGTAGCCGCGCCCGCCTTTGGTAAACAGCCCAAACAGCACCAGATATAAAAAGCCTGTTGCGGCAAGCGGCACGGTAAACGAAATGGCCGCGCCGAAAAGGACGCTTACAAGGCTGTCGAACAGATAAAAGTTGCAGTAGGCGCAGGGGTAAAAGCCGTACCACAGCGGCAGCAGCATATAGCCAAGCAGCATGCCGAAGCGGATATAAGGCACCGGCACGTATTTTTCCCATTCAATCTGCCAGCGTTCCGGCACCAGATGGCCGAGGCTTTCGGCAAAATAACCAGCCACGCACAGCCTGCCGCAGAAAAACGGGCCGAACAGCAGGCACAGCAGCCAGAAAAGCAAAGTTGATACCAGCATTAAATTGTTGAGCTCGAAAAATCCGCCGGTAAAAATTTCTGCCGTGGGTATGCGCGGGCAGAAAGCGTGCGGCAAAAACGCCGGCTGTATGTTTAAAACGTTTTCCAAAAAGCGGCGGTACAGTTCAAACGGGGCGTATAAAAGGGCAAAGCCCAGTAAATAGCCCGCTGCCCGCTGAGCCGTAAAAGAAAGGTGTGAAGGTTTGCTGTTGTTCTGCATAATTTTTCCCTGCCTTTAGTTTAACAGTTGAAGTATGCTTTAAGTCAATAGCAAAAGCACCGGCATAATGCTCCCGGTGCTTTTATTATAATGTAGGCAAAGGCAAAAATTCCAATGCTTATCTTTGAGATTGGTTCATGCTTAAAAAGCATTTTGCATGGCTGATGAATTTTTTTGCAGCGCAGCGGCAGATAAATTATGTTTATCAGGCATGGTAAATCATGAAATACAAGTATTGGACGCAGCTTTAAGGTGAGTTTTATAATTAAAGCAACAAAAAACTAATGCAGGCAGGCGGGTGATGATAATGAATAAAAAACCGGTTAATATAGATGAGCAGCGCACGGAGGCACTGGCTGCATCGTTAAGCAGCACCGGGCTTGATGCCTTCAGCATCAGCCGCTTTTTAAAGCTGCTGGCAGAGGGCGGCTCGGCCGGGCCGATAAAAATTCTGCGCAGGCACCGCCTGGACCTTCTGGAAGAAATACACAGCAAACAAAAATCGCTGGATTTGATAGACTATATTATTTATAAAATCCGTCAGGGAACATTGTAAGGAGGGGCTGAAAATGACTATTAAAGAGATTGCCGCAAGAACCGGCGTATCGGCAGACACATTAAGATATTACGAGCGCATGGGCATTATACCCGCCGTACCGCGCACCAGCGGCGGCGTGCGCAATTATGACGAAAATTTTGTGGAGTGGGTTGCTTTCATTCAGACTTTAAAAGGCGCGGGCATGTCGCTGGAGGCCATTGCCGATTATATAAACCTTGCCAAGCTGGGCGAACAGACCTGCCAGCAGCGCAAAAAAATACTGGCGCAGGCGCGTGATGTGCTGCTGCAAAAAATTGAGGCTTTGCAGAACATGGCACGCCTGGCTGATTATCAGCTGATGAGCTATGACACGGTTTTGCGCCCGCGTACCGACAGCCTTGTAGGGGCTTTTACAAGCGCTTGAAATTTTGCTTGACATGGACTGAACTTAAAGTAGTAGGATATAACTGACAGCAAAATTATGGCTAAAGGAGCGAATGCAAAATGGAAAAAATGACAAGACGCGACTTTTTAAAAGCAGCCGGAACTGCCGCTGTCGGTGTTGCGGCGTATAATCTTGAGGGGGTAAGAAATGTGTTTGCAGCAGGCGAAGGAAGCGTAAAGGTTTCCGCAAACGGCGGCGCAGGCAGCCGTGCCAAAGTATATTTCAGCAAAAACATCAACGCTGATACTCTTATTAAACTTTATGATATGATTAACGAAGGCATTTACGGTAAGGTTGCAATTAAACTGCATACCGGCGAACCGCACGGCCCGAACATTCTGCCGCGCGAAATGGTAAAGGCTTTTCAGGCACATGTGCCCAACAGCAATATAGTTGAAACCAACGCCCTGTACGAAGGCGGGCGCGATACTACCGAAAAGCACCGCGCTACCATTGCCCTTAACGGCTGGGATTTCTGCCCGGTTGATATTATGGACGAAGAAGGCACCGTTATGCTGCCGGTACGCGGGGGCAAGCACTTTAAAGAAATTTCCATGGGCGGGCATATCGTTAATTACGATTCCATGATTGTATTAACCCATTTTAAAGGCCACGCCATGGGCGGCTACGGCGGCAGCATGAAGAACATTGCCATTGGCTGTGCCGACGGCAAAATAGGCAAAGCAATGGTACACGGCGTTTACGGCCAGCCGCTGCCGGAGGACTGGAACGCATGGCCTGCCAAAGAAATGCTGATGGAAAACATGGCTGAATCCGCCAAAGCAACCATTGATTATTTTGGCAAGCACATTGTGTTCCTTAACGTAATGCGCCGCATGTCCGTAGACTGCGACTGCGCGGGCGTTGCAGCAGCAGAGCCTACCATTCCGGATATCGGCATTCTGGCATCTACTGACCTTCTGGCGATTGACCAGGCCAGCATTGACCTTGTTTACGCCCAGCCGGAAAAAGACCGCCACGATTTGGTTGAGCGCATTGAAAGCCGCCATGGGCTGCATCAGCTTGTTGCCATGCGCGAACTGAAAATGGGCAATCCGCAGTATGAACTTATCAGCATTGACTGATTGAACAGCGGTTTATAACATCATAGTTTAAAGATAAAAATACCCCAAAGGCATAATGCTTTTGGGGTATTGCTTTTAACATTTGGAGAAGTGTTTTTGTGTGTAAAGCAGCAATAATTGTAAAATAACTGAAATAAAATGGTCGGCAATTTTGCAGTAGACATATTTTCCGGTTTTTCTGGTGGTTAAAATATGTACTTCTTTCAGCAAGCGTACCTGATGTGAAACTAGTGATTGAGAAGATTGCAGTTTTACGGTAATTTCACTTATAGTACGTTCCTGTGCGTCCGATAACAGCAAAAGCAGACGCATACGGTTATAGTCACCAAGTATTTTGCAAAGTTCGGAAGCATTTAAAACAGCAAAATCTTCTTGTAAAATCGGTTCATACATAATTGTGCGTCATAAATATTAAGCTGCTTCTGCCGCAGGGGTGATGCTGCTTTTTACAGCTGCTGCGCGTGCCTGTTCCTTTTTGTATTTATTTACGTTAAGCGCGCGCACGGCGTTTAAAATGGCAATGACGGATACGCCGACATCAGCAAAAACAGCTGCCCACATGGAAGCGTAACCCAGCGCGCCCAGTGCCAGTACGGCAATTTTAATGCCGATTGCGAAGATAATATTCTGGCGCACAATGCCCAGAGTTTTGCGGGCAATTTTGATGGCGGCGGCAATTTTGGAGGGTTCGTCCGTCATCAGTACGATGTCCGCAGCTTCAATGGCGGCGTCGCTGCCCAGCGCGCCCATGGCGATGCCGACGTCGGCGCGTGCCAGTACCGGCGCGTCGTTAATGCCGTCGCCCACAAAGGCAAGCTTGCCGCGGTTGCTGCGCTTATGCAGCGCTTCCAGCAGGCGTTCAACATGTTCAACCTTATCCGCAGGCAAAAGCTGCGTAAAGGCGCGGTCCAGCCCCAGGCGTTTGGCAATTTTCTGCCCTACTGCGTCGCTGTCGCCCGTCAGCATTACGGTTTCACGCACACCGCAGGTTTTAAGCATTTTAATGGCGGCGGCAGCGTCGGCTTTTACTTCGTCCTCGATTAAAATATAACCGGCAAATTTACCGTCAACGGCGGCGTAAATAACCGTGCCTGCTTCGGTGCAGGGCGTGTAGTTAATTTTTTCGCGCTGCATAAGTTTACCGTTGCCGCACAGTACGGTTTGCCCGCCTATAATGGCGCGCACGCCGTGACCGGCAATTTCTTCTATATTTTTAATCATGCCGTGCTTAATATCCTTGCCGTAAGCGCGCTTAATGGAAAGGGAAATGGGATGGTTGGAATAATCCTCCGCATAAGCGGCAAGTTCCAGCAGCTCTGCTTTAGTCATGCCAACCGGCTTAATGGAAGTAACGGCAAAGGAGCCTTTGGTTAAGGTGCCGGTTTTATCAAAAACAACGGTTTCGGTATCGGCAAGCGCTTCTAAATAATTGCTGCCCTTAACCAGCACGCCGCATTTGGAAGCGCCGCCAATGCCGCCGAAGAAGCTGAGCGGAATGGAGATAACCAGCGCACACGGGCAGCTGATAACGAGAAAGGTCAGCGCGCGGTAAATCCAGCCGGAAAACGGCTCGTTTAAAACATAGGGCGGAATGGTAGCCAGCAGCAGCGCCGCAAAAACAACAATTGGTGTGTAAAACTTGGCAAAGCGGGTGATAAAGTTTTCGCTGCGCGCTTTTTTCTCGCTGCTGTTTTCCACCAAATCCAAAATTTTAGCGACGGTGGATTCTCCGAATTCTTTGGTGGTTTTAATTTTTAAAATGCCGGTCTGGTTAATGCAGCCGCTGATGACCTCCATGCCTTCCTCAACCTCGCGCGGCAGCGATTCGCCAGTAAGGGCTGAGGTATCAAGCGCGCTGCGCCCGCTGATGATTTTGCCGTCGATAGGCACGCGCTCGCCCGGTTTAACGGTAATAATTTCGCCGACAGCAACTTCGTCGGGGTCAACCTGCACCAGTTCGCCGTCGCGTTCTACGTTAGCGTAGTCCGGGCGGATATCCATCAGCGCGGTAATAGACTGGCGTGAGCGCGAAACGGCGTAGCTCTGGAACCATTCGCCAATTTGGTAAAACAGCATAACGGCAACGCCTTCGGAATATTCGCCAAGTATAAAAGCACCGGCAGTGGCAACGGTCATTAAAAAGTTCTCGTCAAACGCTTCGCCCTGACGGATATTGCAAAAGGCTTTCCAGATAATATCCCAGCCGATAATAATGTAGCTTATGCCAAACAAAGCGAATATAATATAGTCAGATGTTTCTGCAAACAGCGACAGCAGCATACCGGCGGCAAATAAAATTGCGGCGGCGGTAATGCGCTGCAAAAGCTTTTTCTGTTTTTTGGTCATATTAAAATCTCCTTACAAAAAGACTGCAATAAAATGCACTTTTGTTTTATTGCAGCCTGACTAATGTATTTAAATAAATGTTATAACTCCAGCGTTTCACCGTCTGCCGGAATATAAAAATCTTTGTTAAGTTTATTGTCGGTGATAAATGCACGCAGGCCGTCACGGCTTAAGGTTGCGTGCCCAACGGCATCCATATGGGTGGCAATTACTGCGGCATTGGGGGCATAGCTGCGCAGTGCGGCAATATCTTCCGTACCCATAATAATCGGTCCGCTGTGTATAAGCTGTGCCGCCGCGGCGTTGACGATAATAATTTCCGGGGCAAATTTATCAACGGCATTTTTTACAAAATCACACCAAATGGTATCGCCTGCAAGATAAACGGTTTTTTCACCGGCGGCTTTAAATACAACGCCCATAGCGTCGGGACGGAAACCGAATTTTTTATAATAAGGCATTGTTGTATCCGGTTTGCCGTGGATACATCCGGTTTTATAAAGTGTTATGCCGTTAAAAACAGTGCCTGTTTCTTTTAAAATTTCCACATCCGTAAAGCCAAATTTACGCATAAAGTTTTTGTCATATTCGTCCTGAACAAAAATTTTTATGGCTTTTGGCAGGGTTTTGGCTGCAAATTCATCTATGTGATCGATATGCGAATGTGTTACAATAACAGCATTAAGGTTTCTGGTTATTTCATCTTCAGGCATTGGCAGCTCAACAAGCGGCCAGCGTTTATCGGGTGTAAAGCATTCGGGGATGGGGTCAAAATAATCTTTGGGCGCAAACAGCGGGTCAATCAAAAATCTGCTGCCTGCGTAAGTAATAATTGCCGTTGCGTTTCTAATCTGCTGAAAATTCATAGTATAACTCCTTACGCTTTAACAGTAACGTCGGGCTCGATTTTGTTGATGAGCTTAACGGCTTCGTCAAGCACCTGTGCAAATTTGTCATCCGGTGCTTCCAGTGTCATTTTTTGTGCCATAAAGCTAACGCTGGCATTGGTTACGCCGTCGATTTTTTTAACGGCATCTTCAATTTTTGCGGCGCAGTTAGCGCAGTCAAGGTCAATAAGTTTAACAGATTTTTTCATAGCGGAACACTCCTTAAATTTATATTGTTTATAATTTTATATTTGAGCAACTGCTCATGTATTTATTATAAATAAACGCCTGTCAGCTGCAAGGCTTTTACAGGCAGATTGTTCCGTTTGGGACAGGAAAAAATCTTTTTGGGGCTAAAAGGCGGTGTTGGTGATGAATTATATAAAAGATAACGGTATGATGGAAAAACTGCCGTTTTGGAAGTTTGGCGGCAAAAGCAGCAGCGCTGAAAAATACCTGTTTGAAAATGAAAACGGCAGCGGGCAGATACTGCTTTATAATGTACTGCCGGGGCTTAAGCTGGCAGTAACCGAATTAAACGGCAGTACCATGAATTTTTATCATCCTGCCGTCAGCGGCGTTATGCAGGTTAATTACTGCCTGAACGGGCGTATGGGCTGGGTGATGCAGGGCGGCAGAAGCATTTATCTTGGCCAGGGTGATGTATCGTTCCATATGATGGACTGCTGCACCGTATCGGGCATAACCTTGCCTTTGGGGCATTACAGCGGTATTGCACTATTTGTGGATTTAAATATGGCTGCGCAGCCCTTTGCTGAAACGCTAAACCTTTCGGATGTAGATTTGCCTGAATGGGCAGAAAAGTTTTGCCGCGGCGGCGAAGTTACGGTTTGGCCGGGTGCTGCGGAAATTGCAGATATGTTTGCGCTTTTGCTGCGTGTAAAAAGTGAATACCGGCAGGCGTATTTTAAATTGAAAGCGCAGGAAATGCTTTTATTTTTGGTTATGTACGGTGTTCCGCATCTTAAAACGGCCGAAAGCTGCGAGGAACGTTATATGGAAATTATAAAAAAGATTCACGCCAAAATAACCGGCAGCTGGCAGGAGCATTATACCATTGAACAGCTTGCCCGCGAACATTCCATTAATGCTTCTGTTTTGAAAAAAGTATTTAAAATGGTGTACGGCAAACCGATGGCACAGTATATGAAGGAATACCGCATGAGGAAAGCGGCGGCACTTTTGGTTGCAGGCAGCAGCAGTGTGGCAGAAATTGCAGCGGCAGCCGGTTACGGCAGCCAAAGCAAATTTGCGGCGGCGTTTAAGCAGGTAATGCAGCTTGCGCCGTTAGAATACCGTATGCGTTATGGTAAAAAGTAATTTGACAATGTTTTTACATAAATATCAAGCAGGCAAACTATCCGTTTAAACGGACAGAATGCCTGCTTTTAGTTTTTGGCGTTTTGCTACGGTATTTGAGTTTTGCTTTAATCCTTGCAGTGGCAGGTGCCGGGCTGCGCCGTCATGCTGCATGAAGGGCATTTTCCCTGGCTCTGCATTAAACCGCTGCCCCACTCGTACATGGCTTTAAGAATGGGAAAGAGGCTTTCGCCCAGTGCTGTAAGGGAATATTCCACTTTGGGCGGCACAACGGGGTAAACCTTGCGGTTAATAAGCCCGTCCTGTTCCAGTTCGCGCAGCTGCTGCGTAAGCATTTTGGGTGTTGCCTCCGGCACAAGCTGGCGCAGCTGGTTAAAGCGCAGCACGCGCCCCGATAAATGCCAAAGCAGAAGCGCTTTGTATTTGCCGCCGATAAGGTGCAGAGTGGCGGCAACGGGGCAGTTTACGTTAATGTTTTTTTCCATAATTATGCTCCTAAGTATCTTTTTAGGTACTATATCACCAAATAGTGCATTCTTGATTAAAAGATATTGTCTTAATATAATAATAACAGGAATAAAAAAGAGCGTCAATGTAGTGTTATATAAGGAGCAAAGCTATGAAAAAGGAACAGTTTAACGTTACCGGCATGACCTGTGCCGCCTGCAGTGCCCGTGTGGAAAAAGCTGTTGGCAGACTGCCTGGCGTGGATAAAATAGCCGTTAATTTATTAAAAAACAGCATGGTGGTTGAATATGATGAAACGGCACTCGATACGCAGAAAATAATCGGTGCCGTTACGGAAGCCGGGTACGGCGCGTCGCTGAAAGAAGCTGCGCAGCAGGGCAAAGCCTCTAAATCAATGCAGGCCTCGGCAAACGATATTGCGCGGCAGGAATATGAGGCGGTGAAAAAACGCCTGAAACTTTCACTGGTGTTTGCCGTGCCGCTTTCGTATATTTCCATGGGGCATATGATGGGCTGGCCGCTGCCGGAGATTTTCCTCGGCGTGGAAAACGCCATGATTTTTTCGCTGACGCTTTTATTGCTGGTTATTCCGGTAGTGTTTATTAATTTTAAGTTTTTCCGCGTCGGTTTTAAAACTCTTTTTGCGGCTTCGCCGAATATGGATTCCCTTATTGCCATTGGCGCGTCGGCTTCGCTTGTTTACGGCGTGTACGCGCTTTATAAAATTGCTTACGGCTTTGGGCACGGCGATTTGGCTCTGGTACACCGGTTCTCGATGGACTTGTATTTTGAATCCGCCGGTATGATTTTAACGCTGATTACCTTCGGCAAGTTTCTGGAAGCGCGTGCCAAAGGAAGAACGAGCGATGCGATTACCAAGCTGATGGATTTGGCGCCGAAAACAGCCGTTGTTGAGCGCGACGGCGCAGAGCTGGAGGTGCCCGTTGAAGAAGTTGAAAAAGGCGATATTCTTGTGGTGCGCAGCGGCATGAGCGTGCCTGTGGACGGCGTTTTAACCGAAGGGCATGCAGCGGTTGACGAATCGGCAATTACCGGCGAGAGCATTCCTGTGGAGAAGGAACCCGGCAGCAAGGTTACCGGGGCAACGGTTGTAAAATCGGGCTTTTTTAAAATGCGTGCCGACAGGGTTGGCGAAGATACCACGCTGGCACAGATTGTGCGGCTTGTGGATGACGCTACAAGTTCCAAACCGCCCATTGCCAAAATGGCGGACAAGGTAAGCGGCGTGTTTGTGCCTGCCGTTATCGGCATTGCGCTTGTAACGGCGGCAGTATGGCTTTTGCTTGGTGAAAGCTTTGAGTTTGCACTCTCCAACGCTATTGCAGTGCTTGTAATATCGTGCCCGTGCGCGCTGGGGCTGGCAACGCCTACGGCAATTATGGTAGGCACCGGGCGCGGAGCGGCCAGCGGCGTTTTGATTAAATCGGCGGAAGCGTTGGAAACGGTGCACGAAGTTAACACCATAGTGCTTGATAAAACCGGTACCATAACGCAGGGCGAGCCCGGAGTGACGGATGTTTTATACAGCAAAAGCGCCGGTGAAGCGCAGCTTGTTAAAACGGCGGCGTCGTTGGAAAAATATTCCGAACACCCGCTGGCGCAGGCGATTGTAAAATATGCGGAAGAAAAAAACGTGCAGCTTGTGCCGGTAACAGGTTTTGCGCAGCAGGCCGGGCGCGGCATTAAAGGCGTAATGGAAGGCAGACACTGTTTTGGCGGCAACCGCAGAATGCTGGAAGAAGCCGGGCTTTATGATGATAACGTAAAAATGCTGGAAGAAAAACTGGCGGCCGAAGGCAAAACACCGCTGTTTTTTGCCCGTGACGGCATATTGCTCGGCATTATTGCCCTGGCAGACAGGGTAAAACCGACAAGCCGTGCGGCCATAGAAGAAATGAAGCGCATGGGGCTGGAGGTAGTAATGCTTACCGGCGACAACGCGCGCACGGCGCAGGCCATACAGAAAGAAGTAGGCGCTGACCGCGTGGTGGCAGAAGTTTTGCCGCAGGATAAGGAAACGGAAATACGCCGTTTGCAGCAGCAGGGCAAAAAAGTTGCCATGGTTGGCGACGGCATTAACGACGCACCTGCACTGGCGCGTGCCGATGTGGGCATTGCCATTGGCGCCGGTACGGATATAGCCATTGAATCGGCAGATTTGGTGCTGATGAAAAATGACCTGCTGGATGTTGCCGGTGCTGTTCAGCTTGGGCACGCGGTAATACGCAACATTAAGCAGAACCTGTTCTGGGCGCTGTTTTACAATGCCATCTGTATTCCTGTGGCGGCGGGCGTGTTCTATCCGTGGCTCGGCATTAAGCTCAGCCCCATGCTGGGCGCGCTGGCCATGAGCTTCAGTTCCGTTTTTGTTGTAACCAATGCCCTGCGGTTAAGGTTCTTTAACCCGGTGTATGCGGCAGATACCGGCGCGGATATGCCCGGCGCTGCTGTGCACGAATGCAGGGTTGAGGCAGTAGATATATTAAACACCAACAAAAAAGAAAGGGTTGATACCATGAAAAAAGTACTTGATATTGAAGGCATGATGTGCCAGCACTGCGTAGCACACGTAAACAAAGCCTTAAGCGGCATTGAAGGCGTGGAAGCCGTTGAAGTTTCGCTTGAAAACAAAAACGCCGCCGTTACGCTGGCGGCGGATGTTGCCGATGACGTGCTGACCAAAGCCGTTGTTGATGCAGGCTACGAAGTAAAAGGCGTTAAAACTTTATAAAAAACAGCCCTTCGGTGCGGAAGGGCTGCAAAGAAGCAGTGCCGGGCGGTGTGTTCCGGCGCTGTTTTTTTATGCTGTTTTATGGTGGTTTAAGTTATGGCAGCTTAAACTTTGCCGTTTAAGCGTGCTTGCCCATGTTTGTTAAAAATTCAACCGTGGCAGGGTCATAATGAGAGAAGAACAGGCTCCTGCCGGTATCGAGCGCACGGATTTTTGCCATATCGTCATCGGAAAGTTTAAAATCGAAAATATCAAAGTTCTGTACCATGCGGTCTTTGTGTACGGATTTGGGTATAACAACCACGCCGCACTGAATTAAAAAGCGCAGGGCAACCTGTGCTGCCGATTTATTGTATTTTGCGGCAACTTCATTTAAAACGCCGTTGGTAAAAAAGCCGTTGCGCCCTTCGGCAAACGGGCCCCACGATTGGTGTGTTACGCCGTATTTCTGCATAATGGCGTGGGCGGTTTGCTGCTGCTGGAACACATGGGTTTCAACCTGGTTTACCATCGGAGCAATTTCGGCAAACTGGCACAGGTCAATCAGCCTGTCGGGGTAAAAATTGGCAACGCCGATAGCGCGCAGCTGCCCGTTTTTATAGGCTTCTTCCATGGCGCGCCAGGTGCCGTAATAATCGCTGAACGGCTGGTGAATTAAGAGCAGGTCAATGTAGCCTGTTTTAAGTTTGTGCAGCGATTCGGCAATGGAGGCTTTGGCTTTTTCGTAACCGGCATTAGCAATCCAGATTTTGGTGGTAATAAAAAGTTCTTCGCGCGGCACGCCGGATTTTTCAATCGCATTGCCGACGCCTTCTTCGTTGTGGTAAGCCTGCGCGGTATCAATGGAGCGGTAGCCGCAGCTGATGGCATCCAACACGCAGCGTTCGGTATCTGCTTCCGGTATCTGGTAAACGCCGTAGCCCAACATGGGCATTTTAATTCCGTTGCTTAAAGTTGCATATTCCATGGTTCTTCCTCCTGTTTTAACGTTTTATAACGCGGGTGCCGCCAAACACATTGCTCATTGTCATATTGTCCAGTGCTTCGTCAATGGCGGCAACTTCTCCGGCGGTCAGCACAATATCTGCGGCGCCGAGGTTTTCGGCAAGGCGGTTTAATTTGCGCGTGCCGGGAATTGGTACAATGTAAGGCTTTTTATTAAGCATCCACGCCAGTGAAATTTGCCCCGGCGCGGCGTTTTTGGCTTTGGCGGTTTCTTCAAGCAGTGCCAGCAGGTTTCCGTTCTGCGCAAAGGCCTCTTTTTTAAACTGCGGCATGGCGCTGCGGTAGTCTTCTTGGGGGTCAAATTTGCTTTCGGCCGTGTATCTGGCGGTTAAAAAGCCGTTAGCCAGCGGGCTGAAAGCCACAAGGCCGATGTTTAATTCCTCCAGCACGCCAAAAAGAACTTCGTAATTGCGGAACATCATGGAATAACGGTTTTGAATGGCCGTTACCGGGCAGATTTTATGCGCGCGGCGGATGGTGTCTTCCGTTACTTCGGAAAGGCCCCAGTGGGTGATTTTGCCTTCTTCGATAAGCCTGCTCATTACGCCTGCCACTTCCTCCACAGAAACGGAGGGGTCCTGACGGTGCTGGTAGTAAAGGTCGATATGGTCGGTCTGCAGGCGTTTCAGCGAACCTTCAACGGCTTTGCGGATGCTTTCGGGGCGTGAATCGGGAATAACCGGTTTGTTTACGTCTGGGTCATTCCAGTCGAAGGTAATGCCAAACTTGGTGGCGAGTACAATTTTATCACGGTAAGGCTTTAAGGCAGGCCCCAGCAGTTCTTCGTTGTCGTGCGGGTTTTCCGGCGTGCCGTACAGTTCTGCGGTGTCAAAAAAGGTGCAGCCCATATCAACGGCACGGGCTAAAAGCTCCGTCATTTCTTTTTTATCCGCGGGAGCGCCGTAAGCATGGCTCATGCCCATGCAGCCAAGGCCAACGGCGCTGACGGTTAAGTCTTTTCCTAAAGTTCTGTATTGCATAGTCTGTTCTCCTTATTTTTTACAGGCGTCCGGTTTCTCTTTGCCACAGCTGCCATGAGTTGACGATATTCTGAAAAAGTATGTAGCTGCTTGGGGCAATGGAAATTACCGGCGAAAGGTAGGTGTAAGCCACCCAGATGGCAAGCGGCAGCGTCCATTTTTTGGCAAAGGCAATCAGTTTTGTCATCATAAACCATCAGGGCTTTGTGCTATATTGCTGCAAGTTTTAAGCTGCATTTTTAAAACCATAATAAAACCTCCATAATCAATTGCTTTTTTGTTTATCTATCTGCCACTGCCAGAACGCGGCGGCATTGCCAGCCCTCCTTTATCAATATTATAAAAAAACAGGGGCTTCATAAGAAGTCCCTGTTTGTCAGTGAGCTTAAACCCTATGGTTATGCCCGGTTTTCCTTGTAAATTCTGGTAATGGCATTAATGCATTTCTGCACGTGCGGCGCAGGCTGCGGCGAATGCAGAAGCCCGAAGGGCATGGTAAAATCCCAGTCCACCGGAATTATTTTCAGCAGCGGATGCACGTCGCGCCAGGTTGGCACTGCCATTAAAAGGTTGTTGCCGTTTTCGCAGCTGTTAAAAACCTCGGTGTTGTAAAAATCAAAATCAATAATATTTACCTGCGGGTGTTTTACCGTCAGCCAGTCGCGCAGCGCGTCGGCTTCGCCAATCTGCCCGCGCGTAATCAGCATCAGGTTTTGCCCGTACAAATCGCTTACGCTAAGTTTGTCTTTCTGCGCCAGCGGATGGTTAATGCCTGCGGCGCAGCACAGCGGTTCACGGCACAGCTCCAGCCCGGCGCACTGGCGGTAATTGAGCAGCGTGGCGTCGAAAATACCGGCAACCATGTCAATGTTCTGCCCCAGGTTCAGCAGTATTTCGCGTGCGTTTTGCGGCGTGTTGTCAAACGGAACCAGCTTAAAATGTATTTCGGGGCACATGGCGTGGATTTTGGGCCACAGCTGCACCAGAATCTGCGCCGGCGTCATAGGTGAAGTGCCGATGCGTATAATGCCGTTTTCTTTCTGCATGGCGTTTTTGGCGCGTTCCAGCGATTCGTGCGAATAACGGATAATGTATTTGGCGTCGCTGTAAAGCGATTTGCCAGCCGCCGTAAGGGTAAGGCCGCGGTGCGTGCGGTTAAACAGCTTTATATCAAGGTTGCTTTCAAGAATATTGATTTGCTTGATAACCGCGGTAGGCGAAATATAAAGCTTCTCGGCGGCTTTGGCAAAGCTGCCGCTTTCGGCAACGGTAATAAATGTTTTAAGCTGAGGGTTGTACAAAATAAATCACTTCTTTTAAATGCACTCGCAGCCCATGTTGTTGCTGCGGAATGCGCCCTGTTCGTAAAGTTCAATTTTATGGTTCAGGCGGCTCAGCGTTTCCTGCATGTGCTGCAAACGGTTTTCCAGCCTGTCGCGTTCTGCAATTAAAAGTTCTTCGCGTTCTTTTAAGGTGCTGTCGCCCTCTAAAAACAGGTGCATGTAACGGGTCAGCACTTCAATGGAAAGCCCTGCTTCACGCATACATTTAATAAATTCTATGCGCTCGCAGTCAATGCTGCTGTAATCGCGGTTGCCGCTTTTGTTGCGCGCTATGGCCGGCAGCAGGCCAATGCGCTCGTAATAGCGCAGCGTGTCGGCCGTAAGGCCGAATTTTTTGCTTACTTCTGCAATGTTCATGTCTGGTCACCTCGTGTAAATTAGCCGCGCTTTAAGCGGACAGGATTTTATAGGCGCTGCATACGGCTACGCGCCCGCTGATGTTGATAATGGTGTAAATAACGGCAAGGGCTGCTGCGCATTGCAGTAAAACCTTCATAAATTATTCCCCCTCTTTGGTGATGGTTACGGTATCAAATTCGGTTCCGTCCGGCAAAAATGCTTTAAAGGTTAATGTTTGCGGAGTTTTGCTGAGCGTTATGTAGTTGGCGTCCTCGGGCTGCGGCGCAAGGGCTGCGTCCGCCGTGTTGCGCTGCCACAGGTTGGCGTAGCGCACGCTTCCGGCAACGCCGGTTAAAATATAGGTTATGCCGGTGTTATCGGGCTTAAAGGCTTTTAAAGGCACGCGGCGGCGGTAGGTATGCAGGTGCGCCGTAAGCACGGCGTCTACATTATATTCTTCAAAAACGGGCATCAGCTGCTGCGCCCAGGGTGTAAACTGAATGCTTGCCGGGTCAAAGTTGTTGGGGCGGTCGGTAAAGGCATAACGCAGAATGTCTTTATGCATCAGCACAATTTTCCATTTGCTTTGCGTGCCGGCAAGGTCGCTGCGCAGCCAGCTTAATTGCTGCTGCATTAAATCGGGGTTAAAGTCAGCCATTTCGTCGGTCTGCGTGTTCAGCACAACAAAATGCACATCGCCGTAGTCAAAGCTGTAATACTGGTTTTTATTGGCATCGGTGCCGTTTTCCGGCAGGTTAAACAGCGTTAAATACGGCGTCGGCGGGGCAATCTGCCAGTCCATATTGTAGGTTTCGTGGTTGCCCATTACCGGCGCAAACGGAATGTTTTCAATCATTGGCGCAACAGAATTAAACCAGGCGCGCCACTGCGAAAAATCGTAGCCGTTGTCAACCAAATCGCCCATGTTGATAAAAAAGGCGGCGTCTTCATTTTTGCTGTAGGCAGTTTGTGCCAGCTTGCGCCAGCCGCTGTAATCGGATGACTGCGAATCGGGAAATATCAGCGCTTTAAAGCTGTCCGGCTGAGCGGACGGAAGTTTGTGCCAGCCGGTGCGGCTGCCTTCGTAGCCTGCGCGGTATTCGTAGGCACTTCCGGGTTCAAGCCCTGTCAGCGCGGAGGTGTAAACATAAAGGGTGCCGCTGCCGGTGTTAAGCTCCTGCATGGAAGCAGGCACGGCTGTTATTTGCCCTGCGGCGTTTTTATATTCGGCCGCCGGGTTTTCAAGCTTTTCATCAGCCTGCCACATAATGGTGCGGCTTGTTGAAGCGTCGGCGGTAATCAGCTGGCGCAGAAAGCTTATTTTATCCGCGTCGGCGTAATTTTCGGACTGTCCGGTTGCAGGTGCCGTATATACGGCGCAGCCCGCAGCCAAAAATACCGCCAGTACAATAATGTATTTAAGATATTTTTTCATAGGCATTACTCCTTTTAAAACAGCGTAATTTTGTGGCTAATATTAATATATCAGTTATAGTGAACTTCAAGTCAAGCGGTTTTCAAAAATTTTTTACTTGACTTAAAGTGCACTCCAAAGTATATATTATATAAAACGAACAATAAAGGAGAATGCCGATGAACCTTTTTATGATTGTTATGTATTCGTATCTGGCCGCCATGGGCATTGCCGTATGGTTTTACTACCGCACTCTTATTCCGGGGCTTACGTCATGGCTGTGGCCGCTTGCCGTAGTTGGCTGCACTGCAAGCTACCTTGTAAGCCACAGCGGCTATATCGTTCACCCGGAGCCTCTTGCACGCGCACTGGCGTGGATTGGCAATGTATGGATTCTGTTCGGTTTTTACAGCCTTTTGCTGATGCTTTTAAACGGCGTTTTAATTATACCGGCCAAAATTTTCGGCGTGCATTACCGTTTCAGCACACCGCTGGCCGTGATTGGGCTTGTTGTTATAAGTGCTTCCATTATTTTTGGCATTTATAAAGCCATGAACCCCATAGTGCGTACGGAAACGGTGGCTGCCACTAAAAATATTGAAGGCGATACCAAAATAGTGCTGGTAACGGATTTGCACCTTGGGCATATTAATGCACTTGGCGCAGCGCAGGACGTTGTGCAGCGCATAAACACCCAAAAGCCGGATCTGGTTTTGATAGGCGGCGATATTGTTGACGAAAAGCTCAGCTATGTGCTGGATAACGGTTCGCTGGAAGCATTGAAATTTGATGCGCCGCTGGGAACTTATGCCGTTTACGGCAACCATGATTACCTTGACGGCGAAATGAAGGAAATACGCAGGATTTTAGGGTCAAACGGCATTACGCTGCTGGAAAATGAAAGCGCCGTGCTGCCGCAGGGCATAAAACTTACCGGCCTGCGAGATTACAGCCGCGACCGCGGTACGGAAGCTCTGGAACGCCTGGCAGAAGGCAATGCTGATTATTTCAGCGTTTTAATCGACCATCAGCCGCGGCGCTTGTTTGAAGCCGCCAAGGCAGGATATGACTTGAGCGTTTCCGGGCATACCCATGCCGGGCAGGTATGGCCGTTCCGCTATATTACCCAAAGCATGTACCTGCTTGACTACGGCATGACCTATGTTGACGGCATGGCGGCAATAGTAAGCAACGGCAACGGCTTCTGGGGTCCGCCGGTGCGCATGGGCCCATACCCCGAAATTGTTGTTATCAACGTTAAAAAAGCAGGCTAAAATTCAGCACCGCTCAAACGGGCGGTGTTTTTCTTTGTAAGAAACATGTTAAGCAAACCGTTAAACTGTAATTTTTTTAACAATGTATATTTAAAATTGCGTTTTGTACACAAAATCCTTACAAAAATAACAAAATACTTGCCTGTAAAACGCTAAAGTGCTACAATTTATAATTATAAAAGTACACCATAATTTGCATTGTACTGATTTTAAAAAGTATTTGGAGGGAAAGAAAAATGAAATTTGCCAAACGTATGGAAAGGATGCAGGCATCCGAAATCCGTGAACTCTTAAAACTTACCGCACAGCCGGATATTATCTCTTTTGCAGGCGGCCTGCCCGCACCGGAACTGTTCCCGGTTGAAGAAATTGCCAAAGTTTCCCATGACCTGGTAGAAAAAGAAGGCCGTCAGCTGCTGCAATACGCAACTACCGAAGGCCGCCCGACCCTGCGCGCTAAAATTGCCAAACGCATGAAAGATAAATACCATACCGAAGTTGACCCGGACGACATTCTTATTACCACCGGCAGCCAGCAGTGCCTTGATTTTGCAGGCAAACTGTTCCTTGACCCCGGCGATGTTGTTCTGTGCGAAAGCCCGTCCTATCTCGGCGCATTGAACGCTTTCAATGCTTACGAGCCTAAATTTGTAGAAGTTCCGACCGATGACGGCGGCCTGATTCCGGAAGAACTGGATAAAATTCTTGCCACTACCCCGAACTGCAAATTCATTTATGTAATTCCTGATTTCCAGAACCCGACCGGCCGCACCTGGAGCCTTGAACGCCGCCATAAATTTATGGAAGTTGTCAACAAATATAACCTGCCGGTACTGGAAGACAATCCGTACGGCGAACTCCGCTACGAAGGCGAAATTCTTCCTTCCCTTAAATCCATGGATACCAAAGGCCTTGTTATGTTCCTCGGCACTTTCTCCAAAATCTTCTGCCCGGGCCTGCGCTTAGGCTGGGTTGCCGCAGAACATTCCGTACTGGAAGAATTTGTTAAAATCAAACAAAGCGCCGACCTGCATACTTCCAACTTCGACCAGGGCGTTGCCGACGCTTACATTGAAAACTACGACCTTGACAAACACGTTGAAGAAATTAAAGCGCTGTACAAAAAACGCCGCGACCTTATCCTGAAAACAATGGAAGAAGAATTCCCCGAAGGCGTTGAATGGACTCGTCCTGAAGGCGGCCTGTTCCTGTGGGTAACCGTTCCGGAAGGTGTAAGCGCCAAAGAAGTATTCCATAAATGCATTGAAATGAAAGTTGCTGCCGTTATCGGCGATGCCTTCTATCCGAATGACAAAACCGACCGCAGCATGCGCGTAAACTACTCCAACATGACCGAAGACAGAATTGTTGAAGGCGTTAAACGTATGGCTAAAGCCATTAAAGAATGCATGAAATAACTGCATAAAAAATTATCCCTCTGCCCTAAGGCGGAGGGATTTTTTAATATCCGAACAGTGATGCGGCGCAGTAAACCAAAAGCAGCGCCATAATGGTGTTGACGCTTTTGGTATGGCGGCTGAACAAAAGGCGGAATGCCGAACCAAACGCCGACCAGCACAGCGTAAATACAAAACCGATAAAGGCAAGCAGCAGCGCAAACAAGGTTAGTTTACAAGGCTCGCCCGTGTAAAACGGCAGAATGTAGGCCTGCATGGACATAATGCAGTAAATGTAAATTTTAGGGTTGATAAACTGCAAAATAAGGCCGGAATAAAAGCCGCTGCGCGAGTGGTCTTCTGTAATAACGCCGTCGCTTTTATAAGTTGCCCGTGCCAGATGAAGCATATAGGCAGCACCGGCAATAAGCATCGGCGTTTTAACCGCAGGTATAAGTTCTGTAAGGGTGCTGCAAAAAGCGGTGCAGATAAGCATTACCGCAGCAAAGCCTGCCAGTATGCCAAAATTAAAGGGCAGCGCTCCCTTAAAACCCAGCCTGCCGCCGTTGATCATGGACATAATATTATTAGGCCCCGGCGTTGCTGCTGTTATAACAGCGTAGGTTAAAAATGCAAACCAGTTGAACATAATTGACGCTCCTTTGCGCTTATGATAATATAAAAGAAAAAAGTACAATATAATATATTTCTTTTATATTGTACTTTTGGTTTGTTATATTGTCAAGAGGAGCCTTGTTATGGATGTTAATAAGATTATTGCGCAGAATGTAAAAAAACTGCGTGAAAAAAGAAAGTTGACACTTGATGCAGCATCAGAAATTACCGGCGTATCGCGCAGTATGCTTGCGCAGATTGAAAAGGGTGATGTAAACCCAACGATTTCTGTTTTGTGGAAAATTGCCAATGGTTACAAGGTTTCGTTTACTTCCATAATAGAGGAGCCGCCGCAGGAAACAGTTTCCGTTTTGCGTGCGGCTGAGCCGCTGTTGGAGGACGGCGGGCGTTATTTAAACTATCCGGCTTTTGCTTTTGATGAAGCAAAACAGTTTGAAACTTACCGTATTGTCATTAAGCCGCAGGGCAGTTTAAGTGCGCAGCCGCATTTAAAAGGCGCGGAAGAATTTATAACCGTTTTTGAAGGTTCCGTTGCCATTACGGCGGGGGATAAAACTTATAACCTTAACACAGGCGATTCTATCCGTTTTATGGCTAATGTGCCGCATGCCTATGCCAATACCGGCAGCACGGATGCTGAGCTGCATATGCTGATTTATTACAATAAATAACTGTCCGTGCCAAAGCACGGCTTGACTTATAGCAGGCTCAAAGGTTTATAATATAAAAAAATTTAAAAGGATGATTGTTGTTTGAAAGCAAAAAAGCAATTATTAGGGTTTACTGCCGCCTCGCTTACTTTGGGGGCTGTTTTTATGGCGGGCGGCGCGCCGATACCGTTTTACCATACTTATGCCGAAACGCTTGGGCTTGATAAAGGCGTGCTTTCGCTGGCAACTGTGGCATATTTTGCCGGTACGGTTATTGCGCTTTTGTTTTTGCCGCGTTTAACCAACTACTGGGGGCGCAAGCGCGCAATTTATTTAACGCTGGCGTTTGGGTTGGCGGGCTGCTTTTTGTTCGGCAACGTAACCGGCGAATGGCGCATGCTGGCGGCGCGCTTTATGCAGGGGCTAAGCTGCGGGCTGGCCTCCAGCACGGTGGCGGCGTTTATTATTGATAATGAGCCGCGCCGCTATAAGGGCCTTGCTGCGGTTATTATCGGCAGTGCGCCGAATATAGGCCTGCCGCTTGGCGCTATGGGCAGCGGCGTGTTCAATATGTTCAGCGATGCGATTGGCATGGTGTTTGTAATTGTTGCCGTGCTGCTTGTTGGCTGCGGCGCACTTGTTTTTGCAAGTACGGAAACAATTACCAAAAAGCAGAGCGGAGCGTGGCGCAGCCTTGTGCCCCAGCTTAAAATTACGCCGCGCGTAAAAAAACTTTTGCCTGCAGCGGCATGTGCCTTTGCAGGTACCTGGGCGGTAGGCGGTTTTTACCAGTCGTACAGCGCTGCTATCGGCATACAGGAGCTGGGGGTGCAAAGCACTTTTGTTGCCTCGCTTACCTTTGTATCGTTCATTGCGCCGGTTGCGCTTGGTGCGGCGCTTTCGCGCGGGCGCGATAAATTTTTGCTGCAGCGTTTTTCCATGCTGGCCTTTTTTATAGCCGTTGCGGGCGTGGTATATGCCATTTACAGCCATTCGCTAAGCCTGTTTCTGGCGTTTAACGTAATGGCCGGCATTGCGGACGGCGCTGCTTTTACCGTCAGCATGGCCGGAATTGTGGAAGGCACAAGCCTGCAGGAAAGGGCGGGCGTATTATCTTTAATTTACGTTGTTGCCTATGGCGGCGCGGCACTGCCCAACCTTCTGGTAAGCCGCATTGCCCAGTATTTTTCGCTGCTGGAACTTACCGCAGGATACGCTGTTTTTACTGGCGTAATGTTTATTTTGGTGCTGCTTACCGCAAAGCGCAGCTATTATTATGAAGCATAAACTGCCTTAGGGTAGAGGTTTTTACGGACGGAGGAGAGAAAAATGGCTGATAAAATTTTAGTGGCATATTATTCCAAAACAGGGCACACCAAAGCCGCAGCGCAGAAAATTGCCAAAGCAGCAGGCGGCGCGCTGCACGAAATAGTTCCTACTAAAGAGTACCCGGCAAGTTATGTTGCCACGGTTGCCGTTGCCAAATGGGAACAGCTTAAAAACGAAAAACCGGCGCTTAATGATAAGGTGCAGGGCTTTGAAGATTATAATGTTGTGCTTGTAGGTTTTCCAATCTGGTGGTTTACCTGCCCGCAGCTGATTAAAACCTTTATGGAAAGCTATGATTTTACAGGCAAAACTGTTTATCCATTCTGTACGCACGGCGGCAGCGGCCCTAAAAACAGCACGCGCGATATCCGCTCCATCTGCCCCGGGGCAGATGTTAAAGAATGTTTTGACGCCACCAAAGATTTGACAGACGCCAAAATTAAAAACTGGCTGGGGCTTGATTAAGGCTGAAAAACGCAGGGTATGTCAAAAATCAGGGAAAGCGTATACGGCTACGTTGTGCGCAACGCTAAAGTTCCGGTTCTGGTTGTTAAATAAACTGTAAAAATAACGGCTTCCGCAGGTAATGCCTGCGGAAGTTTTTTATTATATAAGCAAAAATAATAAATCATTCGCCTGCGCGGCTTGTTTAATGCTGGCGCGCGGCAGCTGCGCTGTGCTAAAATTAAAGTATAAACTGCACGGCAGAGGTGATGAAAATGGAACTGCGTACACTGCAATATTTTTTAACGGTAGCACGCGAGGAAAATATTACAAGAGCCTCGGAAGTGCTGCACATTACGCAGCCTACTTTAAGCAGGCAGATGAAGCAGCTGGAACAGGAAAGCGTTACCTGCGCCGATTTGTTGAGCGTGCCTTTAATAACGCCCGCGCGCCTTTATGTGCAAAAGGAAATATCCAACTGGCTGGGCGCCGATATTAATAAATTAAACGTACTGGCAACGGTAAATATGATGACGCATGCGGCAATGTTTATCAACAGCGGCGTAGCCTGCGGGCTGACCATTGAAGGCGCCGTTGATTTGTTTGAGGACAGCAAAATGGTTTTTAAACCGCTGAACCC
Source organism: Phascolarctobacterium sp. ET69 (assembly GCF_023336935.1). Classification (GTDB taxonomy): domain Bacteria; phylum Bacillota; class Negativicutes; order Acidaminococcales; family Acidaminococcaceae; genus Fusicatenibacter_A; species Fusicatenibacter_A intestinipullorum. The sequence continues at coordinate 78,844 of NZ_JAMBLR010000003.1, forward strand.
GTGCCTTGAGCTTACGGCGGTATTGGCGTGGAAGCGCTTTCATTCCCTTTCGGGAGCGGCGGCGAAGTTTTTGGAGTACATAAAAAATATACGGAAAGCAGAATAAAAAACGCACCGTACAAAACAGTACAGTGCGTTAAAAAGGCGTATCAGTCAATCTTCTTCAAATACAACTTTGCCGTCTTTAAAGGCTTTTATGCGCGCCAGCGATTCCAGATGGTAACCGGCGTCAACAATGCGCTGATGGCCCGGCTGGAAGGATTTTTCGATTACAATGCCGATGCCTGCAACTTTGCAGCCTGCCTGATGGGCAATATCGGCAAGGCCGAGCGCCGCTTCGCCGTTTGCCAGAAAGTCGTCAACAATAAGCACGGTTTCGCCTTCGTGCAGAAATTTTTTGAGGACGCTTACATCGCTGGTAACTTTTTTGGTGAAGCTGTAAACTTTGGTGGTGTAGGCCGGGCTGCTCATAAGTTCCGATTTTTGCTTGCGGGCAAAAACTACCGGCACATGCAGGCACAGTGCGGTTGTTAATGCGCAGGCAATGCCGGAAGATTCAATGGTGAAAACTTTGTCGATTTTGCATTCTTTAAATCTTTCCGCAAATTCTTTGCCGATAGCTACCATCAGTTCCGGGTCAATCTGATGGTTTAAAAAGGAATCTACTTTAAGTATGGCATCATTAAGCACAATGCCTTCGCTCATAATTTTGTCTTTCAACAGTTTCATGCTGCCACCCCTGCTTTTCCGTTTATTTGTTAAATAATAGAATATGCTATTTTTGGCATTTAGTCCAGTATTTTGTTAAATAAAGTACAAAATTTGTTATCTTCTTAAAAAGTAATACAAAAAGGCTTGACATTACAAAAAAATGTTGAGATAATGTAAAGGCAACAAAAACATAGCAGCAATTATGTAATGATTAAAGGCGAAGAACGGGAACAGGCTGTTAAAACCGGCAAAGAGAAGCGGCGGATGGTGCAAGCCGCAGCGGCAAAGCAGCAAAAGCTCGCCCGGGAGCCGCGCTTTTGAACGGAGTAGGAAGCGACGCAGAGCAGCGTTAAGCATAATGAAGCCCCAATCAGGGTGGTACCGCGGTTAATAATCGCCCCTGTCTGCATTAGTGCAGGCAGGGGTTTTTTATTTAGCTTTATGGAGTAAAAAATACAGGAGGCAGTTATTATGGGAATGACAATGACGGAGAAGATACTGGCAAAACACGCCGGACGCCCCGAAGTATCGGCAGGCGACCTGTTGGTATCGCAGGTGGATTTGGTGCTGGCTAACGATATTACAGGCCCGCCGGCAATTAATGAGTTCAAAAAAATCGGCAAACCGGTTTTTGACAAAAATAAAATTGCGCTTGTGCCGGATCATTTTTCTCCCTGCAAGGATATTAAAGCGGCTACCATGTGCAAAACCATGCGTGATTTTGCGCGTGAAAACGAAATTAAAAACTATTTTGAAGTTGGGCGCATGGGTATTGAGCATACCCTGCTGCCGGACAACGGGCTTGTTGCGCCGGGCGAAATTGTTATCGGCGCGGATTCGCACACCTGCACTTACGGTGCGGTAAACGCGCTTTCTACCGGCATGGGTTCTACGGATATCGGCTGCGCCATGGCAAGCGGCACCAGCTGGTTTAAAGTACCGGCTGCCATTAAGGTTGAACTTACCGGCAAGCTGCCGCGCTTTGTAAAAGGCAAGGACGTTATTTTAACTTTAATCGGCATGATTGGCGTTGACGGCGCGCGTTACCAGTCGCTGGAATTCTGCGGCGACGGCGTGGCAGAACTGGAAATGGCAGACCGCTTTACCATTTGCAACATGGCGATTGAAGCAGGCGCCAAAAACGGCATTTTCCCGGTGGACGAAAAAACAAAAGCTTACCTTAAAGGCCGTGTAGACCGCGACTGGCAGGGCGTTGAGGCTGACGCCGACGCAAACTATGTGCGCGAAATTAAAATTGAACTTGATAAACTTGTACCTGTTGTTGCTTATCCGCACCTGCCGGAAAATACGCACCCGGCAGCGGAAGGGCGCGATATTAAAATCGACCAGGTTGTTGTGGGCAGCTGCACGAACGGACGCCTTGAAGATTTGGCGCAGGCTGCGGAAGTGCTGAAGGGACGCAAGGTTCATCCTTCCGTACGCTGCATTATCATCCCTGCAACGCAGGAAATTTATAAAGAAGCCATGAAACTTGGCTATATTGATACCTTTATTGATGCCGGTGCGGCTGTTTCCACCCCGACCTGCGGGCCGTGCCTTGGTGGGTATATGGGCATTCTGGCTGCGGGCGAAAGGGCTGTTTCCACAACCAACCGCAACTTCCGCGGGCGTATGGGCCATGTAGACAGCGAGGTTTACCTGGCAAGCCCGTACACGGCGGCTGCAAGCGCAGTAACCGGTTATATTACCAGCCCCGAGGAGGTAATGAAATGAGTAAAGTTTGGCGTTATGGCGACCATGTAGATACGGATGTTATCATTCCGGCAAGATATTTGAACATCAGCGATTTTAACGAACTGGCAGAACATGCCATGGAAGATTCCAAAGAAAATTTAACCGTTAATTTTGCCGCTAACGTAAAGCCGGGCGACATTGTTGTGGCAGGCAAAAACTTCGGCTGCGGCTCCAGCCGCGAGCACGCGCCCATTGTGCTGAAAGTTAAAGGCGTTAAGTGCATTATTGCCGACAGCTTCGCGCGTATTTTTTACCGCAATGCCATCAACATCGGCCTGCCGGTGCTGGAAATTGGCACTGACGTGGAAAAAATTGAAGCCGGTGACGAGCTTGACGTGGATATGGCCAAAGGCGAAATTAAAATTGTTAATAAAAACATTACCATTAAAACAAAACCGCTGCCGGAATTTATTCAGAAAATTGCCGACTGCGGCGGGCTGATTAACTACCTTAAAGGAGAACAATAATATGAAGATAACTTTACTGCCGGGCGACGGTATCGGCGTGGAAATTGTTGACGCTGCCGTTGAAGTACTGGACGCAGCGGCTAAAAAATATAACTTTACCGTTGAATACGATAAAAAACTGATTGGCGGTGCGGCTATTGACGCTTTCGGCACGCCGCTGCCGGAAGAAACTCTGGCAAGTGCCAAAGCAAGCGACGCAGTGCTTTTGGGTGCGGTAGGCGGCCCGAAATGGGATAATGTTGACCCTTCCATCCGCCCGGAAAAAGGCCTGTTAAACATCCGCAAAGGGCTGGGGCTGTACTGCAACCTGCGCCCGATGAAGGTTTCCAAATATACGGCGCATCTCAGCCCGCTTAAAACCGAACGTGCCGAAGGTGCTGACCTTTTAATTGTACGCGAACTGACCGGCGGTATTTACTTTGGCACGCATAACGAAGCACATCTTAACGCCGACGGCGTGGAAGAAGCAAGCGACATTGAAATGTACACCCGCCCGGAAGTAGAGCGCATTGCCCGCTTTGCCTTTGAAGCGGCTCGCAAACGCGGCGGCAAGGTAACAAGCGTTGATAAAGCCAACGTGCTGGGCAGCAGCCGTATGTGGCGCAAAATTGTTACCGAAATGCGCGACAAGGAATACACCGACGTTGAACTGAACCATTTTTATGTAGATAACTGCGCCATGCAGCTGGTGCTGAACCCGAAACAGTTTGACGTTGTTTTAACCAATAACATTTTCGGTGATATTTTAAGTGACGAAGCAAGCACCATTGCAGGCAGCATCGGTTTACTGCCGAGTGCAAGCCTAGGCGACGGAGCAGGCATGTATGAGCCTATCCACGGCAGTGCGCCTGATATTGCGGGGCAGGGCATTGCCAACCCGCTGGCTACCATTTTAAGCGTTGCCATGATGCTGCGCTATTCGCTGAACCAGGACGTAGCGGCAGACGCAGTTGAACGCGCCGTTGACGAAGTGCTGGAAGCAGGCTACCGCACGCCTGACCTGTGGGCGGAAGGCCTGAAGAAAGTAAGCACTGCCGAAATGGGCAAGCTTGTAGCGGAAGCAGTAAAATAAAGCAGCCGTAAAATAAGGGAAACACAGATAAATTAGAGATATTATAAACAGTTATAAATAAGGGAAAGAAAAAGGGCGCAGACCGTATGGGTTGCGCCTTTTAAACTGATGTTGCCAAAAAATTTTTAATGTGCTATACTTACATCAATCTGTTTAACGCCGGTTAAGCAGGTGCCTTTATTTATGTATCGCAGGCCTTAGAAGATACATAAATAAGGGCATTTTTTGTTTTAACCGCATTTTTGATAACAGACGTCTATCAAAATATGTGAAGAAAGATGTTCAGTCATTTTCTTTGATGAGAGTAATTTGTTATATTCTACATAACAATCGTTTGACAACACTTTTTTTGTAAACAACAAAGAATTATATAAACAAATATGTTAATTTATCGCAATAAATTTTATATGATTCATCGAACGAAATTTTTATACAAGTTATTTTTCCACCTAAGCTTGTAACTTCAGCTAATAATTGACCTGCTTTTTTTGTTGTATCAAATATTATTTTCTCAATTTGAGGTGCGAACGCTACTATAAAATATTCGGCTTGATATCCTTTGGACAATAATGAGCAAATGCTTTGTAACTGGTTGATTGCTCTTTGACTTTTCATATTTGGTATCAACAAAACTTTATCTTCTGTAATTATACTTTTTACTTCAACTATTGTTTTAGATGTATTTGAATAAAAATCGCACTTGTAATTATCAATAACTTGCTCTGGATAAAATAAATCTTTATATTCAGCTAAGTGTGCTTTTACAATATGATTTGCAAATCCTGTATCAACAATAAAATAATCTTTGTTGTTTCGAACCGCAAATAAAGTATATTTTAATCGTTTAGCTGCTTTGGTTGACGCTCTTATCAAAATATCTTTGTTATTCAAAGATATTAATTTACTAAGTTTGCACGTAATCGGAACATAACACTCAAAAACATCATCGTTATATGAAATATTGCAAATGAATCTGCTTTTTCCTTCTGATATAAATACGGCTTTATATAGTTTGAAATCTATAATATTAAGCATATAATCTACCTCTTGATTCAAATTGTATCATAAAAATATATAATAATCAATCTCGAGCAACCGATAGCATGGAATAATTTTCCCTTAAATCATAAAAATATTGCATACTATCGAATTTAATGGTATAATTTAATTGCTGTATTTGAAAGCGAGGTATCTGTTATGGCTGTTTCGTACAATAAACTATGGAAACTTCTTATTGATAAGAATATGAAAAAAATGGAATTGAAAAAAGCTGCAGGTATTGGTTCTACAACTTTGTCAAAACTAAGCAAAAATCAGCCTGTGTCAATGGAAGTCATGATTAAACTGTGTGGTGTCTTGGGGTGTAATATTGGAGACATTATGGATGTTATTGAAAATAACTAGAAAGGAGAGTTTGTTATGAGTCTTGCTCAAAACGCTTACATAGATGCTTCTAATGTATATGAAAACTCTCTTGAAAACAGTTATAAAAAAGTTAATGGAGTTTTTTATACAGACCTATCACTTGCCGAAAAAATGTTAACAGAACTGAAACTTCCAAAAGATACAATAATAATGGATCCTTGCTGTGGATCAGGAGTTTTTCTTTATGCCGCTAAAAAACATGGCTTTATCAATCTTTTTGGTGCAGACAAAGATAAAAATGCTATCAAATTTTGCTTGAATAATATTAACAATGTTTCTTTTATCGTCTGCGATTCTATTGGCCAAACAGCTTCTACTCTGTTGAGTGAATTTGAAGAGATTAATCAACCTGATGTTGTTATAGGTAATCCACCTTATGTTCCTTTGTCTGGTGATATTGAATTAAACTGTGATTATCTTTTTAGACGTAGAGTGTCTGATTTCGGTAACAATTTGTTTGTAGCAGCATTAGTACGAGCTTTTGAAATCGTAAAAACTAATGGTATTGTATCTTATATAATTCCAAAAAACTTTTTGCATGTTGCTGGATATAGCCTATTGCGGAGAACAATTCTTGAAGAAAAAACTATTGTTTCTATAATAGATATTGGAGCTTATTTCAAGAATGTTCGAGGAGAGCAAATTATTCTTACAGTAAAAAATTGTGTAGCAGATAGAAAGCATAAAATCAAGTTGAAAAAGTTATCAAGTAATCGTTTTGTAACTATGTGCAATATTCCTCAATCGTTTTACAAAGATGAAATACTAATTTTTAATTGTTCAGAAGATTATTCAACTTATAAAAAACTAATTTCCTCATATCAAACATTAGCCGATTTATGTAATGGTTATGTAGGTAGAGGAAAATCTGTTTCAACAGATGCGATAGCAGGGAAAGAAATACGTAAATTTGGATATAAAAATCATACTGTTCCCACAACTGGTAATAAGCTTTTCATCCAAAATATTTATAGTGCAGAAGCTGGTATAATAGCTGCTTTTGGCGGTAATATGGAAGCAACACAGACGGTTACTGTATTCACAGATGGTGACGAGAAAATGTGTCGTTACATATTGGGCATACTTCATTCACGGTTGTGTAATTTTTTCTTGTACAAATACTGTTATAATTACTCTAAACTTACAATGCATACAGATGCAAAATACTTAAAGAAAATACCACTTCCGTCAACTAATCAACAAGAAATATATTTTGATTCTATACTCAGCTTAGTTAGCAGATTAGAAAGCAATGATTATATGAGTCAAGAATGGTTCGACTGTTTAGAAGAATTAAATCAGATAGTATACAAAGCATACGGTATTAATAAAAAAGAATCTGATTATATTGATTGTGAAGTAAAAAGAATTCAGTCTAAAAGGTGGATATCCGATGGTCAATTCTAAAAAATGCAATGATCTTACTGGAAAAGAGTGGCTTCAAAATTCTTTTAGCATTTGGCGAGATTTATCCAAAACAAAAGAAGAAAAAGATTTTAAGCATCCAGCATCTTATCCGGTTTCGTTATGCGAAAAACTAATACGTACTTTTTCAAAAGCAAATTCGTGTGTATTAGATCCTTTTAATGGTATTGGCTCTACAACTGTAGCTGCACAAAAGCTTGGATGTGAGGCTGTAGGGATTGATTTATCTGATGCTTTTTGTAATATAGCAAAACAACGTGTGGGAAAAGATGATAAAATTCAGATAATTAATGGTGATAGTTTTGAAGTGTTAAAAATGCTTCCTGCAAATCACTTTGATATTTGTGTCACATCTCCACCATATTGGGATATTCTCAATATGAAACGCAGCGCTGACCAAAAAGAGGCTATAAATTACTCTGATAAGACTAATGATATTGGAAATATTGCAAATTATAATGAATTTGTAAATACGTTATCAAACCTTTTTGTTTCAGTTAATAGAGTTTTGAAAAAAGGTGGTTATTGTATTGTAAATGTAATGGATATTCGCAAAAAAAGCAATTTTTATCCTTTGCATAGTGATTTAGCTACAGCATTACAAAAGGTCGGATTTATTTACGATGATCTAATTATTTGGGATAGACAAGCAGATTACAATAATATGCGTCCGCTAGGATATCCATACAAATTTCGTATCAACAAGGTTCACGAATACCTTTTGATATTTATCAAGGAGTAGATGTTATGACGTTGTTAAGTTCAAGGGCTTCAGATATTAATGTATCAATAGCCGAACTTTGCTTGATACTTGGATATATGAGCACTCCTGGAAGGGTAGGTTTGATTGAGGCGCAAATTCCAGAAGAGAAAGCATTTATGTTTGAACGAGAATTTCCAGGGGAGCCTTATTATCCAATAACTCAAGGTGAAACTACCGGTGGCAATATAATGAAACAAGGTTGTCAACTACGTATATATTTTTTAAACACAAGGAATTGTCCGATAATTCTATTACCACATCTTAAGGCTGGAGTTGGTAATTATGTAAATAGAATTAATCGAGGAAAATTTATTGAACGAATAGTTAAAAATTATGGTTTTTGTTTTGGTGAACATCAAAATGCTGCAACAATACGTGCCATTGTAGCACGTTTGCACCCTACAAACGTTGTAGATTTCGATCGTGGTTATAATTTGTAATTGATTAATTTACAATAGAAAGAATTTGAATTTTCTATATCATATTAAGCACAAAGGTGGATAATTCTTTGTAGAATCAAGGCGAGAAACAATAATCATATTTATTAATGACATGTGCCGCTATTACAATTGAGTTTGCTGGAATAATTGTATTGCAAAAAATGCTAATTTAAATTATATTTTGGAGTTCCTTCTTTTCAGTCTTCTAACATAGCTCAATTGTCCGAAAGAAGTAAAGTATAAAAGACCGATTGTTTGTGTTTTCTAAATAATAAATAATAATGTTTATTTTATTGGTAAAAAATAAGAATAAAATAAAAGGTTGTGATTGTATGAATCGAGAAATGTCTTATCTTTTAGGTATGATTTGTGGCAATGGAGAAGTAAGACGTGGTGTATCAGAAACCACCATATCTATTGAAATTCCACACAAAAAACTGGCAACAGAAAATAATAACGATGTTAGAATATATGTACGTGCAAGTATAACCGATATTCGCACAGTATTAGAACCATTAATTGGTACAGGATTAAACTTTACTCAGCAGGATAATTATTCTATTATTTCTTTTACTAAAAAAAATGATGAATATATGATGAGAGAGATTTTACGTTATATTGACAATGCTGTATCTCATGAAAATATAAGAATTGATGAAGAAGTGTTTTCTTTTACTCGTGATGAAAAAATTTCTTTTTTACAAGGCTTTGCTGATGTTACAGGTTATATTCGTAGAAGCAACTATTTCTTTAAAACCTATATGCATCGAGTTTACTTAGAGGTACCACATAATTGGTACTTGGTAAGTGATATTTGTCGTTTACTTAAAGATGTCAATATTCCTGTACAAGCAATAGATTGGGCTCATCCTAATATGCGTGACGGAAATCTTGTTAAATACGAAGAAGGAAAATCTGACTTTTGGAAAAAGGAACATCAAATTAAAATATGGGCAAATGAATTTTTGCCCATAGGATTTGCTGTTTTACACAAAAGAGAAGCTCTTGCTCAGTTTGCAACAGAATTAGTTGATGGTATTCAATCAGAGGGTAAAATCCCCAAAGAAGTAACTCACAAATTCTATTGGGATGGTCGAGAAAGAATTAGAATCAAACCACATCATCCATGTGAAAATGATGAATTTATTCCATTAGAAATTAGGGGAAAACACTATGATTCGTGGAAGCAGATAGCTAAAGATTTAGGATACGGAGAATAATGTTATGAGGGAATTTGACTTATATCCACCAATGCAATTATGGCTTAAAACATATCTGAAGAATAAATACAAATCTGCTGATGAAATAATTGTCGTGGACGCACATAGTGAACGGTTGGACAGAGTTCTTAGAAAGTATAATATAATTCAAGAGGAAGCTATCGGTGTAGATATTCAAATTGATGTTCTCGGCATTGTAAAGAACGCAGATAAGTTCAAACTATTTTTTATTGAAGCAAAAAAGACAAGTTTAACTTTACGTGATTTAGGCCAACTGTGGGCGTATTGCAAACTGATTGATCCGGAAGAAGCATTTTTAATGACTTCTGCGAACTTGGGATCATTAAATAAACTTTTCAATGTTTACAAAAGGGATGATTTACTTGATTTTGGTGATGGTAAACGTATTAAAAAGATGAAAATAGCTATTTGGAATATGCAAACCAATGCACCGGATTTTGCAAGTATGATTCCCAAAATTTAATTATTAAATAAAAATGCAGAGATGGTTTTACTGTATCATTTCATGAATTATTGGAATATCACAAAATTATATATAATTTTATTAACCGTGTTGATTCTGTCGTGGTTTTCAAGTACTCTTTTAAAAGAATGAAATTTTGAGTTTTTCATTAATCTGTTATAACGATTGATATATTAGTGTTATATTCTTTTATGTATTATTTGTAATTTATCAATATTAGTAATATTACCAGATAAAGTACGGTTTATCAACAAATTTGTATTAAATATTTTCTGTTTATATGTTATACCCATTTGTTCAAATACTTTTTTACAATTTTAAACCGTTGTGCGCAAACTATTTGGTTTATACTTTGTTAGATATTTAATTTCAGATACGTTGTTTGCCAAAAAATTTTTAATGTGCTATACTTACATCAATCTGTTTAACGCCGGTTAAGCAGGTGCCTTTATTTATGTATCGCAGGCCTTAGAAGATGCATAAATAAGGGCATTTTTTGTTTTAACCGCATTTTTAAGGAGGTTTTTAATTCATGGCATGGTTAGATTTATTTATAGCGGGTATTTTTGAGGTTGTATGGTCTACCTGCTTAAAGTACTCGCACGGATTTACCAATGTAATGTTTACGGTTTTAACATTTATCGGCATGGGTTTCAGTTTCTGGTTTCTGGCGCACGCGGTTAAATCGCTGCCGATGGGCACGGCTTATGCCATCTGGACTGGCATTGGCGCGCTGGGAGCCGTTATAGTGGGCGTTATTTTGTTTAAGGAACCGGTTACGCTGGTGCGTTTATTTTTTGTGGCAATGCTTTTAACAGGCATTATCGGCTTAAAATTAACATCCGGTCAGTAAATTAAATAAGGAAGGATTATGCAGGGCTGCCGTTATTAGCGGCAGCTTTTTTATTATGCGCTGCCCGTTTTTTGGGCAAATGTATCATTTGATACGGAAAATTTTTGTATACAAAATAAAAGACAGATGTGTTTGCATTTTTCTGAATAATGTGTTAAATTAATGTTAAATATTAGTTAAATAAAAGTAAAAATACAGTTAAATTTTTAACTTTTATTTTGACGCACAATATTTTAAGCTGCCTTGGCGTTACGCAGGGCAGGAAAATTAAGGAGGTTTTATGATGTTAAAGAAAACAACGTTGTGGCTGCTTTCTGTGATGATGCTGTTAATGATGCTGGTTGCAGGCTGCGGCGGCGGAGAAGAAAAGAAAGCTGCCAATGACAGCCAGAAGCTCATCGTTTACACATCCATGAAGGAATCGCTTATTAAAGGCATTGTAGACGGCTTTAAAAAAGCCAACCCCGGCATTGATGTTGACTACCAGTCTGCCGGTGCAGGCAAGCTGATGGCGAAAATTGCCGCAGAACGCCAGAGCGGCAAAATTTTGGCCGACGTTATCTGGACAAGTGAAGTTCCTGACTTCTATAACATGAAAAACGAAGGCATTCTTTTAAATTACAAGAGCCCTGTTGAACCCGAAACCGTAAATCCGTTCAGTGATTACGACGGTTCTTTCCATGCAGCACGCCTTGGTACTCTTGGCATTGTTATTAATACAGATAAAATTAAAACCGCTCCTACCCAGTGGTCTGATTTGATGAAACCTGATTTTAAAGACCGTTTCGGCATTGCCAACCCGGCTCTTTCCGGCACCTCTTACATGAGCGTTGCGCTTCTGGAAAAACAGTTCGGCTGGAAATTTTTTGAAGACATTAAAGCCAACGGCGGCCGTATCGGCAAAGGCTCCGGCCAGGTTATCGACGATACTGCTTCCGGCGAACTTTCCGCAGCTTTGGCAGTAGACTATATTACCAATGCTAAAATTGAAAAAGGTGCGCACCTGCAGCTTTGCTATCCGCCCGAAATGCTGGTAGTTCCGAGCCCGGTTGCTATTTTTAAAGACAGCGCCAAAGCTGAAGCAGCTAAAAAGTTTGTAGATTATCTGCTCAGCAAAGAAGCACAGACTCTCGTTGCACAGCAGGGCACCATTCCTGTACGTGAAGATGTAGAAATTCCGGCTAAATTCAATCTGCCTGCTCCGAAAGAAGCTTTGGAAAAATCCATTAAGATTGACTACATTGAAGCAATTAAAACCAAAGAAGACACCATTAAGAAATTCTCTGACATTATGCAGATGAAACAGTAGTTCCGGCATAAGAAGGCTAATTAAATAATGGGCTAAGAAAGGCGGCGGAGCGGGGTTGCCCGTTTCGCCGTTTTTGCAGTTAATACATTTACAGGAGGTTGCCTTATGGAAGATATCATTAAGGTTGAAGGCGTTGCCAAAGCCTACGGCAAGCATCAGGTACATAAAGGCCTTGACCTTGGCATAAAAAAAGGCGAGTGCTTTACTCTGCTTGGCCCTTCCGGCTGCGGCAAAACGGTTTTGATACGCCTTATTGCCGGGCATGAAGTTCCGGATGAAGGCCGTATTATTATTGATAATACCGTTGTTGCCGACAGCGCCAGCGGTGAGTATATTCCGCCCGAAAGGCGCGGGTTGGGCATTGTGTTCCAGGATTATGCGGTTTGGCCGCACATGACGGTTTACGATAACATTGCGTATCCGCTGAAAATGGAAAAACGCCCGAAAGAAGAAATTGATAAATTAGTAATGAAAATGATTGATATTGTCGGCATGAAAGGGCTTGACAAGCGCCTGCCTTCAGAGCTTTCAGGCGGGCAGCAGCAGCGTGTTGCTCTTGCACGCGCACTGGTTGCAGACCCTTCGGTTATGCTTCTGGATGAGCCGCTTTCCAACCTTGACGCTAACCTGCGTGAGGAAATGCGCTTCGAGATTAAGGCTTTGCAGCGTCAGTTCGGCATAACGGTTATGTATGTAACGCATGACCAGGAAGTTGCGCTTGCCATCAGCGACCGCATTGCCATTATGGACAACAACGGCCATATCCGCCAGATTGGCACGCCGTACGAAATTTTTGAAAAGCCTGCCGATTTGTTCATTTTTAAATTTATGGGCATCGCCAATTTCCTTGGCGTACGCGAAGAAAACGGCGCTTACCTTGTCGGCAGCGGCACGCAGCAGGTGCCGTGGGAAAAACCGCAGGGCAGCGGCATTAAAAACTGGGTTGCGGCTTTCCGCCCGTCGGATGTTATTATTAGCCGCGGTGGCACAGGGCTGAAGGGCATTATTAAACGTGCCAACTTCCTTGGCGCAACCATGGACTATATGATTGAAATTGACGGTGAACATCTGCGTACGGAAATTGTAACGCATGAAGCGATTTCCGAGAAACTGATGTTTAACGAGGGCGAGGAATGTGTTGTTAATTTCCGTGCCTTGTACTGGTTTGATGCGGCTCAGATGAAGGAGGTGGAAGAATTATGAGTACAATTAAAAAGGATTCCGGTTTTGGCGTAGCTCAGATAATTCTTTTAATTTCTATTGCCGTACTGGTTATTTTTGTTGCGTGGCCTGTACTTTTAATTCTGTTTAACGCCTTTTTTGTTGACGGTACTTTTAACAGCAGCGACTTTTACGCTGTACTGACAGAGCCTGAAACTTTCCAGGCATTGAAAAACTCGCTGATTATTGCCAGCATGACGACGATTGGCAGTACGATTGTAGGCACGTTTTTTGCGTGGCTTGTTACCCGTACCGACCTGCCGTACAAAACTTTTATGAAGAGCCTGTTCCTTGTGCCGTTTATGCTGCCGAGCTTTATCGGCGCTTTGGCGTGGAAGATGCTGCTTTCTCCGAACTCCGGCTATATTAATACGTTCTTTATGGAAACCTTTGGCCTTACGGAACCTGTATTTAATATTTACAGCTACTTCGGCATCAGCCTGGTAGAAGTTATGTACTTATTCCCGTTTGTATTTATACAGGTTTGCGGCGCGCTGGAACGCATGGACCCGACTTTGGAAGAATCGGCGCGTATTTCCGGTGCAGGCCTGTTTACCATTACCCGCAAAATTACAATTCCGCTGGTGCTGCCTTCCATTATGTCGGGCGCGCTGCTGATTATGCTGTACTCCATGGCACATTTCGGCACGGTTGCGGTACTTGGCATTGAGCAGGGCATTTACAACATCCCGACGCTTATTTACGAAAAAATTCACCAGAGCGGCGGCAGCTTCGATTCTATCCGTACCGGTACGGTACTTGCAACGGTGCTTGTTGTAACGGCTGCGCTTATCATCTGGGCACAGCAGAAGGTTTTGAGCCGCGGCCATTATCAGATTATCGGCGGCAAGAGCTTCCGCCCGATGGAACTGAAACTGCGCGGGCTGCGTTATCCGCTGCTGTTCTTCTGCCTGGCTTATATTGGCTTTACCATCCTTCTGCCTACCGTGGTTATCTTCCTCGTTGGCGGCGTAAGCACTTACGGTTTGCCGCTTACCTGGGAAAACCTGTCGCTTGATAACTACAAATACATTCTGTTTGAATACGAAGTAACCAAAGACGCTATCTTCAACAGCGTAACTTTAGGCCTTGCAGCAGCTGTTATTACCATGTTTGCAGGCGTAATGATTTCTTACGTTATTGTTAAGATGAAAGTACGCGGCAAAGGCATTTTGGAATTCCTCGGCATGCTGCCGTTCTCCGTACCGGGCTCCGTTATCGCGCTGGGCGTTATTTTGGCGTGGAGCGGTAAATTCGGCATCAACCTGTATAACACGGTTTGGATTATCCTCGTTGCCTATATTGCCCGCTACATGGCATTCAGCTTAAAGGCTAACAGTGCCGCGCTGGAACAGGTACACGATTCTTTGATGGAAGCATCGCGTTCCTGCGGCGCTACCATGTGGCAGTCCTTAAAAGATATTGTTATTCCGCTGGTTCGCCCGGGTATGATTAGCGCGTTCTTCTTAATCTTCCTGCCGGCACTGCGTGAACTTACCGTATCCATTATGCTGTATGCGCCTACCACAAGAACTATCGGCGTTGCCATTTATACTCTTAACGAGGATGGCGAAACCGTTATGAGTACCGCGCTGGCAGGTATTGCCCTTATCATCATCGTCTGCGGGCAGATGCTGATTAACCATTTTACCAAGAAAGTGAGTGAGTAACCGTCATGTCTTATATACGCTTAGTTAACGTTACAAAACGCTTTGGCAATGTTACTGCCGTAGATAACCTGAACCTTGAAATCGGCAAAGGCGAGTGCTTCTCCATGCTTGGTCCTTCCGGCTGCGGAAAAACAACTACCCTGCGTATGGTGGCAGGCTTTGAGGATTTAAGTGACGGCGAAGTATGGGTTGGCGACCGTCTGTTGTCATCTCCTAAAAAGCATCACTATACACCGCCCGAAAACCGCAATTTTGGCATGGTGTTTCAGGCTTTTGCCGTATGGCCGCATATGAGCGTTTATGAAAATGTTGCTTTTCCGCTGAGGCTGCGCAAACTGCCTGCGGCAGAAATTGAGCAGCGCACTAAAGACGCGCTTACGGCAACAAACCTTTTAAAATCAGCCAACGAAAGCCCTGCAAGCCTTTCCGGCGGCGGCAAACAGCGTGTTGCGCTGGCGCGTGCGCTTGCCATTAACCCTGACGTTATGCTGCTGGACGAGCCTCTTTCCAGCCTTGACCCGCACCTGCGCGAGGAAATGCGCTTTGAAATTAAAGACTTGCAGCGTAAATACGGTTTTTCCATTATTTACGTTACGCACGACCAGTCGGAAGCCATGGCGCTTTCTGACCGCATTCTTGTTATGAAGCTGGGCGTAATGCAGCAGATTGATTCGCCGCTTGATGTATATAACAATCCGGCAAATAAATTTGTATTCAGCTTCATAGGCGTGTCGAGCTTTACCGATGTGGTATGGCAAAGCGGCGCAGCCTGCATTAAGGGCGATAACCGCCCGCTGCCGCAGGGGCTTGTTGTTCCGGCGCGCATGCAGGGTGAAGCCGTATTTAACCTTGCCAGCCGCCCGACTGAAATAAGGTTCACAAATGAAAACGATATCAACGCAGTACGCGGTGTTGTAATGCGCAAAGCCTTCCTTGGCGAAATTATCGACTACCTTGTAAAAATAGGCGACCAGGAAGTGCGCGTACAGATTGGACGCCGCGACCCGGGACCGGAAACCGGCGAAGTATGCTATCTGCATTTCCTGCGTCCGTTCTGGTACAAGGTTGATGAATAATTAAAAACATATAGCCCGAAAGGGCGAAAGAGGCATACCCAAATAGTATGCCTCTTTTTTACGCAAAAATACCCCGCCTGTAAAGGCGGGGTATTTTATACTACTTTACTGTTTATTTTTATGCCTTGATTTCTATTTCCATCAGGCAGTCGCCGCTTTCGATACGGCTGCCGGCCGCTACATGGATTTGCGATACAATGCCGCTGATAGGTGCGGCGATGGTGGTTTCCATCTTCATTGCTTCGGTTACGATAAGCGGGGTGCCTTTTTCGACAGCCTGGCCTTTTTCAACCAGCAGTTTAACAACGGAACCGGAAAGGGTTGCGCCGATTTCGCCGGGGTTGGTTTTATCGGCTTTTTTGCGCGTTACGTTGGTAGATTTAACATTTCTGTCTTTAATATCAATTTCACGCGGCAGGCCGTTGAATTCGAAGAAGATGGTACGGATGCCGTCTTCGTTTGCTTCGCCTATCTGCAAAAGCTTGATAACGAGCATTTTGCCCTGTTCGATTTCAACTTTAATTTCTTCGCCGGTTTTCATGCCAAAGAAGAAGGTAGGCGTATCAAGTACGGAAACATCGCCAAATTCGGCATGGCGTACTGCCCAGTCGCTGAATACTTTCGGGTACAGGCAGTAGCTGCTTACAGCTTCGTCGCTGGTCGGAGCGCCCATTTCCGCAAGGCTGGCGCGTACTTTTTCAAAATCTGCCGGGGGCAGTGCAGCACCGGGGCGGCCTTCGATAGGTTTGCGCCCTTTAAGAATAATTTGCTGCAATTTCTGCGGGAAGCCCTGATACGGTACGCCCAGGCGTCCTTCAAAGAATTCTACAACGGAAGCAGGGAAACTGAGCGAATCGCCTTTGGCATAAATATCTTCTTCGGTAAGGTCGTTCTGCACCATAAACAGTGCCATATCGCCAACCATTTTGGAAGACGGCGTTACTTTAATAATATCGCCGAACATCATGGAAACGCGGTGATACATATCTTTAATGTCTTCCCAGCGTTCGCCGAGGCCTACTGCTTTAGCCTGCTGCTGCAGGTTGCTGTACTGGCCGCCCGGCATTTCGTGGATGTAAACTTCCGGGTTGGGGTAAGAAACGGTGTTGTCGATTGCTTTATAATACGGACGCACACTTTCCCAGTAACGTGACATTTCGTTAAGTGCGTTAATGTCAAGGTGCGGCTGGCGCGGATGGCCGGAAAGTGCGTAGTACAGGCTTGCGCCGCTCGGCTGGGAAGTGCCGCCGCTCATAGCGCTCATGGCTACGTCAACAATATCTACGCCGGCGTCAATAGCGCGGGCATAAGTGTAAATGCTGTTGCCGCTGCCTTCGTGCGTATGCAGGTGGATAGGCACGTTAACGGCTTCTTTAAGGGCAGAAACAAGCTGGTAAGCTGCTTCCGGCTTCAAAAGGCCTGCCATATCCTTAATGCAGATGGAGTTGGCACCGGTTTTTTCCAGTTCTTTCGCCATGGTTACATAATATTTAAGGTCGTATTTATCACGGCGCGGGTCTAAAATATCGCCGGTGTAGCATAATGCAGCTTCGGCAAATTTGCCTGCGTCGCGTACAGCATCCAGTGAAAGGCGCATGTTTTCAATGCCGTTAAGGCTGTCGAATACGCGGAACACGTCAACGCCGTTTTTCGCGCTGAGGCGGATAAATTCTTTAACAACGTTGTCCGGATAGCTGGTGTAGCCAACGGCATTGGCACCGCGCAGCAGCATCTGGAACAGAATGTTCGGGCATTTTTCGCGGAACTGGCGCAGGCGTTTCCAAGGGCTTTCGTCAAGGAAGCGGTAAGCAACGTCAAAAGTTGCGCCGCCCCAGCATTCAAAGCTGAACAGGTTAGGCAGCTTGGCTGAGGTAGTGCCGATAACTTTCAGCATATCGTTGGTGCGCATGCGGGTTGCAAGCAGCGACTGGTGCGCGTCACGGAAGGTGGTATCCGTAAACAGCACTTCTTTCTGGTCCATAACCCATTTGGAAAGCCCTTCCGGACCCTGCAAATCCAAAATCTGCTTGGTGCCGTCGGCAGGGGTGCCTTTAAACGCTTTGGGCAGGCTGAGCGGGGCAAATTCCGGTTTGGGCTGTACGCCTACATTGTTGTAGCCATTAACGGTTACATCGGCAATGTAGTGCAAAAGCCTGGTGCCGCGGTCCAGTGTTTTCGGGAAGATGAAAAGTTCGGTGTTTTCATCAACAAACGAAGTATTGTAGCTGCCGTCAAGGAAACTGGGGTGAGCCAGTACGTTTTCAAGGAACAGAATATTGGTTTTAACGCCGCGGATGCGGAATTCTTTTAAGCAGCGCAGCATTTTGGTAATGGCAATTTCGTGGGTAAGGCCGTGGGTGGTTGCCTTAACCAAAAGCGAATCGTAATACGGAGTAATAACAGAACCCGTAAAAGCATTGCCGCCGTCCAGACGCACGCCAAAGCCGCCGCCGCTGCGGTAAGCAATCAGCTTGCCGGTATCGGGCATAAAGTTGTTGGCAGGGTCTTCAGTGGTAATACGGCACTGAATGGCATGGCCGAAGCTGGTAATTTTATCCTGTTCGGGAATGCCGATTTCCGGGCTGTGCAGGGAATAGCCTTCGGCAATTTTAATCTGGGTCTGCACAATATCAAAGCCGGTAATTTCTTCGGTAACGGTATGTTCAACCTGAATACGCGGGTTAACTTCAATAAAGTAGAAGTTGCCGTCCGGGGTAACGAGGAATTCAACCGTACCGGCGCTGAGGTAATTAACGTTTTTCATCAGCTTAACGGCTGCGTCGCAGATTGCCTTGCGCAGTTCGGGCTTAAGCGAAAAGGCCGGGGCGATTTCCACCAGTTTCTGGTGACGGCGCTGCACGGAGCAGTCGCGCTCGAACAAATGCACAATGTTGCCCTGCGTGTCGCCCAAAATCTGAACTTCGATATGTTTCGGGCTTTCAAGGTATTTTTCAAGGTAAATTTCATCGCTGCCGAAAGCCTTCATAGCTTCGGATTTAGCCATGTTGTATACGGTTTCCAAATCTTCGTTGCTGTTTACCATGCGCATGCCGCGCCCGCCGCCGCCGTTAACGGCTTTAAGCATAACGGGGAAGCCGTGCGCCTGCACAAAACGGTAAACGTCTTCAACGCTGTCAATCGGGCCGTCGCTGCCCGGAATCATCGGAATGCCGGCAAGCTTGGCCTGTTCGCGCGCATTAACTTTGTCGCCGAACATAATAAGGTGTTCAAGGCGCGGGCCGATAAAGATAATGCCTTCTTCGGCGCAGCGTTTTGCAAGGTCGCTGTTTTCGCTTAAAAAGCCGTAGCCGGGATGGATGGCGTCTACATCGTGCTCATGCGCGATACGGATAATGTCTTCAATATCAAGGTAAGCATCGATAGGGCCTTTGCCTTCGCCGACAAGGTAGGCTTCGTCAGCTTTGTTGCGGTGCAGTGAAAGTGTGTCTTCTTTTGAATAAATTGCCACTGTGCGGATGCCGAGTTCGTTGCAGGCACGGAAAACGCGGATAGCGATTTCGCCGCGGTTGGCAACCAGTACAGACTTAATTTTTTGCATAGTATACCCTCCTTCGGATAGCACTGTACCTATTTTATTAAAAAAAGTTACTAATTGCAATGGTTTCAGCGTAAGTATTTCTGTATACAGAAAAACATAACGGCATGCAGGAAAACATGCCGTTTAAAACAGTTAATTTTTTAAATATTTGTCAAAAAAAGCGGTAATAACATCAAGCACCGGCTGCTGAACCCCAAACGTGCCGCATAACAAACCCTCCTTAAAGTAACGTACATATTTATTATAATACCGCTTTATTACGCGTGGCAAATTGTAGGCAGCAGGAAAGGTGCTGATAAAAAAGAGTTTGGCATTGTGCCAAACTCTTTTTGCGTATATGCAGTTAACTTTGCAGATGTCACTCCAGCAAATTATTTTTGCGCCAGCCTTCGCTTTTCCAGCGGTAAATAAATACCAGCGCGCGCAGGCATTCATCAAGGCACATGGCAAGCCATACGCCCACGAGGCCCCAGCCAAGGTGCAGGCCAAAGAACCACGCGCCAAGCGTTGCCACGCTCCACATGGAAACAAGCCCCGTCGTTACCGGCCATTTAATATCGCCCGCCGCCTGCAAACTCATAACCATTACCATGTTCACGGCGCGCCCTGCTTCCAAAAACACTTCTATTAAAAAGATGTGCCGTCCCAGCTCCAGCACTTCGGGGTTATCGGTAAAAATGCCGTAAATGCTGTCGCTGTTAAAAAATAAAAGCAGCGTTACCGTTGTGCTGATGGTAACGGCAATGCGGATGGTTTTCCATACGCGCTGTTCAACGGCGTCAAGGTCGCCCGCGCCGATTAAAAAGCCGACGATAATCTGCGTTGCCATGGCAAGCGCCTGTGAATAGATGTAGGAAAACATGGCGATGATGTAGGCGTAAATTTTGGTGGTAATAACCACAATGCCCATTACGTTAACAAAGCGCATAATAACCATCTGCGAAATCTGGTAGGAAAGCGATTCGCCGCCGGATGGCAGACCCAGGTACAAAATTTTATACAGCGTGTTTTTGGGGAAGGGGCGCAGGTATTTAAACGAAAGGCGGATATCAATAAATTTGCGGAAAAAGTATAAAATTAAAAGCAGCCCCAGTACCTTACTGGTGTTGGTGGATATGGTTACGCCCAAAACGCCGAGTGACGGTATCGGCCCCAGGCCATGAATTAAAATGCAGTTGCCCGCGATATTGATAAGGTTCATTACTACGGAAGTAATCATGGTAATTTTTAGCAGGGAATAACCGCGGAAGAACGAAATAAAAGAGATATAGGCAGACTGCACTACAATAAAAAGACCTATGTAGCGCAAAAAGAGCGAGGCTTCGGCCCAGATGTCTGCCGGTACATCCAGGAGGCTTAAAAAGAAACCGTCAAAAATAAACAGTGCCGCGCTGATGATAACGCCGAAAACCATATTGGCAAGCAGGGCAACGGTGCAGACTTCGGCAACTTTTTCGCGGTTGCCCGCGCCGCGGTGCTGGGCAATTAAAATGGTAGCTGCCATGCTGATTACGCTTAAAGCGAGGATAACGATATTGATAATCTGGTTGGCGTTGCCTACGGCGGCAACAGAGTGCTGCGAGTAATGGCTGAGCATGAACTGGTCGACATTGCCGACCATCATCTGCAAAAGTATTTCAATAAAAATTGGCCAGGTCATTTTAAAAACGGAAAGTTTTTGCGTGCCTTCGGCGTTTTTTACTGCGGACATGATTGTGCTCCTTATTTTTAAAAGTTTTTAAACAGAGAAAATAACTATATTATAGCAGTTTGCATTGTATTTACAAGCAGAAAAGTGTAAAATAAACAGCAAAAAATAAATTCGCAAAAGTCTGAAAAAAATGAAGTTAACCATAAATACATAAAAGGTTGACAATAAAAACGGCAAAACTTATAATTAAAAAGTAAAGGTGTGGTGAACTATGTTAAAACTTATCAGGGCATTATCAGAATACAACGGCCCGACTTATGACGGAGCGGTAATGGCAAGAGCCGTTATTAAAGCATCCGCGCTGGAAAATACAGATTACGCAACGCGCCCGGTAAAAATGGCGCCGCCGCGCATGGGCATTATCGAGGCTTATAAAGAAGGCGCTGCTTCGCTGACGGTAACGCTTCTGCGCCCGCTGGTGCGTGCCGGTGAAATGCCGGAAACGGTGCCGCAGGGCGAAAAACAGCTGAGCTTTGTTATTGATAAGCCGGAAATTAACGCTTATCTTGATGCCGTGGACGATACTAATTCCATTCACCGCGGCGAAAACCCCGTTGTACCGGGGCTGTGCATGATTGAGCATTTGTGGCGCGCTTTAAATAAGCCGCTGCCGCTGAACTGGGACGTTAAATTTAAAATGCCTGCTTTTGCGGGAGAACAGATTGACATATACAAAAACGGCATGTCGCTTGACGGTTACTGCGGCGGGCGCGAGCTGTTTACGGTAGGTATAAAGGAGAGTTAAAACAATGAATGGCACAAACAGGCCGGACGGTGTCCGCGAGATGGTAAAAATGGCGCTTTTAATGGCGATGAACTGCGTATCGGCATATGTAATAATTCCGCTGCCGTTTTCGCTGTCGCCAATATCGCTGCAAACGGTGTTTGTAAATCTTTTGGGCTTTTTGCTTACGCCGCGGCAGGTGCTTATTACCATGTGCGCATACCTTTTAATGGGGCTTGCGGGGCTGCCGGTGTTTACGGGCGGCACGGCAGGGCCCGGCAAACTGTTTGGGCCTACCGGCGGATATATTTTCGGCTTTTTAGTGGCAGCGCTTATCATCAGCTGGCTGCGCGGCAATAACTATGGTTTTAAGCGCTGCGCGTTTTTGGGCGTTGTTATTGGCATACCGGTAATTTACCTTCTGGGCGTGGCGCAGCTTAAATTCATTACCGGCATCGGCTGGGAAGAAGCCGTTGTTACCGGCGCTTTGCCGTTTATTCCGATGGATATTGTTAAGTGCATAGCGGCGGCGTATATTACGGCGCCCATTCAAAGAGCGATTGGCGGCGGCGGGCGCTGATGGATAAGGTTTGTTTAATTGGCGGGCTGCGCAGCTATATTGGGCTGACGGGCGGCTTGTACAGGCACGTGCCGGCGGAGCTTTTGGGCGCAGCGGTGCTGAAAGCGGTAACGGAAAAATATAATGTTGTGCCGCAGCAGATAATTTGCGGCAACGGCGTGGGCGCTGGCGGCAACATTGCGCGCCTGGCGGCATTGGAAGCAGGGCTGCCGGAAAGCATACCCGCCGTGAGCGTGGATGTGCAGTGCGGCAGCGGGTTGGAAGCCGTGGCAATGGCGGCGGCCAAAATTGAAGCAGGCGAGGCGGAGGTAATTATTGCCGGCGGGTTTGAAAGCACATCTACCCAGCCGCGGCGCGGCTACAACGCCAACCACCCTGATTATAAGGGCGAAGAAACTTACAGCGTGGCCAAGTTCATGCCGGGCATTCACCGCGAAACGGTAATGCTGGAGGGCGCGGAACTTACGGCAGAGCGTGAGCACATCAGCCGTGCGGAAAGCGACCCCTGGGTACTGCGCAGCCATAAGCTGGCGGCACAGGCAGCGGCAGACGGAGCGTTAAGCGATATTATAGTGCCGTGCTTCGGCGCGGTGCGCGATGAAGGCATACGCCCCAAAATGAGCCAGCGCCTTTTGGACAGGCTGCCCTGCGTGCTGGAAGGCGGCAGATTTACCAATGCTGCCAATGCCTGCCTGACTAATGACGGCGCGGCGTTTGTGCTGCTTGCAAGCGAAAGTTATGCCAGAGCGCATAACCTTGCGGTGCAGGCCAAAGTGCGGCACAGTGCGGCAGCAGGCGGCGACCCTTTGGTAAGCCCCAAAAGCGCAATACTTGCGCTTAATGCGCTGCTGCAAAGGGCAGGGCTTTCGCATACGCAGATAGACTGCTTTGAACTGAACGAAGCCTTTGCCGTTATCGACGTTATGTTCAGCCGTGCCTTTCCGGGGCATGAAGACGGTTATAATGTTTTCGGCGGCGCGCTGGCGTACGGGCACCCTTACGGCGCTTCGGGAGCAATTATTTTGCTGCACCTGCTAAAATCGCTGCAAAAGCGCGGCGGCAGGTTCGGTGCGGCATCCGTAGCGGCGGCTGGCGGCGTTGGCACGGCACTTTTGATTGAGAGATGTTAATATGGACTATTTGCAGTTGATTGCAGAAAAGCCGCCCGAAAAGGCGGCTTTAATAACAGAAGAACATACTTATACCTACGGCGAACTTACCGCCCTGGCGCAGCAGCGCAGGCAGGAAGTAACCAGCGGGCGCAGGGTGTATTTTATAAAAAAATCCGCAATAGCGCAGCAGCTTATTGAATTTATTGCCTTTGCCGGAACGGACAATGTGCCGGTGCTGGCACCGCAGGAAGCGGATACGGAGCATTTAAAGGATATTGTGCCGCCGCCTGAAGCCTGCATGGGTGCCATGACGAGCGGCACAACCGGCAGAGCCAAAGTGCTGTTCCGCACTTATGAAAGCTGGGCAGGCTTTTTTGAGGAGCAGAACCGCGTGTTTGGCGTAACGCCGGACAGCTGCATGTTTGCGCAGGGCAGCCTGGCTTTTACCGGCAACCTTAATTTATATATGGGCGCGCTTTATGCCGGTGCTTCGGTGGCTGCGGCCGGTAAATTCCGCCCGCGCCTGTGGCAGGAAATGATTTTAAAGCACAGCTGCGATGTTGTTTATTTAATACCAACCAAACTGCGGCTTTTGGCGCGCGGCTGCAAAGCGCCGCTGAACTGCGTTAAAAGCATTATTGCCGGTTCGCAGGGGTTTGATAAAAACGATTTGGACGCAGTAAAAGCCGTACTGCCAAATGCGGAAATGACGCTGTATTACGGCGCGAGCGAGTTAAACTATATAACCTACATTAAAGACAGCGAAATGACCGGCGACCGCACGTTGATAGGCCGTCCATTTAAGGGCGTTGGCGTAAGCGTGCGCAATGGTGAAATTTATATCGACACCAAATTTCACGTTGCCGGCGTAAAATGCCCGGCAACGCTTGGCGACTGCGGCAGCATTGATGAAAACGGCATGCTGCACTTTTTAGGGCGCCGCGACGATATGTATAACATTAACGGTATTAAAGTTTCCGGCTTGAAGGTTGAAAGCGCGCTGCTTGACTGCGGCGGCGTGGAGGATGCGGCGGCGCTTGCGGAAAAAAGCGGCGGCAAAGATTTGCTGACGGTATTTGTAGTTGGCCGCGGGCTGAATAAAACCGGCCTTTTGCAAAGCCTGCGCACGCGCCTTACGGAACACGAACTGCCAAAGCGCATAATTTTTACGGACGCCCTGCCGAAAAACGAAAGCGGCAAAACGGACAGGAAAAAACTAAGCCTAATATTGGAATCTTGTAAATAAAAATATAATTGTTAAGAAAGCTTCTGTATGATATATTAATTATATGCAGAAGCTTTTTTATTAAATAAAATTTTGAAGGAGATATACTTATGGCTACATATAAAGACATTCAGTCATATATAAAATTGAATTATGACTGTACAGTAAAGACTTGTTGGATTGCTCATATGAAAAGCATTTGTGGTTTACCTGTTCGGCAGGCCTATAATAGAAAAGACCCTGAAAAAAGAGTTTTTTTGTGTCCGGATTCTAAAAAAGATATTATAAAAGCTGCATTTAAACATTTTAATATGATTTAGTATATAAATGACGAAAGGATAAAATTATGTCGCAATATCAGGTAAATAATACGTCTATTCAAGATTTATTATCGTGGATTCGCTGTGGAGAAGTAGCAATTCCAGAAATACAACGTCCTTTTGTATGGGATGCAACTAAAGTTCGTGATTTAATAGATTCGTTATATGCAGGTTTTCCGGTAGGCTATATTATTATTTGGAAAAATCCAGATATTAAATTGAAAGATGGTAGCATTTCTCTAGGTAAAAAAATTTTAATTGATGGACAGCAACGTATAACCGCTTTGCAGGCTGCAATTGTAGGTTCTCCTGTTGTGACTAGCAATTATAAAAAGAAACGTATAAAAATTGCATTTAATCCAATGACAGAATGTTTTGAAGTATCGAACCCGGCTATTGAAAAAAATAATGCGTGGATATCTGATATTTCTGAATTATATCAAGTTGGTTTTGATTCATTTAATTTTGTTATTAATTATTGTAAAAGTAATAATTTAAATGCTGATAATGAACGAAGTAAAATAAATTCTATAATTACTAAATTACAGCAAATTCAAAATAATAATATTGGAGTTATAGAATTATCTCATCAACTTGATATAACGCAGGTAACAGAAATTTTCATACGTATAAATTCTAAAGGAGTTGTATTATCTCAATCTGATTTTGCTATGTCTAAAATATCTGCTGATGAAAATTTTGGAGGTAATGATATTAGAAAAATTATTGATTATTTTTGTCATTTAATGCAAAAACCTGAAGATTTAGGCATCATTCAGGAAAATGATAGTGATTTTGTAAAATCAGAATATTTTTCTAAAATAAAATGGATTGTTAAAGAAAATGAAGATATATTTATGCCTGACTATACTGATGTGCTAAGGGTTGCATTTACGTTTAAATTTTTACGCGGGCGTATATCTGATTTGGTGAGTTTATTATCAGGACGTGATTTTGCGACCAGAGAATATCAGGAGAGTATTGCAGAAGAATCATTTAATAATTTAAAAGAAGGAGTATTGGAGTTTGTAAATCAAACTAATTTTCAAAGATATTTAATGATTGTAAAATCCATAGGAATAATATCTCCGGCTTTAATTCGTTCTCAAAATGTACTTAATTTTGGATATGCCCTTTATCTTTTATTAAAAAATAAAAATACTGATTCTGCGATAATAGAGAAAATTGTTAGAAGATGGATATTACTCTGTATTTTAACAGGAAGATATTCTGGATCACCTGAGTCAATGTTTGATTATGATATTAAGCGTTTTTATAATAGTGATCCGATAAGTATTTTAGAACGTACTGAAGCAGGTGAATTATCAGATGCATTTTGGAATAATATACTGATTACAAAATTAGAAACTTCAGTGGCAAGCAGTCCTATGTTTCATGTATTTTTGATGACGCAGATCAGAAATAAAGATAAAGGATTTTTATCGGAAGAAATAGATGTACAATCTCTAATTGAACAGCGTGGTGATATTCATCATATATTCCCCAAAAAATATTTACAAAAAAATGGTATTAATGAGCGTGGACGTTATAATCAAATTGCTAATTATGTTTATACCCAATCTGAAATTAATATCAAGATAAAAGACCAAGCACCTAAAGAATATATGAATAAGGTTAAAGAACAGTGTGAAGGGAAAAATAATGGTTATGGGGGAATAGATTCAATGAAAGAATTACAAAAAAATCTTAATGATAATTGCATACCGGAAGAAATTTTCAATATGGATTATTCTAATTATGATGAATTTTTAAATAAACGTAGAATTATGATGGCTGAAAAAATAAAAAAATTTTATAATTCATTTAAATAATTAAAACCCTGTATATAAGAATATACTTATATGCAGGGTTTATGCTTTTTACAGCGCTGTGCCTTTAGCGGGTATGGTAAAATTTGCGGTATCAATTCCTTCCAGTTTCAGCAACGCCAGTTTTTTAGCCAGGCCGCCTGCGTAGCCTGTTAGGCTGCCGCCTGTGCCAACTACGCGGTGGCAGGGCACAATAATGCTTATGGGGTTATGCCCAACCGCGCCGCCAACTGCCTGTGCGGACATCCGTTTTAAGCCGTTATGCGCGGCAAGCTGCGCAGCAAGTTCGCCGTAAGTAATGGTTTCGCCGTAGGGAATTTGCAGCAAAAGCTGCCATACTTCTTTGCGGAAGGCGGTTCCTTCCAAATTCAGCGGCGGCGTAAAATCCGGCCTGCGGCCGCCAAAATAAATATCCAGCCAGCGCACGGCTTCATCAAAAACTGGCAGAGTTTTGGCTGCGGCAGTTTCTGCCAGCCCTTCGGCAAAATATTTTTGCCCGTTAAACCACAGCCCGGTTAAGGCAGTACCGTCGCTGGCCATGGTTATGCCGCCTAATGGCGATTTATAAAAACAGGTGTATAACAAGGCGTATCACCTCTCTTAAAATTTGCTTTTCCAAAATTGATATTTTAGTGTTTATAAGCACTGCGCGGCGTTTTTATATAAATTTGCCGGTAACGCTTTCAGGTGCGGCTTTAATTTGCGCAGGCGTGCCGCAGGCAACAACTGTGCCGCCTTCGTTGCCGCCGCCCGGACCCATGTCTATGATGTAGTCGGCGTTTCTGATAACATCAAGGTCGTGTTCGATAACGATAACGGTTGCGCCGCTGTCAATCAGCCGCTGAAATACATCAAGCAGCGTTCTTACATCAAGCGGGTGCAGCCCGATGGTTGGTTCGTCGAAGATGAAAACGGCGTCGCTCTGGCTTTTGCCCATTTCGCTGGCCAGTTTCAGCCTTTGCGCTTCGCCGCCCGAAAGGCTTGGTGTTTCTTCGCCGAGCGTAAGGTAGCCGAGCCCCAAATCTTTTAAAACCTGCAAGCGCTGGCGCACGGTTTTTAAATCCGCACAGGCGGTAAGCGCGGTACTGATGTCCATGTCCATTAAATCAGGCAGGGAGCAGTTCTGCCCGTTGGCGGCCAGGTATTTTACTTTGGCGGCGTCTTTGCCGTAGCGGCTGCCGCGGCAGTCCGGGCAGGGTATTTCCACGTCCGGCAGAAACTGCACGTCAAGGTTAATTACGCCGGTGCCGTCGCAGGTGGGGCAGCGCAGCTTGCCGGTGTTGTACGAAAAATCGCCTGCTTTAAAGCCGAGTGTTTTGGCGTCTTCCGTTCTGGCAAAAATTTTGCGCAGTTCGTCATGCACGTTGGCGTAAGTTGCAACGGTGGAGCGTACGTTAATGCCAATCGGCGTGGCGTCAATAAGTTTTACGCTGCGTATGCCGTCAGCCTGCACGTTAAGCACGTGCTCCGGCAGTTTTTGCCCGCTTGTGGCGGCGGTAAGCCCGGGTACAAGGCTTTCCAGAATCAGCGTTGTTTTGCCGCTACCGCTTACGCCGGTTACAACCGTAAGCCTGCCTTTGGGTATGTCAACCGCAAGCGGCTTTACGGTATGGATGGCGCCAGTTTCAAGGTGGATGCACCCTGCGGCAAACATTTCTTTTTCTGCTGCTTGTTTGCGTATTACGGAGCTTTCCGCCTTTAAAAACGGGCCTATTTTGGAATTTTTATTCTGCGTAATTTCCGCTATGGTTCCTTCGGCAATAACCTGCCCGCCTTTGGCACCTGCTTCCGGCCCCATTTCAATCAGCCAGCCCGCTTCTTTTAAAATCTGGGTGTCGTGGTCAACCAGCACAACGGAGTTGCCGTCTGCCACCAAATCGTGCATAACGCCGGTAAGCCCAACAATGTTGGAGGGGTGCAGCCCTATGGAAGGTTCGTCAAGCACGTATAAAACGCCGGTGGTGCGGTTGCGCACGGCGCGGGCAAGCTGCATGCGCTGGCGTTCGCCGGTGGAAAGTGTACTGCTTGCGCGGTCGAGCGTTAAATAGCCAAGCCCCAAATCCATCAGCCTTTTGGCTGTCGTTTGGAAGCTTTCGCAGATGCTGGCTGCCATGGGGCGCATTTCCGGCGGCAGGGTGCCGGGAACGCCGTTTACCCAGCCGGTAAGTTCTGTAAGCGTCATGTGGCAGGCTTCGTCAAGCCCAATGCCGCGCAGACGCGGGGCGCGTGCAGCGTCCGAAAGGCGGGAGCCGCCGCAGTCCGGGCATGTTTCCTGCTTTAAAAATTTTTCCACGCGCTTCATGCCTTTTTCGTCCTTAACTTTGGCAAGTGCGTTTTGTACGGTGTAAACGGCGTTGTAATAGGTAAAATCAAGCTCGCCGGCCTGGTTGCTGCTTTTGGCTTTGTAAAAAATATGCTTCTTTTCGGCAGGGCCGTGATAAACTATTTCTTTTTCTTCCGGCGTAAGGTCGTGGAAGGGCACGTTGGTGCGCACGCCCATTGCCCGGCAGACATCTGTCATCAGTGACCACATCAGTGTATTCCATGGGGCAACCGCGCCTTCGTCGATAGTAAGGCTTTCATCCGGCACAAGTGTTGTAAGGTCAACATTGCGTACAAGGCCGGTGCCGTCACAGGTGCGGCATGCGCCCTGGCTGTTAAAGGCTAGCTCCTCCGCACCGGGCGGCCAGAACCTGGCGCCGCATTCCGGGCAGGTAAGCTGCTGCTCGGCGGCAACGGCAAGCGTTGGCGGCACGTAGTGTCCGTTGGTGCAGCGGTGGCTTGCCAGGCGCGAAAACATCAGGCGCAGACTGTTTAAAAGCTCGGTGCCAGTGCCAAAGGTGCTGCGTATGCCCGGCACGCCGGGGCGCTGGTGCAGTGCAAGCGCAGCAGGCACGTACAAAACTTCGTCCACCTGCGCTTTGGCGGCCTGCGTCATGCGGCGGCGCGTATAGGTGCTGAGCGCCTCAAGATAGCGGCGTGAGCCTTCGGCGTACAGCACGCCCAGTGCCAGCGAAGATTTGCCGCTGCCGGAAACACCGGCAATGGCCGTTATGGTGTTCAGCGGCACGTCAACATTTATGTTTTTTAAATTATGCACGCGCGCTCCGCGGATTTTAATTTTATCAATCATGGTTTTCTCCTGTTAAAGCCTGCAAAGAACAAAACGGCGCATGGATATACCATGAGCCGCCTGTTGAAAATGTGTTATTTGTTAATCTGTCCGTCTACGCCTTTAACAAACCAGTCGATGGAGAGCAAATCCTTATCGGTAAGAGCCTGCCCTGCCGGTACGCGTTCTGCACCGGTCTGGTCATACAGAGGGCCTGCAAAAACAACAAGTTTGCCGTCGATAATATTCTGTTTGGCAGCGTCAGCCAGTTTTTTGGTTTCGTCCGTTACAGCCGGGCCGTAGGGGGCAATATCTACAACTTTGTCTTTCATGCCGCCCCAGTAAGCGGAAGATTTCCAGGTGCCTGCCTGTACTTCTTTAATGGTTTTTTCATAGTAAGGGCCCCAGTTCCAGATGGCGGAAGTAAGGGAAGCCTTCGGTGCGTTGGCAGACATATCCACGTTGTAGCCAATGCCGTAAACGCCGCGTTCTTCGGCAGCCTGCTGCGGGCCGGGGGTGTTCTGGTGCTGGGCAATAACGTCTGCACCGGCATCAATCAGCGTTAACGCTGCCTGTTTTTCGGTGGAGGGGTTATACCAGGTGTTGGTCCACAGAACTTTTACTTTAGCGTCTGGGTTAACGCTCTGCACGCCAAGGGTAAAGGCGTTAATGGCGCGGATAACTTCCGGAATCGGGAATGCGGCTACAAAGCCGATAGTGTTGGTTTTGGTCTGTTTGCCCGCAACAATGCCGGTTACATAACGCGCTTCATACATGCGGCCAAAGTAGGTGCCAACGTTGGGCGCGGTTTTAAAACCGGAGCAGTGCAGGAAGGTAATATCCGGGAATTTTTTGGCTACGTTAATGGTGGGGTCCATATAACCGAAGCTTGTGGTGAAGATGATTTTGTTGCCCTGTGCGGCAAGCTGGTTGATAACACGCTCGGAGTCGGCGCCTTCGGGTACCGATTCCATAAAGGATGTTTCTACATCGGGCATGTTTTTGGCAACGTACTGGCGGCCGAGTTCATGCGCCATGGAATAGCCGCCGTCTTTGGCGGAACTTACATAAACAAAAGCGGCCTTGGTTTTGCCTGCGGCAGCTTCGTCTTTTTTATCTCCGCCGCAGCCGGCCAAAAGCGCGCCGCATGCCAGCATGGCAATAAGGGAACAAGCAAGGAATTTTTTCATTGTTTAACCTCCGTCCATAATTTTATATTTTAATTGTAGCAATTTGCAGCCTAAAGTGCAATAACCACGGCGGCAACACGCAACATTTTGTGAAAAAACTATAAAGGGCTTGTCAAAAAAGGCTTTTAAAGCGATAATTATAATGAGTATTTATTTTTAGGATTAGGACGGCGCGTATGTCAGAAAATAACGGCAGTACAGGCAATAAAAAATTTTTAAAGGGCACGTTAATACTTACGGCTTCCAGTATGGTGGTTAAGGTTATCGGCTCCGTAAACTGGATTATTTTATCACGCATTCTGGGCGGCGAAGGCATTGGGCTGTACCAGATGGGCTTTCCGATTTATTTAATGGCGATAACGGTATCGTCGGCAGGCATACCGGTGGCAATTTCCATCATCACGGCGGAGAAAGTGGCGGAAAACGACTTTTTCGGTGCCAAAAGGGTGTTTAACGTATCGCTGAGGCTGCTTTTTATCAGCGGTTTGGTGTTTTCTTCGGCGCTGTGGTTCGGCGCAGGCTGGCTTATCGAAAACCACTGGATTCGCGATGCCCGCGCTTATTATTCCATTATCGCGCTGGCGCCGGCAGTATTTTTTGTAACCTTCCTGGCCAGCTTCCGCGGTTATTTGCAGGGCTGGCAGATTATGATGCCGACAGCGGCTTCCGAGGTTGTGGAGCAGCTGATGCGCGTTGTTACCATGATTGTGTTTGCCTACATGTTTATGCCTTACGGGCTGGAATATGCGGCAGGCGGCGCAAGCATGGGCGCGGGCGTTGGTGCGTTCTGCGCGCTGCTGGTGCTGATGTGGTTTTACGCACGCCTTAAACGCAGCCTGAAAGATAAAATGCAGGGCGCGGTGGCGGCCAAAAAGCCGGAGGCGGCGGGCAAAATTATTATGCGCCTGCTTAAACTGGCGCTTCCGGTATCGCTTTCGAGCCTGATGCTGCCGGTTGTGGCAAACCTTGATTTGCTGATTGTGCCGCAGCGCCTTGAAGCGGCGGGGTTCAGCGTCGGCGAATCGACGGAGCTGTTTGGTTATTTAACGGGCATGGCGGTGCCGCTTGTTAACCTTGCCACTATTTTTACGGCGGCCATGACGATAAACCTTGTGCCTGCCATTTCCGAATCGCGCACATTAAAGGATGCGGCCGGCATTAAGGCCAAAATAAGCACGGCCTTCCGTGTGGCAATGATTATAACCATGCCGTGTTCCGTGGGGCTGTATTTTTTAGCGGGCGATGTTGCAGCCTTAATTTACAATGCGCCGGGCGCGGCGGGGGCAATCCGCACCATGAGCTTCGGAATTTTTCTTTTGGGTCTGCACCAGATAAGCACCGGCATTTTGCAGGGGCTTGGCAAAACCGCACTGCCTGTTATTGCCATGATACTTGCCGCAGCCATTAAAGTTTGCTTAAGCTGGGTTCTTACCGCACAGCCTGAACTTGGCATTAACGGCGCTTCGCTGGCAACGCTTGCCGATTTTGGCATTGCGGCGCTGCTTAATATGGTATTTATTTATAAACATGCACATTATTCGCTGAGCCTTGACGGCATTTTTAAACCGGCGCTTGCTTCGGCGCTGATGGGCGCTGCCGTATATGGCGTGCTTGTGGCGGCGCAGGGTTTTGGCGCGTGGGCCATTCTTGCGGCAATGATTGTTGCCGTGCCGGTTTACGCAGTTGCCCTGGCAGGCTTCGGCGGCCTTACCAAAGAAGACCTGGAGGACATTCCCTTTATTGGCCGCAGAGTGCTGGCAGTGGGCAGGCGTTTTGGTTATTTTAAATAAGAGGGCATAAAAATGAAAAGCAGCAAGTTTTATACATTCACCGTTCCCAATGGCAAAAACTATAAAATACCTGCGCTTGTGTTTAAGGCAGGCGCAGTATTTGCCGCTGCCGCCGTATGCTTTGGCGTTTACGCGGCGTTTGCCTTTGTGCGCTACCATGCGCAGCAGCAGGAATTTGCCGAGTACCGTGCGCACAAGGCAGAGTACGAAGAACGCATGCAGGGGCTTTTGGATGATAACGAAAAAAT
Organism: Phascolarctobacterium sp. ET69; assembly: GCF_023336935.1. Classification (GTDB taxonomy): domain Bacteria; phylum Bacillota; class Negativicutes; order Acidaminococcales; family Acidaminococcaceae; genus Fusicatenibacter_A; species Fusicatenibacter_A intestinipullorum. The sequence continues at coordinate 112,135 of NZ_JAMBLR010000003.1, forward strand.
GCTGCGCGACATAAACGAAATGGCTACTTTGGAAAGCCGCCTGCGCCGCGCGCTGATACGCGACCCGGAAGCAGGAATGAAGCTTGCAGCGCCGCAGCAGGAGAACGCTCCGGCAGATGTTAAGCCCGGCTACACAGGGCAGGGCGGCCCGGCAGAACTTGGCATGATTGAAATGCTTGACATTTTAACCGTGCAGAACAAAAACATAAAACAGCAGATTGACGACAAGAAAACTTCCATGAAAGAGCTGCTTCTGGCGATGGAAAAACGCAGCAATTCGCTGAATGCTTTTCCGGATTTATGGCCGGGTGAAGGAGGCACAATCAGTTCGCCTTACGGCGGGCGCATGGCTCCGGTTGGCGGCGGCTATGACTGGCATCCGGGAATTGACATTGCCGTTGATTTCGGCACGCCGGTATATGCTTCGGCAGCCGGTACGGTAGAACAGGCATGCTGGAACGGCGGTTACGGGCGCTATGTAAAACTTGACCACGGCAACGGCTACGAAACTGCGTACGGGCATATGAGCGGCATTGCCGTAACGGAAGGCGAAGCCGTGCGTAAAGGCGATATTATCGGTTTTGCAGGCAGCAGCGGTTACAGCACCGGCCCGCACATCCACTTTGAAGTGCTGGTAGACGGGCAGTTTGTAGACCCCATGTACATGTTAAGCAGTAAATAATCCGCATAAGCGGAAAATATAAAATAATTAAGCGGAGGCGATTTTATGAAAAAATTTATTTTGCTATTAACCATGGTTTTAACGCTGGCTTTTGCTGCAAGCTGCTTTGCAACCGAAAACAGCAGCGCGCTGAATGATGCGGAAGGCTCTGCGCAAAAAGTTATTACCGCGCTGGTTGCCAGCGACACTTTGGGCTACAAGGATGCTGAAAAAGCCATGTCGGCAGACCTTGCCAAACAAATGAACGTTAACACTTTTATTGCCATGCAGCGTCAGGTGCAGGAAAAATTCGGCAAACATAAGGAAACCAAGTTCTTTTCGTTTGAACGTTTTGACAAAGCCGACCGCCTTACCTACATTGCAGGTTTTTCTAAAGAACCTGCCGTAAGCATTGTGTTTACGCTTGACAAAAAAGGAAAAATTACCGAGTTCAGCCTGGCTGCACTGGAAGTACAGCAAAACGAGAAACAATAAAATATTTTTACGGGCATGCGCCAATAGCGTGTGCCTTTTCTTTTTGCAGGAATACGTTAAATTTGGCAGTTTTCAGCTAAAATTTAACATATCCTTAATGGCGGCTGAATAATCCTCCGTTATAATCAGAGTATCTTGTAATACGTTTGATTTGGAGGAGTAAAAATGACTAATCTGAATGAAAAAATTTCCCGCAGAAAATTTTTACAGCTTACAGCCGGTGCTGCCATCGGCGCCGCTATGCTTAACGTGCCGGGTATGACCTTTGCCGCAGGCGCAAAAGTAAAAGCCGCAAATTACAATAAGCTGCCTGACACAGTGCCTCTTGCCAAAGAGGCGGAGCTGGTGCAGCTTTCGTACAAAAAAATTCAGGATGCAGTCAGCAGTATTAAAGACAGCACTTTAAGAAGCATGACGGCAGAAATTATCAATAACCCCAATCCGGCATTTATGGAAAATTATCAGCTGCCGGGCAGCAAACGCGCGCTGTACAATAAGCTGGCAGCTGCCGGTTTGCTTGATACTTCCAAAATTTTCGCCGAACAGCTGCTGCCTCCGTACAGCGGCAAGCTGCCCCAGCCGTTCTATTCCGCACCTGGCAGCGGCTACGCAAGCCACCATGCTTATCCGGGCGGGCTGGCAACGCATACGGCCGCTAACCTGTGCATTTCCGAAGGCATTTACAATACCTATAAGGACATTTTTAACAGCGACATCAGCCGCGATATTATCATTTCCGCACAGGCGTTGCACGATTTGGCAAAACCGCTGGTATTCCAGTGGCAGAAAGACCAGGCTTCGCTGCCTGAATACACCATTGCCGCTACCGGCGCACACCATATTTTAAGTATTGCCGAAGTTATTTACCGCGGGTTCCCGGTGGAAGAAGTTGTTGCTCAGGCCTGTGCACATACCATTCCGACAGGCAAAGACGAGCAGGTTGTTGCCGGTTACTTAAAGGCAGCTGCCATTATCGCCGGTAAGGATGCCGTAAAACTCGGCCTTGTAAACAGCGACAACACTATTCCTACTCCGCATAAGCAGGAAGGTTACATTGTAAGCCTCGGCGACCACGACTTTGTACTCAGCAGCCCGGCCTGCCAGAAATCCGTTGCCATTCTTAAACAGATTGCAGCCAAAGATTACGGTATGACGAAAGCTGAGCTGGAAGGCGAACATTTCAACCGCTTCCGCAACTACATCGGCGCGCAGTATTCAATGATGTATATCGACAGCCTTGCATCTACCAAAAACGGCATGGAAAGAATCCGCCAGGCGGTGAAGAACGTAATTGTTAAATAAGCCTGCGGTGCTTGACAAACGATTGAAGTAGCATTATTATAATTATACAAACGGTTAAATAACCACCAATGGTTAACGAAATTAGGGCGTGTTGCAGCACGTCCTTTTTTCATGCAAAAAATAAAGCCGTACAGTTGCAGCTGTACGGCAAAAAGTTACTTTGTGTTATTTGACAAGAGTAAACAGTTTGATATAATATAAGCAAAGAGATAGCTGGTAGTGGTTCACCGGCTCTCCTGTGATTAATTAAAAATTAAGTGAAGAAGACCGTGTAACCGTGTTATACGGTTTTTTTCATGCCTTATTTACGGTATGAAATGAGAACTATGAGTGTGGCAAAAGCTATCATAAGTGATAAAGCTTCGTATACAGTCACAGAAATCACCTGCCTTGGCAGGAAAACCGATATACCAGCTATCTCGCAGAGATAATTATAGCATACGAATATCTGATTGAAAAGATAAAAACGCCATCAGGAATAATTGGTAATTACTCCCGGTGGCGTTTAAAAATTTTTAAATATTTTATTTTTTGCTTGCCGCTACATTGCTGAAGGCTTTTTCGGCGGCAGCAATGGTTTTTTCAATATCTTCCGGCGTATGGGCCAGCGAGATAAAGTTGGTTTCAAACTGGGAAGGCGGCAGGTAAATGCCCTGTTCCAGCATGCTGTGGAAGTAGATGCGGAAGGCATCTAAATCGCTGGTAGCGGCAGATGCGTAATCCGTAACGGGTTTGTCGTTAAAGAATACGGTGAACATGGAACCGAGGCGGTGGCACTGTACGGGCACACCTGCTTTTTCTGCCGCGCGTTGCAGGCCGCCAACCAAAATGGCTGTGTGGCTTTCAAGCGCTGCGCATACATTGTGTTCTTCCATGTAGGTAAGGTTGGCAATACCGGCAGCCATAGCCAGCGGGTTGCCGCTTAAGGTGCCTGCCTGGTACATGGGGCCGACGGGGGCAACCATTTCCATAATGGCGCGTTTGCCGCCGTAGGCAGCTACCGGCAGCCCGCCGCCGATAACTTTACCTAAGCAGGTAATATCCGGGTCGATGCCGTATAAGCCCTGCGAGCCGCCCTGCGAGGAGCGGAAGCCGGACATAACTTCGTCGCAGATGAGAAGTGCACCGTATTGTTTTGTAATTTCGCGTATTTTGGCAAGGTAGCCGTCGTGCGGAAGCACAAGGCCCATATTGCCGGGTGTGGGTTCCATAATAACGGCGGCAATGGTTTCGCCCTGCGTGCGGAACACTTCTTCCAGTGCAGTTTCGTCGTTAAACGGAATGGTAATGGTGTTGACGGCAACGTTTTTTGGTACGCCCGGGCTGTCGGGCACGCCAAGCGTTGCAGCGCCGCTGCCTGCCTTAACGAGCAGGCTGTCGTGGTGGCCGTGGTAGCAGCCGATGAATTTAACAATGTTGTCACGTCCGGTATAGGCGCGTGCCAGGCGCAGTGCGCTCATGGTGGCTTCGGTGCCGCTGTTTACCATGCGTACCATGTCCATGGAAGGAACAAGGCGGCATACGAGTTTGGCAAGTTCGGTTTCGGCAAGTGTCGGTGCGCCGTAGGAAGAACCTTTTTCGGCAGCTTTTTTAATGGCTTCGGTAACAACCGGGTGCGCGTGGCCCAACAGCAGCGGGCCGTAGCTTAAAACGTAGTCGATATATTCGTTGCCGTCGATATCGGTAAGTTTGCTGCCTGCGCCGCCGGCAATAATGGGTGGTACGCCGCCTACGCTGCGGAACGAACGTACGGGGCTGTTAACGCCGCCGGGAATATATTGTTTTGCTTCTTCAAAAGCGGCTTCGGATTTTGCGTGCTGCATGTCGTCCTCCTATTCTCCGCGCAGCCAGCGTGCTGCGTCAAGGGCGTGGTAGGTAATAATCATTTTGGCACCGGCGCGTTTAAAACCGGTAAGGGTTTCCATAACAATGCGTTTTTCGTCAATCCAGCCTTTTTCGGCAGCTGCTTTAACCATGGCGTATTCGCCGCTTACGTTGTAAACGCACAGCGGGCGGTTAAAGGTGTCCTTTACGCGGCGGATGATATCCATAAAGGCCAAAGCCGGTTTTACCATAACAATGTCGGCGCCTTCTTCAATGTCAAGTTCAACTTCGCGCAGTGCTTCGTCGCTGTTGGCGGGGTCCATCTGGTAGCCTTTGCGGTCGCCGTGCTCCGGTGCGGAATCGGCTGCGGCGCGGAACGGGCCGTAATATGCGGAAGCAAATTTTGCGGAATATGCCATGATGGGAATATTGGTAAAGCCTTCTTCATCAAGCGCGGTGCGGATGGCTTTAACGTAACCGTCCATCATATTGGACGGAGCGATAATATCGGCGCCGGCTTTGGCGTGGGATACTGCAACTTTGGCTAAAAGCGGCAGGGTTGCGTCGTTATTAACGGTGCAGCCGTTTTCCAGTACGCCGCAGTGACCGTGTTCGGTGTATTCGCACAGGCATACGTCGGTAACGATTACAAGGTCGGGGTATTTTTCTTTAATCAGGCGGCAGGCCTGCTGTACAGGTTCTTCCATGTCCCAGGCGCTGCTGCCGGTGGCGTTTTTGTAAGAAGGAATGCCGAACAGGATAACTGCCGGGATTTTCAGTTCGGTAATTTCGTCCAGCACTTCCGGCAGGCGGTCGAGCGACCAGTGATAGTTGCCGGGCAGGGATTCGATTTCGTGTTTAACGTTTTTGCCGGGAACGACAAAAAGCGGATAGATTAAGTCATTGACGGAAAGCTCTGTTTCGCGGATCATGCTGCGCAGGTTTTCGGTTGCGCGTGTGCGGCGCGGGCGGTAAATGGGAAAGCCCATGGTGATCACTCCTTAATATAATAGCTTTTTATGGCATCCGTTAAACCGTCAATGGTAAAGGTACCGGCGGTTACGGCGGGTGTTAAACCGTTTTTACGGCAGGTTTCGGCGGTTACGGGGCCGATTGCAGCAAGGGCAACGCCTTCAAGCAGTTCTTTGCTGCCGCCCAGCACTTTTAAAAAGTTGGTAACGGTGCTGGAGCTGGTAAAGGTAACCATGTCAACTTCTTTGTTTTGCAGCGCTTCCATAAGTTCTGCTGCGTTTTCGCATACTGCCGCAGTTTCGTAGGCGGTAATAACGTCTGCTTCCGCACCGAGCTTGCGCAGGGTTTCGGGCAGTACTTCGCGCGCTTCTTTGGCGCGGGGAATAAGCACTTTGTCGCCCTTTTCAAGCTGGGGCGCAAGGGCTTCGGCAAGTTCTTCCGCCTTATAGGTGCAGGGAACAAGATCGGCTTTAACGCCGCAGCTTTGCAGTGCTTTGGCGGTGCCGCAGCCGATGGCGGCAATTTTTACGCCTGCCAGAGCGCGGGCATCAAGCCCTGCGTGGCCAAGGCGTGCAAAGAAGGCTTTAACGCCGTTAGCACTGGTAAGCACCAGCCATTTATAGGTATGAATGTTTTTGATTGCTTCGTCAAGCGGGGCGTAGGTTTCGGGCGGCACAATTTTAATGGAAGGTGCTTCGATAACCTTTGCTCCTTCTGCTTCCAGCTGTTTGGTAAGGGCACTGGCCTGAGAGCGTGCACGTGTTACAACAATGGTTTTGCCAAACAGCGGCTTGTTGTCGTACCAGCGCAGCTGCTCACGCAGTTTTACCACGTTGCCTACAATAAAAATGGCAGGCGGCTTCAGCCCTGCGGCGGCAACGTCTGCGGCAGCAGTGCCGACGGTGGTAACAAGGGTTTGCTGTTCGGGGTGGGTGCCCCAGCGGATAACGGCGGCCGGGGTATCGGCGCTGCGTCCGTTTTCAATAAGTTTCTGCGTAATTTTGGGAATGTTTTCCACGCCCATTAAAAATACCAGTGTATCAACAGCGGTGGCAAGGCCCTGCCAGTTAATGGTGCTTTCGCCTTTGGTGGGGTCTTCGTGGCCGGTAATAACGGCAAAGCTTGTGGCAACGCGCCTGTGCGTTACGGGGATGCCGGCATATTCGGCAACGGCAATGGCGCTGGTTACGCCCGGTACAAATTCAAAGGGCAGTCCTGCTTCCAGAAGCTCAATGGCTTCTTCGCCGCCGCGGCCAAATACAAAGGGGTCGCCGCCTTTAAGGCGGGCAACGGTTTTGCCTTCGGCAGCAAGTTTTACCAACAGTTTGTTAATATCCGGCTGGCGCATGGTATGGTTGGCAGAGGCTTTGCCTACGTAAACCATTTCCGCATCCGGGCGGGCATAGGCTAAAATGCGCGGGTCGGCCAGACGGTCGTACACAACGGCGTCTGCCGCTTTTAAACATTCCATTGCCTTAATGGATAAGAGGCCCGGGTCGCCGGGGCCTGCGCCGATGAGATATACTTTTCCTTGTTTTGTCATATATTCCTCTCCTTACAGGATAGCGGCAAGAATTTCTTTGCCGCCGTTATCAAGCATTTTTTGTCCAAGCGTGCGCCCTAAAGTTACGGCGTCGGCTGCATTGCCTTCTGCGGTGTCGCGCAGCACGGTGCTGCCGTCCAGAGAAGCAATAACTGCTTCCATGGCAATGCGCCCTTCGTTAACTTCGGCGTGCACGCCGATAGGCACCTGGCAGCCGCCTTCGAGCAGGCCCAGAAAGGCGCGTTCGGCGTCGGTTGCCTGTTTGGTGGCTGTATCGTTTAAAAAGTCCAGCATCTGGCGGACTTTAAAATTATCGGCGCGGCATTCAATGGCAAGCGCACCCTGGCCGACGGCAGGCAGGCAGTAGCTCTGCGGAATGATTTCCTTAATTCTGTCTGCATGGCCGAGGCGTGTAAGACCTGCGGCGGCGAGGATGATGGCATCCATCTGTCCTTCGTCAAGTTTTTTGAGGCGGGTGTCTACATTGCCGCGCAAATCAACAATTTTTAAGTCCGGGCGTCTGGCAAGAAGCTGCGCGCGGCGGCGCAGGCTGCTTGTGCCAAGTACGCTGCCTTCGGGCAGTTCTTCAATGCTGTTATATTTGTTGCTTACAAAAGCGTCGCCGGCGTTTGCGCGCTCGGTAATCGCCGTCAGGCACAGCCCTTCCGGCAGTACGGTGGGCATATCCTTCAAGCTGTGCACGGCAAGGTCAATGGTGCCGTCCAAAAGTTCCTGTTCTATTTCTTTGGTAAACAGGCCTTTGCCGCCTATTTTCGCCAGCGGCACATCCAAAATCCGGTCGCCTTTGGTAACTATCTTTTTAAGCGTTACCTCGCAGCCGGGGTATTCTTCGCGCAGGCGTCCGGCAATATAGTTGCTCTGCCACATGGCTAAAAGGCTCTGCCTAGTCCCAATAATCAAATTTGTTTTCATCGCCGATGTAGTCCTCTCCTTTATCGTTCAGCAAAAACAGCTCGCAAATCACTTTGCGCAGGCGTTCTTCGTCCGGCGTTCCGGCAGCGGCGTTCATGGCCGTCATCGGCTCGCGCAGAAATTTATGTTCCAGGCGCTGCGTCATAATGTCGATAATGCGGCGTTCATGCTCCGTAAGTTCCGGCATTTTGGCAAAGGCGCGTTTCAGCACCTTTTCACGCAGAAAGTTCATTTTTTCGTGCAGCTGCACCATAACGGGGCGCATGGTTAAATAACGCAGGCGCTCTTTAAGCTCGGAAATTTCTTCTTCAATAATAGCTTCCGCCATTTTGGCTTCGTGCGTGCGGAAATGTTTGTTGGTATCAACAACGCCTTCCAAGTCGTCGATATTATAAAGCGTAATGCCTGGCAGCTGCGCAACTTTGGGGTCAACGTCGCGCGGCACGGCAATATCAATCAAAATCAGCGGCCTGCCTCCGCGTTTGGCGGTTACTTCGCGCATATCCTTTTCGTGGATAACGTAATGCGGCGCGCCGGTACTGGTAATGATGATGTCCGAAGTTTCGGCCTGCTCCAGATATTTATTGTAGGCAATGGCCGTGCCGTTAAACTTGTCGGCAAGCTCTTTGGCGTGGTCAAAATTGCGGTTGCTTACAAAAATCGTTTTGGCGCCTTTGTCAATTAAATGGCGCGCGGTAAGTTCGCTCATGCGCCCTGCGCCAAGCACTAAAATATTGGCGTCTTCAATGCTGCCCAAAACATCCATGGCAAGGTCAACAGCGGCGCTTGATACCGATACCGAGCTGTAAGCGATTTTGGTTTCGGTGCGTACGCGCTTGCCGGTGGCGATGGCGCGGTTGAAAATGGTATTAAAAATCGTGCCCGTCATGGAGTTTTCGCGGGCAATCTGGTAAGCGTTTTTAATCTGGCTTAAAATCTGCCCTTCGCCGATAACCAGCGAATCGAGGCTGGAAGCCACTTTAAACAGATGGCGCACGCAGTTGACGCCGCTCAAGTTGTAAAAGTATTCTGTTTTGTAACCGTCGCCCGCCAGATGCTTAACCAGCGTCTGGATGAACTTCATGCCGCTTACGGGTTCTTCCAGCACCATGTAAAACTCGGTGCGGTTGCAGGTGGAAAGCAGCACTGCTTCATCGAGGTTGTCATAATTGCGCAGGCGGCGCAGAATGCGGGCTATGCGGTCGGCGCTGAAGTTAAAGCCCTCGCGGACTTCAACCGGCGCGGTTTTATGGTTCAGCCCTAAAACTATTAATTGCATTTGTAATGCGCTCCTTTAATATATTCAGATGGCCTTCGTGCAAAAGGCCAATACTTTCTTCATCAAGCATTTCCCGCCAGAAGGCAGTGCGCTGTGCGGGTGTCAGCGGCAGCTGCTGCACTTTTTGGCGTGCCTCTGCCAGAAAATCCGCAAAAGCGGCAAAATTACCGCCGTAGGTTTTTGCCATATCCTGTGCCAAAAGGCGTGAGAATGCAGGCAGCCCTCCGCCGAAAGCGGTAAAGGTTAACCTGCCGCTGCTGCGTTGGGCGGGTACGCTGAAATTGCCAAGTTCCGGCTCTGTTATAACGTTAACAAGGCACGGCGCATCATGTGCAATAATGCGGTTCAGTGCTGCGTCGTCAGTTGCGGCAACCGCTAAAAAGCAATCGGCATCGCCTTTTTGGTAGCCTCGCAGGTTTAGGGCAATGCGGCCTTCACCGGCCAGTTTTATTAAAGCTGCATCCGCCGCAGGCGCGGTAACCGTAACCTGTGCGCCGGAAGCAAGAAGCGTGCGTACTTTGCGCAGGGCAACCTTGCCGCCGCCGATAACGGCGCAGCGTTTGCCGTTAAGGTTGAGCACTGCCGGATAGCTGAACAGATTTTCTTCCATATTATAAGCCTGCCTTGCTGTGACTTTTGTTTAAAAAATTACATAAAGATACAAGTACAATAATACCATAAAATAGGAAGTATTTCCAGTTAAAAATAGGTTGCAGGGCAGTGAAAATGTGTAAAAAAGTATCAATTAAGATAAGAGGATTTAAAGGCGCTGCCGCAGAATAATAACAAGGCAGGCAGCGGAGGAGGGATTTATTATGAATTGTGCATTTTGCCCGCATCACAAATGCTACACGGAGGGCCAGAACTGTACAAAATATTCACATGAGGAGGTCTGCGGTTTTTACAGTGAAGATGACCGCAGAATGATGCGTGCCTCATCGGCAACCGAAAGCCGCAACTATATGAAAATGACGCGCCTTGAAGAAAGTGCGTTTTTTGCCAAAGAACTTGGCGTGAAGAAAATAGGCATTGCCTTTTGCATAGGCCTTGCCAACGAAGCGCATTTTTGCGCGCAGTATTTTAAAAACCAGGGCTTTGTGGTGGAATCGGTTTGCTGCAAGGTCTGCTCGGTTGATAAAGATATGCTGGAGCTGGAAAAAATTAAGCCCGGCAAGCATGAAGCAATGTGCAACCCCAGAACGCAGGCGCAGCTTTTAAACAGCGCCGGTACGGAACTGAATTTTATTGTAGGCTTATGCGTTGGGCATGATATGCAGTTTACCATGGCCAGCAAAGCGCCGGTATCGTGCCTTATTACCAAAGACCGCGTGCTTGCCAATAACCCGGCAGGGGCGGTGTACAGCCGTTACTGGCGGCGCAAACTGGGAATTTTAGAGGACGGAACGGTGTAAATAAAAAAAGGTGCAGCGTAATGCTGCATCTTTTGACATTGATAGTTATAAAGGTTATAATAATGAAAGAGAGATAACCTGATGTTGGCGCGTCAGTCCTCTCCTCTGAATTTTTTGAGAATTGAAAGAAAGGCTGCCGGCCACGGTGGCCTTATTTCATTTTAATGCTGTTTAGCGTTTAGCAGAAATAATGGTAGCAACAAGAATACCGAAAGCTACCATTAACGATAACGTTTCGTAAGTGCTCATTGCTTCACCACCTCTCCATAACAGGAGAGAAGCCGACCATCAGATTATCTCATAGGCGATATTATAGCATAATAATATATTTTATAAAAGCGAACAGCAGGCAAATATTTTGCTTGTTGTTTTTTGTTTTATTTGCTTTTTATTTACGTTGCGTCTTTGCATGTACTTTATTATATTTTTATTTACTTTTTTTACTGCTTAATTTAGTATATTCTGACTTTGTATCGTCTTTTGCTTCTACTTTTTATCAAAGATATTATGAAACTTACGGTATTGTAGTATTTAAAAATTACGGTAACATTGTTGTTTTTTGAAAGAAATAATCAAAGTGCGAATTTTGCCAAAACGCGACATTCAAAAAATAGGCAAACCAGAATTAAGGCACTTGCAGCATTGGCCGAGGACTGTTTGAGTTTGCGCAGCAAACGAGTTCCGCAGGCGCTGCAAGTGCCAGCTTATCTATTGCATTTGCCGTTTATTTTTTGTTGGAGCGAAAACTTTTTGGTTACTTTTTAGTTATAAAAAGTAACATGAGTAAAAAGTAAATAGAAAATAATTAAAGTATCATCAAAGACGAAAACTAAAGAATAAACATAACTAATAAAGGAAATGTAGAAAATAAAGCGTAACTGTAAAATCGAAACTCCAAAAACAAATCATTATGGAATTATCTGAAAACTATTTTACAAATGTTCTGACAAATGTTAAAATTAAATTATCATAATAGTGAGGTGGATGTAATGTACGTATTAACTTTACCGGTATTGCGTAAAATGCTGCACACCGCAGCAGTTGACCTGAAAGAAAATGTTCAGTATTTGTGCGAGCTGGACAGCGTTGCCGGTGACGGCGACCACGGCATTGCCATTGGGCATATTGCCGATATTTTAAAATCGCACAGCGACGATACTACCATTGCCACCATGAACCTTCTGCTGGAAGGCATTGGCGACGCATTTATGGGCGTTAATGCAGGCAGCAGCGGCCCGCTTTGGGGCACAATTTTCGCCGGCATGGCAGACGGCATTGACGACCAGCAAGAGCTGACGGAAATTGAGTTTAAGCGTATGTTTGCGCAGGCTAAAGAAGATTTTATGGACGTAAGCAAAGCCAAAGTGGGCGATAAAACTCTGGTAGATGCTTTTTACCCGGCAGTAGGCGCCATTGCCGAAACCGAAGGCAGCATTGAAGCGCTACTGGACGCTGCGGCAGAAGCTGCCAAAAAAGGCGCCGATGCAACGGCAGACATGACCGCTAAATTCGGACGCGCCAAAAATGTTGGCGAACGCAGCCTCGGCCATAAAGACCCGGGCGCCGTATCCATGGCAATTTTCTTTGCCGGGCTTGCCAAAGGCGCAAGAGCATAGTTCTTTAAAAAGCGGCGGCTTTTTAAAAATAAATTACGCATTAATGGAGGTTGTAAACAATGAAAAAATTTATCAATGACCCTGAAAATTTAACATCGGAGCTTTTGGAAGGCCTTGCCCTGAGCAATCCCGACATTGTATCTCTGGAAGACGGCAACCTTGTAGTTAATAAAAAATTAAAAGACGCAGACCGCGTAACAATCGTTACCCTTGGCGGCACCGGCCATGAACCTGCCATCAGCGGTTTTGTAGGCGAAGGCATGATTGATATTTCCGTAGCAGGCAATATTTTTGCAGCCCCCGGCCCGCAGTCCTGCGTTGAAGCCATTAAAATGGCAGATAAAGGCCACGGCGTACTGTTTGTTGTATTAAACCATGCCGGCGATATGCTTACCGGCAACCTGACCATGAAACAGGTTAAAAAACTCGGCATTAAAGTTGCCAAAGTTGTTACCCAGGAAGACGTTGCCAACGCACCGCGCTCCAATGCAGATGACCGCCGCGGTCTGGTTGGCTGCATTCCTCTGTATAAAATTGCCGGTGCTGCCGCAGCACAGGGCAAATCCCTTGAAGAAGTTGCCGAAATCGCTCAGCGCTTTGCCGATAACATGGCAACCATCGCCGTTGCCTGCGTAGGCGCAACTCATCCGGCAACCGGCATGGAAATTGCCAATATTGAAGACGGCATGATGGAAGTTGGCATGGGTCAGCACGGCGAAGGCGGCGGCGGAAGCATGCCGCTGAAATCTGCGGACGAAACCGCCGTTATTATGATGGACGCACTTTTGAAAGACCTTGACGTTAAGAGCGGCGAAAAATTAATGGTTATTATCAACGGCAGCGGCGCAACCACCTTAATGGAACAGCTGATTGTATTCCGCAAATGCCATAAATACCTTGCCGAAAAAGGCATTGAAGTTGTGGCAAGCCATGTAGGCGAACTTTTAACCGTACAGGAAACCGCAGGCTTCCAGATGTTCATTGCCCGCATGGATGACGAACTGACAGCTTTATGGAATGCTCCGTGCCGCACTCCGTATTACAGAAACTAAGGTGAATTACTATGGCAGATAAAGAAGGCAATGTTATAGCAAAAGATTACGGCATCGGCATTAAGCCGCCTGCGCAGACCTTTCATGTAAAAGGGCTGGGGCACGCTGAATGGGGCATGAAAACAAGGCTTTCGCATATTTTTGCGGAAGACGGCCGCACCATTATGCTGGCATTTGACCACGGCTACATTATGGGCAGCACGGCAGGGCTGGAAAGGCTCGATTTGGCAATTCCGCCGCTTATGGAATACGCCGACTGCCTGATGGCAACCCGCGGCGCGCTGCGTGCCTGTATTCCGCCCGACTGCCGCAAGGCCATTGCCCTGCGCTGCACGGCTGATACCTCCGTTTTGAAAGACGATATGAGCCATGGCGTTATCGGTGTCGGCATTGAGGACGCTATCCGCATGAATGCCTCCTGCATGGCAGTACAGTGCTTTGTTGGCGCTGACGGCGAGCTCGGTTCGCTGGAAAATTTAGTGCGCACCGTTGATGCCGGCGAGCGTTACGGCATTCCCGTACTCGGTGTTGTGGCCGTTGGCAAGGAAATGGAACGCACCACGCGCTATTTTGCACTGGCAACACGCCTGCTTGCCGAACTTGGCGCGCACATGATTAAAACCTACTATTGCGAAAACTTCGAGCAGATTACAGCTGCCTGCCCCGTGCCTATCGTTATTGCGGGCGGCAAAAAAATACCCGAACTTGACGCTCTTAAAATGGCGTACCGTGCCATCAGCGAAGGCGCTGCCGGTGTGGACATGGGCCGCAACGTACTGCAGGCCGAAAACCCTGTGGCAATGCTTAAAGCAATCCGCATGGTTATCCATGAAAATGCCAAACCGGAAGAAGCCTATAAAGCTTACGAGCTGATGAAGGAGGAATAACCGATGAAAAAATTTATGCACGTTGGCGTGCCTACCGATAAAGTAATGGAGGGCAGCGTATATGCCGAAGGCATTAAAACCCATATCGTTCCGCCGGAAACCAATGAATTCGGCATTGAATACCTGCGCTTTGAAAAAGACACCCCGCTGCCGCAGGAACTGCAGACCCTTGTGCATGTTGCCTACCAGGTAGATGACATGGACGAGCAGCTTAAAGTCAACCGCGTAGTTGTAGAACCGTGGATGGCCGACGAAAATACCCGCATCGCCTTTATTATGAAGGACGGCATTTTAATGGAATTAATGGAAGTAAAATAATTGCTTACGGATAGGGAACTTGCCGGGCTGGTGCAGGCAGCGCGCCTTTATTACGAAGACGGGCTGACGCAGGCCCAGGTAGCTGTCAAAATAGGCGTGTCGCGCCCGCAGGTAAGCAAAATGCTGGCGCACGCACGCGAAGCAGGCATTGTACACATTGAAATACGTCCACCTGTTGCAGGCGATGCAGAACTTTTAAAACTTTTACAGCAGCGCTTCGGCATTAAAGGCGGCATTGTACTGCCGCAGGCACAGCGCGAAGCACTCTTGCGTGAAACTTCGGAATATCTGGCGGGCGAACTGCGCTACGAAAAAAACATAGGCCTTGGCTGGGGCTATACGCTTGGCGAAATTGCGGGCAAAATGGCTTCTGCCGGAGGGCTTAAAGGCAGCGGCAAAATATTTCCGCTGATTGGCAGAACAGCCATACCAAACCGCGGTTACCGCGTTAACGAACTGGCGCTGCTGCTTGCCGGAGGCACAAGGGAGGCTTTCCGCCTTGAGGCAGAGGCTTTTCCGGGCAGCCGCGAAGCGCGCGACGCCATGGAAGACACGCCGGATTACCGTCAGGCCTTGTCGCTGTGGCAGGATACCACGGCGGCGCTTGTGGAAATACGCGCTTACCCCGGTGTGCCCGATGAAGCGACGGCGCTGCGTTTTGAAGACGCACTGGAGCGTCAGCAGGCTGTTGGCAGTTTGCTTTCGTACTATTTTAATGTACGCGGCGAATTTATCAGCGGCGCAGGCGATTTTGCCGTGCGCGTGCCGCTGAAAACTCTGGGGCAGCTGCCCAAAGTTGTTGCCATAGGCCTTACGGCAGGCAGCAAAGCCGTGCTTGGCGCACTGCGCACAGGCCTTGTAACGCACCTTGTTGTTACCGAAGACATAGCGCGCAAAATATTGCAGAAATAAATACGGCAAAATAAAAACAACCCTCTTGTACAGCAGGTGCAGGAGGGTTGTTTGGCGCTGACGGGTTTATTGTTTATTTATGTAACGGCTGGAGCGCCCGTTGCCGAGGCGTTCAATACTGCCATTTTTTACCATGCTCCCCAAAACAGCTTCTACTGTTGTAGGGCTTATATCCGGCAAAATATTACAAATTTCGGCTTTGGAAATTGGCGTTAATGAATTTAAAACAGTGGCTTCAATACGTGCTTTTTTGGTAACCCGATTACTGTTAATAACAGCAAAACGCTTATTAAGTTCCTGATAACACATATATAAAGTTCCTAAAAAATTCTGCATAAATATAAAATAATCGTTTTTGTTATCTTCCCACCCTTGAGAAGATTCTTTCAGCGCGTCATAGTAAAAAAGTTTTGCATTATTTATCTGTTCTTCAAACGAAATGTACTTACCAATATCGTTGCCTGCTTTATAAAGCAGCAGCAGCGAAAGCAGACGTGACATACGCCCATTGCCGTCCCGGAAAGGGTGTATACAAAGAAAATCCAAAATAACGCAGGGAATTAAAAGCAATTGATTGATGTTCGCGTTATCGCGTGCTTCCATATAAGCAAGTACAAGCTGTTCCATAGCTGCTTCAGTTTGTGCGGCAGGCGTAGGGCGGAAGCATATTTGCCTGTTTCCTTTTGCGTCAATTTCTAAAATTACATTATCTTCTGTTTTAAATTTGCCTGCAAAATCGCTACCGGTATAGGCAAACAGTATGCTATGCAGGCGCAAAATGCTGTTTACAGAAAAAGGTATTTCATTGTAATGCAGATGAATTTCATTCAGCGCATCGCGATAGCCTGCAATTTCGGCTTCATCGTGGTTCAGGGGCGCGCTGTTATGATGTACTATAGCGGCAATGCGCTCATCGCTGGTAATAATGCCTTCTATTGCATTGGAGCTTTTAACTGACTGTACTTTTGCAATACCTTCCAAACTTGCAAAAACGTTTTTAAAATCTGCCTTGCGTACCGCAGATTTTACTGACAGCGAAGCGATATTAGCCGTTAAATTAACAAGATTAGCAGGTAAAAGTCCGTCAGCTAAAAAACCGTAATCAAATTTATGCATAATAAAACCGCCTTAAAAAGAATTATCTGCATATATTTTAGCAGATTATATGCAGATAAGCAAAAAGAACTGCACATAAATAAGGCGTTTTATGTGCAGAAAAGAGAAATGTTAGATTTTAAGAGTTAACTGCGTATTTGAGTTATTTAAATAATATTGGTTTTAATTATATCGCTTCCGGCATACATAATATAATCTATGCCGCTTTCGTGCGCCATTTCTTCGGCAGCGGCTTTCTTTGCTTGTACTACGGTATCGTCAATTTTGTTATCACCTTTAACTTCTATCAGCTGATATGTTCCGTCCGTCATTTTGGCCAAGAAATCAGGGTAGTATTGTCTTATACGTTCAGATTCAGGGTCATAATACCAAACAGATAAATCACCCTGATTAGAAGTAAACATACCGGTAAAATAAACTTCCACAACTTTATCGCTTTTTATGTACTGCCTAAAGCATTCTTTTTCGGGAAGTGAGTCGAAGCAGTAAGTATCGGCGTGGAAACTTTTTTTAACCTGTTCCGCTGTATAACACGAATCAACATTTTTAACCACAAGGTCTGGGTCGGCAGAAAATTCGTAATAACCGGCGTTTTTAGGCTTGTGCAAAAGTACAACTTCTTTATCTTCGCTTTTGCGTGTTGTTATCACTTCAAAAAGCGTGTTAAAGATTTTGGGGATGATGATATCATCAAGAACTTTGTTATACTTGTTTACCGTTTGTAAAATCTGCTCTGTGCCGTCAACCGATTCGTTTAAAATTTTATTGACGAGTATGCACGATATATTAAGGTAACGGGCAATTTCTGCCGTAAGCAGATAGACGCTGTACTTAATATTATTTTGAGCATCATCGATATTTTTTTCTTTTAACGTAGTATCGTCGGCAATGCTGCTGCGCGTGTACATTACGCTGGCGTATTTTGTTAAATCGGTATTGGCAAGCTCAAAATCGACAGGGGCGGCGTAGTCCTTTTTACGCAGACTGTATTCGTGCCATACACGTTTAAGGGTAATTTTACGCGGCGGCGGCAAAACGCGAACCTGATATTTTTGGCGGTTATCTTTAGAGGGGGTTTTTATATCCTCGATAGTTACGTTAAAGTTTTTATTAAGTTCGTCGTTTAAGGTTTTATAGTTTTCTTCAGATAAAAAGATGCTTGCCGTTTGTTTTTCGTCTGTTATGGAACGCAGGCAGCGCATAGTTGCCTGCAAAACAAAAACTTTTGATTTTGGGCTGCGGAACAGCGCCACGCCAAAGAGTGAACGGCAGTTCCAGCCCTCTTTGCCTTTTTCGACAAGGATTATAAACTGTTTTTCGTTGCCGGTACTTTGTGGTTTATCTAAATCGTTAAAGTTTTTAATATCTTCTTCTTTGGTATATTTGCTGTCGCCAACGTTAAATAAAATGGAATTTGTAGAAATTCTCAAATCTGCCAGTATTTTTTCTAAGGCAGGGCGCACTTCGTTTGCAGCTTCGTCTATCGTTGCGGCGTAAATGGCAAGTTTGGGGTTCAAACCTTCGTAGGTTTTGCCGCCGTATTTTTGCCAAAACTGCGTTACGGCAATTTTTAAAAATTCTTCGGTTTTTACGTTTTTGTAAAAAGATGGTTCTGCGTCTTTTAAATAACCGTTCCAGATAGATTCTTTCAGTCCGTAGGCGTATACTACTTCCGGCAGTATCTGTTGTTTTACGTAAGGCGTGCCGGTGTAGTTGTAGCACGCTACAATAGAAGTATTTTCTGCAAGCAGGTTGATAGTATCGCGCAGGCTTGTTTTTTTATTATTGTCGCTGCGGATGGCTTTTTCTAAATCTGCACCGAAAAGATGATGGGCTTCATCTACATATACACCAAGCTGCGGAAGCCGGCACAGCTTTTTAAAGCGCTGGTTTTCCATCAGCGTTGTATCGTCCCAGGCATCGTCATCTGCATCAGTGCCGTAAATTGCTGAAAGCAGGGAAGATGAGTCGTTAAAAAGCGCCTGCGCCGGTTTTTCTTCCGTACGTTTTTTCTTAACGATTATTTTTTGCGTGTTGGAGATGATTATATTAAAATCAGAGCCGTCCATTGTTTGCAGGGTGGTGCCGGTATCGCTTAAAAAGTGAAAGTTGATGTTAGAATTCAAAACATTGGCGTATTCCGGCGGCACTACCTTTGTTTTATCAAATGTCATAATTTCGCGCAGGGAATTAAGTACAGTTTTATCAGGAGCAAAAACAAGCGCGTTATGACAGAAGCGGTTGTCTTTAGGGTATTTTTTGGCAAGCAGAAATTCGTAAAAAATACAGGTTGCCATCAGTATGGTTTTACCAAGTCCCATAGTTAAAGCATAGATATAGTTGGGGTAGGCTTCCTGATACTTTTTCATTTGCTTAAAAAGCTTATCAGTCTGTTCGGCGGCCGGAGCGTCAAACAAAACCATTTCGTTATGCCTGTCTAATTTATAGTACGACGCTTCTGAAAAATTGTTGCGTTTATTGCGCCAGTCATCAAACATTTGATAAACCTGCGCGTTATTCATAAATTCTTTAATAAACACATACATTTCCAGCGCTTCAAACTGTGGTTTGCGCAAAAAGGCGTTGGGGTTTATTTCTTTATCGTTATAAGCCAAAAACTTTTTGGTAAGGCTGTTATAGCGCGAGCGTATTTTGCTGCGGTTTACCGTATAGTAATACCAAAGCTGCGTATTAAACGACAGGGCGGAATCATAAGCTGCTACTTTTTTAGGCATTTAACGCACCTCCGTTTCCAGCGATTCGGAGAGCAAATCGGTAATTTTAACTTTAATCGTGCCCGCGTTTTCGGGAATATCGTAAATGCCTTTAACTAACTGGTTCTTTTCGGGAATATCTATTACGGCAGGTTGCATAACAACGCCGTCGTAGTTCCAGTCAATTATTACGGAGTCCGTCAGCTGTCGCCAATCTTCCACGTAATCCTTTTGCAGCGAAAGCTTCTGCATTAAGTTCATAGGGTAGAAAGAGCGTATTATAAGTTTACCGCCTTCGCGTACAATCTCCGCTTCGGCTTCGCGTTTTAGCTGTAAATCTGTTTTATCGCGCAGAATATCCATAATCTGCACATCTATTTTGTAGTCGGTAAGTTCCTGTTCCAACGCGCCTTTTAAATCCGGTTCGTGGCCCATGCAGACAATGGTAATTTTTTCTACCGCTTCGTTGGGGCTCTCCTGTTTACGTTTTTCGTAAGTTTTATAGGGCAGGTTCACGGTTAATTCTTTTAAATCGGCTTTGGTGGCAATGCGGTTAACCGGCATTATTTTTACCATACGCCCGTCAAGCTCGCCGTCCCAAACTTCGCCTTGCGGAAAGGGCTGTATCTCCAGTGCCTGTATTAAAAGGTCGCGCGCTTCCAGCGGATTGCGGAAGAAATCGTAGTTATTTACGTTGTAAACTTCAAAACCCGTATACTTAACAGGTTCATTTTCAACAAGGTTATTTTGCGCTTTCTGCAAATCTTTAGCGACTGATAACAGACGTTTGGTAGTGGTTTGCACTGCGCCGAGGTTGATATCCGCACCGATAAAACGGCGGCCAAGCTTCATAGCTACTGCCTGCGTAGTGCCGCTGCCCATAAAGCAGTCAAAAACTATGTCGCCGGGATTGGAAGATGCTTTAATAATACGTTCAAGCAATGCTTCTGGCTTTTGGGTAGGATAATTTTGGCGTTCATTAACACCAGATTGTAAACTATTAATATCAGTCCAATAATCTTCAGGAATTTTACCTTGATCAAGATAATATTTATAATATTTTGTTTCACCATTTGAATTTTTTGTGCCATAAACCAGTCTGTATTGTCTTCCGTTTTCGTCTGTTTCTAGTCTACCGCCAAAACTAGTTTTACCAGATTTCATTTCTATTTTTATATCTTCGGAATTAAATATATTTGAATCTTTAACTTTGGAGTAACTGTATATTACATCATGTTTTCTTCCGAACATTTTTTTAGA
This sequence comes from Phascolarctobacterium sp. ET69, assembly GCF_023336935.1. Lineage (GTDB taxonomy): Bacteria > Bacillota > Negativicutes > Acidaminococcales > Acidaminococcaceae > Fusicatenibacter_A > Fusicatenibacter_A intestinipullorum. The sequence continues at coordinate 132,431 of NZ_JAMBLR010000003.1, forward strand.
TTTGGCGCCTTGCGAATAGCACCATATAATCTCATTAATAAAATTTGTAGTACTAAAAATTTCTTCTAATAGCATACGTAAATAATGGCTTCTGTGCCAATCGCAATGCAAGTATATGCTGCCAGTATCGGAAAGCAATTCTTTCATTAAAATTAATCGCTCATACATAAATTGTAAATATCCATCATTAGTCCAAATATCACCATATTGTTTTTCTTCAAAAGATGATGAATCGTTTTGTATAGTTTGGTTTTTTAACTTTATTTTCTTTTTATAATCAGCTTTGCTGTCAAAGGGCGGGTCGATATAAATTAAATCAATCTTACCGCGATATTTTTTCAGCAGGTGGCTCATAACTTGAAGATTATCGCCCCAGTAAATTTTATTCAGCCAACCGTTTTGCGTTTCGCCGTAAGTTTCACGCAGCTGCGCCGGGTAATACTGCGTGCTGCGGTAAGGGCGCTTACCAGTCCAGCGTAGTTCCGGGTAACCTTTAATAGTTGGCAGTTCTGCAAATTCAAAAATGGTTTGTTCGTTCTCCATAGTTATAATTCCTCCTGCATTTAATGCTGTGATTGATGCTTTATTTGTTGCCGCAGTAAAAACGGAAGTCACAGTTGCGGCAGATATTAGCGTCGTTTGTACATTTATTAAACTTTTTGTTTATAATTTTATGTACAGTATCGTCAAAAGCCGCTATGGTGCCTTCAACAGCCGTTTTGGTATAGGGAAACGTAACGGTTGGCACACCATCTTCTTCACCGGTGTAGTAAAGGTGCATTTTGCTTACCTTTTTACCAGTACGTTCTTCAACTAAATAGGCGTAAACATGCAGTTGGCGGCGGTATTTTTCTAACAGTTCGCGGGATTTTTCCATATCCGGCTTGCGTTCCGATTTAAAATCGACAATTTCAACCGTATTGTTCTCGCCTTTAATAAGGTCTATCTTGCCTTCGATGATGTAATCAGGCTTTACCAAACTTACATCTACTTCGGCCTGTTGTATGGCCTGCCAGTTGCTATTCTGCCGCTCTGCATAGCGTAAAACCTGTTTAAGGGCAGTATTTTTCTGCGCTTTTGCAAGATAGGAATGTTCAGTTTTTGCAAGCGCCGTGTAATTGCTGTTGAACCATTCGATAATATTTTGTGGAGTTATACTGTTTTCTTCGTGTCTGAGTGCAGCTTTGTGTATATCTTCAATAGTTTGGTGCACAAGCGTGCCGAACAGCATTGCGCCGGTACGCACTGGCATAAATTCAAGTTCTTTATAAAATTTGTACTGCCGGGAGCAGGTTTCATAAACTGTAATATGAGAGGTAAAAGAAAAGGTCTTTTTAATATTGACGTCTTTCACTTCTTTAAAATTAAATTCGGATATATTTAAACAGCCTTTATTTATAGATGGCAGTTCGTTATAAACTTCCCTAAAGTATTTGCTTGGCGTACGGTTATTTTCGTTGCAGGTTAAAATAAGCAAATCCTGCGCACGGGAAAAGGCTGTGTAATATAAGCGCCAAAAATCAAAAAACTTCATCAGTTTGTGCGGCTCAAAAGCCGGGCGTTTAAAATATTTTGTTTCTATTTTAGAAATCAAATCATTATTACGGATGCGCGGATAGTTTTGCAGGGAATCTACAATAACTATTGGAAACTCCATGCCTTTGGATTGATGAATAGTTAAAAACGAAACACAGCCGCTGGGAGCGTATTCAGAATCGTCCTCATATTCGGCAATGCCGCCGTCATAAAGCAGTTTAAGGTAAAGGTTAAAAAACAGTTCTGTGTTCTTGTTAAGGTACTTGGAAGTTAAAACATCAATGTTATGCAGATATTCAAATTTGCCGGTAATCTGCGTAAGCATAGCAAGATTACGGGCAGGACGGATATCAATAATGCCGGAGTCCATATCGGAATCGAGAAATTGCGCGAACGGTTTATACGCAAATAACTGATAGAGTAAACCGGAGTAAGCATAATCGGTAGTGCCCTGTAAATTAAAATGTGTTTTGCCGCGGTTTTGAATAAATTTTAATAAATCTTTATTGTCTGGCTTGGTTGCAGTTTCGTTTGCCAAAATAATACAGCTGCGGAAGTAATCTATGTGGTGCGGTTTTAAAAATTTATAAGCACCGCTTTCAAAACCTTTTACATATTGCGGAAACATAAGCATTAAACAGCCAATGGCAAGGCGTATTTCAAAGCGTTTGAAATACATATCCGAACGCGGAGAATATACGTTGATGTGGTTCTTTTCCAAAAAGTTTGCAAGTGCTGTAACGCGCTCGTGCTTTACGGAATTAAATAAAAAAGCAATCTGGTTATAATCCGTAAGTTTGCCGCTTTCTTTTAAATCAGTAATAAAGCGCAAAATGTTTTCGTGCCATTCGTCAGTATCGTCAAGCGCGGTAAGTTTAACAACTGCCGGGCTTTGCAAACTGCTTTTGGAGTGCGGCTCTATCTGCTTAAAATAGCGGAACTTGTCCCAGTCGAAAGAAAACGACTTTCCTTCCGTGGTAATCATCCATTTGTTGTAAAAATCTACAATATCGCTGTTGGAGCGGTAATTGGTAACAAGCTTAATAACCTGGCATTTGCCGGGCGTAAATTTTTGCGGAAATTCCAGAATGTTGCGGATGGTTGCGCCGCGGAAACGGTACAGACCCTGGTCATCATCACCGACAACGCAGATGTTTTGCTTGCTGCCTGCCAGTAAAAAAACAAACTGTTCCTGTATATAGTTGGTATCCTGATATTCGTCAATCATCAGGTGCGTTATTTGCGCTTGTAGTTTTTCAATAACGGCAGGGTTATTGGTTAAAAGATGATATGTTTCTACTTGAATTGAAGAAAAATCCATCAAATTATTTTCTTCAAGTATTTCTTTGTAGGTTTTTAAAATTATTCCCAGCGTTTTTATGTCTGGGTTGTTGTCTGCTATCAGTGTTTCTGCGGCAACAAGTTCTTCGGAAAGGTTATTTACATAATTACAAATACGTTCTGACTGATTCCAGCTGCCATTTATATCTATTACATTTTCAAAACCCGGTATATTATGGAACTTATTGATATTTTGAAAGACCATGTACTTTTGGTCAAAATCATCAAGCAGCCGGTAATTTTTATGCAGGCGCGTGTATTCCATATTTTCTTTTAACAGGCGCAGGCAGATAGAATGAAACGTACCGATATACATTTCGTTGATATTTGCCGGTATATTTTTAGCCGCAAGTTCGTTGGTGATTCTGGTGATAAGTTCTTTAGCGGCTTTTTCGGTGAAAGTGGCAATAAAAATACTTTCGGGCGCAACATTACATTCAGTGATGAGATAAATAGCTCGCTGGACGAGTGTATAAGTTTTGCCTGTTCCAGGGCCAGCGGTGATTAAAACAGGACCGTCGGCGGTACTTATTGCAAGTTTTTGGTTTTCGTTTGCATTTCCAAAATTAAACATAAAAAAACACCTGACCAAAAAGTGTACTTTATTGTAATTATATCAATTTAAAATGAACATCACAATATCTTTGATTTGCTGATTTTTCCTCACGTAATCTTCTGTAACAGACACCTAAAGTTTTCTTATAATAAAGTACACATTCCTGCAAAAAAACACTTCTGCAAGAATGTTGTACTTTTTGTTGTTTTAGGCGTCATTCCGGCAATTTTAAACTAAGGCTGATTACCATATGATATTTGCTGAAAGCAAAATAAAAAACTCCCGCCAAAGCGGGAGCCTGTTACTGTATTTATAATGCTGTGGAAACGTTTTAACAAGGATATTTAGTTAAATATTTTTATTCAAGGTCTAACTGAAATTTAATTGCTTCCTGAATTTGAGTAATGTATTCAATATCTGTAATTGTGCCAACATAATTTATAAGGCGCTGCTTGTCAACAGCGCGTATTTGGTGTGCTAAAATGATAGAATCTTTCGGTAATTTAGAAATGCTTTGCGGCAGAAAAACTTCATTAGGATATATGGTAGTGTATGAAGCTTTCATACTGGTGATTGGCAAAACAGTAACCTGATTGAGATGATTAGTGCAGTTTGCTGATACAACAATGCACGGACGTGTACCGGCTTGTTCGGAACCGAGTACTGGGTTAAAGTTAATAAAATAAATCTGCCATTGCTTCACCATTCGTCAGTTCCTCCGGGGTAGTCTGTTGCGGCAAAGTCTTTGCATACTTCTTCGCATCTTTCAATGTAGCCCGGGTCATTGGCGGCTTGCTTCATTAAGTTTTCTTTACGCAGTTTTTCAAAAGCTATAATTTTTTCAGAGATAGCTTCACAGCAAAAGCTGCGCATACTGCCAATGCTTTTGTCATCTGCAAGTTTTTTCAACTGATTATATAATGAAGGAGTTAATTCTATATTGATAGTCTTTTTTACTGCAACGGTCATTTTTTTATCTCCTTTCAATTTTATGTTTAAATTATACCATACAAAAAATGACAGGTAAATACAACGTATAGGTGAATGCAGAAAATCAAGGGTGTGTATATTTCAGGATTGTCCTTATAATAAATACAATTATCTGCAAACTGACTGAAAATTTTAAAATTTTGGTTAAGGAAGTTTGTTTTTTATGCGGATAAATGGTAAAATAGATGATAAAATAGTAGTATTGTTGTTTTGAGGGGACATTTTGAAGAATGGAAGGATGGATATTATGAAAAAAAGAGGACTTAAAAAATTTGCTGCAGGCGTAACTTTGCTTTTGGCATTGGGGCTTCTGGCGGGTTGCGGCGGCGAAAAAAAGGAAGCAGGAAGTAAAGCGCAGTTAAACGTAGGTATTGTACAACTGGTAGAACACAGTGCGCTTGATGCCGCCAATAAAGGCTTTGTAGACGGCCTGGCGGAAAAAGGCTTCAAAGAAAACGAGAATGTTGCTATCGACAGGCAGAACGCGCAGGCAGACCAGAGCAATTTGCAGAACATTGCTCACCGCTTTGTCAACAACAAAGTTGATTTAATCTGCGCCATTGCAACTCCTGCCGCGCAGGTTATGGCCAACGCCACGAAGGATATACCCATTGTGGCAACCGCCGTTACGGATTACGAGGCGGCCAAGCTTGTAGCGTCGAACGAAAAACCGGGCGGTAATGTTACCGGCACCAGCGATATGAACCCGATTAAAGAACAGGTTGATTTGCTTTTGAAAATTGTGCCGGATGCCAAAACTATCGGCACCGTTTACTGCTCCAGCGAAGTAAATTCTCAAATTCAGATTGAAATTATGAAAAAAGCGGCTGCTGAACGGGGCGTCAATGTCATGGAAGCAACGGTTTCCACGGTAAACGATATTCAGCAGGCAGCACAGAGCCTTGTAGGGAAGGTTGACGTGGTTTATGTGCCCACTGATAATGTAATTGCATCTTCCATGCCTACTTTGGTTTCCGTTACAGATAACGCAGGGCTTGCGGTTATCTGCGGCGAAGAAGCCCTTGTAAAGGGCGGCGGTCTTGCAACGCTTGGTATTGATTACTACCAGCTCGGTAAGGAAACCGGCGAGATGGCGGCTAAAATTTTAAAAGGTGAAGCCAAACCGGCAGATATGGCAATACAGACTCAGAAGCAGTTTAAAACCGTTGTTAACGAAGCAGGAGCAAAGCGCCTGGGCATTACTATCCCGCAGGATGTGCTGCAAAACGCGGAAATTGTAAAATAACGCGTTGAATGCAGAAAAAAGTTTACCTTAGGGAAGGAATGAGTTATCCATGAAATTATCTAAAAAAGCGCGCGTTTTGGCTGCGGCTTTGGCTTTAACACTTGCCGCCGGTATTATGGGCGGCTGCGGCGGCGATAAAAAAGAGGAAGCTGCTGCTAAAAAAACAGTTAATGTTGGTATTGTACAACTGGTAGAACATGCATCGCTTGATGCTGCAAATAAAGGTTTTGTAGACGGGCTTGCCGCCAACGGCTTCAAAGAAGGCGAAAACGTTGTTTTCGACCGCCAGAATGCACAGGCAGACCAGAGCAACTTACAGAACATTGCCCACCGCTTTGTAAGCAACAAGGTTGATTTAATCTGCGCCATTGCTACGCCCGCGGCACAAACCGCTGCCAACGCAACAAAAGATATTCCTGTTGTATCTACTGCCGTAACCGATTATGAAGCGGCAAAACTCGTTGCTTCCAATGAAAAACCGGGCGGCAACGTTACCGGCACCAGCGATATGAACCCGATTAAAGAACAGCTTGACCTTTTGCTGAAACTTGTGCCGGATGCCAAAGTTGTAGGTACAATTTATTCTTCGAGCGAAGTTAATTCGCAGATGCAGGTAGAGCTTTTAAAGAAATATGCTGCTGAAAGAGGCGTGGAGGTTAAGGAAGCAACCGTTTCCAGTGTTAACGATATTCAGCAGGCGGCACACAGCCTGATTGGCGAAATTGACTGCCTGTACCTGCCTACCGATAATGTTATGGCATCGGCAGTGCCTACGCTGATTAGCGTAACCGAGCCTGCCAAACTGGTTATGACCTGCGGCTGGCCCGATACTGAAGGCAGCGTTGCCGTAATAGGCATTAACTATTATGAGCTTGGCAAACAAACCGGCGAAATGGCAGCCAAAATTTTAAAGGGCGAAGCCAAACCAGCTGAAATGCCTATTGAAACCCAGAAGAAATTTAAGGTTATCGTTAATAAAAAGGTTGCGGAACGCCTTGGCGTAACTGTTCCTGAAGAAATTTTAAAAGCTGCTGAGGCAGAATAAAAAGAGGCACTGCGGGTTTCCCGCCCGGGAAACCCGCTTTTACTGCCTGCTTTGGAGGAGATTAGATGATCGATATTTTAATGCCGACAATAGCACAGGGGCTGTTGTGGGCAATTATGGCGCTGGGCGTTTATATTACGTTCCGCGTGCTTGATATTGCCGATTTGACTGTTGAAGGAAGTTTCCCACTTGGTGCGGCTGTGGCTGCGGCCATGCTTTCGGAAGGTTATTCCGTTTCTGCCGCTTTTGCCTGTGCTGCCGTTGCCGGTATGCTGGCGGGCGTTGCTACCGGTTTTTTACATACCAAACTGAAAATACCGGCGCTGCTGGCAGGTATTTTAACCATGATTGCGCTGTATTCCGTAAACCTGCGCGTTATGGGCAAAGCTAACCTGTCGCTTTTGCGTATTGATACAATTTTTACGGAAATGCAGGCCCTGACAGGCCTTGACAATGTTTATACGGTGCTTGCGGTAGGTGCTGTTTCCGCCCTTATCTGCGTTATTTTTATCTACTGGTTCTTCGGTACGGAAATCGGCGCTGCCATCCGCGCTACCGGCTATAACCAGCAGATGATCCGCGCTCAGGGCGTTGATACCCGCATTACCATTATTCTGGGCCTTTTAATCAGTAATGCGCTGGTTGCCTTAAGCGGCGCGCTGATTGCGCAGAACAATGGCTTTGCCGATGTCGGCATGGGCACCGGTACAATCGTTATCGGCCTCGCGTCCGTTATTATCGGAGAAGTGCTTTTTGGCACCCGCAGCTTTAAAAACTGCCTTATCAGCGTAGTGCTGGGCAGCGTTGTATACCGTATTGTTATTGCAGCGGTACTGCAAATGGGCATGCCGCCTAACGATTTGAAATTGTTTACGGCGCTTCTGGTTGCATTTGCGCTGTCGCTGCCGCTTGTTAAAGACAAGGTCGGCATCAGAAAGGCGGTGAAATAATGCTGCACGTTGAACATATCCATAAAACATTTTTTGCGGGCACCATTAATGAAAAGGTTGCTTTGCAGGATTTATCACTGCACCTTGCGCCCGGCGATTTTGTTACCGTTATCGGCGGCAACGGCGCGGGCAAATCCACTCTGTTAAACTCTATTGCCGGTGTTTTTCCGATTGACAGCGGCAAAATAGTTATCGACGGCGTTGATATTACCAAAACGCCGGAACATAAACGCGCAAAATATATCGGCAGGGTTTTTCAGGACCCGATGATGGGCACTGCTGCCGGCATGATGATTGAAGAAAACCTGGCCATTGCCGCACGCCGCGGCAAAACGCCCGGCCTTAAATGGAGCCTGAACGAAAAAGACCACGACTGGTTTGTGGAAATGCTTAAAGAGCTTGACCTCGGCCTTGAAAATCGCATGACGGCTAAAGTGGGCCTGCTTTCCGGTGGGCAGCGCCAGGCACTGACGCTTTTAATGGCAACAATAAAACGCCCGAAGCTTTTGCTTCTGGACGAACATACGGCGGCGCTCGACCCGAAAACTGCTGCCAAAGTGCTGGCACTTACAGAGCGCATTATTGACCGCGACAAGCTGACGGCGCTGATGATTACGCACAATATGCGCGACGCGCTGAAATACGGCAACCGCCTGATTATGATGTATAACGGGCGTATTCTGGTAGATGTTGCCGGTGAAGAAAAGAAAAACCTTACCACGCAGGATTTGCTTTTGATGTTTGAAAAAGCTGCCGGCAACACGCTTGACAGCGACAGGCTGCTTTTGGGATAAGGAGAAACGCATGGCTGAACTGGAACGGCTGAAACAAATAAAATGCTTTTTGTTCGATATGGACGGTACCATTAATCTGGGTAACACGCTTATTCCCGGCATGGACGCGTTTTTTAAAAAGCTGCGTTCTTACGGCAGGGATTTTTACCTGGTTACCAACAATTCTTCCAAAGGGCACAGCCATTATGTGGAAAAAATGCGCCGCATGGGTATTGAGGTAACGCGCAAAAACGTTTTAATCAGCAGCGATGCTTTTGTATATTATATGCAGCAGGTTAAGCCCGGCGCCAGTTTGTATGTGCTCGGCACCGATTTATTAAAGGAAACCATTATTAAAGGCGGCTTTAAGCTGACGACGCTGCTGGAAGAAAAAACAGATTTTGTGGTTGTCGGTTTTGATATGTCGCTTGATTATGAAAAGCTGGCCATAGCCTGCCGCTTGATTGACCGCGGCGTGCCTTATGTGGCAACTCATCCCGATGTGCGCTGCCCCATTGAAGGCGGCGAGTTTATACCCGACTGCGGTGCCATGATTAAGCTGATTGAAACGGCAACCGGCAAAAAGCCCATTGCCATTACCGGCAAACCCTACCATTACATGGTAGATGTTGTTATGGAACGCACCGGCTATAAAAAAGACGAAATTGCCATGGTTGGCGACCGCCTGAGCACCGACATTGCCTTCGGGCTGAACAACGGCATTTTATCCGTACTTGTTTTAACCGGCGAAGCCACGCTGGAGGATGTGGAAAAGGAAAACATCCACCCCGATATAATTTTGCCGCATGCGGCGGATATAGCAAAATATTTTTAAAAAAATTACCCTGCTTTGAGCAGGGTTTATTTTTATTCTGCCTCATTTTGTTGTATAATTAATGTAGGGAACTTATGCTAAACCTTAAGTTTTGGGAAAGGCAGTGAGAATTATGGATTTTAAAAAAGTTACCTTCTTAAAAGTTTACACCGGTGAAGACGTTATTGTTGAAGATATGCCGCTTTTTAAGGCCGTTATTAAAGAGGCCATGCGCCTTAAACTGGCAGGCGGCACGGTTACGCGCGGCATTGGCGGTTATGCTTCGGTTAAGCGCGGTATCGATTATAAAATCGGTTCGTTCTTTACGGGGCTGCCCAATATGCCGGTAACGGTAGAAATTGTAGATACACGCGAAAATATTGAAAAAATTCTGCCCTGGCTGGAAAAGAATGCCACCAAAGCACTGGTGCTGGTAGAAGAAAGCACCTGCCTGATTACCGATTACATGCGTGAAGAAGAAGCCAAAAAAGCCCAGGAGGCTAATAAATAAAACAACATCCCCGGAGGAAGATGCTGAATGAGAGAATTTTTTGATGTTGCCCTTATCGGCGGCGGTCCTGCCGCCGTTTTTGCTGCTTACGAGTTTTCGTTGAAGTACCCGGAATTAAAAGTGGTTATTCTGGAGGAAGGACACCCCATTGAGCAGCGCAAATGCCCGCTGGCGCAGAAAAAGGTTGACCACTGCCTGCGCTGCGTGCCCTGCGATATTATGCGCGGGTTCGGTGGCGCCGGTGCTTTTTCGGACGGCAAATATAATTTTACAACCGAGTTTGGCGGCTGGCTGAATGAATACCTGCCCCATAATGAAGTTATTGATTTGATTGACTACGTTGATGAGCTGAACTGCCGCCACGGTGCGCCGGGCGAATATTTCAGCACCAAAAACTGCACTATCGGCGCCAAAGCGCTGGGTTACGACCTGCACCTTTTAAATGCCAAGGTAAGGCATCTGGGTACGGAAAACAACCTTATTATAATGGAAAATATTTATAAGCATCTGCTGGAAAACGGCATTGAAATCCGCTGCAACAGCCACGTGGAAAAAATCCTCCGCGAAGGCGAAAGGTTTGTGCTGCCGGTACGCGGCAAGGGCGAAATTGAATGTACTTATTTAATTGCTGCCCCCGGGCGCGCCGGTGCTGAATGGTTTACCGAGCAGTGCAAGGATTTGGGGCTGAGCTTTATTAATAACCAGGTAGATATCGGCGTGCGCGTGGAAGTGCCTGCGCAGGTGTTTAAGCACATCACCGATGAGGTGTACGAGGCCAAGCTTGTGTACCGCACCCAGCGTTACAACGATTTGGTGCGCACCTTCTGCATGAACCCCAACGGCTATGTTGTGGCCGAAAACACCGACGGCATTGTAACGGTTAACGGGCACAGCTACCGCGACCCGAAACTGCACAGCAACAACACCAACTTTGCGCTTTTGGTAAGCAACACCTTTACCGAACCGTTTACCGAGCCACACCAGTACGGCAAGCGCATTGCTTCTTTCAGCAATATGCTGGGCGGAGGCGTGCTTTTGCAGCGTTTCGGCGATTTGATTAACGGACGACGCACCAACGAGCGCCGTTTGAAAAAGAGCTTTACCAAACCTACTTTAAACGCAACCCCGGGCGATTTAAGCCTGGTGCTGCCCAAACGCCAGCTTGACGATATTATCGAAATGATTTACGCGCTGGATAAAATTGCCCCCGGCATGGCCAATGCCGATACGCTTTTGTACGGCGTGGAAGTTAAGTTTTACAGCGCGCGCCTTGAGCTGGACGGCAAACTGGAAACCAAAATACACAACCTGTTTGCCTGCGGCGACGGTGCAGGCATTACGCGCGGGCTTTCGCAGGCCAGTGCCAGCGGCGTGCATGTGGCAAGGCAGATTGGCGAACGCGCCAGAAGCGGCAAATAACTGAACGGGCGGGAAGATAAACATGGTAACACCGTTAATAAGCATGCTCGGAATTACCAAAAAATTTCCGGGCGTTATAGCCAACAATAAAATAGATTTAGAATTATACCCCGGCGAAGTGCATGCGCTGCTGGGCGAAAACGGCAGCGGCAAAAGTACGCTGATGAGCATTTTAACCGGGCTTTACCAGCCAACGGAAGGCAAAATACTGGTTGACGGCAAGGAAACGCAGTTTTCTTCGCCGGCGGACGCCATTGCAAGCGGCATTGGCATGGTGCACCAGCATTTTAAGCTGATTGAATCCTTCACCGTGGCGGAAAACATTGCCTTAAGCGATACGCACGGCAGCTTTAAGCTGGATATGGCGCAGCTGGAGGCCGACATTGAAGAATTAAGCAGTTACTACGGCTTAAAAATAGACCCGCATGCCTTTGTATGGCAGCTTGGCGTCGGCGAAAAGCAGCGCGTGGAAATTCTGCGTATGCTGTACCACAAAAGCCGGGTGCTGATACTTGACGAACCTACGGCGGTGCTGACGCCGCAGGAAACGCGCGAGCTGTTTGCCAACCTGCGCAAAATGGCCGACAACGGCTGCGCGGTAGTGTTTATTTCGCACAAGCTGAACGAAGTTGAAGAACTGGCAGACCGCATTACCGTTCTGCGCGGCGGCGTGGTAAGCGGACGCATGGAAAAAAGCGAAATCAACCGCGGCGCGCTGATACAAATGATGGTTGGGCGCGAGCTTAACACCAACTATCCGCATAAGCCTGCCGGTAGCGGCGATGTGGTTTTAAAACTGGAAAAAATATCCGCCCTTGGCGATATGCACACGCTGGCGCTTGACAATGTGAGCTTTGAAATACGCGCGGGCGAAATTTATGGCATTGCCGGCGTAAGCGGCAACGGTCAGCGTGAGCTGGCGGAGGTTATTGCCGGTATGCGCCTTTCCATGGGCGGCAAAATGTATTACCGCGGGCAGGATTTTACCAACAAACCGCCGCGTGCCAAAATTGAAGCAGGCATCAGCTATGTGCCGGAGGACCGCCTTGGCACCGGCCTTGCGCCGAACTTAAACAGCGTTGAAAACATTATTTTAAAGGAATACAACGGGCGTTTTGCCGAAGGCTGGCGCATTAAATGGCAGGCAGCCGTAAGCGCCGCCAAACATATTGTTGAAGAATTTGACATTAAGCAGGGCAGCATTTACCAGCCGGTAAAAATGATGAGCGGCGGCAATATCCAGAAACTGCTTTTGGGGCGCGAAATTGCAGCAAAACCGCAGCTGATGGTAGTGCTGTACCCCGTGCGCGGGCTGGATATCGGTGCGATTGAAGCCGTACATAAGCTGCTTTTAAAACTTAAAGAAGAAAATACGGCGATACTTCTGGTATCGGAAGAACTGGAAGAACTTGCAGCTCTGGCAGACCGCGTGGGCGTTATGTTTGCAGGTAAGCTGATGGGTGAATTTGCCGTGCAGGATATGGATATTGAAAAAATCGGCGCGCTGATGGCCGGTGTAACGGATAACGGAGGTGAGGGCAAATGAAGGTAGTTCTGGAAAAACGCCTGGAACAAAGCCTGAAAGCGCAAATCGGCCTGCCCGTACTTTCGGCGCTGATGGCACTGGTTTTTTGCGGCGTATTCTTTGCCCTTACCGGCAAAGACCCGCTTCTGGTATATGAGAGCATGTTCAGCGGCGCGCTGGGTAACGATTACGGCCTTTCGGAAACTTTCGTAAAAATGATTCCGATAGCGCTGTGCGCACTTGGCATTGCCGTTGCGTTCCGCATGCAGATTTGGAATATCGGCGCGGAAGGCCAGTTTTACATGGGCGCCTGCGCTGCAACCTGGGTGCCGCTTAATTTTCCCGATTTGCCTGCGGCAGTTATGCTGCCCGCAATGTTTATTTTGGGCGCGCTGGCAGGCGGCTTGTGGGGCCTTGTTGCGGGCTGGTTTAAAACAAAATGGCTGGTTAACGAACTTATCAGCACTTTAATGATGAACTACATTGCCATTTTGTGGGTGGATTATCTGGTATACGGCGACTGGCGCGACCCTAACGGGCTGAACTTCCCTTTAACGGCGGCGTTCCCGGATGCGGCGATGCTGCCGAGCTTCGGCGATTTGCGCGTACACGCCGGTATTTTTGTAGTGTTTATTGCGGCGGCAGTGTTTACGGTGCTGTTTAAAAGCTCGCGCTGGGGCTATGAAACAATGGTTATCGGCTCCAACCCGGCGGCAGCGCGCTATGCCGGTATGGATATCGCACGCAATGTGCTTATTGCCATGTTTATCAGCGGCGCGGTATGCGGGCTTGCAGGCATGGTGGAAGTTTCGGGCATTGTTGGCAAGCTGCAGCATGGCATCAGCCCGGGCTACGGTTACACTGCCATTATTATAGCGTGGCTGGCGCGTTTGAACCCGCCCGCCATTATTCTGGTATCTTTTCTGTTTGCAGTTATTCACGTGGGCGGCTTTATGCTGCAAACAATGGGCATTTCCGCAGCGGCGGCAACCATGCTGCAGGGCGCGGTGCTGTTTTTCGTGGTTGGCACGGAAATTTTTACCGGCTACAAACTGCGTATTGTGAAAGGCGGTGCTGAAAATGAGTGAAGATTTTATCGTTTCGTTGCTGGCTGCCGCCATCACTATGGGCACGCCTCTTTTGTACGCAGCTTTGGGCGAAGTTATCTGCGAGCGCAGCGGTGTTATTAACCTCGGTGTTGAAGGCATGATGCTTATCGGCGCCTGCACCGGTTTTATTGCGGGCAACAGCTTCGGCAGCCCGTGGGCAGGTGTTGCGGCGGCTGTTGTTGCTGGCGCGCTTCTGGCGCTTATCCACGCGTTTTTAACCGTAACCCTGCGTGCCAACCAGGTTGTAAGCGGCCTTGCTGTAACCTTGTTCGGCACCGGGCTCAGCGGTTACCTAGGGCAGGATTACGTAGGCCAGCCTGCCGCTGCGGTGTTTGGCAAAATTGCCGTGCCGCTTTTAAGCGATATTCCCATTATCGGCAGCATACTGTTTAAGCAGGATGCGCTGGTGTATATAAGTTATTTTTTGGTGCCGCTTGCGGCGTGGTATTTTTACAAAACGCGCAGCGGGCTGTTTCTGCGTGCTATGGGCGAAAACCCTGCGGCGGTAGATGCGGCAGGCATTAATGTTTTCGGGCTGCGCTATTTATACATTGTAGTTGGCGGCGCGCTGGCGGGTGTTGCCGGTGCGTACCTGTCGCTTGCCTATGCCCCCAGCTGGCTGGAGAACATGACGGCGGGCCGCGGCTGGATTGCCGTTGCGCTTGTAATTTTTGCCCTGTGGGACCCCTGGCGCGCCATGGCAGGTTCGTATCTTTTCGGCGGCATAGATGCACTGGGCTTTAATTTGCAGGTGCTCGGCGTGCCGGTATCGGGCTTTATACTTAATATGCTGCCGTACATTTTTACGGTGCTGGTGCTTGTGCTGGTGTTAAAACGCCGCGGCGGACGCAGCGCATCCCCGCAGGCTCTGGGCCTTTCGTATGACCGTGAGGAAAGATAACCGTAAAAATTTACCGCTTTGCAGGATTTTATTAAAAAAAGTAGAACATTTTAAAACATAAAAGATATGGCAAAAGCCATATCGGGAGGTGTGTAGTATGTTTAAAAAAATTCTGGTGCCTGTCGACGGTTCTGAAACGTCCTGGCGCGCACTTAATAATGCTTTGGAAATTGGCAGAAAATTTAACAGTGAAATTGTTGTAGTAAACGTTATTCAGCCGTACAATAACGCAGCTCTGCTGGCAGTACCGCTTGACCACAGCACTATCAGCCGCGGCAACAGCGAACTGGAACGCATCGGCGACAAAGTGCTTGAATATGCTAAAAACATCGTTGGCGATTATCCGCATGAAGTAAGCTACGATATGGAAGTAGGCCATCCTTCGGAACGCATTATCGCCCTTGCCAAAAAAGTTCAGGCAGACGCAATCGTTATCGGCTCCCGCGGCCTTTCCGGCATTGCCGAATTCTTCCTCGGCAGCGTCAGCAGCAAGGTTTCTCAGTATGCGGCTGTGCCTGTGCTGATTGTGAAATAAAGTGATACTATGCTGAAAAAATTATTGGTAGCAATAGACGGTACTGAATATTCGTGGCGCGCGCTGGAATATGCCATCGGCATAGCCAAAATGGCGGAATCGGAGATGGTTGTTTTAACCGTTGCCCGTGAAGGCTTGCAGCATACGCCGCAGCTGCCGCTGGAAGGCGAACTGGCCGGTGATGTAAACGGGCCTGCCATGCAGGTAGGCAACGAAGTTTTGGGCGCTGCAAAGCATATACTTGATGAGCAGGACATTCCCTGCTCTTATGTGCTTGTTATCGGCACCCGCCCTGCGCCGGAAATTATTAAGCAGTGCCGCAAGGAAAAATGCGATACCATTATCATAGGCACGCGCGGTTTCGGCGCTATTGAAGGCCTGTTTAAAAACAGCGTCAGCCATATAGTAATCGAAAATGCTTCCGTGCCTGTAATTGTAATAAAATAATAAGCAAAAAGTAAGCCTTTGCCTTAACGGCAGGGGCTTATTTTTTATGCCAATTAAAAGGCATAATTATAAAATAATTAAAACAGGTATTTATAAAAAAGACTGCTGAATGGCATTGTGTATTTTAATAAATAATAAAAATATTACTCTTACAGCTAAAAACCAAACTATACCCCTACTTGTCAGTTTTGGCTCCAATATGTTAAAATATATTAATATCAATTAATGTAAAGTTATTAAAATAAAACAGACTTTTGTATTTATAATTTTTTGGGGAGTGATAGTTATGAAGAAAACCGTTGGGATGGCGGCAGTGTGCCTGTTAGTGGCAAGCAGCGCATTAGCACAGTCGCCGATACCTACTTTTGACAAGGAAGCTGTTACGCCACACCCGTACAACCGTACTGGTCAGCAGGACGTTATCAGTGGAGACGAAACTCCATCCGGAGAATTCCGCCCCGGTAATACCGGCACAAAAGATGACCCTGCTTTTTATGTTAAAAGTATTAAACTTACCGGCTTTGAACTGCCGGATAAAGTGGGACGGCTTCAGGAAATTTTAAACAAATACCAAAAGCGCAGCGTTAAAGTTGCGGAACTGAATAATTTAACGGCAGAAATTACGGCATACGCCAAAGAATGCGGCTATACGGTTGCGCAGGCGGTTGTTCCGCCGCAGGAAGTTGCAGGCGGCAGCCTTGAAATAAAAGTGTATGTAGCCAATTACGATAAAATAAATATTACGCAGAATGACAGCGATATTGCTACCGGCGTGCTGAATAACTACCTTAGCGGCTTAAAACCGGGCAGCGCCATTACCGACAGCAAACTGGAAGACGCCATTAACAATATTAACGACCTTCCGGGCGTACAGGCACGCGCTGTTTTAAAACCGGGCGGCGAGCCGGGCACAACCAGCCTTGACGTTGAAGCAACGCGCAGGCCGGTTTGGAATAACTACGTATTTGTTGATAACGGCGGCGGCTATTGGAGCGGGCGTTACCGCTACGGCTTTAATACCGAAATTAACAACCCCGGCAAAATCGGTGATAAGTTTATTTTAAACGGTATGCTTTCCAGCCATGATGTTAAAAACTACGGCATCCGTTACGAACTGCCGGTTGGCAGCCGCGGCACCCGGGTTGGCATTGCTTACAGCCAAAGCTCTTATGAAATGAGCACCAACAGCTTTTACGATACGCTCGGCAAATCCAAGGGCATCAGCCTTTACGGCATGACGCCGGTTTACCGTGACCGCAGCAACCGCATAACCGCGATTTACGGTTACGACCACCGTGATATTGAAGATGAGCTGCGTTTCAGCATAGACGGATTAGGCCGCATGAAAACCGAAAAAGACGCGGATGTATGGCATGTTGGCATCAGCGGCAGCCAGTATAATGTAAACCAGTTTACGCAGTACAGCTTAATTTACTGGTACGGCGATATTGATACTGAAGGGCAGAATGCTTATTATGACGGCGGCTACCATAAACTGACCGGTGACTTGCTGAACATTTGGTATGACGGCGACTGGAATTACCGCATTAAAGCCAGCGGGCAAATGGCAAGCCGCGCGCTTGACGGCAGCGAACAGTTTTACCTTGGCGGCATTAACGGCGTGCGTGCGTATGGCGCAAGCGATGGCTATGGCGACCTTGGCTACCTGGCAACGGCTGAAATCCGCCGCGCAACCGGAATTGAAGGTTTGGAAGCGGCTGTGTTTATCGACAGCGGCGCTGTTAAAAACAAGTTTGACGGCACCATGGACCACCTGGCAGGCTGGGGTGTTGGGTTACGTTACGCCAAACCCGGCGACTGGTATGCTCAGCTTGATTACGCCCGCAAGATTGACGCGCGCCCTGACCGTATTGAGCGCGACGACCATGACGGCAGGCTTTGGTTCCAGCTTTATAAAATGTTCTGATTAATATTAATAAATATGTAATAGACTCATTAAAAATTCCTTTAAAAACTTACGGAGGGAAATATAATGAACAGTAAAAAGAATCTTAAACGAAACCTTTTAATATGCCTGCTGGCCGGTTCTGCCGTAATGTATACCCTGCCGCTGCATGCAGCAACAAGCGTAATTGGCAACGGCACGCTGCCGAGTGGTGGCGAGGTTATGGCTGGGCAGATAGATATACCCGATTGGGCGCGTCCTGGAGGAACTAATCCTGCTGGAAATCTTGAAATGAATATTATTCAAAACAGCCATAATGGTGTTATAAAATGGGATAGTTTTGATATTGGTGGTAGTGCAACCGTTAATTTTAGAGGACCGCAGGATTTTAATACTTTAAACTATGTCAACAGTGGTGCGGCTTCTCAAATTTATGGCACCATTAATGCTAATAATAACGGTAATATTTTTATCGTTAACCCGGCTGGCGTGCAAATTGGTAACAGCGCACAGATTAATGTTGGCAGTTTGTATGTATCAAATAAAAAATTTAGCGATGATAAATTAAAGAAAGTAAAAGCTGATACTAATGTTAATGATTTTATGCAGGGCGGTACTTTGACAAATGCCGAACTTATGAGTTTGGGTAATATAAACATTACAAATATTGAAAACGGCAATGTAACATTTGAAGGTAATGGACGTATTGTTATTGACACCGAACGTATAAAGAAAAATGATGTAGTAACTGATAACTTTATTGTTAAAACTGATGATATAAATGATGTATTGCTTGGTTATGATGCTTATAACACTGAAAACAATCCAGGTACTTACGATGGAATGCAAAAAACTTTTGCTAACAATGTTTTTGTAAATAATTCTGCTACTGCAACTGCTGTTGATGGCTATATGTGGGTAGAAGATGTTAAGCAGCTGCAAGCCATTAATACCAATCTTAACGGCAACTATGCTTTAAGAAACAGTATTGATGCGACAGCAACTTCATCGTGGGATGATAATGATAATGACAATATAAATGAAGGGTTTAAGCAGATTGGTACGGAGATAAAAAATGCTTTTACCGGCAAATTTGATGGGTTAGATTATAACATTTTTGGCTTAACAATTAATAGATCTACTGAAAATGATGTAGGCTTATTTGGTGTAGTTAATGGTGCCACTATAAATAATGTAACACTTGTTGGTGGCAGCATTACGGGCAATTATCGTGTCGGCGGGATTGTTGGTAACGCGATAGGCGAAAATACTGTTATAAGTAATGCGACAAATAGTGCTTCTGTAACCGGAAACAGTCAGGTTGGCGGCATTGTTGGTATTATAACTGGTAATTCAGTTAACAAAAGTAAGGTTAATAACGTTATTAATACTGGTACAATAAATGGTAATGCTGGCAACGATGTTGGCGGGCTTATTGGTTCTTTAAACAATAGTCAATTAATAGGTAACAGTTATAATTTGGGTGCTGTAACAAGCAGTGGTCATGATGTAGGTGGTTTGGTTGGCAGTGCTTTAAATTCTACTATTGGCGACGGTACTAACCTCGTTTACAACCGCCTTGACGTAACCGGTGCTTACAACGTAGGTGGCATAGTCGGCAATATGGAAGTCAGTACTGTGAAAAATGCTGAAAACAGCGGTACTGTGTTAGCAACGTGGTACATAACGGAAGGCTATACTTACCATACTGGTGAGAGCAATAGTGGTAATTTGCCAAGCGGTAATCTTAACGGAGATGGTACGGCTACTACAACAGTGAATGTAGCCAATGTCGGCGGTATTGCAGGTATTTCTTCTAATAGTACTATAACAAATGTTGAAAATAACGGAGATGTTAGCACTGAAACTATCGGAGATAGTGGTGATAACAGCCATATTTATAGAGCCGGTAACGTTGGCGGTGTTGTTGGCAGTGCTGTTAATACTAATATAACTAATGCAACAAATAAAGAAAACTCCGTACGTGGCGCCCATAACGTAGGCGGCATAGCCGGATATTTTAGTGGTAAAGGTACTATAGATAAAGGTATTAATGACGGCGGCGACATTATGGCTACAGGTGCTCGTTATGATGGTAATTTTGTAAGAGAAACCGTACGTCCGATAACTGGCGATGCTAATGAAAGTTTTATTATAGGCAATATTGGCGGCATTGTTGGTTATATGGAGGGGAATGGTGCAAAAGTTACCGGCAGTGCAAACCGTGGCACGGTACATACTGATGAACCTGGTGACCCCACAAATGTTAAAGATTGGCAAAAAGCCGCTAATGTTGGCGGTATAGTTGGTAAAATTGACCGCCGCACAACTGGTAATTTAAAAAATGATAATAATGAAATTGATGTAACGAAAGCCGCTGTATCCAACAGTTATAATACGGGAGATGTACTTGGTTATACCGGTGTTGGTGGCGTAGCAGGCATGATGTATAATGGCGAAATAGCCGCATCGTACAATCTTGGTTATTTGCGTACAACGCGTCAATCGCAGCAAGGCAGCAGTATTGATGCCTTGAATATGGGTGGTATAGTTGGCGATACAACAGAACTTTCAGGAGCGGAAGTTTATCTTTATGATGTTTATAACAAAGGCCAGATTGGCGATAGTAAATTTAATTATTTTGGACGTCATGTCGGCGGCATTGTTGGACGTCTTTCCGGTACAGTAGAAAAGGCTTATAATAACGGTGCTATTTATAACGGTTATAATGTAGTCGGCGGCATTGCCGGCTGGATGGCTCAAGGGAAAATAGAAAATGCTTTTAACACCGGTAATATAACTGTTTTAAATAAAAATAATGCTTCAAGCCAGGTTGGCGGCATTGCCGGTGCGGCAAGCGATAATAGTGACATTGTGATAAATAATGCCTATAATCTTGGTACATTGCGTAGTTTTAAAGACTCAAATGTTGCAAATGCAGGTAATAATACTTTAGGCGGTATTTTAGGTCATATTCAGGATGAAAACCAAGGCAATGCCAGAGTTACTATAACAAATGTTTATACAACCGGCAATTTGTTCATTGATGAGGGTAATGGTATTGGCAGCATTTATGGCAGTAATACTATTGGCGATAGGTTGTATTTTAGCAATACTTATTATATTAGGCCGCAGGAGGATGAAGTTGGTAATCCATTATTTACTGAATTAAGTGGTAATAGTGATAATTCCAATAAAGCAATAGATTTTGATGAAAAGTCTGATTTAAAACAATATCATTATTATGATAATGACGGTACACATCATTCCTTAACTTTTACTCAGCAAGAAGGTGGCAAGATTTATGGAAGTGTTGAAGGTATAACAACAGCAGATGGGAAGTTACAACAAATTGAAAGCACTGATACTGATACTGGTGCTTGGCGTATTTATTACGGCAATACTCCTATTTTAAATGCCTTTTTACCGGATAGTGAAAAATATTTTGCAAAGAATGGTTTAACTGATAATAGTAATAACACTGATAAAACTTTTAACGGCTCAATACAATATGGTACAGCTTATGATCCTCTTTTGACCATTATTAATACTGACAGAGATTTAGTATTTAATTTTGGTACAAAAGATAATGAGTTAAGTATAACTAATGCAGCAGGGCTTGCTGTTTACGGTGGTGGCGTAACTCTCAATAATTTTACAACCAGCAGCGGCAGCGGCTATTTTGGCGGTACTATTTATGCTGATGGTGCATTGAATATTAATGGTGTTAAGAACGATATTGGCATAGGCAGTGCAGCTGATATTTACGGTTCTGCCGTTAATATTACAACAGATGGCAAAGTAACCATTTATGGCGATGTAACTGCAACAGGTAATACTGCTAATGGAGCAACCAGCGATAAATCAGATGTGATTGATGTTAAAGATAAAGGCAATATTACTATTAGCGCTAGTGATGTTGATGTATACGGTACTTTAACATCTGCTGAGCAAGGTAGTTCTGTTGTAGTATCTGGAATTGAAGATCAAGCAGTACAAGGTTGGAAACCTGGTTTAGATATTGGCGATGAAGAAGAGGTTATGAGTGATATTGCTGATCGCTTTGCACATACTACTGGTGCTTCTGATGTTGATGGTAATATTACAATTATTGCAAAAACTAAACTCGTTGTTGACGATAATGACGAGCCAATTTTGGATGAAAATGGCAACAAGCAATATATCGGCGGCGGCAACGTTAACCTGTACTACGGCAATAAGGAACAGGGGCTTATTACAACCGGCGGCAATTTAACTGTAACCGGCACGGGCGATGTTTATGTTGACAGTGATTTAAGTATTGGCGGCGGATTATCTTTAACTGCCGGTGCGGATAAAGAAATTGTACTCGATATTAGCAATATCGGTCAGGTGCAGAATAATCATGACAATACAGAGGCAGTTAAAACTTTGCATGACTTTTTAGGTCAATTTGGTGAAAAGAACGCAATTAAAATTAATGGTACTGACGATGCTAAAATTACCGTTGATATGTGGCAGGGGGATGCCTTTGACCTTGATAAGTTTGACATAGATAATAATAATACATTTGCTGGTGCGCTTACTGATTTAAAAGTAAATGTAAATGATGCAGATACAAATAGCAGCGGTAGAGATATTACACATATCTGGGTAAGCAGCGGCGAGCAGCTTAAGAATATTCAAACTTATTATAAAACTGAAACTGAAGAAGGAAGAACTACAGGTATTCTCGGTTATAATTTTGCCTTAAAAAATGACATCAATGCCAGCGATGTAAGTGGTTATGAGGCGATTGGTACTAATAGTGCTAATGGTTTTACCGGCACTTTTGACGGGCGTGGCAACCGCATTATTGGTTTAAAGGTTGAAAATGCAAATGGCAACGCAGGCATTTTTGATACTATTGGTACAAACGGCGTTGTTAAAGACGTTAACATTTACAGCGGTACATTTACAGGCAGCAAGAACGCTGGTGCTGTTGCAGGCGTAAACAGCGGACGCATTGAAGGCATTGTAACCTTTGGCAACACTGTAACATCTAAAGGCAATGCGGGCGGTATTGTTGGTGTTAATAACAGCGGTAATTTTAGTAAAAATGAAACTACCGGCAGCACTAATGACGGTGTATTAACTAACGGTATTTACGATGTTGAAAGCACCGGCAGTGTTATCGCAGGCAGTTCCAGTGCCATTGCAGGTGGTTTGGTTGGCAAAAATGATGGCGGCCTTGCCAACAGCTTCAGCGACAGCGCGGTAACAGTAGATACAAATGTTACTAGTGGTACAAGTGTTGGCCTTGGCGGCGTGGTTGGCGTTAATACCGAAAAGGGCAACGTGCAATATGTGGATAGCCTTGGTGTTACTAACGGCGGTGCAACAGGCAGCAGTAATATTGGCGGCATCATTGGTACAAACAACGGCAATATGTACAGTGGTTATAACGAAAGTATCGTCAGCGGCAAGGATAATGTCGGCGGTATTATTGGTGAAAATGACGGTGGTATCAACTATACCGTGGAGGAAGATAGAACGGTAACTTGGAGCAAAGGCACTGTAGAAAACGTTGTTAATGCAACTGGTGTAACTGGTACAGGCAATAATGTCGGTGGTTTGTTAGGTACTAATATTGGCAGTGTTGAAAACGGACGCAACAACGGAACAATTGCCGGCAATGAATATGTCGGTGGTTTGGTTGGTAATAACGCTAGCAAGAACTCTGTTTTAACAAACCTTGTTAACGATAGTTCAGCTGCTATTACTGGTGAACGATATGTCGGTGGTATTGCAGGCAGTAATGCCGGTACTATAACTACTGGTAATGAAGAAACGGACGAAACCGTTAACCTTATTAACCGCGGCACAATTACCGGGCAGCAGTATGTTGGCGGTGTTGCAGGCAGCAACAGCGGCACTATTACCAATGCCAACAACGATGTTGAACTTAATGTAAAAGATAGTACTGCTGATGCTGAATTCTTTGGCGGTATTGCCGGTGAAAATACTAAAGACGGCATTATTAAGAATGCTACCAATACGGCAGATGTAAATGCTGATGGCGCAACTTATGTCGGCGGTATTGTTGGTAAAAATGACGGTACTTTAGAAAATATGGCAGGTAACAGCGGTAATGTAACTGGTGAAAACTATGTTGGTGGTGTTGCTGGGCTGAATACAAATAATAAGCCTTTAAATGGTGTTGAAGCTTCTAACACAGGTACTGTGTTTGCAACTGCTGGCGGTGCAGGCGGTATTTTTGCAGTAAATAATGCTAATATTACTAATTCCAAACTTACAAATAACGGTACAGTTATAGGCAATAGCGGCAACGGCACCGGTGGTATTTTTGGTGTTAATACAGGTAATATAAGTACATCCAGCCTTATAAATGAAGTTGATGGGCAGGTTATTGGTACAAATAATGTCGGCGGCTTAATCGGCAAGAATACAGGTACTATTACCGGCGGCCGTGATGATGCTGACAGTTATTATAAATATCAGATTTACAACAACGGTGTTATTAATGTAGGGGCTTATATTTATAATAGCAAAAACGGTGAATATGAATTTAAAGTTGATACAGGTTCTAATATCGGCGGCCTTATTGGTGATAACCAGGGCAGCTTAACCGCAGGCTACAATACCGGTGCAATCAATGCGGCCGATAGTGAAAACGTCGGCGGCATTGCAGGCAGCAACAGCGGTACAATCGACCAGGTATTTAACACCGTAATGACGGAAAATGGTCAAAATCAAACTATTACCGGCGATGCCAATGTTGGCGGCTTGGTCGGCAATAACAGCGGTACATTAAGCAATGCCTATAACACAACAAGAGAAGTTAAGGGCGACGCAGTTTCTACTGGCAATCTTGTTGGCATAAACGGCGGTACTGTACAATATGTTTACGGTGTTGCGAATAATTTAATTGGCAGTGGCACAGACGCTGTAAATGGTTATGTAATTGATAATTCTGACCAATGGAAGCAAGAAGGTTCTTATGATGGGTTTACTGGAGCAAACGGCTGGAAGATTTATAACGGTTCAACCTTGCCGATGTTAAGCGTATTCTTAACCAAAGTAACGGTTGTAGACCAGCACCTTGTAAACCAGTATTTCAGTGCTAAACATTATGGCGAGTTACATCAGATTACTGCGGATGACATTAAAGCGCTTATTGCTATTGGCGCAATTTCTGCACCGGATGGTTTTGGCGCATTTAATAATAATAACGGCTTAATCCAGGGCGTGGCTGATGACGCTATGGCAAATTCCGGCAACTGGCTGTATTCCCAGCAGATTCTTGGCAGTAATATTAATGGCTTATTTAACCCCAATAACCTTGGTTATGATATAAGCCTTGTATATTCGCCGTTTGAGCTGGATAATGACCCGTCTTCGCATTGGAACTACCTCTTTAACGATGCTCCGTTCGACCGCAATAAAGACTTCCGTGAACGCAAAGCAGAAGTAAACTTTGTAGACGGCGGCATGGAGATTTAAAAGTAGCGCATTAAATAAAAACACCTGTGGATATTTCCACAGGTGTTTTTTGTAGTATTCAAAAAGTTTTTAGTAAAATGTAAAGCAGGGCAGCTGCGCTGCTGGTTTTACGCAGGCAGCACTTTCCCCTTCACCACGCCCGTGAGCCAAGCTCCGGATGGCGCCCCGGTGAAAGATGCAGGCGTTTGGCAAGTTCCACTGCTTCTTCAAGCGGCAGGTCGCCGGCACGCTCACCGTTTTTTTCAAATACGCAGTGCGGGTCTTCGCTGCCCACTTCGCCGCCGGGCAGGTAAATGTATTCTCTGTTGTCGTTGTCGGCAAGTATAATGCCTGCCAGTAACTGCTCTGCTAAAATTTTGCTCATTGTTGCTCCTTAAAACATGCGGCGCTTCCACAGCCAGTAGCCGGTAACCCCGGCAACCAGAAGTGAGGTGCCGCCTATTACAAGAAATCCGTACGGGCTGTCGGAAAGCGGCACGGGCACGTTCATGCCCCATAAGCCGCCGATGGTGGTAGGTATGGCCAGTATAATCGTTACGGACGCCAGAAACTTCATTACAAGGTTCAGGTTGTTGCTGATGATGGAGGCGAATACTTCCATCATGCTGTTTAAAATGTGGCTGTACATTTCAACCATTTCGATAGCCTGCTTGTATTCGATGATAACGTCCTCCAGCAAATCCTCGTCTTCTTCATAGAGTTTGATGAGGTGCGCGCTCTGGTTGGTGGAGCGCAGGCGCAGCAGTTTTTCGGTTACAATGTAGTTGCTGCGCAGGGAGGTTGTAAAGTATGTTAAGGATTTCTGCAAATCCAGCATGTTAAAAAGCTCGCTGTTTTCCATGGACTGGCGCAGGTGCTGTTCCAGTTCGTCGGTGCGTTTGATAATAATGCGGATGTATTTCAGATATAATGTTGCCGATTTGTATAGTATCTGAAAGAGAAAGCGCGTTTTTTTAAAGGTACTGAACATTTTATAGTTGTAGGAAGAAAAATCGGCGATAACGGCGTTAGGTTCCAGGCAGACGGTTACAATGTAATCTGCCGATACGATAATGCCCAGCGGCAGCGTGTCGTAATCTTTGTTGCTGCGCAGGACAGGGATGTCGATAAGGGT
This sequence comes from Phascolarctobacterium sp. ET69, assembly GCF_023336935.1. Taxonomy (GTDB): domain Bacteria; phylum Bacillota; class Negativicutes; order Acidaminococcales; family Acidaminococcaceae; genus Fusicatenibacter_A; species Fusicatenibacter_A intestinipullorum. The sequence continues at coordinate 158,631 of NZ_JAMBLR010000003.1, forward strand.
GAGTATCTGGTCATCCTCTGTTTCGATACGGGATTTTTCTTCATCGTCAAGCGCGGCGCTTAAAAAGTCCATCTGAATGCCGGTGGCGTCCGCCACTTCGTGCAGTTCTTCGGGTGAGGGACTGACGATGTCTATCCAGCAGCCTTTTTCCAGGCTGTCCAGTTCCAGTTCGTCCATGCCGTTATTGGTGCTTTTCATAATTCTGTACATTGGCGGTCCCTCCTTCCGTTTGCAATGTGAATTAAAGCCGCAGCGCGGGGCTGTAAATTTAATTCACTCTGCAATCTTTTAAATATTCGGCACAAAAGCGCAAAATCCTTGTTAAAGGGGCTGTTTAGTTAAATTTTTTACAAAATTTTAAACTGCATGGGCAGAGTTTTTACTTTTCTTTAATAAAAATTGTTGATATAATATAACTAATTTTAAAAGCAGGAGGGTAGTATTGTAGCTTAGAGCGGATTTTTTGTGAAGAAAGGTAGTGCAGCAGGATGAATATTCAGTTGATTATTGTTGTTGTGTATATTGCGCTTTTGTTCGCAATAAGTTTTTACGTTAAAAGCAGGGCGGATAAAGGCTCTGCGGAGTATCTTTTTGCAGGGCGCAAACTTGGCCCGGTGCTGATTGCCGTTAATATTACGGGCCTTGCCGTTGGTGCGGCTTCTACAGTTGGCGTTGCCGAAAACGCTTACAAGGTTGGCATGGCAGCAGGCTGGTACAATGCGGCGTGGAGCGCGGGCGCCATTATTATGGGCCTTGTGGCGGCGGGCAAGCTGCGTGCCATGAAGGTTTCCACCATTCCGGAATTTTTTGAAAAATATTACGATACCAAAGGACGCGTTATCAGCGCGGTTGGGCTTGTAATTATCATGTCCGTTATTACGGCGCTTCAGTATCTCGCCGGCGGCGCGATTCTGGCTTCGCTTCTGCCCGAATATTTCTCGTTCCGCGGCGGCATGATTGTGAGCGCGGTGGTATTTATCGGCATTACGCTTATCGGCGGTTTGTGGTCGAGCGGTTTGTCCAATATCGTCAGCGTTGTTTTAATTTATGCGGGCATTTTATATTCCTGCGTGGCAGCGGTAGACCACAGCGGCGGGCTTGATGCTATTGCGGCGCAGCTGCCGGCCGGGCTTGACTGGTTTGACCCGTTTGCAGGCATTCCGCTGGCCGTTATTATCGGCTGGTTTATTGTTATGATTACGCAGGCCATTACGGCGCAGGGCCCTGTGCAGATTGCCTGCGGCGCGCGTGACGCCAAAACCGCGCGCAACGGCTTTATTCTTGGCGGGCTTTTAATTTTCCCGGTAGGCTTTTTGTGCGCGCTTTTAGGCATTATCGGCAAGGTGCAGTTCCCGGAAATTTCGGCAACGCTGGCTTTGCCTAAAGTTGTTATGGCGCTTGACCCCATTGCCTCGGGCACTACGCTTGCGGCGCTGTGGGCAGCGGACGTATCTACCGCCTGCACAATTCTTCTGGGCGCAGGTACGCTGTTCAGCCAGGATATTTACAAACGCTTTATTAATCCGTCCGTAACGGACGACCGCTTTGTTAAAATTAACCGCCTGACTATTTTGGCGGTTGGCATTATAACCTTATGGTTTGCTTTTAATGCTGCCGGTATTTTAAAAACCATGGTGGCAGGGCTTTCGATGACGACGGCGCTGACCTGCGTATTTTTGTTTACGGTGTTTGCGCCCGGTTTGTGCCGCTGCAGCAGCGCATTTTGGACTACTCTTGCAGGGCTTTTGGGCCTTGTGGTATGGGAGTTTGTACCGGCGCTGCACGTTTTGCAGCATGTAATTTATTTTGAATGGCTGCTGTGCATTATCGTGTTCCTTATTGTAGCCGTGTTTGACAAAACACCTATTAAAAAACCGGAAATGGTGGAGGAAGACTAATCATGGCAGAACAGAAACTGACGAGCATTGAAATAGGGCGTGCGGCACTGCGCATTGCCGTTACCGAAAACCGTGCGGAGGAGCAGCGCATTAAAGAGCAGCTGGCGGCAAAGGGCATCCGCAGTACGGCGGTAGATTTTGGCGGCGAGTTTATGCCGAGCGTTGTTAAAATTGTGGAGCGTGCCGTTGTTGCGGCGCAGCGTCAGGGCATTGTTACGGAAACCCACGTCGGCGCGGGCGCAGTTGCAGGTGCTGCCCACGCTGCTTTGGAGCAGCTTGTGACGAAAGCGGCCGGCTTTAACGTGGGCGGCAAAATTGGCATTGCCCGCAGCGGCGAGCATTTGTGCGTTGCCATATATATGGCGGTGGGCGTGCTGAACCTTGACGAATTGTGCGTGGCGTTGGGGCACCGCTCACTGGCAAGTGAAGAATAAAGGAGCAGTATGAATATTATAGATATTATCGGGCCTGTAATGATTGGCCCTTCAAGTTCGCATACGGCGGGCGCGGTAAGGCTGGGGCTTCTGGCTGCCGGTATTCTGGGCGCGCCGCCCGTTAAAGCACAGATTGATTTGCACGGCAGCTTTGCGCATACCTACCGCGGGCATGGCACGGACGTGGCGCTGCTTGCCGGGCTTATGGGCTGGCTGCCTGATGACGCGCGTATTCCGCAGGCGCGTAAATATGCCGCGGAAGCAGGGCTGGAATATAATTTTGCCAAAGTAAACCTTGGTGATTTAACCCACCCCAATACAGCGCGCTTTACGCTGACGGCAAAAGACGGCAAAAGCTGCGAGGTTATCGGTTCCTCCATCGGCGGCGGGCAGGTTAAGGTGTCTGCCATTGACGGAGCGGAGGTTGAATTGGACGGCAAGCTGCCTGCGCTGTTGGTATCGCATACCGACAAGCCCGGCGTGATTGCGCTTGTAAGCAGCACGCTGGCAAGTGCGTCCGTAAATATCGCAACCATGCGCGTGTTCCGCAAAAATAAAGGCGGGCTGGCAACCATGGTGCTTGAGTGTGACCAGAAAGTGCAGCCTGCGATAGTGCAGCTGCTGGCGGCGCTGCCGCCTATTGACACGGTGCGTTTTGTAGACAGCGTGCTTTGAGGTGAAAGATGGCAAACGACAAAATTTCATTAAATGCATTAATAGAAGAAGCAGAAGCGGCAAAACTGAGCCTGAACGCTTATTTGCTGCCGCAGAGCGCTGCTGAACTGGAAATTACGGAAGAAGAACTGCTTGCCAAAATGGCGCAGATGCTGAAAGTAATGGAAGAAGCCGCAGCCTACGGGCTGACGGGCGTGCGCTCGCACAGCGGCTTAACCGGCGGCAGTGCGCTTAAACTGCAAAACGCGGCAGCGCAGCCCGGCTTTAATAAACTTTTGGGCGCTCTTGCAACGGACGCCGTAACTTATGCCATTGCCGTAAGCGAATGCAACGCTGCCATGGGCAGAATTGTGGCGGCTCCCACGGCCGGTGCGGCAGGCGTGCTTCCCGGCGTGCTGCTGGCTTTAAAAAAACACTGTAATTTAACGGAAGAACAGCTGGCACGCGCGCTTGTTGTGGCAGGGCAAATCGGGCTTGTAATTGCAGCCCGTGCCTCGCTTGCTGGTGCTGTTGGCGGCTGCCAGGCAGAATGCGGCAGTGCGGCTGCCATGGCGGCAGGCGCGGCTGTTGACGCTTTGGGCGGCACTCCTGCGCAGGCAGGTACTGCCGTAAGCATTGTTTTTAAAAACATGCTGGGGCTGGTGTGCGACCCTGTGGCAGGGCTTGTGGAAGTGCCCTGCATAAAACGCAACGGCGGTGCGGCAGTGCAGGCGCTTTTGGCGGCAGAAATGGCGCTGGCAGGCATCGGCAGCTTTATTCCGGCGGACGAAGCCATTGACGCCATGAAATGGGTGGGCGACTCCATGCCCTGCGCGCTGCGCGAAACTGCGGGCGGGGGCCTTGCACAAACGCCTACGGCGCTGGCGTGGGCCAAAGCGTGGTTTGAACGCGAATAGCCGTAAAAAGCGGTTTTGTAAAATTAATGACATTTTATATTAAAAATTTTTACAAAAAATATTGACAGAACCTGTCTGCTATGATAGAATTACATTCGTCGCCAAGCGTATCTTGGTAAAATGGTGGCTGTGGTGAAGCGGTTAACACGGCGGATTGTGGCTCCGTTACGCGAGGGTTCGAATCCCTCCAGTCACCCCATATTTTTGGGGCGTAGCCAAGTCGGTAAGGCACGGGACTTTGACTCCCGCATGCGTTGGTTCGAGTCCAGCCGCCCCAGCCAAATAACGTGATCCACTAGCTCAGTCGGTAGAGCACCTGACTTTTAATCAGGGTGTCCCGCGTTCGAGTCGCGGGTGGATCACCATTTTTTTATCTGTTAAACGCTGTACCAATGCAGGTGCAGCGTTTTTGTGTTTTCTGTTGGAGCACCAATCAGAGTGTATTGGGAGCAACGTGGGGAGAATAACTGGTAAAAATAATAACGCCGCGGCTTGTGTCACGGCGTTTCTTTCTGCTGTATTTTATTTTAGCCTTCCGTCCGGCGCTTTGCTTCTCTTTCTTTTTGCAGGGCTTCCTGCTGCTGTTTTTCACGCTTGCGTATATCGCGCAGGCAGCCGAAAAAAACATAAAGGAAAAAGCAGTTTATGCCCAAACCAACAGTTGCCACATACATACGCCCCGAAGGGTCCATACCCTGTGAACAGCTATAAAAAATCCAATTCCAAAGGCCCATAAAAAGAGCGAAAAAAATATATAAAAACGGGCGTGTAACTTTAGGGTCGTCTGTTTCATAAGTCCACCAGACGCCGTGCCCTTTGCGGTATTCCAAGCCGCCCGGCCCGTCATGCTCCACAAAGCCGTCTTTGGGCGTCTGGCGTACAATGCCTTTTTTACTGTAACTGCCGTTGGCGTTCTTTTTAAAGGAGGTAGTTTTTTCTTCCATAATTGCCTCCGCGGGTTTACTGTCATAATAGGTAACATAGATTTTAAGTTAATTACTTTAATTTTATTATATAGAACAGATTCTATTTTATCTATCAGACTTATGTAAAATTTAAATGTTGAAAAATTGAGCCGCTTAATATATAATAATAAAGTCAATTTAAATGCGGATGTGGCGGAATTGGCAGACGCACCAGACTTAGGATCTGGCGCCTTCGGCGTGCAGGTTCGACTCCTGTCATCCGCACCAGCATTCAACGTCCTGCTTTGGCAGGATGTTTTTTTATGCCCGTTTTACATTTTTACGCGATAGTTTTATAATAAAAATATCCGTTATTTTTTATTGAGGGAGCAGATGGTTTATGTTAGGAACGATTGTAAATACCTGCACTATTTTAACAGGAAGCTTTGTGGGCAGCTTTTTAAGCCGCGGCATCAGCGAAAAATATAAAACAGCGCTGTTTGACGCTTTGGGGCTGGCAACGGTCGGGCTTGGCGCCAACGCCGTTGTGCATAACCTGCCCAACAGCGAATACCCGGTGCTTTTTATTGCAAGCCTTGCCATTGGCACTATTATCGGCACGCGGCTTGATATTTGCGGGCGTTTTAACGCGCTGCTTGCGCACTGCAAGGGCGGCGGCAAGCTGGCGGAAGGGCTTTCTACGGCGATACTTCTGTTCTGCATCGGCACGCTTTCCATTTTAGGGCCTATCGAAAGCCGCCTTAACGGCAACAATACTTACCTTTTTACTAATGCAACGCTTGATTTGGTATCTTCCATGATTTTTGCCTCTACTTACGGCTTTGGCATTGCCATTGCGGCAGCGGTGCTGTTTTGCTGGCAGGGCAGTATTTATCTGTTTGCCGGTGTTATTGTGCCGTATTTAACACCGGGCATGATGACGGAAATCTCGCTTTTGGGCGGCATTTTCCTGCTGAGCAGCGGCGTGGGCATTTTGCAGCTGCGCGACTGCAAAACCTTAAATATGCTGCCTTCGCTTTTAGTGCCGCCGCTGTGGTTTACTATTTTAAGTTTTTTACAGTAATTTTAACAGAAAAATATACTATAATGTTACACTGTGTTGACGAATTAACCGTAAATGTTTATAATTAGTATCATAATATTTGATATTTAATGAAAGGTGTTGTTTGAAGTGAGTACTACATACAGTGTTTATTTACCTAATTACAGCGTTGGGCCGGATTGCTACGAAGCAATTCCGTCCGTAACGGCAAGATATGGCAAAAAGGTTGTTATTATCGGCGGCAAAACCGCGCTGAGCAAAGCCCAGGATGCAATTCTTGCAGCTGTAAAAGGGCACCTTGATGTTACGGCTGTACTTTGGTACGGCGGCAACTCTACCTATGAAAATGTTGATATGCTGATGAATACCAAAGAAGTTCAGGAAGCCGATATGGTATTTGCCGTTGGCGGCGGCCGTGCTGTTGACTGCTGCAAAACCATGGCAGACAAAATGGGCAAACCCGTTTTCACTTTCCCGACCATTGCTTCCAACTGCGCTGCCTGCACAGCTATCTGCGTTATGTATAAACAGGATGGCAGCCTCGCCGGTTACTATTATCCGAAACACTGTGCAGAACATACTTTTATCAATACCAAGATTATTGCCGAAGCACCGGAAAAACTTTTGTGGGCCGGCATTGGTGACGCACTCAGCAAAGAATGCGAGGTTCTGATTGCCACCGAAGGCAAAAAACTTTTAAACACCCCGCTGCTGGGCCGCGCTCTGGCTGGTGCCTGCACTTCGCCGCTGTTTGAATACGGCAAACAGGCTTTGGCAGACTGCAAAAACAATGTTGTTTCCGAAGCAATTCAGGAAGTTGCGCTGGATATCATCATGAGCACCGGCATTGTTTCCAACCTTACCACCACCGAAAACGATTACTACTATAATTCTTCGCTGGGACACTGCTTCTACAACGCTTACACCGGCCTTGCCTGCGCAGAACGCCATATGCACGGCGAAGTGGTTTCCTTCGGTGTAATTGTGCTGTTAACCTGCGACAAGCAGTTTGAACTGCGCGATAAGATTGCAAAATTCAATAAGGAACTGGGCCTGCCTGTAACCTTAAAAGAACTGGAAGTTGACGAAGCCGGCCTTGAAAAAATCCTTGACCGCGCACCGGCAATTCTCGAATGGAAAAAGACTCCGTATGAAATGACCCGCGAAAAATTCAAACAGGCCATTTTGGATGCCGACGCTTACGGCAAAACCCTCTAATAACATACAAAACAAAAAATCCGCCTTTACGGGCGGATTTTTTTATGCCTTGGCAGACTTTGCTGCTTTGTATTTTGTTTTTAAAGTGCCAGCCAGTTTACTTTATGCCCCTGCTGTGTAAGCATGAGCGCCAAATCTGCGCCGTTAAGCCAGATGGTGGCGGTGTTTGTTAAAAGCGGCACGCCGATAAGGCTTTCTTTAAAGGCTGCGTCAATAATAACCGGCACGCGGCCTTCTGAGTCATTTAACGCGCCAAGCGGCGTAACGGAACCGGGCGGCAGGTTCAGCATGGCGTCCAGTTCTTCCGCGGCAGCGAAGGTTAAGCGGCGGCTGCCTAGCTGTGCACGCAGAGCCTTTAAATCCAGCTTTTTGTCCTTCGGCAAAGTTACCAGCCAAAAGTTCTGGTGTTTGTCATCGCACAAAAACAGGGTGCGGGCAATCGCTTCCGGGTGCGGCAGCTTTAAGGCTTCGCCTTCTTCCACGGTGTAAATGGGCTGGTGTTCAGTAACTTCAAAGGCAATGCCTGCCGCATTCAGCAGGCTGATAATTTCACTTCTTGCTGCAGCCATCAGATATGCCAGTTTTCAAAGTAGTTAATCTGCATGGCGGCGCGTACATCGTGCAGGGTTTCGGCTGCCGCTGCGCGCGCGGTTTCACTGCCTTGTTTTAAAATCATTTTTACTTCGTCAAGGCGCTGTTCCCACATATGGCGGCGTTCGCGGATGGGGGCAAGCTCTGCCTGCATTACGTTGTTGAGGAATTTTTTAACTTTTACGTCGCCCAGGCCGCCGCGCTGGTAATGCGCTTTCAGTTCGTCAAGATTTGCGTATTCCGGCAGAAATTCCGCAAAATGTTCAGGGCGGGAGAAAGCGTCCAGATAGATAAATACCGGGTTGCCTTCAACCTTGCCGGGGTCTTCCACGCGTACATGGTTCGGGTCGGTAAACATCGACATAATTTTCTTTTTAATAACGTCCGCTTCGTCGCTGAGGTAAATGCAGTTGCCCAGCGATTTGCTCATTTTGGCCTTGCCGTCAATGCCGGGTAGGCGCAGGCAGGCTTTGTTGCTCGGCAAGATGATTTCCGGTTCGGTTAATGTTTCGCCGTAAACGCTGTTAAACTTGTTAACAATTTCCTTGCACTGCTCCAGCATCGGCAGCTGGTCTTCGCCGACAGGCACTGCCGTTGCGCGGAAGGCAGTAATATCGGCCGCCTGGCTGATGGGGTATACAAAAAAGCCTACGGGAATGCTGGCTTCGAAATTGCGCATTTTAATTTCGGTTTTAACGGTCGGGTTGCGCTGCACGCGCGATACGGTTACAAGGTTCATATAATATGCGGTGAGCTCTGTAAGCTGCGGCACGGCAGACTGGATAAAAATGGTGGATTTTTCCGGGTCAATGCCGCAGGCAAGGTAATCAAGAGCCACTTCCAGCACGTTCTCGCGCACTTTTTCGGGGTGCTCGGCGTTATCGGTCAGCGCCTGAGCGTCGGCAATCATAATAAATACCTTGTCAAACTGGCCGGAGTTTTGCAGTTCCACACGTTCTTTTAAAGAACCGGCGTAATGCCCAACGTGGAGCCTGCCGGTCGGGCGGTCGCCCGTTAAAATAATTTTCTGCATTTTCTTACCTCACAATCAAATAATATCGTAAAATCCGCCCTGGCGGAGATATAACTAATTTATATTATAACACAAATTTTGCTGTGTTAAAACAAAGCATATCTGCGCCGCAGCGCGATTTTAGTTTTTAAATTCTTTTTGCTTGACGGTACAGTGAAAGAGTGGTATGCTTTAGTTACAAAAGCGATGAGTGGTTGGTCATTCTGCCACGCAAACAAAAAACCGGGAGCGGCAACTCCCGGTTTTTTAATTTAGGCTGGCTGTGAGCATTACAGTAAACCGTCCAGCCATTTGCAAATGTAATACGATGTTACAGCTGCCATGACGGCTACCAAAAAAGCGATGAATGGTTTGTTCATCATTCTGTCACCTCCTTCCTACTGGAAAGAGTCACAGCGTTAAATATTATAGCAGAGTTTAATGTTTTGGAAAAGAATAAAATTAAGAAAAAAGCTGCAAAGCAAGTATATGCTTTGCAGCTTTTTGTGTCTTACAATCCTGCCTGTTCTACGCCGCTGAAAAGGTAGCCTAAATGCGTAGTGCTGTTTAAAAGTACGGCGCGCCATACGCCTTCATTATATTCCAGCACGTTAATGCAGGCGTTATCCTGCTTGATGTGCCAGAAATGGCTCATATCAAGCCCCAGCAAGTCGCAGATAATGGCTTTGTTGACGGCGTCGTGCGCGGCAACAAGAATTGTTTGGCCTTCGTATTTTTCTGCGTATTCGTCAAAAGCGGCACGGGCGCGCTTGCGTACGTCTTCCAGATTTTCGCCGCCCGGCATCTGCACTTTGTGCGGCTCAGTATGCCACTTTTTAAATTCTTCGGGGTAATGCGCCTGTATTTCACAGGCCAGTTCGCCTTCCCACGCACCGTGGTTAATTTCCGTAAGGCGCTTGTCGCTGTGTACCGGCAAATGGTGTAAATCGGCGCAGGCCTTGCAAGTTAAAAACGAACGTTTTAAAGGGCTTGAAATACATAAATCAAGATGTACGTTTTTTAACCCTTGCGCCAAAAGCCCTGCCTGTGCAAAGCCTTTTTCGCTCAGGCGGGTGTCTTCCTGCCCCTGGTAGCGTCCCTGTAAATTCCAGTTGGTCTCTCCGTGGCGTATTAAAATAATGCGTACCATATTATCCCTCACAGTTTATAAGTTTCACATCGATAATGCCTTCTATGCCGCGCAGCTTCAGCATAATATCGTTAGGAATGTCACCGCTGGTGGCAATGGCCATTAAGTTGGTGCCTTCAATGGCGGTGCTGCCTACCTGCATGCCGTTGATGTTGATGCCTGCGCTGCCGAGCACGGTGGCAATCTGCCCAATCATGTTGGGTTTGTCAAGGTGCGGAGCAAGCAGCAGGTAGCCTTCGGGCTTAAAGTCCAGACGGAAGCGGTCAATCTGCACAATTTTGGCTTCTTTGCCTGCAAACAGGGTGCCGGTAAGCGTGTGCTCGCCTTTTTCGGTGGCAATTTTTACATTAATGGCGGTGCTGAAGTAGCCCGTGCGGTGCGATTTTACGTCGCGCACCTGCAAGTGGCGTTTTTTGGCAATGCCCGGCGCGTTTACAAAGTTAACGCTGTCCTGCAGAATCGGGTTCAAAAGGCCTTTTAAAAAGGCGGTGGTCAGCGCTTGCGTTTCCGTTGCTGCAAGCTCGCCGGTGTATTCCAGTTCCACGGCTTTAATCGGCCCTTCGGCCAGATAAATGCCAATGGTGCCGAGGCGTTCTGCCAGTTTGAAGTACGGAGCGATAACGCTGGCAACGCTTTTGGGGATGGGAGCCATGTTGACGGCGGTCATAACGGGGCGGCCTTCCAGCGCGTCGATAACGCCGTAAGCAACGTCCACGGCGACGCCAATCTGCGCTTCAATGGTGCTGGCGCCAAGGTGCGGGGTCTGTACAACCTGCGGCATGCCGATAAAGGGGTTGTTTTCCGGCGTCAGCGGTTCTTCGGGGTATACATCAATGGCGGCACCGGCTACTTTACCGCTCTTTAAGGCTGCGGCAAGGGCTTCGGTATCCACGCAGCCGCCGCGGGCACAGTTTACAATGCGCACGCCGTCTTTCATTTTGGCAATGGCTTCGGCGTTTATAATATTGTGAGTTTCTTTCGTCAGCGGTGTGTGAATGGTGATATAGTCGGATTTGGCCAGCAGTTCTTCAAACGGAACAAGCTCCACGCCAACCTGCTGCGCGCGTTCTTCGGTAATATACGGGTCGTAGCCGATGGTGGTCATTTCCATGGCCTGCATGCGCAGGGCAACGCGGCTGCCGATACGCCCAACGCCGATGATGCCGAGCGTTTTGCCCTGTACCTGAATGCCGTCAAAGCTCTTTCTGTCCCATTTGCCGGCCTGAATGGAAGCGTGCGCCTGCGGAATGTGGCGCGTCATGGCCATCATCATGGCAACGGTGTGTTCGGTGGCGGCAATGGTGTTGCCTTCCGGAGCGTTAAGCACTACAATGCCGCGTGCCGTCGCTGCGGGAATGTCGATATTATCAACACCGACGCCTGCGCGGCCGATAACCTTTAAGTTTTTGGCGGCGTCGATAACCTGTTTGGTAACCTGCGTCTGGCTGCGGGTAACAAGCCCGTCATATTCGCCTATGCACGCCAGAAGTTCTTCCGTGGGCATATTGGTTTTTACATCTACATCAAAATGTTCGCGCAGCAGGGCCACGCCTTTTTCGCTTACGTCATCGCTTACAAGTATTCTCATCATTCATTCCTCCGTTTATTCGTGTTTTGCCTGGTATTCTTTCATAAAATCCGCAAGGGCGCGGCAGGCTTCGGGCGTTACGGCGTTGTAGGCCGATACGCGGCAGCCGCCTACAAGACGGTGCCCGCCAATGCCTATGAACCCGCGTTTTTTGCCTTCGGCGATAAAGTCTTTTTCCAGTTCCTGCGTGGGCAGGTTAAAGGTAATGTTCATCAGGCTGCGGCTGGTTTTTTCGGCGTGGCCGCGGTAAAAACCACGGCTGGCGTCGATAACGTCATAAATAAGCTGTGCCTTTTCGCGGTTGCGTGCGGCAATGGCATTTACTCCGCCCTGCGCCTTAATCCAGTGCAGGGTTTTGTTAACCATGTAAATGGCAAATACCGGCGGCGTGTTGTACAGCGAATCGTTATCCGCGTAGTTTTGGTAGCTCAGCATCGGCGGCAAATCCGCGCGGGCGGTTTCTAAAAATGCCTTTTTAACAATTACGATTACTACTCCGGCAGGGCCGAGGTTTTTCTGCGCCCCGGCATAAATAAGGCTGAACTTTTTTACATCTACCGGGCGGGAAAGGATGTCGCTCGACATATCGCAGATAACCGGAACGTTGACATCGGGGAAGTCCTGCCATTCCGTACCGTAAATGGTGTTGTTGGCGGTTATGTGCAGGTATGAGGTATCCGGTTTAAGCTCCAGCCTTTGTGGAATGTAGCTGTGGTTTTTATCTGCGCTTGTGCATGCTTCGTAGGCTTCGCCAAAGCGTTTGGCTTCTGCCATGGCTTTTTTGGCCCATACGCCGGTGTTGGCATAGGCAGCATGCTTGTTGGTAAAAAAGTTGGCTGCCGTCATTAAAAACTGTAAGCTGCCGCCGCCCTGTATAAATAAAATTTCGTAATCCTCGGGAATTTCCATCAGCTCGCGCAAAAGCGCTTTGGTTTCCGCGTGCATGGCGGCGTATTCCGGGCTGCGGTGGCTCATTTCAATAATGCTCATGCCGGTGTTTTTATAGTTTAAAAATTCTGCCTGGGCTTCCTGCAAAACTTCCAGCGGCATGGCCGAAGGCCCGGCGTTAAAGTTGTAAACTCTGTCCATAATATCCCTCCAAAATAAAAATAGAGAAGCCGTCCTTGGGACGAGCTTCTCTTTCTCGTGGTGCCACCCAAATTCAGCGCGCAGGCAAACGGCAAAGTGCTGGTAAAAAATAAAACCCCCATCCCACATGGGACGAGAGTTACCCGCGTTGCCACCCAAATTGCCTTACGGCCATCTTTAGTAACGCTGTATCGGGCGCTGCCCGGCGGATTCGTCACCCGCATCTCCGGAGCGGAACTTGCTGCACGCTGCTGCCGCCTCGCATCTTCCGGCGGCTTTCTGAAAGCATTGTTGCTGCTTTTTCTCCATCATCGTGTTGCTGTTATTAATTTATAGGGCTATTATAGCAGGTTTGGGGGGCTTGTCAACAAAATAACGGCAAAAAATAAAATTTAAAATAAAACGCGGCAAATCTGTAACGCAGTTTACAAAATTCAAGCCGCCGGATTAATAAGGCAGGCTTATAAATCAACTAAACTTATTTAATTAATAAGCGTAACTTATAAATAAGCGCGGGCAACAAAAAAGCCCGGCTGTAAATGCCGGGCGGGTGAAGTTTGTCATTATTTTGTTTCTGCGCTTTCAAGCTGCGGTGCTGCTGCGTCTTCAAGGCCGCCTACGTTGCCGCGCAGTACGGCGCCGGTTTCAACGGTGAGCTTTTCACAGCGCACGTCGCCGGTAATAACGCTGCTGGCAAGCACTTCCAGCGTGCCCTTGGCAACAATGTTGCCTTCAATTTTGCCTGCAACCGTTACATTGGCGCCAAAAATATTGGCTTTAATATTGCCGGTTTCACCAACAACAACATCGCTTTCCGAAAATACAATGCCGCTGAAGGTGCCGTCGATACGGATAGAACCCTGCGCGGTAATGTTGCCGGTAATCTGCGTGCTTTTGCCGATATAGGCTTCAAAATTATCTACCGCCACTTTAGGCAGGGCGGAATTTGTTTTTGCATTATTATTGTTTGAAGAACCAAACATTGTCTTGCTCCTTTAAAACTATCTGATTAATTTAAGCGGGTCGGAATCCTGCCCGTTAATGATAACTTCGTAATGCAGGTGCGGGCCGGTGCTGTAACCGCTGCTGCCCACATAACCGATAACGTCGCCTTTTTCCACATACTGGCCGGAAGAAACTTCAATGGACGACATATGCCCGTAAGCAGTTTCGTAGCCGTAGCCGTGGCTGATTTTTACATAACGGCCGTAACCGCTGTACCAGCCTGCGTATTCCACATAACCGGTTGCGCCTGCGTAAACCGGCGCACCGTAGTCGTTGCCGATATCAATGCCGGGGTGGTAATCGTAACCTGTGCCGCTGAACGGGTTGGCTCTGCCGCCGAAGCGGGAAGTAATTTCACCGCCGGCCGTAGGCCAGATGTCCGGAGTAGCGTCTAGCTTTGCATTGCGTTCATGAAGCTGTGCCAGCAAATCTCCGAGCACTGCTTTTTTCTGCTGCATTTCGGTTTGCAGGTTTTTAGCCTGGGCTGCGGTAACATCAATCATTTTAATGTCCGCCGGGGCGGAAGGGCCGCCTTTGCCCATGTACTGGCTGCGGTCAATGCCGCCGCGGGAAGGCTGCTGGCTTACATTATTGCCAAGGGCTTTGCGCACTTCGTTTTCCAGTGCGGAAAGCTCAGCCATGTCCTTCTGCATTTTTTCGTTTTCTTTCTGCAGTTCGGCCAGCTTCTGGTCCTGCGCTGCTTTATCGTTGCGGTAAGCTATAAGTTCGTTCTGTTCCTGGTGTGCCTGGTAAACAACCATGGAAGATTTTGCTGCAATGCCAATGCCTGCCAGAAGCAGGATGCCGCAGAAAATGCCGATTTTTTTCAGCAGGCTTGCGCGGAAGCTGAAGCTTTTCGGTTCTTTGCCGCGGTGGGGAATGAACATAATTGTATATTCGTTATCGACTTTACGCTGCTGTCGTTTTAACGGTTCCATGCATAAACTACTCCTAACTGATAAAACTTTATTCTGTCCGCTTTTACACAAGTACTATTATATTTTCTCACAAATTGCCTTAAAAAACAACCGGAAAGCCGTAAAAAAATGTGAAATCTTGCTAATTTAACATAATTTGCTGCTAAAACAGCATAAATTGCCGTTATGTAGGCTGTGAGGGCATAATAGTTTACACGGTGAAGAACTAACGGCGATAGTTATAAAATATATATAAACAGTTAATTAATATACATTTTTTATCAGTAAGGGCAGCGCTGCTCTCTTTTTTTATTTTGTGCATGAAGGGGTGTAGTTTACTGCTTGCGGCACTATCTCTGCTTGGAGATAGTGCCTGTTTTGCGCGGGCATTTTAGGTACTACTGCTTACGTACGGTAGTACTTAGGGAACAAGGTATAATTATAATAATAAACCTGCGGTTTATTGGGAACAAGGTAAGAACGTAATACGGCAAAGAAAAGATAAAGAGAAAAAACAGGAAAAAAGAGAAAAGAAAAGAAACTCACCCATATAAACGGCAAAACGAGTACAAAAATTAACCATGCGCAAAAAAATTAAGCAAAAATTTCCGGCAGCGGCAAAAAATAAATTTTGCGCGCAGGTAAATTTTTAAGGCATAAAATCCGTTTATATGGGTGTAAGGGGTTTGCAAAATAAAAAACCGCTGCCGTAAAAAGCAGCGGTTAGTGTTTAAATATCAGGCATGAGCCTGAAAGTTAGAAAGTTACAGGTTTGCCGTAGTATGCGCAGGTTAAAACCTTAAGCATGGCTTCGTCGTCAATTGGGCGCGGGTTGGCAAGGGTGCAGGGGTCAAGCACAGCATTATGTGCTATTGCTTCTGCATGTTCTTTAAACAGTTCTTCGCTTACGCCGTTAGCCTGATAGGTCTGCTCAATGCCAAGTTCTTTGTTTAATGCGCAGATGGCTTTAACAAGCGAATCGGTAAGCTGCTTGTCGGTGCCGCCGGGCAGGCCCAGGTAGCGTGCAACTGCTGCATAGCGGTTCATGCATACGCGGGAGTTGTACTGGATAACGGACGGTAAAAGAATTGCGTTGCAGCAGCCGTGCGGAATGTGGAATACTGCGCCGGTTTTGTGCGCCAGGCTGTGGGCAATGCCCAAAAGCGCGTTGCTGAACGCCATGCCTGCGAGGCATTGGGCAATGTGCATTTTGCCGCGTGCTTCTTTGTCGCCGTGGTAGCTGTCAAGAAGGCTGTCGAAAATATCGCCGATGGCTTTCAGTGCCAGAGCATCCGAAAAATCGCTGCGCGCAGTGGCAACATAGGCTTCCAGTGCGTGGGTTAAAGCGTCCATGCCGGTATGTGCGGTAAGCTTGGGCGGCATGGTCAGCGGTATGTCGGTATCAAGCACGGCAATATCCGGGGTAATTTCAAAATCTGCCAGCGGATATTTAATGCCGCTGGAGTAATCGGTAATAACCGAAAAGGCAGTTACTTCCGAAGCCGTGCCGCTGGTGGACGGAATGGCTACGAAAATTGCCTTGTTGCGCAGCTTGGGCATGGTGAACGGTGTTTTAATATCCTCGAAGGTTTTATCGGGGTGTTCGTAAAATACCCACATGGCTTTGGCTGCGTCGATAGGCGAGCCGCCGCCGATAGCAACGATAACGTCCGGCTCAAATTCGCGCATGGCCTGTGCGCCTTTCATAACTGTTTCTATGGAAGGATCGGGTTCGATGCCTTCAAATAAAGCGGTTTCCAGTCCGGCAGCTTTCAAAACCTCCTCGGTTTTCTGCAAAAAGCCGCCGCGGCGCATGGAACTGCCGCCGGTGAAAATCATGGCTTTTTTGTGGCCTGCCAAAACCTTCAATTCATCAAGGGCGCCCGGCCCATAGTAAATATCGCGTGGTAAAGTAAAGCGTGACATGTAATCGCCTCCTGTTTTCTTAACTGCCTTTATTATAACACATAATGGTTAGCTTTAGTTGACTTTTCTGTGAAAAATTAAAAATTATTATTAAATAAATTTATAAACTAATTTTGAAAATTAACATAAAACGGTAGAGTATTGCACCGATTTACTGTATAATAGAAATATTAACAGTAAAGGAAGTGATTTTTTGGCAACACAAATGCAGCTTGCCCGAAAAGGCATTATTACCGAAGCAATGAAGCAGGTGGCGGCCTACGAAGGCGTAACGGAAGAATTTATCCGCAAGGGCGTGGCCGAAGGCACTATTGCCATACCGCTTAATATAAACCATAAAAACGTAACCCCGCGCGGCGTGGGGCAGGGGCTGAGCGTTAAGGTCAACGCCAATATCGGCACCTCCAGCAGCTATCCCGACCCGGAGCCTGAGCTTGAAAAGCTGGCGGCAGCGATTGCAGCGGGCGCCGACAGCGTAATGGATTTATCTACCGGCGACAATATCGACGCTTCGCGCAGGGCCATTATCGGCGCCAGCACGGTTATGGTGGGCACGGTGCCTATTTACCAGGCGACGGTGGAAACCATTAAAAAACGCGGCGCTGTTGTGGAAATGACGAAAGAAGATTTGTTTGAAGTTATTCGCCAGCAGGCGGCAGACGGCGCAGACTTTATGACGATACATTGCGGCATTAACAAAAACGTGCTTGACATGCTGACCGGCGAAGGGCGTGTGATGGATGTTGTAAGCCGCGGCGGCAGCTTTATTACCGGCTGGATGCTGCATAACGGCAAAGAAAACCCGCTGTACGAATACTATGACGAAATTTTGGACATCTGCGCCGAGTATGACGTTACCATTAGTTTGGGCGATGGTTTGCGCCCCGGCTGCCTGGCCGACGCAAGCGACCGTGCGCAATTGCAGGAGCTTTTGAACCTTGGCGAATTGACGCAGCGCGCGTGGGCCAAAGGCGTGCAGGTAATGGTGGAAGGGCCGGGACACGTGCCTTACAACCAGATTGCCGCCAATATGCAGCTGCAGAAACGCGTGTGCCACGGTGCGCCTTTTTATGTGCTGGGGCCTCTCGTTACAGACGTTGCGCCGGGGTATGACCATATTACCTCCGCTATCGGCGGTACGCTGGCTGCCATGAGCGGCGCGGACTTTTTGTGCTATGTAACACCTGCCGAGCATTTGGGCCTGCCCGATATTAACGACGTGCGCGAAGGCGTAATTGCAGCGCGTATTGCAGGGCATGCGGCCGATGTTGCCAAAGGTTTGCCCAAAGCCGTAGAGTGGGATTTGGAAATGGCAAAAGCGCGCAAAAACCTGGACTGGAAAAAACAGATTGAACTTGCCATTGACCCGGTTAAAGCGCAGGCTTACCGTGATAAAAAGAACAAAGCCGACGACGAAGCCTGCTCAATGTGCGGCGATTACTGTGCCGTAAAAATTGTCGGCGAATACCTTGATAAATGCAAAGGATGCAGAAAATAATACGGCAAAAACCGTATTGTTGCAGGCCTTATCTATTTGCTTTTTAAATTAAGCCGTGCTATAATGAAAGCACGAAATGGGATTGATGTTGTTCACTTAGGCACACATCAAAAGAAAAACCCGGGAGCTGCAACTCCCGGGTTTTTTATATAATTTTTAAGCTGTTTATTTTTTATAGGTTTCGTGCGGCTGCAATAAATCGTTATTGCTGAACGCACTGACAGGCTTTAACGGCTGCGGTGCTTCGGTATCAGCCTTCAGGCGTTTGCTGTACCAGCATACATCCAGCCAGCGGCCGTGCTTAAACCCGGCAAGTTTGTGCGTACCGGCATCTTCAAAGCCCATGCGCTTATGAAAGTTTAAACTGTTTTGGTTAATTGCCGTTATGCAGGCGTAGACGTTATAGTAACCAAGCTTTTCTAAAATATCAAGCAGCGCGGCATACAGGCACTCGCCGATATTTTGCCCGCAAAAGGCAGCATCCACATAAACGGACAGGTCTACCGTGTAATCATACGCCACGCGCTCGTTATAGGCGGAAGCGTAAGCGTAGCCGAGAACTTTGCCTTCGCGCTCGTACACAAGGTACGGGTAGCGGCTGCTGATGGCTTCAACGCGTGCGGCAAATTCTTCCGGTGTCGGTACTTCGTATTCAAACGAGATAACGGTATCCGTAATATACGGCGCGTAGATTTCTAAAATGCGTGCGGCGTCCTGAGAACGGACGAAACGGATTAAATCTTTCATTTCTGGTTCCTGTCTTTTAAAATACGGCGCAGAATGGCAAACATAACTTCGGCAGCGTCATCCTGCATTTTAAAGGAAAGGCTCTGCCCGTCATTCTGGTGCGCTTCTATAATATTGGTAGAAAGGTCGGCCGTTTTTAAATCGTCCAGACGGATTTGCTTGGCCAGTTTTTTGCTTAAATAAATAATGCGGCTGTTGGTTAAGAATAAATACCCGGCGTCGATAATTACGGCGGTTTCTTCCATAACCTGCGGGTGCTCGATATGTTCACCCTTAAAGGAGATGGTTTCGTCGATGCGCAGCTTGCGTGTCAGCTGGTAGTAATTGTCCTCTTTGGCAACAGTTTTAACTTCGCACAAAGCGGCCTGACCTGCTGCGTGGCAAATTTCGCCGTCCTCCAGCGGAAAGTCTACCTTAACATTGCCCAAAGGCGCGTTTTCGGCGTTCCACAAATAGCGGTATTTGGTTAAAGCGTTGTCGATATTGGCTTTAAATTCGTAGGGAATATCCAGTTTGGCGCACATATCGCGCAGCTGCTGCTCGTCTTCAGGCGTAAAGCGTTTGGCGTCGGCAATGCGGTCAAATTCGCCGTTAAAGTAATCGTTAAAAACCTGCTTGCGAAAGTCAAAGCCGTCTTCGTAGTCATATCCGAACAGCTCGTTAATGGCGGCGATGTTAAGGTTTTCCCCGCCGGTTACAAGTCCGCGGCAGCGCGAAAAATAGGCGGATTTTTTCGCGCCGTTATCGGCAAGGCGGCACAGGTTTTCGGGAATTTCCAAAATTTCCGCCATATGGGCACGGTCATTTAAAATGGGGTCATCCTTGCTCTGCGCGCTTGAAAAAGCGTTGTCGGCAACCTTGCGGTAAATGGCGCTGCGCTGGTCCATATTGGTGTCGCTGAATTTGCAGCCCCACTTTTTAAAAATGGCGGCGGCTGCGTCCTTTGTCAGTTCCTGCGCGCTTTTGGCTTCGGTTAAAATATTATTTATTTCTGCAAAGGCGTTCTGCTGGGGCTTGGAGCCAAACAGCCTGCCCATAAAACCCTGTTCTTCCAGTTCCTGCTTTTTAAATCCTTTCACGGTCACACATCCTTATTAATGTAATAAATTAATTATACAATATCCGCGGGTATGCCGCAATAAGCGGTTTAAAACGCGGAGTTTACACAAATGTCACAACTAATATTTAGGATATGTTAAAATGTTAATATAGGATATTATCGTGCGGAGATGATATAGATGAATATTTTTGAGGACCGCGGCGGCGGCAAACTGCACTGGAAGCTTAATTTGTATGTTTTATGGGTGTGCGTGTTTTTTACCTGTGCAAGCTATACCATGTGCGTGCCGTTTTTGCCGGTATATCTTTTGCAGCATTTGGGCGTAGCCCAGGCTGATGTCAATTCGTGGACGGGCCTTATTTATTCCGTTACCTTTTTTACGGCGGCCATTATGGCGCCTTACTGGGGTGCCCATGCCGACCGTATCGGCCAGCGCTTAATGGCAATACGTGCGGGGTTCGGCCTTGCCGTAACCTATGCCTTGATGGGCATGTGCCAGAGCCCGGAACAGCTTTTTGGCGTGCGCCTTTTGGCAGGCCTTGTAAGCGGCTTTGTGCCGGCGTCGCTGTCGCTGGTTTCTTCAACCCTGCCTGCCGTTAAAATGGGCTGGGGCATGGGGCTTATGCAGACGGCTGTTGCCTCCGGCAGCATCCTCGGGCCGATGCTCGGCGGTTATGTAAGCGCCTGGTTCGGCATGCGCATGTCGTTTTATATCGCGGCGGGCGCGCTGTTTGTTGCAACCATTATGGTTATTGCCTTTGTGCGCGATGTGGAGCACGAAAAGGGCGAAGGCAAAGTTATTCATATCTGGGCGGATTTAAAGGCATCACTGCAAAATAAAGGGCTGCTGTTTGTAATGAGCATGTTCTTTTTGGTGCAGGTATGCGTAATGATTGTGCAGCCGTTGATTACCATGTACGTATCGTACCTGTTGGGCGGCGTTGTTAACGACGACGTTGTTAAAACTGCCGGCATTATCTTCTCGTTGGCGGGCATTGCCGGTATTATCGCCGGGCCGTACTGGGGCAGCCGCGGGCAGAAGCGCGGTTATACCAAAACGCTGTTTATGGTGTTTATCTGCGCGGGCGCAATAAATATGTGCCAGTTCTTTGTGCACAACATCTGGCAGTATGCGGCGGTAACCTTTATTTACGGCCTGTTCCTCGCAGGGGCGGTGCCTAACATTAACGCCCGCCTGGTTGAAGTTACCGACCCTTCCGTGCGCGGCAAGGCCTTTGGGCTTGTAACCAGCGCGCAGCAGTTCGGCGGCGTGGTTGGCCCGCTTTTAGGCGGCTTTTTAGGCGGCTTTTTGCCGACGCGCCTGATACTTGTTTTAACGGGCGTAATTTTGGTATGCGCCGGTGTTTACACTTATTTAACCAAAGTGCGCGGCGTTCCGCAGAAGGCCTGAATGCAGGACTTTAGCAAATTTAAACATACAAACTGTTAAAAACTGAACAGTTTGTGAAAGCTTTAAAATTAAGGGGGCAAAACCCCTGATTTAGCTTGACAAATTTTGTATACAATATACAATAAAGTTGTAAGCAGCATAAAAGGGGGAATTTTACAATGCTTATTAAAAAATTTGAAGGCAATTCGCCGAAAATTGACCCGAAGGCTTTTGTAGCCGAAACCGCAGTAGTTATCGGCAAAGCAGAACTTAAAGAATACAGCAGCGTATGGTATAACGTAACCATCCGCGGCGATGTTAATGAAATTAAAGTTGGCAGATATACCAATGTTCAGGATAACAGCGTGCTGCACGTTTCCGACAGCCATGCCTGCATTCTGGGCGACTATGTAACCGTAGGCCACTGCGCACTTCTGCATGCCTGCACGGTTGAAGACCATGTGCTTATCGGTATGCACTCCACCGTTTTGGACGGTGCTGTTATCGGCAAAGGCTCCATTGTGGCAGCCGGCGCGGTTGTAACCAAAAACACTATCGTTCCGCCGTACTCCCTGGTAGCAGGCGTACCGGCCAAAGTTATTAAAAAACTGCCGGAAAACACCGACGCAACCCACGCACAGGCCGTTAAATACGAAAACCTGTGGACCCGCCGTTACAACGAACTTCCCGATGGCGGCGGCGAAGAATACCATGGCGAAAAAATTGTATAATTAATTTACAGCTTAAAAGGTGCGGTTTTTGCCGTGCCTTTTTTGTTTAACAAAGGCTGTTGTATACACTGCCTTTAAATTTACAAACCCTTGTAAATAGTGTATACTAATTATATATGCACTTTGCATATCCTCACATAATTCAGCAGTTATAACGATGAGAAAGAAGGGAACCACATGACAAAAATGAAAACCATGGACGGTAATACCGCTGCGGCTTATATATCCTATGCGTTTACCGACGTGGCAGCTATTTACCCCATTACACCGTCTTCGCCTATGGCGGAAGTTGTTGATGAATGGGCGGCCCAGGGCAAGAAAAACCTGTTCGGGCAGACTGTAAAGGTTCAGGAAATGCAGTCCGAGGCAGGCGCTTCCGGCGCTGTACACGGTTCTTTGCAGGGCGGTGCCCTTACTACCACTTATACAGCTTCTCAGGGCCTTCTTTTAATGATTCCTAATATGTATAAAATGGCCGGTGAACTTTTGCCGGCAGTGTTCCATGTATCCGCACGTGCGCTGGCAACCAGCAGCCTTTCCATTTTCGGCGACCATCAGGACGTTATGGCAGCACGCCAGACCGGTTTTGCCCTGCTTGCCGAAGGCAGCGTACAGGAAGTTATGGACCTTGGCGGCGTGGCACATTTATCGGCAATTAAAGGACGCGTGCCGTTTTTGAATTTCTTTGACGGTTTCCGTACCTCGCATGAAATTCAGAAAATTGAACTGATGGATTACGATAAGCTGGCAGGGCTTCTGGATTGGGAGGCTTTGGCAGAGTTCCGCAAACGCGCACTGAACCCTGATAACCCTGTTATCCGCGGTACGGCGCAGAACCCGGATATTTACTTCCAGACCCGCGAAGCAGTTAACAGCTATTACACCGCGCTGCCGGAAATTGTTGAAAACTACATGAACGAAATCAACAAAATTACCGGCCGCAACTATGGCCTGTTTAACTACTACGGCGCACCGGATGCCGAAAACATCATTATTACCATGGGCAGCGCCTGCGAAACCATTCAGACCGTTGCCGAAAAACTGAATGCCGAAGGCAAAAAGGTTGGCTTACTCGCCGTTCACCTGTACCGTCCGTTCAGCGTTAAGCATTTTATGGCGGCAATTCCGGAAACTGTTAAACGCATTGCCGTGCTTGACCGCACCAAAGAGCCTGGCGCATTCGGCGAACCGCTGTACATGGATGTGCGCGGCGCGTTCTATGATGCAGGCCGCAATCCGCTGATTATCGGCGGCCGCTACGGCCTTGGCAGCAAGGATTTGACCCCGACCGACATTCTGGCGGTTTACGAAAACCTTGAAGCCGAAAACCCGAAAAACAACTTTACCATCAGCATTGTTGACGACGTTACCAATACTTCCCTGGCAGCCAGCCACGAAATTGACGTTACCGGCGAAGGCACCAAGAGCTGCAAGTTCTGGGGCCTTGGCAGCGACGGTACCGTTGGCGCCAACAAGAGCGCAATTAAAATTATCGGCGATTACACCGATATGTACGCTCAGGGCTATTTCTCCTACGATTCCAAAAAATCCGGCGGCATTACCGTTTCGCACCTGCGTTTCGGCAAAGAGCCCATCCGAGCTCCGTACCTTATCAACGCTGCGGATTTTGTAGCCGTACACAACCAGTCCTACGTTGATAAATACGACGTTACCGCAGGACTGAAAAAAGGCGGCACCTTCCTTCTTAACTGCAACTGGAGCGCAGAAGAACTGGAAAAACATCTGCCCGGGCAGATTAAACGCTATATTGCCAAAAACGATATTAACTTCTATATTATTGACGCTGTAAAAATTGCACAGCAAATCGGCCTCGGCGGACGCATTAACATGATTATGCAGTCGGCGTTCTTTAAACTGGCCGACATTATTCCGCTGGAGGATGCTGTTAAATACCTGAAGGAAGCGGTTGAACACAGCTACGGCCTGAAGGGCAAGGACGTTGTTGACATGAACAACGCCGCTATCGACATGGGCGTTAACGCCGTTGTAAAAGTTGACGTTCCCGCAGCATGGGCTGACGCTGCCGATACCGAAGCAGCTGCAAAATCCGGCAATGATTTTATCGACAACATTCTTGTGCCGATGAACCGCATGGAAGGCGACAAACTGCCTGTAAGCGCGTTTAAAGACCACGAGGACGGCACTTTCCCGAGCGGCACCGCTGCTTACGAAAAACGCGGCATTGCCATCAACGTTCCGGAATGGCAGATGGAAAAATGCATTCAGTGCAACCAGTGCGCGTTTGTATGCCCGCACGCTGTTATCCGCCCCGTGCTGATGACCGAAGAAGAAGCTGCGAACGCTCCGGAAGGCATGCTCAGCAAGGATGCTATCGGCGCTAAAGGCTTAAA
Organism: Phascolarctobacterium sp. ET69; assembly: GCF_023336935.1. GTDB lineage: Bacteria > Bacillota > Negativicutes > Acidaminococcales > Acidaminococcaceae > Fusicatenibacter_A > Fusicatenibacter_A intestinipullorum. Next base: position 182,796 of record NZ_JAMBLR010000003.1, read on the forward strand.
ATTCCATATGGCAGTATCTCCTCTGGACTGCACCGGCTGCGGCAACTGCGCTCAGGTTTGCCCGGCTAAGGAAAAAGCCCTGGTAATGAAACCTTTGGAAACCCAGCTTGCTAAAACCGAAAACTGGGATTACGCAATGAAGAAAGTTGCGCCAAAACCGAACCCGATGAATAAAAACACCGTTAAAGGCGTGCAGTTTGAACAGCCGCTGTTTGAGTTCAGCGGTGCGTGCGCAGGCTGCGGCGAAACCCCGTATGCCAAACTTGTTACCCAGCTTGTTGGCGACCGCATGATGATTGCCAACGCAACGGGCTGCTCCTCCATCTGGGGCGCAAGCGCACCTTCCATGCCATACTGCAAAAATGCGGCAGGCCACGGCCCGAGCTGGGCAAACAGCCTGTTTGAAGACAACGCCGAATACGGACTTGGCATGTACCTGGGCGTAAAACATACCCGCGAACGTGTGGCTGACCGCGTAAAAGAAGCGCTGAACCTGCCCGTAAGCGAAGAACTGAAAGCAGCAATGCAGAACTGGCTTGACAATATGAACGTAAGCGACGGCACCCGCGAACGTGCCGAAGCGCTGAAAGCGGCACTGGCTGCCGAAAACAGCGATAATGAACTCTTAAAAGAAATTGCAGGGCTCGGCCAGTACTTTGTAAAACGCAGTCACTGGATTTTCGGCGGCGACGGCTGGGCTTACGATATCGGCTACGGCGGACTTGACCATGTTCTTGCCAGCGGCGAAAACATTAACGTAATGGTATTTGATACCGAAGTATATTCCAACACCGGCGGCCAGTCCTCCAAGGCTACACCGGCTGCGGCTATTGCCAAATTTGCGGCCAGCGGCAAACGCACCCGCAAAAAAGACCTCGGCATGATGGCCATGAGCTACGGCTATGTTTATGTAGCGCAAATTGCCATGGGTGCGGATAAGAACCAAACCCTTAAAGCCATTGCCGAAGCAGAGGCTTACGATGGCCCGTCCCTGATTATTGCTTATTCGCCGTGCATTAACCACGGTTTGAAGGCAGGCATGGGCAAGAGCCAGCTGGAAGCAAAACACGCTGTTGAATGCGGTTACTGGGCTAACTACCGTTACAACCCGGAACTTAAAGAACAGGGCAAGAATCCGTTCATTCTCGACAGCAAGGAGCCTACTGGCAACTTCCGCGAATTCTTAATGGGCGAAGTACGTTACTCCGCACTCTTAAAACAATTCCCGGACCAGGCAGAAGCATTGTTTGAAAAAACAGAGCATGACGCCAAAGAACGCCTTGCAACCTATAAACGCCTTGCAGGCAAGGAATAAAAAGGCTGCAATTAAAAAACGCATAAACTAAAATAAAAAACGCCGTGCTTTGTGCATGGCGTTTTTTGCTTGCGCGTTTAGGGGTTAGTTTTGGCTTTTAAGCGCTTCCTCCAGCGCAAGGGCAAGCTGGTCGGGGCAGCTGGTTGGCTTATTGCCGCACTTAATGCCCTTTAAGCGGCGGATAACTTCTTCTGCCGGCATGCCGGCTACAAGCTGCGAAATGCCTGCGGTATTGCCGGGGCAGCCGTTAATAAACTGCGCGTATTTTACAATGCCGTTTTCTACCTCCACGTCAATGGCTATGGAGCAGGTTCCGCGGGTTTTATATAACAAAATAAAGCCTCCTTTAAAATTACTGCAACACAATTATACAGCAATTTTGGCTGACTGCAAAGAAACTGCACCGGCGTTTTTGCATAAAGTTCACTTTTGCGGGCAGGATTTTACAGGTAAAAATGGAAATAAGCATAATATGGATTAGTTTACGCTAAATGATGTGTTGAGTTAAAAGGAGTTTATATGATTATTGGTATCGGCTGCGATTTGGCAGAGGTAAGCCGCATAAAAAGGGCGCTGGGCATGAAGGGCTTTGCCGCGCGCGTGTTTACTCAGCGCGAGCAGGATTACTGCATGGCGCGCGGAGTGCAGGCATACGCCAGCTTTGCCGCACGTTTTGCCGCCAAGGAGGCTTTTGTAAAAGCTGTTGGCACGGGGCTGCGCGGCGGGCGGCTGACCGAAATAGAGGTTATAAACGACGCGCTTGGCAGGCCGCAGCTTGTTTTATACGGTTATTTTAAAGATTATGCCAAAGGGCTTGGCACAGAAAAAATACATTTAACATTAAGCCATACCAAAGAGCTGGCAATGGCGCAGGTAATTCTGGAGGGATAATAAATGAAACTTGTATATGCGCATGAAATGGGCGCGCTTGATAAAAAAGCGGCGGAGGAGTTTTATCTGCCGACGGCTGTTTTAATGGAAAACGCCGGGCGTGCGGCGGCAGAAACCGCGGCGGAACTTTTGGGCGGCGATGTATACGCCAAAAGCGTTGTTGTGTTTGCCGGTAAGGGCAACAACGGCGGCGATGGACTGGTGGCGGCACGCTGGCTCAGTGCCGGGGGCGCGCGCGTAAAAATCTTTCTGGCTTCGCCCGCGGCTGAGTTTACCGGCGCGGTAGGCGTGCAGCTGAAAATATGTGCTAAAAGCGGCCTTGCCGTTACGGAGCTGAAAGAAGAATGTGACTGGAACGTGGCGGAAATTGCTGCCGCCCATGCGGATTTAATGATTGACGCGCTGCTTGGCACCGGCTTTAAGGGTGAGCTTGGCGGCAATTACAAGCGTGCCTGCTGCTTGATGAACGGTGCGCGTGCTGATGTGCTGGCGGTGGATATTCCGAGCGGCGCACAGGCCGATACCGGCGAAGCGGACGAAAACGCGGTGCAGGCAGCGGCAACCGTAACCATGCAGCTGCCTAAGCCCGGGCTTTATTTATACCCGGCGGCGGAACTTGCGGGCAAGGTTGTTGTTGCGCCGATTGGCATGCCGGAGGCTTTAACGGAGCAGGCGGAAGGGCATAAATACCTTTTGGATTCGGAAATTGTGCGCGATTTTCTGCCCATACGCAGCGGCAACTGCCATAAGGGTGAAGCGGGCCGCGTAACGGTGGCGGCAGGTTCGCCGGGCTACGCTGGCGCGGCCGCGCTGTGCGCGCAGGCTGCCGTTAAGGCAGGTGCGGGGCTGGTAAGCCTTTACACGCCGCTGTGTTCGCGCGAGGTACTGGCGGTTAAGCTTACGGAAGTAATGGTAAAAGGGCTTATTGAACGTATGCCGGGCGTGCTGGGCGGCGGCGCCGCTGCCGAAGTGCTGGACGCAGCATCAAAATCGGACGTTTTGGCAATCGGCCCTGGGCTTGGCACCAGCGAAGCAACCGGCGAGGTAATTTTAAACATTCTGGAAAATTACGAAGGCACGGCGGTTATCGACGCCGACGCACTGACGGCGTTAAGCCGCAAAACCGAAATTCTGCCGCAGCTTAAATGTACCAAAATACTTACGCCGCACCCGGGCGAAATGGCGCGTTTGTGCGGTTTAAGTGCCGCCGAAGTTGATGCGCGCCGCATTGAACTTGCGGAAAAATACGCCGCAGAATGGAACTGCGTGCTGGTGCTGAAGGGCGCACCGACGGTTATCGGCTGCCCGGACGGCACGGTGTATGTTAACACCACGGGTACGCCTGCCATGGCAACTGGCGGCTGCGGTGATGTGCTTACGGGCATTATTGCCGGGCTGTGCGCGCAGGGCATAGAAGCGGAAGCTGCTGCCGCGTGCGGTGTGTACCTGCACGGGCTGGCGGGTGAGCTTGCAGCAGACGGCTGCATAGGCCTTGCTGCCGGTGAACTGGCGGCCTTTGTGCCGGAAGCACGCCGTATGGCGGAAAACGGCGAAATTTAAGTGAAATTTGCCTTGGCAAACTGCGCTTTTGTTTACAGAACTTTATAAAAATGATAAAATTATTTAGTTAAACTTTGCAAAAAGGAGTGACGGGGCTTGCATAAAAAAATCATCTGCTGCCTTTTGTTTATAATAAGTATTTTTGCCTGTGTTTCCGCCTACGCCGCAGAAGTAACGGATGTGCGCTGGGGTCTGGACAGGTTCAATGTGCTTCGCCTCGTTGTGGATTTGGATTCGCCGCCCGGCTACAATATCAGCTTTCAGGGGCAGACCATGCTGGTAACGGTTAACGCCAAACTTGATGAAAAAGTAACACGCAGCTTTAAAATGCGCAGCACGCTTGCACCAACCATGACCGTTGAAGAAAGCGGCGGCAATACGGTGCTGAAGCTGCCTCTTGCGCGCACTATCGGCACGCAGGATTACAACGCGTTTACCTTAAAGAACGACCCTGTAACAAAACGCCCCAACCGCCTGGTTGTGGATATTACCGCTGATAAAACGGCAACGCCGAGCGTGGTTATTCCCAAAGCAAATACATCTGCCGAAAAGGCCAAAGCGCCTGTAACGGTGCCTAAAACAACAACTCCCAAAACTACGGCTAAAGTAACCGTGCCTAAAAAAACGGCTGTTAAAACTGAAGAAAAGAAAACCACCAAAAGCAGTTTTAAAACTGACGGCGGCCTGAAAGGCAAAAAGATTACGCTTGATGCCGGGCACGGCGGCAGCGACCCGGGGGCAATCGGCTCTAACGGCACGCGCGAAAAAGACGTAACGCTTAAAATTACCAAAAAAGTGCAGGAGCTGCTGAAGAAAAAAGGCGCCAAAGTGAGCATGACTCGCACCGGCGATACCGATGTTTACGGCCCTAACGCCAGCGATTCGCAGGAACTGCAGGCCCGCGTTGATGTGGCGGAAGACAACGACGCCGATGCTTTCATAAGCATTCACATCAATTCTTCCACCAATAAAAGCGTAGGCGGCTTCTCGTCCTACTATTATCCCAAAACAAATAACGACGCCCGTCTGGCACAGGCCGTGCAGGACAGGCTTGTTAAAAACTTCGGGCTGGATGACCTTGGCATACGCAAGGCAAACTTCTATGTAAACAAGCGCTGCAGCATGCCGTCAACCCTGCTGGAGCTGGCATTTATTTCCAACCCCAAAGAAGAAAAACTGATGAACAGCAACTGGTATATCAACAAACTGGCAAAATCCATTGCTGATGGCATTGAAGATTATTTTAAATAACGGAGGGTACTTAAAATGATGAAAAAATTTTTAACAGTACTCTGCGTGGTACTGATGACTTTGTTTGCCGCGGCCTGCACGCAGGAAAACAACGCCGTGCTGCCGGACGCCAATGCTGTTGCAGACAGCCGTGAACATACGGTAACAATTTATCGCGTACCTGCTGACGGCACCGAAAAACTGTATGCCGAAAAGGTAACCGTTAAGGGTGATAAGGAAGAACTGCCGCTTTTGGCACTGGAAGCGCTGATAAACACCAAACCGCAGAGCGATAAGCTTATTAACGCTTTTCCAAAAGGTTTAAAAATAATCAGCCTTACGGTTGACAAAGGCGTGGCCGTTGTAAATTTAAGCAAGGAAATTTACAATATTGAAGCAGGTTCTTACACCGAAATGATGCTGACTTCGGCCATAACCAATACGCTGACGGAGTTTCCGGAAATTAAAAAGGTAAACTTTTTAATAGAAGGCGAGAAAAAAGCCAGCATTAAAGGGCATATTGATTTGATGGACGCCTTTGAGCGCGATACGGATATTATAGCAAAATAACAAAGGCAGTACCGGCAGGTTCCGGTACTGCTTTTTGGCATTACAACGAACTTAGCGAAAGGATATGAAACATGGAAATTTACTGCAAAGACAGTGCGGCAACGGAAGCGCTTGGCAGGCTGCTCGGCACACTGGCGCAGGACGGCGACGTATACTGCCTCACCGGCACGCTTGGCGCGGGCAAAACGCTGTTAAGCCGCGGCATGGCAGCCGGGCTTGGCGCCGATATAAACGAAGTGAACAGCCCAACCTTTGCCATAATGAATGTATACAGTGGCAGGCTGGAAATGCGCCATTTTGATTTGTACCGCATAAAGGACAGCGATGAACTTTATAACACCGGCTTTGGCGAATACTGCGGCGGTGATGGGCTGACGGTAATAGAATGGGGCGAACTGTTTATTGACGAGCTGCCCGAAGAATATCTGCATATTAAGATAGAGCTGGAGGGCGCAGGGCGCAGGTTCGTTTTTGAGCCGCACGGCGCGCGCTACGAAAAACTTTGCGGGGAAGTGGAAAAAAATGCTGGTACTGTCAATTGATACGGCAACCAAAGCCTGCGCCGTCGGCTTATGCCGTGACGGCAAAATTTTGGCCGAATATAAAATAAATATGGGCATGACCCACTCCGAAGGGCTGATGCCTCAGTTGGAACAGCTTTTGGAGCGCACCGGCGTGCAGAAGGCAGACATTGATTTAATTGCTGTAAGCATGGGGCCGGGTTCTTTTACAGGGCTGCGCATTGGCCTTGCAACGGCAGAAGCGCTGGCCTACGCATGGAAAAAGCCTTTGCAGGGAGTGGCAACGCCGCTGGCACTGACCTATAACCTGCCGGTAAGCGGCATAGTGCTTTCGCCCGTTCTGGATGCGCAAAAGGGCAACTATTACCAGGCGCTGTATGAATGGCAGGACGGCGAAGTTGCTGAACTGCAAAGCGTGCAGGTAGTAAATAAACAGCAGCTTTTGGAAAACCTTGCCTTGCAGGGCAAACCTGCCGTTATTTTGGGCGAATGTGCAAAGCTTGAAAGCATGGAGCTGCCCGGGTGGTGCAGCCTTGCACCAGAATACCTGCGCCTGCCGCAGGCAGCAGGTACGGCACTGGCCGCGCTTAAAGCCTATAACCCCGAAGTGCAGAGCGGCATTTTCGGGCTTGAACCTTACTATATCAGAAAATCGGAGGCAGAAGAGCTATGGGAACAGAAGCACGGGAAACAGTAATCCGCCAGTTTTCTGCCGGCGATATTACAGAGGTTAGCAAAATAGAAAACAGCACGTTTTTTGACGCCTGGAACGAAAGCATGTGGCTGGACGAACTTAACAACAGCCTTACAACATACATTGTTATGGAAGAAAACGGCAAAGTTACAGGCTATGCCGGGTACTGGCTGGTGGCAGGCGAAGCGCAGATTACGCGCGTAGCCGTTGTCGCAGGAGAGCGCGAGCGCGGGCTGGGCACCAGGCTTACGGCGGCGCTGATTAACCTTGCGTGGAATGAAGGCGCCGACGCCATAACGCTGGAGGTGCGCCAGAGCAACACAGCCGCACAGAAAATGTACTTAACCTGCGGCTTCCGCGCCGAAGGCGTGCGCCCCGGCTATTATGCCGATAACCACGAAGACGCCGTAATTATGTGGCTGTACAGGGAGGCTGAAACCAATGAGTGAAGACATTTATATACTCGGCATTGAATCGAGCTGTGACGAAACTGCCGCTGCCGTTGTAAAAAACGGGCGCGAGGTTTTAAGCAACATCATTGCCTCGCAGGTGCCCATTCACCGCAAATACGGCGGCGTAGTGCCGGAAATTGCCTCGCGCAACCATATACGCAATGTACTGCCGGTAATAGATGAAGCGCTTGCCAAAGCACAGGTGCCGCTGGAGAAAATAAACGCCGTTGCCGTAACTTACGGACCGGGGCTTGTAGGCGCGCTGCTGGTGGGCCTTTCGGCAGGCAAAGCGCTGGCCTGGGCGGCAGACAAGCCGCTGATAGGCGTAAACCATCTGGAAGGGCATGTTTTTGCCAATTTTTTAAACGATAAAGACCTCAAGCCGCCGTTTCTCGCACTGGTTGTAAGCGGCGGGCATACGGCGCTGCTGGTTGTAAAGGATTACAACAGTTTTGAACTTCTGGGCCAGACCCGCGACGATGCCGCCGGTGAAGCCTTCGATAAAGTGGCGCGTGTTTTGGGGCTGCCTTATCCCGGCGGGCCGGAGGTGGAAAAACTGGCGCTGGACGGCAACCCGCTGGCGATAGATTTTCCGCGTGCCAAGCTGGGCAACAATTTTGAATTCAGCTTCAGCGGCTTAAAATCGGCGGTTATCAACTACCTGCACAATAAACAGCAGGCGGGCGAAGAAGTAAACCGCGCCGATGTTGCAGCGTCGTTTCAATATGCCATTGTGGACGCACTGGTGCAGAAAAGCGTGCACGCCCTTAAAGAAACTGGCTTGAAAGAAATTGTCCTTGCAGGCGGCGTATCGGCCAACAAAACCTTGCAGAATACACTGGCAAAGGCGGCAGAACGCGCCGGAGCGCGCCTGGTTCACCCGACTCCGATACTCTGCACGGATAATGCCGTGATGATTGCCTGCCGCGGTTATTTTATGTATATCAACGGGGAGAAAAGTCCCCTTGGTTTGAACGCTGTTCCATCGTTAAAATTGGGATAAACACTGTCTATAATGTGAACTACAAACTGTGGAAAACGTGCAAAACTCTGTGAAAAAGCATAGAATTGCACCCAATGATTGCGGAAAACTCTGTGCATAATGTGGATAACACTGTGAATTACGGTGTAAAACACTAATGTTGTAAATTTTTTGAAAACTTGGGATTAACACTATGTTAAAAAATCTTAACAGTGAACAGAAAAATATACTGGCTTCTATCAGGCAGGGCATGGATTTTGCAGCCGATATTGCCCACGCCTGCATTACAGTGTACCTTGCGTCGGATGACAAACGTTTTTTGCGTGTTTACCATCAGTCCATGCCAAAAACGCAGTTTTTGCAGCAGCCGGAACTGGCGCCCGGGCGTGAGGTACGCATCAGCGAAGAACCGCTGATTGCCCGCTGTCTGCAGCGCAATGTTCCGCTTGAAGGCAAGCGCGAGCTGAGCCTCGGGCAGTTTGCCGGCGTGCGCGTGTACCCCGTGCAGGACAGGCGCGGCAAATGCTTTGCCGCCGTGGTGTTTGATTTAAGCGGCGTTGACGATATTTTTATTAACGTGGCGTTTGAATTTTTAAAAACACCGGCACGCCCCGAGCAGGACAGCGAGTTTTACCGCCGCCTTGCCCCGGGTGATGCGCTGATGGTGGTTGACGCGGAGAAAAAAATAATCGCGGCCAATTCCACCGCCCGGCATATTTTTCAGGTGGTGGGCATTACAACGCCAATCGGCCTGCGTACCAACAGCGTGCAGATTAACTGGCCGCTGGTAGGCATGGTGCTTAAAACCGGCACGGCCGAAGGCAAGGAAATCCGCCTGCGCGGCATGCTTTTGGCCATGCGCGTGGTGCCTGTCGGCGGCACGGCGGAAGCAAGCTATGCCATTGTAATTTTGCGCGATATTACCGAACTGAAAAAGCGTGACGAAGAACTGCTTGTTAAAGCAGCGGTAATTAAAGAGATACACCACCGCGTAAAAAACAACCTGCAAACCATTGCCAGCCTGCTGCGCCTGCAAATGCGCCGCGCCAAAGCGGACGAAACCAAAAGCGTGCTGCGTGACTGCATCAGCCGCGTAAACAGCATTGCCGTTGTGCACGAATTTTTGGCGCAGCAGGGCAGCGGCACGGTGGATATGGCAGCGGTGGCGCAGGGAATTTACAAAGCGGTGCTCAGCGGCATGGCTGCGCCGGAACTGCGCCTTACAACCGGATTCAGCGCCGATAACGTTGTTATTCCTTCGGAAAAAGCAACCAGCATGGCGCTGGTATTAAACGAAATGCTCCAAAACTGCTTTGACCATGCCTTTACAGGGCGCACGCAGGGCGCCATCAGCGTGGAGCTGAAAAAAACAGAAAGCGGCTGCCGCCTTACCGTATGCGACGACGGCAACGGCCTGCCGCCGGGATTTAACGGCGTGCCGCATAGCAGCTTGGGCCTGCGCATTATTAAAACCATGGCCGAAGCCGATTTACACGGAACTTTTAAAATAGAAAACAGGCCGCAGGGAGGAACCTGCGCCGAAGTAGCAATACCTTTGGGGGGATAAAAATGGAAGGGTTAAAAATTATTATTGCCGATGACGAAGCGTTAATCCGCCTGGATTTGCGCGAAATGCTGACAGAAGCGGGGCATACGGTGCTTGGCGAAGCATCTGACGGCGAAGAAGCCGTGGAGCTTGCCCGGCGCTTAAAGCCTGATTTGGTTATTATGGACGTGAAAATGCCGAAGATGGACGGCATTACGGCAGCCGGAATTATTACCGGCCAGCATATTGCGCCTGTGCTTCTTTTAACTGCTTACAGCCAGCAGGATGTGGTTGAGCGCGCCAACAGCAGCGGCGTAATGGCATATCTGGTTAAGCCGGTGCGCGAAGAACAGCTTTTTGCCACCATGCAGGTAGCCATTGCCCGCTTTAAGGAATATCAGAAGATGGACAGCGAACTTGCTGGTTTGCGCGAAAGCCTTGAAACACGCAAACTGCTTGACCGCGCCAAAGGCATACTAATGGCGGCACACGGCTTTACGGAGGACGAAGCATACAGCAAAATGCGCCAGTACAGCATGAACCGCCGCATAACCCTTAAAGAGCTTGCCGAGGCCGTTATTGCCTCGGCAGAAAAGAAAAAATAAAATTATAAAAGCAAATAAAAAACGGTACCAGTAAAAAGGTACCGTTTTTTGGTTATAAACTGTTAATCCTTATTCAAATGTTCGTCCAGCATGCCCTGGTTAACGCTGCTGAGCGCGCTTAAGAGTTTTATTTTCAGGCGGGTAATGCGCAGGGCTTCCACTTCTTCCACGGTAATTTCCGCTTTGGGCAGTTTTACGGTCTGGCCTATCTGCGGCTGTGTGTTAAGCTGCGTGTAAACCCAGCCGCCAATGGTGTCGCACTGGCTGTCGTCAAGTTCAAGCCCGAACAGGTCGTTAACGTCCTCCAAAAGCATTTTGCCGTCAACGGAATAGCTTTTATCGGTTTCTTCTTCCACTTCGGGGCGTTCTTCGTCAAATTCGTCCTGTATTTCACCGACGATTTCTTCAAGAATGTCCTCGATAGTTACCATACCGGCGGTTCCGCCGTATTCGTCAATCAAAATGGCAAGCTGTTTGCGTTCCTTCTGCAAAAGGCGCAGCAGGTTGCTGATAGGCATGGAAACAGGCACTTCCAGCACGTCGCGGGCCAGTGTGCTTAAGTCGGGCTTTTGGCCGTCGTTAAGGGCGCGCAGCAAATCTTTAATGTGCAGAAAGCCGATGATATGGTCTTTATCCTCGTTGCAGATTGGATAACGCGTCATGCGTTCCGTCAGCGCGGTTTTGATGTTTTTATCGAAGCTGTCTTCAAGGTACAGGCAGATCATGTCGGTGCGGGGCACCATGATTTCGCCGGCACTGCGTTCGGAAAAATCAAAAACGTTATCGAGATAGGTAAGCTCGCTTTTGTCGATATAGCCGTATTTATAGCTTTCTTCCATCAAAATGCGGATTTCTTCTTCGTTGTGCGCTTCTTCCGCTTCGCTGGCGGCGCTGATGCCCATGCGGCGCAGTGTCCAGTTGGCAACATGGTTTAAAAACCATACGGCCGGGTACATCAGCTTGTCGAACATAATCAGCGGGCGCGCTACAAATAAAACAATGGCTTCCGTTTTTTGTATGGAAAGCGATTTCGGCACCAGTTCGCCAAGTACAATGTGCAGGGCGGTAATTACGGAAAAGCCTACCACAAAGGCCAGTGTGTGCTCAAGCTGCGGCGGCAGTTTAAGCAGGGCAAATACCGGCGCCAGCATTTTGGCAACGGCAGGTTCGCCAATCCAGCCAAGGCCGAGCGAGGCAAGGGTAATGCCAAGCTGCGTTACGGAAAGGTAGGCGTCAAGGTGTTCCGTTACCTGTCGTGCGTAAACCGCGCTTTTGCTGCCTTCTTTAATTAAAGTGTCGAGCCTTGAAGGGCGCACTTTAACGATAGAAAATTCTGATGCCACGAAAAAGCCGTTAAGCGCTACCAGAAATAAAATTACAATAATGTTTAAAATTATCACGAAATAATCCAAATAATGTGTTTCCGCTTGGGAAACAGTCACCTCCGCTCTAATAGCAATATTTTTTTAATTGTATCATATATTCGGGCGCGTTCAAAAGGTTAAATCGGCATAAATTGGCGTTTGTGGGGTAATTTTGGGCTTTGGTTTGCCAATGCTTCCGCACTGACCACTGTAAAGGGGCGTAACTTGTTTTTTAGCCGTTTTTCGCGGTATTAAAGGCAAAAAATACCCGGCAGGCGTTAAAACATGCCAGGTATTTGTAAATTCTGGGTAAATTGCAAAGGTTATTTAATGTAATAAATGCGGTTTTCCTTGCGCGGTGCAGCTTGCGGTTCGGGAGAGTCGGCATAGCCTAAAATGCAGTGGCCTATGCCTTCGTAATCGCCTTCAATGCCGAGCTGTTTTAAAATTTCCCTGCCTTCGGGCAGTTCAAATTCTTCTTTTGCGCGGTGAATCCAGCAGCTGGCAACGCCGAGCGCGTGGGCGGCAAGCATTAAATTGCCCATGGCAAGGCTGCCGTCGTAAACGTAAGTGGGATATTTTTTATCGGCCAGTACAATAACAACAACCGGTGCGCCGTAAAATGGGTCAATATCGGGCTTGCCAAAAATTTTGGCGTTTAATTTGCTTAATTTATCGCGCATTTCTTTATCGGTAACGGCAATCATAATGGGGTTTTGCGTGCCGTGCCCGCTGGCGGCGTAGGTGCCTGCCCTTAAAATTTCGTCAAGCACTTCCTGCGGCAGCATATCGGGTTTATATTTGCGGCAGCTTCTTCTGGTTAAAAGGTTGTTCATTGCTTCGTTCATATTTAAAACCTCCTTTGGGGGCGTATGCCCTTACAAATTTAATATAGCACCGCGGCGGCGCTTCGTCAAATATCCGCAGGGGCGGATGTGCCTGCCAAATTAAAATGTTTTATGCAAAAAATGCATTAAGATATGGTATAATTAATAGATGTAAATTTTTATAAAGGACGGTAGTTATGCGTTTAAGAAAAAAGCCATGGATTGAAACTGCAATGGAAGAATTAAAGGATAAATATGTGCTGATGCACAATCTGAAGGATTATAAAGGGCACTGGCAGGAGCGTTTCCCCGGAAAGCGCCTGTGCCTTGAAATAGGCTGCGGCAAGGGGCGATTTTTAACCGGCATGGCGGAACTGCACCCGGAAAAGGCTTTTATAGGCGTGGAAACGCAGCACGATATTTCGTATTACCCGGGCAAGTACATTATGGATAACAAACTGGAAAACGCCGTTGTTATCTGCGCAAACGCAGAGCAGCTGGAGGACTGGTTCGAGCCGGGCGAAATAAAGGAACTGTATTTGAATTTCAGCGACCCGTGGCCGAAGGCGCGCCACGCCAAACGCCGCCTTACGCACAGAAATTTTCTGGCAAAATACCAGAGACTTTTGGGCAGCGGCGGGCACCTGCGTTTTAAAACGGACAACAGGGCTCTGTTTGATTTTTCGGTAGAGGAGTTTAAGGAGTTTGGGCTGGAGATTATTGCCCTGAGCTATGATTTGCATCATTCGGAGTACGAGAACGAAGTGCAGACGGAGTATGAGCAGAAGTTCAGCGCTTTGGGCACGCCCATTAATTTTTGCGAAGTTGTGTTTAAGTAGAGGCATTTATGCAGAAACACTTTTTTATCTGGGACAATCCGCGTGACGCAGTAATATGGATTACGCTGATGCTTTTGGCGATAGGCTGCATTAATGTTTTCAGCGCCAGTTTTGTTGAAGCGACGGATATGTTCGGCGACGGCTATTTTTATTTAAAACGCTACGTTGCGTTTGCGGCGGTTGGCTTTGCCGTAATGCTGTATTTGGGGCTGCGCGGCCCTGATTACCATTTATGGCTGAGCAAGCACTGGCTGAATGTTATTTATTTTTCGGTACTGTTGTTGCTGATTGCCGTTGATACGGTTGGCGTTACAACCAAGGGTGCGCAGCGCTGGCTGTATATAGGTCCGTTCAGCTTGCAGCCTTCGGAGCTGGCAAAGCTGGCAGTGATTATGGTGTGCGCCGGTGAGCTGGGCAAGCGGCTGAAAAAACATCTGCGCCCGGCATTGTTTGATTACCCGGGCAACAAAACGATGGTAATGGCGCTGATATACGGAGCCTTGGTTTTGAAACAGCCGGACATGGGCACGGCGGCGATTGTTGTTGCGCTTTCCGTGGGCATGTATATTCTGGCAGGGCTTCCGCTGCGTATGCTGCTGCTTTTAATGGCGGGCGGCTTTGTGGGCGTTGTGGGGCTTATTGCCATTGCGCCGTACCGCCTGCAAAGGGTTCTGGTGTGGTATGACCCGTGGAGCGACCCTTCCAACGCGGGCTACCAGATGGTGCAGTCGTTAATTTCCATCGGCAGCGGCGGTGTTTTGGGCGTGCCCTGGGGGCAGGGCAGCGGCAAATTCTTTTATCTGCCGGAGGCGCATACCGACTTTGCCTTCGCCATTTACTGCCAGGAATGGGGCTTTGGCGGCGCCGTATTTTTAATTTTTCTGTTTGCGCTTTTGGGCATTGCGCTGTTCCGCATGGCGGCTGCCTGCCGTGATGAGGAGGGCTTTATGCTCATCAGCGGCGTAACGCTTCTGGTTGTGGGGCAGGCTGCTGCCAATATGCTGATGGTATGCGGCTGCCTGCCGGTTATCGGCGTGCCGCTTTCGTTTATAAGTTACGGCGGTACTTCCATGGTGGTATCGCTTACGGCGCTGGGGCTGGCGCTTTCGGTTTACAAGGCGGAGGTTAAGCGCGAAAAGCGCGAAGAACTGCTGCGTGATGCCGGTATGCCGCCCATTATGCCAACCTCTGATTTAAGGCGCAGGGGGTGGCGTAAATGAGAAAAGAATTTAAGTTTTACAGCAGCAAAAAACGCTTTTTTGGGCTGTTTGCATTAATTTTTACCGTTTTTGCCATAGTTATCGGCCGCCTGGTGTGGCTGCAAATTGTACGCGGCGACGCAATGGCGCGGCAGTCGATGGCACAGGCCATGGGCACTGACGTAATGTATTCGCCGCGCGGGGCGATTGTGGACTGCAATGGCGAAGAACTTGCCGTAAGCATTATGGCAAAATCGCTGTATGTTGACCCTGTTGAAATGGAGGACCGCCCGGACAGTGCGGCTGCCAAAAGCGGGCGCAATGTTAAGCGCCTGGCGGCAGATTTACTGGCAGGGCCGCTCGGCATAAGTGCCGAAAGCCTGTACAGCGATTTTACTACGGAAGCACGTTTTATATGGATTAAGCGTACCCTGACGCCGAAAGAGGCGGACGAGGTAACGCGCATAGTTAAGGAAAACAAGCTGCCGGGCCTGCACTTTTTGGAAGAAAGCAAGCGTTATTACACCAAAAAGAGCATGGCCGCGCAGATTCTGGGTTTTGTAGGCACGGATGACAAGGGGCTCGCCGGTATTGAGCTGGCGCTGGATTCCGTAATTAAAGGCGCCAAAACCGAGCAGGAAGAAATGGTGGACGCACTGGGACGCCCGATGGGCGAAGCGGGCATGAACCATTCGCGCCCGCAGAATATGCCGACGGTGTACCTTACAATCGACAGCAAAATTCAGTTTGTGCTGGAGGACGCGCTTGACCGCGCCATGAAGGAAACCAAATCGCGCGCGGCGGCAGCCATTTTGATGGACCCGCATACCGGCGCGGTACTTGGCATGGCTTCGCGCCCGACCTTTGACCCTAACGATTTTGGCGAATACCCCGTTTCAACGTGGACTAACAGGGCAATTTCCATTATTTACGAGCCGGGTTCTGTTTTTAAACCGATTGTAGGCTGCATGGGGCTGAGTGAAAACATCATAACGCCGCAGACCGTGTTTGAGGACAAGGGCAGCATTAAAATTGCCGACCGCGTTATCCGCAACTGGGACGGAGAAGGGCGCGGGCAGGTGCCCTTTGAGGATATTATTAAATACTCCATCAACACCGGTATGGTGCAGCTGGGCATGCAGCTCGGCGCAAACCAGATGATTGATTACAGCAAAAAGTTCGGTTTCGGCCAGCCGACGGGCATTGAACTGCCAGGCGAGGAAAGCGGCATTTTGTACAGGCCGGAAGATATGTATGAGCCTGATATTGCCACCATGGCCATCGGGCAGGGCATTGCCGTAACGCCGCTGCAAATGCTGCGCGCCATTTGCGCCATTGCCAACGGCGGCGAACTTCTGGAGCCTTACATTATTGATAAAATTGTAATGCCTGACGGGCGCGTGCTGCGCCAGGGGCAGAAGAAGGTTGTGCGCCGCGTTATTACCGAAGATGTTGCCGGGCAGATGCGCATGATGATGGAAAAAGTAGTCAGCGAGGGCGGCGGCAAACCGGCGCATATTGCAGGCTATCAGATTGCGGGCAAAACCGGTACGGCAGAAAAACTTGCCGAGCAGGGGGGCTATGCCCCGGGCGAATACATAGCGTCTTTTGTGGGCTTTGTTCCGGCAGCCAATCCGCAGTATGCGATGCTGGTAATGCTTGATACGCCGCAGGGCGCGTTTTACGGTTCGCAGGTATCGGCGCCGGTATTTAAGGATACTTTGCAGCAGATACTTGTTGCCAAAGGCATTCAGCCAAGCACGCACGAAGGGCTGCCTTCTTTTGAGGAAGACGCCAAAGACAAGGCCAAAGCCGTTAAAGTGCCGGTAATGGAATTTTTGCCGGACAACAAAGTAAAGATACCGGATTTTACCGGGCTTGACATGCGCCAGACGGCAGAACTGGTGCAGCGCGGGCATCTGGTGCTGGTGCCTTACGGCAGCGGCAGGGCGAAGAAGCAGTCGCTGCCGCCGGGAACTGTTGCCGCGGAAGGCACAAAACTGGAAATATGGTTTGAATAATTTATCTCTACCGGAAGGAAAAAGGAACTCCGGCAGAGAATAAAACAAAGATATAGTTATTTAAGTGCAGAAAAGGGAGGTACCAAGATGTTATCGGATATTGAAATTGCTCAAAAGGCGCATATGCTGCCCATTACTGAAGTTGCCGGAAAACTCGGCATCGGTGAGGAAGATATTGAGTTATACGGACGCTACAAGGCAAAACTTTCCATGGATTTAATTAAAAGAGTGCAGGATAAGCCTGACGGCAAACTTATTCTGGTTACGGCCATTACCCCGACCCCTGCCGGTGAAGGTAAATCCACCACTACGGTAGGCCTGGCACAGGGGCTTGCCAAAATCGGGCAAAAAGTTATTGTGGCCCTGCGCGAACCTTCGCTCGGCCCCTGCATGGGCATTAAGGGCGGCGCAGCAGGCGGCGGCTATTCTCAGGTTGTGCCTATGGAGGACATTAACCTGCATTTTACCGGCGATTTCCATGCCATAACATCTGCCCATATGCTTCTGGCAGCCATGCTTGACAACCATATTCAGCAGGGCAATGCGCTTAATATCGACCCGCGCCGCATTGTGTGGAAACGTGTTGTCGATATGAATGACCGCGAGCTGCGCAACATAGTTGTCGGCCTCGGCGGCAAAGCGCACGGCGTACCGCGCCAGGACGGCTTTGATATTACCGTAGCTTCGGAGGTTATGGCTATTTTGTGCCTGGCAACCGGCCTGCACGATTTAAAAGAACGCCTGAGCAAAATTATTGTAGCTTACGATTACAGCGGCAACCCCATTACCGCAGGTATGCTTAAAGCACAGGGCGCAATGGCGGCACTGTTAAAAGACGCTGTAAAACCGAACCTTGTACAGACTCTGGAAAATGTGCCTGCCATTATTCACGGCGGCCCGTTTGCCAATATTGCCCACGGCTGCAACAGCGTAATGGCAACCAAAACGGCGCTCAAACTTGCCGATTACACTATTACGGAAGCAGGCTTTGGCGCAGACCTTGGCGCAGAAAAATTCTTTGACATTAAATGTCGTTATGCTTGTTTAAAACCGGATGCAGTTGTGCTGGTTGCAACCGTACGCGCGCTTAAAATGCACGGCGGCGTGCCGAAAACAGACCTTGCAACTCCGGATGTGGAAGCTGTAAAACGCGGCATTGTCAACCTTGAAAAGCATATCGAAAACATTAAGCAGTACGGTTTGCCTCTGGTTGTTGCCATTAACGCCTTTGAACAGGATACCCCGGAAGAACTGGAAGCCATCCGCAGCCACTGCGCCGCACACGGTGTAAACGTTGCGCTTTCGGAAGTATTTGCCAAAGGCGGCGAAGGCGGCATTGAACTGGCGAAAGAAGTTGTGGCGCTGGCAACAAGCGGCAAAGCCGATTTTAAACTTCTGTACGGCGAAGAACTGAGCCTGAAAGAAAAAATTGAAACCATTGCCAAAAAGATTTACGGTGCAGTGGGCGTAAACTACACCAAAGAAGCAAACAATGCTTTGAAGGACTTTGAAAAAATGGGCTATGGGCATTTGCCTGTCTGCATGGCCAAAACCCAGTATTCCTTCTCGGATGACCCGGCACTTCTGGGCCGCCCGGAAGGCTTTGAAATTACTATTAAAAACTGCCGTATCGCAGCCGGCGCAGGCTTTGTGGTAGTATTAACCGGCGATATTATGACCATGCCGGGCCTGCCGAAAGTTCCTGCGGCCGAAAAAATTGACGTAAGCGACGACGGCGTAATAAGCGGACTGTTTTAAGGAGAACTGTTATGGAAACTTTGATTATGAGGGGAAAACCCGCTGCCGATGCTTACCGCGAAACCATTATGCAGCGTGTGGCCAATGCGCTTGGCAAAGGGCGTAAAGTAACGCTGGCAATTATTGTTGTCGGCGATGACCCGGCTTCGCACGTTTACAAAGACCGTTTAATGAAACTTGCTGAAAGCATGGGCATTTATGTTAAAGAACTTTTATATCCTGCCGATACCAAACAGGAGGATTTGCTGCGCGACATTGCCCGCATGAACCACAACCGTTACGTTACCGGTGTGCTGCCGATGATGCCGATGCCCAAACCGCTGGACAGCGATACAATCGGCGCGGCAGTTACTGCCAGCAAGGATGTGGACTGCCTGAACGTGAAAAACGTGGGCGATATGTACCTTGGCTATGGCAAAATGTCACCCTGCACGCCGCGTGCCTGCATGGCAACGCTTGAACATTACGGCATTGAACTGGAAGGCAAGCATGCCGTTGTAATCGGCCGCAGCAATGTTGTAGGCAAACCGGTTGCCAATTTGCTTTTAAACAAAAACGCCACCGTTACCATCTGCCACAGCAAAACCAAAAACATTGCCGAAATTACCCGCCAGGCGGATATTATCGTTGCGGCAGTAGGCAAGCCCTGCTTTGTAACGCCCGATATGATTAAAGAAGGCGCAGTTGTTGTGGACGTTGGCATTAACGCCGTTGACGGCAAACTGGTGGGCGACGTTGACCCTGCCGTTGTAGGCAAGGCCTCGGCTTACACTCCGGTGCCGGGCGGCATAGGCGTTGTAAGCAACATGATGGTAATGGATTTGCTTACACGCAATCAGTAACAGGGCGGCGCGTATAAATGAAAAAATTTTTATGGCTGCTGCTGTTAGTGCTGTTTGCAGGTTTTATCTTTTTTAATTCTTCGCTGCCTGCGGAAACCTCATACAAAGCAAGCGGGCTGCTGGCCCAGTGGCTTGACAGCCTGTATGCCGCTATCGGCGACCCGATGCCGGTAGACCGTCTGGAAGCACGCCTGCGCAAGCTGGCACATTTTGTGGAATTTGCCGTTCTGGCAATGATTATGGTTAATACCTTTATCAGCTGGCGCGTGTCCAACCGTGTGGCATCCGGCTATATCCTGTTTTTGGGGCTGGCCGTTGCCGTAGCGGATGAGTACATTCAGCTTTCGGTGCCGGGGCGTACGGCGCAGGTTACCGATATTGTGCTTGATTTCTGCGGCGTGTTCATTATCTGGCTGTGCCGCGAAATATGGCTGTGGAGCAAAAAGTAGCGCAGCAAAATACAATAACAAAATACGTTGCAAATAAAAACACCGCTTTTACAGCGGTGTTTTTGCGTATATGAGTATAATAGCAATACATTGTTGTTTTGTTCAAACAAAATATTTATCTTGATACGGCTCAGTAAAAATGTTGCGGCTTCTCCGATTTCGTCCGGGCGCGGCACCGGACTCTCGTACTTTTAAGCCTTGATTTTATCCGCCGCAGTTTTTATCTGTCGCCTCACAATATAAATATTTTATTTGAACTATTCTTACTTTTTCAGTAAATTGCAAAGGCTATATAAACCTTTTGCCGGAAAGTTATATTTACTTTCTTACAGCTCTTTAATAAACTTGCACAGCTTGTCAACAGCATCCTGTGAGGTAGACCAGCTGGTGCAGATACGGGCGGCCACTCTGCCGTCAGGCAGGTTTTCATAAAGGCCGAGTTTAAAATGGCTGTTTATTTTTTCGTACATTTCTTTGGTAATGATGATGAACTGCTGATTGGTGGGTGAATCAGTCAAGAATTCAAAGCCGCATTCTTTAAGCACGGCTTTAATCTGCATGGCAGTATCAATACCCTGTTTGCAGATACGGTAGTATAAACCGTTGGTGAACATAGCTTCAAACTGAATGCCAAGCAGGCGGCCTTTGGCAAGTACGCTGCCGCACTGTTTCATCAGCGGAATAAAATCTTCTTTAATGGCAGGGTTTAAAACAACTGCCGCTTCGCCGAAAAGCATACCGCATTTGGTGCCGCCAATATAGAACACGTCGCAGTTATTGGCAATGTCCTGCATGGTAAAATCGCAGGCGGGAGAAGTAAGCCCGTAACCGAGGCGTGCACCGTCAATAAACAGGTATAAATTATACTGCTTGCATACGGCGTATAAATCTTCCAGTTCTTTTTTGCTGTACAGCGTGCCGGTTTCCGTAGGCTGCGAAATATAAACCATTTTAGGCATTACAATATGCTCGCGGCTGGGGTCGTGCAGGTATTTTTCCTGTTCGGCGACAATCTGGGCGGCGGTAATTTTGCCGTCCTCATCGGGCACTACAAGCACCTTGTGGCCGCTGCGTTCAATGGCGCCGGCTTCGTGCGTGTTAATATGGCTGCGCGCAGTGCCGTAAACGCCGTGGAAGGGGCGCAGGGAGGCGGAGATAATAGTCAGGTTGGTCTGCGTGCCAGCCATCATAAAATAAACGTCCGCATCCGGGCGGCCGCATTCTTTCTGAATCAGCGCGCGGGCAGCTTCGCAGTATGCGTCCTCGCCGTAGCCTGATGTTTCTTCAAGATTGGTTGCTCCCAAAACTTCTAAAATTTCCGGCGTGCAGCCGGTAGTGTAGTCACTGGTAAAATAATACATCTTTCAGCCTTCTTTCGTTATTTGGCACGCCTGCTGCGGATAACCTCAAAAATAATCGGGGTAAGCGAAAACAGAATAATGCCCATGGTTACATACGAAAAGTTTTGTTTGATAAACGGAATGTTTCCGAAAAAGTAGCCGCCGCCGAGGAATAAAAATACCCAGGTGCAGGCGCCGCTGACATTGTAAATGGCAAAGGTGCGGTAGTGCATGGTGCCGATGCCTGCTACAAAAGGCGCAAAGGTACGCACAATCGGGGCAAAACGGGCCAGGAAAATAGCTTTGTGGCCGTGCTTGGCATAAAAGTCTTCGGCTTTTTTTACGTACTCCGGCTTAATCAGCTTTGAATTGGCGGCAAGTATTTTATGCCCCAGGTGCTTGCCTATCTCGTAGTTGCAGGCATCGCCAGTGATTGAAGCCACAAGGAAAATAACGGCCAGAAGCGGCAGGCTGAGCCCTTCGGCAGATGCCGCCAGCGCGCCGCAGGCAAACAAAAGCGAATCGCCCGGCAGAAACGGCGTTACCACAAGCCCTGTTTCACAAAAAACAATAATGAACAAAAATGCGTAAATCCAGTGCCCGTAGGCTTCCATAACAACGGGCAGGTAACGGTCAAAATGCAGGATAAAATCGGCAATGTTGGAATAAATAGCTTCCATCGGCTCCTCCTTATACAAAAACTAACAATATTTTAACATAAAGAAACAAAAAATAATAGAAAAATAATTTGTAAGCATAAGCTGACTTTGTGCTGTCACTTTATGTTATATGTGTTATAATAGCACTATAAAATTAAATTTGTATTAAAGGAGATTTTTATGGATATTGAAGTAATAAAAGCAAAAATAGCCGAATTCAAGGCCAAAGGCTGCGAAGTTCCCGATATGGATATGATAAAAACGCCGGAACAGATTGAAGGCATCCGTGCGGCAGCCAAGATTAACAATGCCTGCCTTGATTTGATTGCCCAAAAAATTAAAGCCGGCATGACGACGGAAGAAATTGACGCACTGGCGTATGATTTTATTACCAAAAGCGGCGGTATTCCGGCCTGCCTCGGTTTTTACGGCTTTCCTAAAAGCATCTGCACTTCGGTTAATGACCAGGTTTGCCACGGTATTCCCGATAAAACGGTGCTCAAAAGCGGCGACATTGTTAACGTTGACGTAACCACTATTTACAACGGTTATTATGCCGATGCTTCGCGCATGTTTATGATTGGCAAGGTTTCCAAGCCGAATCAGGATTTGGTTGCCATTACCAAAGAATGTATGCGCCGCGGCGTGGAAGCCTGCAAACCGTGGGCCTTTATCGGCGATATCGGCGCTGCCATTGCCCCGTTTGCACGCAAGCATGGTTACAGCGTGGTAACGGAATTTGGCGGGCATGGCGTTGGTGTGGATTTCCACGAAGAACCTTTTGTGTGCCACGACAGCAAAAAAAATACCGGCATGCTGATGGTGCCGGGCATGGTATTTACGGTTGAGCCGATGATTAACGCCGGCCGCCGCGATGTGTTTATCGACGCTTCAAACGACTGGACTGTTTATACGCAGGACGGCAGCATGTCGGCCCAGTGGGAAAACACGGTGCTTGTTACAGATACCGGCGTGGAAGTACTGGCCTGGTAAGGCGCAGCAGCACCAAATTTATACTTTAGTTTAAAACAAAATACGCATAAAATAAAAATCCCGCTTTTGGCGGGATTTTTTGTACAATTATTTGCTTTCTTTGTTTTCGGTGCCGTCTTTAACTTCTGCCGCTGCTTTTTCGGCTTCGCGTTTGGCTTTGGCGTCCTGCATGGCGTCATAGCGGTCGTATTCGTCCCAGTCGGGATGCGCTTCGGCAATTTCGCGTTCCAGTTCTTCGTCGGCACGTTTTTCTGCTTCGGCAGCTTCTTTGCGTGCCTTGGCTTCGGCGCGGCGTTCTTCTTTGGTTTTCTTCTTTTCTTTTACGGGCTGGGGTACGGGGTCTTCGCCGAAGCGGTTAGGCCCTTTGGTGCCGCGGAAGAAAATCAGGAACAGATTGAAAAGCTGGGCAATGTAAAATAAAATTGCTGCTGCAAGGTCAATGGCGGTGTTGCCGGTGTTTACGGTGCTTAAAAGCGCGCCGGAACCCAGAAGCATCCACCAGCCGCTTAAATTAAGGTCGTGCAGGCGGCGCACGCCGAGCGAAATGCTGGCAATAATCAGCGGAATATAATAAACCCAGAACACCAGCGATTTGCGCACGTTGGTGGCAAAATGCGCGGGGTCTTCCTTAAGGTGCGGTTCGGCGTTGATAACGATTAAAACAAAAAAGATACTGATGGCGCCAAGCATCATCAGGCGCATTAAAAAGGGCTTGCGGTTCAAACGCCCTTTAAAGCTGAAATAATCATGTTTAAACTCTTTTACTGTCATAAAAAACCTCCGGTCAAAATGTCATACAAAAACTTATATTCGCTGCGGGCGTCGTTATTCCTGCCTGTTTTTGCGCTTTTGCTGCCAAAATGCGTGGAATTTATCTGCCAGTTCCGTTTTGCCGCATTTGGCAGGCCAAAGTTCGGCATTGGCAAAACGCATGGCTGCCGCCAGATGGTCGTACGCTTCAGCGTTGAAGCCCTGCAGCGAGCGCAGCAGTTCTTTGGCTTCCTGGCGTTTGGTGTGGCCGTCGTAGGGGCAGGGGTTTTTCAGCGGGTGCAGGTTAAGCTCGTCAACCATACTGATGATTTCAGCTTCGCGGTAATATAAAAGCGGGCGTATTAAGGTAAGCCCCGTGCGTGAAAGCGGCGTTACCGGCAGAAAGGTTTTAAGCTGGCCGCTGGCAACAAGGTTTAAAAAGAAGGTTTCCACGGCGTCATCATGGTGGTGCGCCCAGGCAACTTTGTTAAAGCCCAGCTCCAGCGCCGTGCGGTTGGTGGCTGCGCGGCGGAAATAAGCGCAGGTAAAGCACGGCGTGTTGGTGCGGTGCTGCCATGCTTCGGTAACATCAACTTTGCTGCTGTAATGTTTAAGCCCGTACTGCGCGCAGAAGCTTTCCAAAGCAGCTTTGGGAAAATCGGTGCTGAACATGGTATCAACCGTGTAGCAGGCAAGGTCAAACTTAAAAGGCGCATACTGCTGCACTTCGGCCAGCGCGGCCGTTAAAAACATACTGTCTTTGCCGCCGCTTAAGCCAATCAGCACGCGGTCGCCTTCCTTCAGCATTTCAAATTCTATTATGCAGCGCCACAGTTTGCCCAAAAGGGCTGCGGGCACAAAAGGTTTACGGCTCATAGCTGCTCCTTAAAACATGGTAAAATTTATTAAGCGTTCCCATTATATCACAAAATTCTGCCAAAGCACATAAAAAAGCACCCGTTTATAAAACGGATGCTTCTGTTTTAACATATCAGCCCAGGGTTTCAGTAACCTTTACCAGTTCTTCGCAGATTTTAATATGCTGCGGGCAGGCTTTTTCGCACGCGCCGCATTTAATACATTCGGCGGCCTTCTTTTTGCCGTGGCCAGTAACAAGCCAGTTTTCCTGGTGTTTGGCAGCGGCCAAATCCTTATACAGCGTGTAATAGTTCATTGCCGTAAAGCTGCCGCTTACGCCGATATTCATGGGGCAGACCTTGGCGCAGTAGTTGCAGGTAGTGCAGGGAATGAGCGGAATTTTTGCCAGCGCCTCCTGTGCCTGTTTCAGCGTTGCTTCTTCGGCGGCGGAAAGGCCTTTAAAATCCTTCATGTAAGAAAGGTTGTCCTGCATCTGCTCAACATTGCTCATGCCGCTGAGCACGGTAATAATGCCTTCCAGATGCGCAGCAAAGCGGATGGCCCAGCTTGCCACGGACATTTCCGGCTCGGCATCTTTTAAAATTTTCTGTACGCTTTCCGGCGGATTGGCGAGCATGCCGCCCTTAACCGGTTCCATAATGATAACGGGCTTGCCGTGTTTGCGTGCTACTTCGTAGCAGCGGCGGCTTTGCACGGCGGGGTAATCCCAGTCGGCATAGTTAATTTGCAGCTGCACAAATTCCATTTCGGGGTGCGCGTTTAAAATTTCGTCCAGTTCCTCCGGTGTGGAGTGGAAGGAAAAACCAACGTGCTTAATCAGCCCTTTGGCTTTTTGTTCCTGCACAAAGCTCCACATATCAAAGTCGTCAAAATATTTGGTGCGGCTTTCGCCGAGGTTGTGCAGAAGGTAAAAATCAAAATAGCCTGCGCCGGTTTGGTTTAAACTGGTTTCAAACTGGTTAACTGCTTCTTCGCGCGTTTTGCAGTTAATCCAGGCGGCGTTTTTGGTTGCAAGCTGAAATTTTTCACGTGGGTAGCGTTCTACCAGCGCCTGGCGGATAGCGTCTTCGCTGCCGGGGTAAGCCCACGCCGTGTCAAAATAGGTAAAGCCTGCTTCCAAGAACATATCTACCATTTTTTTGGTTTGTTCAATGTCGATGGCCTCGCCGGTTTTCGGCAGGCGCATCAGCCCAAAACCGAGTTTTTTAATATCTTCGCCTAAATATGCCATAGTATCCCTTCTTTCAATTACTGCTTAGTATAATTATAAACTGCTTTATAAAAGTTTTAAAGTTCGAAGGCACTCCAGTGTTATACTTTCTCTTAACGGCAATTCTGCGGCGTCGGTTAAATCCATGTTCATGGCAAAAACATACAGGCCACCGTCTTTTTCAACCCAGCCGACAAACCAGCCCACCGGGGTTTTTATGTTGTCCGCTGCCCAGCCGGTTTTGCCGTGCAGCGTGTAAGCATCGGTTTGTTTTAGTACGGTAATGTCACAAACCTGCTGCTGCGCCTTTTGCGGATAGGGTAATTGCCTGCGGGCAAGAGCTGTAAGCAGCTTTACCTGCTCCAGCGCGCTGATTTTAAGCGGCCCTTCCAGCCAGAAACTGTCGATTTTACTGCCAATGCTTTCGTTGCCGTAGTGCAGCTTTTTAATGTTGGCCTGCATGCGTTCCGTACCGATGCGGCGCGCCAGTTCTTTATAGGCTGGCACCTGCGAAAGTTTTATGGCGCTGCGCAGGCTGGCGTCGGTTTTCCAACTTTCAAGGTACACCGGTTCGCCGCCATAACGGTAAAAAACTTCGTCCGCATCTTTAACAACGCCTTCGCTTAAACCGATAAGGCTGTTAAAAATTTTAAACGTGCTGGCGGGGTAAAAACGCTCTGCCGCACGCCCGGCGTTGTGCAGCCAGTAACCGTTTTTCTGTACGTCATAAATTACAATGGTACCGTTTACGCCGCGGCTGGCAAATATATCGTCAAGGCTGCTGGTGTTCACGGGGCGGTCAACGGGGTTTTCCGCATAGGCGGCGGGCATAAAGCACAAAGCAATTATAAGCAAAACTAATAAATGCAAAATACGTTTCATGGTTCACCTCAAACAAAAAGCGCCCGCAAGGGACGCTTTTATTTTTAATATTTTATTTCCAGCCGACAGTAACGGAGCCTTTAAAGTGGTCATTAATGAATTTTTCAACTTCGGCGGACTGATAGATTTTTTGCAGCTGCTTAATGCGCGGGTCGGCGGCATTTTCCTTTTTGGTTACAAAAATGTTGATGTACGGGGAAGCCGCGCCTTCAACCATCAAGGAATCCGTCATGGGGTTCAGCCCTGCAGGCAGAGCGTAGTTGGCGTTAATAACGGCAACGGTTACGTCCGGCAGGCTGCGGGGAATGGTGGCAGCGTCAAGTTCAAGGAATTTATAGCCATGCGGGTTGCCGGTAATATCGGCAACGGAGGTGGTAACGTCATTAATATCCTTAACTTCAATTAATTTCTGCTCGGCAAGCAGCAAAAGCGCTCTGCCGCCGTTGGAAGGGTCATTCGGGATGCCGATGGTTGCGCCGTCGGGAATGGCTTCACCTTTTTTGATTTTATCGGAATAAACCGCCATGGGGAAGTTTACGGTTTTAAAAACTTCAACCAGTTCAAAGCCGGGTTCTTTTTTCAGCGTGGCGTCAAGGTAAGGCCTGTGCTGCATGCTGTTGGCAAAAATTTCGCCCTGCTGCAAGGCAATGTTCGGCGTTACAAAGTCGTTAAATTCCACAACTTCTATGTTTAAGCCGTCTTTGGCAGCCAGTTTTTTAACTTCGTCCATAATTTCGGCATGGGGGCCTGCGGTAACGCCTACCTTAACGGGTGCGGAAGTATCCGCTGCTTTCTCGCTGCCGCCGCAGCCAAAAATGCCGAGTGCCAGAGTGCCAACCGCCAGTGCGGCCAAAATTCTTTTTAATTTCATAGTAATCCTCCTCTAAAATATTAAAATTAAAATAAATTACTAACATTATAATTTGGTTTTGTTAAGTTTTTTGCTGAGCGTGTCGCCGATAAACTGAATGAGCTGTACCATGAGAATCAGGATAACAACGGTAACAATCATTACATCCGGCTGGAAACGCTGGTAGCCGTAGCGGATGGCAAGGTCGCCGAGGCCGCCGCCGCCGAGCACGCCAGCCATGGCGGAATAACCGATAAGGGCGATAACCGCAAGGGTAATGCCGAGCACGATGGAGTGCAGTGCTTCCGGCAGCAGAACCTTGTAAATAATCTGCATCGGGCTTGCACCCATGCTTTGCGCGGCTTCGATAACGCCGTGGTCAATTTCAAGCAGCGAAGATTCGATAACGCGCGCAATAAACGGCGCTGCGGAAATGGTAAGCGGCACAATGGCGGCCGTAGTGCCGATGGAAGAACCAACCAGCATACGGGTAAGCGGAATAATGGCTACCATTAAAATAATAAACGGGGTGGAACGGGTGGCGTTAACAATAACGCCCAGCACGGAGTTGATAACGGTATTCGGCAGAATATGCCCATTGCGCGTTACCGTAAGGATAATGCCCAGCGGTATGCCGATAAGGCTTGCCAGCACGGTGGAAGCAACAACCATGTAGCCGGTTTCCCAAAAGGATTTTATTAAAAGTTCAATCATTTCATTTGACATAACCAATTACCTCCACTTGCAGATTTTGGCTGTTTAAATAATCCAGCGAGTCCTCGAGGGCTTTCTGCGGGCCTTCAATAACAATCAGCAGGTTGCCGTAAATGCGGTCTTTAAGCTGGTCGGTGTTGCCGGAAATAATGTTTGCGTCTACGCCGAAGCGTTTAATCATGCCTGAAACAATGGGCTTGTCGGCGTTGCCGCTGAAGAAGGACAAGCGCACGGCGAGGTTTGCGCCTTCAAAGTATTCCCTGCTGACAGGCGTGCTTTTAAGTGATTCCGGAAGGGTGTTTTTATCGACGCTCTTAACAAATTCCTTGGTAGTCTGGTTCTGCGGGTTGGTAAATACATCCACCATATTGCCTTCTTCTATAATGCTGCCGTTTTCAATAACGGCTACGCGGTCACAGATTTCCTTTACAACCTCCATCTGGTGCGTAATCATTACTATGGTAAGGTTTAAACGCTGGTTGATGTCGCGCAGCAGATTCAAAATGGATTTGGTGGTCTGCGGGTCAAGCGCGCTTGTTGCTTCGTCGCACAGCAGAACTTTCGGGTTGCTGGCAAGGGCGCGGGCAATGCCTACGCGCTGTTTCTGCCCGCCGGAAAGCTGGCTGGGGTAATGGTCGGCGCGGTCCTGAAGCTGTACAAGCTCCAGCAGCGGTTCCACGCGCTTTTTGATTTCATCTTTGCCAAGCCCCTGAATTTCCAGCGGAAAGGCAATGTTGTCAAAAACGGTGCGGCTGGCAAGCAGGTTAAAATGCTGAAAAATCATGCCGATATTCTGGCGTGCTTTGCGCAGCTGCGTTTCCGTCATGGCGGTAAGTTCTTCGCCGTCTACAAAAACCTGCCCGGCGGTCGGCACTTCCAGCATGTTAATGCAGCGGATAAGCGTGGATTTGCCTGCGCCTGAAAGGCCGATAATGCCAAAAATTTCGCCCTGGTTAATGGTAAGGCTGGTACGCTTTAAGGCGTGAATGTCACCCGAGGAGGTGTGGTAAGTTTTTTCTACATTTACTAATTCAATCATGCGGTGTTCCTCTTTCTTTTCTAAGGTACTAAAAAACCCTTCACGAACAGGTGAAGGGTACAAGTTTTAAGACCTCTTTCATCTGCCGGAATGTTCCGTTGGATTTGGCACCGTTTCACTAAGGATGGTTGCCGTAGCGTCATCGGGCCAGTCCCTCGGCTACTCTTGATGAATGTTTGTATGAAGTTGATGTACCAATCATACACGTTATTTACAAATCTGTCAATAAAATTTTTCTTAAAATCCGTTAAAATTACTTGACTTTTTATAAAATAAAGTATTAAAGTAAGAAAGGATAGAAAATATCCAATTTAAAATTTTACGGGTGTTAACCAAGGAGGACAGCCATGCCTGCAAAAACCAGGGATAAATTAACCGCGCAGCTGTTTAGGGCTGTTTTAAGTTTAAAAGATGAACAGCAATGCTCAAATTTTTTTGAAGATATTTGTACCATTACCGAATTAAAAGCAATGGCGCAGCGTCTGGAGGTTGCCAGAATGCTTGATGCCGGCTGCATTTATGAAGAAATCGTGGAGAAAACAGGCGCCAGCACGGCAACCATTTCGCGCGTAAAGCGCTGCCTGGTATACGGAGCGGACGGGTATAACTCCGTAATGCCCGTTTTAAGAGAAGGCGGAAAAGATGAAAATTGATTTTGCAGCTTTAAAATTTAATGTTCACGGCTATATTAACGCCATAGTGCAGGATGCCGGTACGGACGAGGTGCTGGCGCTTGTTAAAATGGACGGCGAAGCACTGGCGCGCACGGCGGAAAACGGCAGCCTGTGGCTGTATGACCCGGAAACAAAAAAAGCCTATAACGCAGCGGAAGACGGCGCAGCTTTTTCGGTTACGGAAATTACTGCCGGCAAAAATGGTACGGTGCTTCTGGTAAAAGCACTGCCTGGGCGCAGCGGGCTGGGCGTATTTACGCAGCCGGTATGGAAAAGCGGCAGCCTGCCCGTGCCAGAGCCTGACGGCATTCACGGCGTACTTGCCGAAATTTACCGCTTAATCTGCTATAAACGCCGGTCCGGCGGCGATAATTCCGCTGCAAGGCATTTGGTTATGTCCGGACAGGATAAAATTTTAAAACAGCTTGGCGCAGATACTTCGAGCACCATTATTGCCTCTAAAAATGACAGCAGGACGGAAGTGCTGGACGAAATGAGCGGCCTGTGGTATGACTGCCTTGTGCTTTTGGCCTACCATAACATTAACCCGGCGGAACTTTTGGCAACGCTGGGCGATAAACGCGCCAAATAAACAAAATTTCAGCGGTAATTTAAAGTTTTTTATGATATAATAATTATTACACTAAAAATCATTACGGCAGCCAGGTCTGCCTGCAAAAAGGAAGTGCTGAACGTGGATAAACCAGTATATGTCATCGGCCACCGCAACCCGGATACGGACTCTATCTGCTCCGCAGTTGCCTATGCGTGGTTAAAAAGGCAGCTTGGCGTTAATGCCGTTGCGGCTCGCGCAGGTGCGCTGAACCCTGAAACACAGTATGTTCTTAATTATTTCGGCGTGGAAGAACCGGTTTTAATTGAGGATATGTACCCCCGTCTGAAAGATGTGGAACTGATTGCAGTGCCCATGCTTAACGGCGAAACCAAACTGCGTGAGGTAAGCCATTTGTTTACCGACTACGGCGTGCGCTGCATGCCTGTAGGCACGCCGGAAAACATTGAAGGCGTTGTTACCGTAACCGACCTTGCCAAATGCTTCTATAAAGAACTTTGCGCACAGGAAAACGAAACCGGCGCTGTTGATTACAGCCAGCTGCTGGACGCACCGGTTAAAGACTTAATGACTACAAGCGTTGTTTCCTTCAACAACAACGAACTTCTGGACGATGTTAAAAATGCCATGCTCGATACCAATTTCCGCTCCTACCCGGTTGTGGAAGGCGGCCGCTACATTGGCATGATTGACAAGGTACGCCTGCTGAAACCCGACAAAACCCAGCTTATTCTTGTTGACCATAACGAACGCGCACAGGCCGTTGAAGGCAGCGAAGAAGCTGAAATCATTGAGGTAATTGACCATCACCGCATGGGCGGCCTGCATACCGCGGCTCCTATTTATATCCGCGAAGAACCCGTAGGCTGCACGGCAACCATTATTACCAGTATGGCAGAAGCACACAAAGTGGAACTGCCGAGCGAAATTGCAGGCCTGCTTTTATCGGCAATTATTTCCGATACCCTGTATTTCCGCAGCCCGACCACCACTCAGCAGGATAAGGACGCTGCGGCAAAACTGCAAAAAATTGCCGGGCTTGAGGATTTGGAAGCCTATGCCATGGAAGAACTGAAACAGGGCTCCGTTATTGCCCGTTTAACCGCGGACGAACTGGTACGTACCGATTTGAAAGAATTTGATTTCGGCGAAACCAAAGCCAGCGTGGCACAGATTAACATTATGGGCCGCCAGCAGGGGCTGGATAAAATGCCGGAACTTTTAGCGGCACTGGAAGCCATGCGCGAAACCGAAGGCTTTGATTTGTCCTTCCTGATGGTAACCGACATTCTTTCCGAAGCTACCGACCTTCTGGTTGCCGGTGTAAACCAGGCAAAAGTTACGGAAGCTTTCGGTAAACCGGAAGCAGAAGGCCATTACTACCTGCCGGGCGTACTCTCCCGCAAAAAACAGATTGTTCCTCCGTTAACGGACGCTTTCAGCAAATAATGTAAAATTATTTACAAACAGGCAGCGCTTTATGTGCTGCCTGTTTTTCTATGCAGAAAAAACTGATAAAAATTCACTAAAAATTGTAAAATGTTCTTGACGGCATTGTGAAATTATGGTAAAGTGTACACATCCTTTTAAAAACCGTTTGCAATTTGCGGACTGTATTGGTTGGATGCAGAGGAAACACGGCAACTCGCGCATAAAAAACCGAAACGGAAAGTTTTGCGCAAAAGGTTTCTGAAAGGGTAAAAAATTTATTTCCCTGGAGGAATGGCAAAATGAAAAAATCTTTAGTTCTCGCAATGGCTATGGCTCTTGGCGTAACTGCAAGCGCTTATGCCGCAAATCCGTTCTCCGATGTACCGGCAGGTCATTGGGCTTATGACGCAGTAAACAAACTGGCAGCTGCTGGTGTAGTTGACGGTTATCCCGACGGCACCTACGGCGGCGACAAACTGATGACCCGTTATGAAATGGCTCAGATTGTTGCTAAAGCAATGGCAAAAGGCGCTAACGTAGACAAATTAGCCGCTGAATTTGCTGACGAACTCGACAGCCTCGGCGTTCGCGTTGCTAACCTTGAGAAAAAAGCTGACAACGTAAAAATCACCGGCCAGATTCGTTATAACTATGTAAGCCGCGACAACGACGCTGACGAATCCAACCTTCGTACCCGTCTGTGGGTAACCGGCCAGGTTAACGAAGACTGGACCTATACCGGCATGCTCCAGAACACTCAGGAATTCATGCACAGCGAAAGCGGTGAAGATGAAGTTAAACTGAACCGTGCTTATCTGAACGGCCGTGTTGGCGGCATTGATGTACAGGCTGGCCGTTGGGACGAAGTAACCCATACCGGTAACGTACTTGATTCCTACATCGATGGCGTTAAAGCTTCCTATGGCGATAACGTAAAAGTATTCGGTATCGCTGCTAAAGGTCCTTCCGAAGAATATCTTGAAGCTTCTTCCGACCGTCTTTATGTAGCAGGCGTTGAAGCTGACCTTGGTGCAGTTAACGCATATGTAACCTACTATAAAGCAAACGATGCTGGCTACTGGAATTATAAAAAGAATGGCGAGCATGATGGTGCTTTCAATGTAGTTGGCGATAAAGAAATCTGGAACATTGGTGCAAGCTATAACTTCGCTCCTGACTTCGTTCTTTCTGCTGAATATATGTGGGGCGATAAAGATCATGAATACAATGGCGAAAAACCGGGTAAAGACGGCTGGTATGCAGACCTCGCCTGGAAAGGCGCTTCCGCTGACGAACCGGGTTCCTATGGCCTGCATGTAAGCTACTTCGACCAGTCCGCTAACGCTTACATCAATCCGACCACCGATGCAACTACCTTTACTAAAGATGGCGGTTACAAAGGCTGGGCAGTTGGCGCAAGCTATGCATTCGCTAAAAACATCGTTGGCGTAGTTAACTACTATGACACCGAAGCTCAGACTGGCGATGCAGACGATCAGGTAATCTTCTCCGAACTGTACTTCACTTTCTAATCTTAACCTTAATAAGTTTAATACGGAAAGCTTTAAAAGCGGATGGCTTATGCCATCCGCTTTTTGTATAAAAAACTACTTACAGCAGCTGTATAAAATGTTATGCCGTAAGCAGCAGGGTTTAAAATTTGCTGCGCGGCAAAAACAAATTTTAAGTTCAAATGAAAATTTTAAATATTTAAGCCGCATAAATCCTTCTTATGGGAATTTGTGAAATTATATTTAATTTTCATAAAAAACATTTGAATAAAACTTTGCTTACAGCCCCATATTTTGGTATAATAAAAATACAAAGAATGATGGGAGTTGATTACTGTGGCTGATGTAATTAATGCTGTATCCGGAAATAAAATGTTTCAGTTGAAGCAGGGCATAAAAGAACTGCGCGAACGCCTGAAAGTTGAAGAAGACCCGGATGTAATCGCCGGTATTAAAAAAGAAATTATGGAAATGGAAACCCATTACAATATTTTGGCAGACCGTTTGAAAATGCAGGACCGCGGTATCTGATTGCCTGAAAATTTGTTTTGAAAAGCGCTTGCCGTTAAGAAAAACGGCAGGCGTTTTTTTATCCGGCAGAGATTGCCAAGCTGTAAAAAAAGTGATAAACTACTACAGAAAATATTTATTTTGAAAAGTATGCACTTTTGATAGAATGGATTTTAAGAACAGGAGAGTTTGCAGTTGGAAAGATTGATAGTTAAAGGCGGCAACCGCCTTGTAGGCACAGTAAAAACAAGCGGCGCCAAAAATGCCGTGCTGCCTATTATTGCCGCTTCTATTCTTGGTACTTCGCCGAGCAGGCTGGATGAAATTCCTGCGCTGGAGGATGTGCGCACAATTTGCGCGGTTTTGGAATGCCTTGGCATCAAGGTTGACGCTTCCGAGCCGCATACGCTGAAAATTGACAGCAGGGAAATTACCTCCTGCGAAGCGCCTTATGAACTTGTGCGTTCAATGCGCGCTTCGTTCCTTGTTATGGGGCCGCTTCTGGCACGCAAGGGTTATGCCCGTATTTCCCAGCCGGGTGGCTGCGCTATCGGCACAAGGCCGATTGATTTGCACTTAAAAGGCTTTGAAGCACTGGGGGTAAAAATTGAACAGGGGCATGGCTATATTGAAGCTTCTGCGCCAGAAGGCATGACCGGTGCCAATATTTATCTCGATTTTCCGAGTGTGGGCGCAACCGAAAATATTATGATGGCGGCAGCAATGGCAAACGGTACTACGGTTTTGGAAAATCCGGCCGAAGAACCGGAAATTGTAGACCTTGCCAACTATCTTAACCAGATGGGTGCGCGTGTGCGCGGCGCCGGTACCAACGTTATTACCATTGAAGGCGTATCCGAGCTGCACGGCGTGCAGCATTCCGTTATTCCCGACCGCATTGAGGCAGGCACTTACATGATTGCGGCGGCAATGACCGGCGGCGATGTGATTATTGAAAATGTACTGCCGGAACATCAGAAGCCGCTGATTGCCAAACTGCGTGAGGCCGGTGCGCTGGTGGAAGAAGATATCGACCGTATTCACGTTGTCGGCAGCGGCAGGCTGAAGGCCGTTGATATTAAAACCCTGCCGTATCCGGGTTTTCCTACGGATATGCAGGCCCAGATGATGGCCATGCTTTCCGTTGCGGAAGGGCGCAGCAAAATTACCGAAACTGTTTTTGAAAACCGTTTTATGCATGTGGTTGAACTGAACCGCATGGGGGCAAATATTACAACAGAAGGGCGCAGCGCCGTTATTACCGGCCCGGCCCATTTAACAGGCTGCACCGTAAGGGCAACCGACCTGCGTGCCGGTGCGGCAATGATACTTGCGGGGCTTGTAGCCGAAGGGGCAACGGAAATCTGCGATATTTACCATATCGACCGCGGCTACGAAGAAATTGCAGCTAAACTGACCAGGCTCGGCGCGGATATTAAGCGCGTTGGCACGAAAGATTAAAAGTAGGTGAAAGTATGTTTTTTAACAGTGTAGATATAGGCATTGACCTTGGTACAGCCAATCTTCTGGTGTACATCAAGGGCAAGGGCATCGTGTTTAACGAGCCTTCCGTTGTGGCAATTAACAGAAGCAAAAATAAAATTCTGGCTGTGGGCAACGAAGCCCGCGATATGATTGGCAAGGTTCCGGAAAGCATTTCCGTTATCCGTCCGCTTAAAGAGGGCGTAATTGCCAATTATACCGTAACGCAGAAAATGCTGGAATTTGTGGTGGAACGTGTGGCCGGCAAGAGCTTTTTCAGCAAGCCGCGCATTATGGTGTGCATTCCGACAGGCATTACTTCGGTAGAAAAACGTGCCGTGCTGGAAGCTGCTATGCAGGCAGGCGCATCCAAAACTTATTTAATAGAAGAACCGCTTGCAGCGGCGCTTGGCGCAGGGCTTGACATCAGCGTGCCGAGCGGCAGCATGGTAATTGATATCGGCGGCGGCACAACGGATATTGCCATTTTAAGCCTCGGCGGCGTGGTTGTTGATTCTTCCATCCGCGTTGGCGGCGATGCTTTTGACGAAGCGATTGTGCGCTATGTAAAAAAAGTTTACAACGTGCTGATTGGCGAACCAACGGCAGAAAAAATAAAAATGAACGTGGCTACCGTGCTTTCCAACGGCAAATGCACGGATATGGAAGTGCAGGGGCGTGACCTTATTGCAGGCAGGCCTACTACCATTAAGGTAACTTCGGCAGATGCACGCGCAGCGCTGCGCGAACCTGTTTATTCCATTATCGGCACCATCCGCGGCGTACTGGAAAAATGCCCGCCGGAGCTTTCGGCAGATATTGTCGATAAGGGCATGGTGCTTACCGGCGGCGGCGCGCTGGTTGACGGACTGGCACAGCTGCTGACTGAGGAAACCGGTATTAAAACAACGGTTGCGGAAAACCCGCTGGACTGCGTGGCTTTGGGCACCGGCAAGGCGCTCAGCGAGCTGAACAATCTGCGCCCGGGTTCTGTTGTCGGCAACGACTGATTAGTTAGGTTTTATAATACACAGCTTACGGGCTGTGTATTGTTTTTTCACGGAGGTAGGTTATGTTAAAAACATTCGGCAGGCTGCTTGCCGCGGCGCTGCTTGTTGTTATGGTGCCGCTTTCCGCAATGGCGGCGGAGGTTGAAAATTTCCGCTTCAGCAGCAGCCCCAGCAAAATACGTTTTGTTGTGGATTTGGACGGCAAGGTTGAATATGAAGAAGTTAAGAACACCAAAAAACAGCTTGTGCTGGAATTTGATGCAAAAGTAGACGACGATATTGTTTCCAGGGTTAAAGACCCGATTATTAAAAAGGCCCGCTTGCAGGAAAAGGGCGATAAAACACGCCTGATTGTTGATTTAAACAGCGAAGCGCAGCACAAGGTGTTTGTGCTGAAGCAGCCCAACCGTCTGGTGCTGGATATTTTCCGCATCCGCGTGGAATCTACCAGCAGCGATATGGGCAAAGGCCTGACGCATATTTACCGCCGCGAGGACATGAACGGTTTGCCGGTGGAAGTAAATATTTTGGAAATCGCCCCGAAAAACCGCTATATTTTAAAACCGTTCAGCGGCGCGGTTAACAAAAACGGCCGCGGAACTTTGCTTAAGGCAGCCAAAGCCGTCGGTGCACGTGCGGCAGTTAACGCTTCGTATTTTGATTCGGACGGCTGGATTATCGGCAACTTAAAGCTCGACGGCGAATGGCTCGGCATGGAAAGCCAGCCGCGCAGCGCACTGGTTGTTGCAGGCGGCAAGCCGATGGTAATGCAGGATTTGGCTTATGAAGGGCGTGCGTTTTTCCCGAAACTGGGTACGTTTTTGGATGTGAAGGGTATTAACCGCAGCCGCATTGCCGATGACGTAGTGATGTACACGCATTATTACGGGCCAAGCACAAAAACCAACCGGTACGGCTATGAGGTACGCATTGCCGCTAACGGGCGT
This sequence comes from Phascolarctobacterium sp. ET69, assembly GCF_023336935.1. Classification (GTDB taxonomy): domain Bacteria; phylum Bacillota; class Negativicutes; order Acidaminococcales; family Acidaminococcaceae; genus Fusicatenibacter_A; species Fusicatenibacter_A intestinipullorum. The sequence goes on from NZ_JAMBLR010000003.1 coordinate 219,916, forward strand.
GTTACGGAAGTAAGCAGCGCAGGCAACATGAAGCTTGATAAGGACAGCGTTGTGCTTTCGGGGCACGGCATGGCCGCAAAAGTGCTGGAGCGCGTACAGGTGGGCGACCGCGTGCGCCTGCGTGAAACGCTTGGCAATGAAACCGCGGATGAAGCGGAACTTGTTGTGGGCGCAGGGCCTTCGCTGGTAGCGGAGGGCAGGGCTGACGTGCGCAGCGCGGAAGAAAACATTGCCTACGATATTGCCCGCGGGCGTGCGCCCCGCACTGCTGCAGGCGTAAAAAAAGACGGCACCGTTATTCTGCTGGTTGTGGACGGACGCAGCAGCAGTTCTGCCGGGATGACTTTGCAGGAGCTTGCTGCATACCTTGTAAAACTCGGCGCATGGCAGGCCGTTAACTTTGACGGCGGCGGCAGCAGCGAAATGGTGCTGGACGGAAAAATTTTAAATACTCCTTCTGACGGAAGGGAAAGGCCTGTCAGCGTAGGCCTGGGCGTGTTTCCTACCAAAGGCTGACGCTTGCCAGAAAATTTTTAAAATAGTATAATATAGCCATGCATGCCAAGGCTGCGTGCGGCTGTTTTGCTTAAACGGAATTAAACCGGCGTGCGGCTTATGCCCAGGCCGGTTTTGCATTATTTGCGATGTGGGGACTTTATGAACACAAAAAAATTATTGCTTTTTATTTTTAGTATTTTGCTTATATTCAGTTTGCCTTTATTATGCGCTGCCAATGTGCCGCTGATGCCGGTGGAAGATATACGCCCGGGCATGCAGGGCATTGGCAAAACGGTTATTAACGGCGACAATATCGAAAACTTTAATGTTGAAGTTATCGGCGTTACCGGCAGCGAAGCCGGAGGGTACAGCATACTTGTGCGCACAAGCGGCGACGTTATCGAAAAAAGCGGCGGTGTTGCGCAGGGCATGAGCGGCAGTCCGGTTTATATTAACGGCAGGCTGGTTGGCGCCGTTGCTTTCGGCAAAGAGTTTAACGACCCTCATTACTGCTTTTTAACGCCTATCGGGCGGATGCTTGATTTACTGAACGAAACAAGCCCGCGCCCTTCCGAGCTTGTGCCCAAAAGCACAATGCTGATGGCGGGCGGTTTTACGCCCAAAGGGCTTGACTATTTAAACAGCAAACTTGCGCCTTTGGGGCTGGAGGCTACCGGAGCCGGCGGCAGCGGCGGTTTTAATTCCGACAAGCCCATTGAACCGGGCAGCGCTATCGGCGTTTCCTTAATCCGCGGCGATATCCGCCTTGGCGCACTGGGCACTGTAACCTGGGTTGGCGATGACGGCAGCCTGCTTGCTTTCGGGCATCCCTTTATGCAGCGCGGCGACAGCAATTATTTTCTGGAGCGGGCCTGGATTCTGGCTTCGCTGCCTAATCTGCAAAGCGCTTATAAAGTTGGCAACCTCGGGGCAACCATAGGCACCGTAACGCAGGACCGCGGCGCTGGTATTGCGGCCCAAATAGGCGCTCCGCCGAAGGTAATACCTATGTATGTTTCCGTTACCGATTCTTCGCGCGGCGTTAACGGCAGTGCGCGCACGGAGCTTATTGACGACGACGCGCTTTTGCCTTCGATGGTTGACGCCGTAACCTACAACACCGTTACGCGCGTTGCTGACAGGGAAGGCGGCGGCACGGCACGTTTTAATTTCCGTATTGACGGGCGCAGCGCCGGCGGCGAACCAATTAAAATTCAGCGCGAAAATATGTATTATGCGGATGCCGGCATTTTAAAAATGATAAGCCAGGAACTGGTGCAGGCGGCAACGCTTTTGGCGCAGAATAAGTTTGAAAAAATTGATGTTTATAACATAGAGGCAAATGTGGTGCTCGGCACCGAGCCGAAAGTTGCGGAAATAATTTCCGCGCGGCCGCAGAAGCTTAACGTGCGTGCAGGCGAAGAACTGGCCATTGATGTGGAACTGCAGCCTTACCGTGCGGAAAAATTTACAAGAACGGTTAAATTTACCGTGCCAAAACAGCAGCGCCCGGGCAAAATGGCGCTGAATGTGCGCGGGGGCAGCAGCCTGGCGTGGATGCAGGAACTGATGAAACGCCAGCAGGAAGAAGGCATACCGGCTGCCAAAAAGCCGCAGCGCCGCACTTTAAAAGACTTTATTGCCGATATTAACAATGCGGACCAGAATAACGAAATTATTGTGGACATAGCGGCCCTGCTGGACCCGGATATGGCAGCGCAGCAGCAGGATACCGGCTTTGCAGCGGCTCTTGCGGGCACGCCTGCCAAGCAGAAAACAACCATGAATTTTATCGTGGACGGCACGGCAGACATTATGGTTGAAGTTACCGGCTGAAAAATTTACAAAAACGTTAAAAAGCCCGGTTTAAAATAAGCAGGGAATTTTTGCTTTATCTTGAATTATATAAAAATAACTTAAATTTTTTGGGAAAGGAAGAGGCCGATGCTGAAAAAAATATGTGCGGCCGTGGGCGGTTTTGTCATCAGGTCGTGCCACGATACAGGGCGCATAATGCAGCTGTTTCTGGATACGGCTGCGCGGCTGAAAAATGCAGATGCCAGGGAAACCATACGGCAGATGTCAAGGCTCGGTGCCGATTCTTTGCCCATTGTGCTGATGACGATACTTTTTACTGGCATGGTTTTTGCCCTGCAGACGGCAACGGAATTTGTGCGTTTCGGCGCAGCGTCCTCCGTTGGCGGCATAGTGGCAATCGCGCTTGGGCGCGAGCTTGTGCCCGTGCTTACCGGCGTGGTTGTTGCCGGGCGTATAGGCGCTGCCATAGCGGCAGAGCTTGGCACCATGAAGGTAACCGAACAGATTGACGCCTTAAAAGTAATGGCCACCAACCCGATAACATACCTTGTAGTACCGCGCTTTCTGTCGGCAGTGCTGATGATGCCCGTGCTTATTGTTTTTGCCAACGGCATCGGCAATATCGGCGGCTGGGTGGTTGCCCATTATTACGCAGGCATCAGTAATTTTACATATGTTAATTCCATTAAAGTATTTGCCGATATTTTTGATGTTACCGGCGGTATGCTTAAAAGCATGGTTTTCGGCGGCATTATTGCCATCGTTGCAAGCCATAAGGGGCTGGGCGCCAAACAGGGTGCCGAAGGCGTAGGCCTTGCCACGACGGAATCCGTAGTGCTTTCGATAATTTTAATTTTTATTGCCAACTACTTTTTATCGGCAGTGCTGTATGTATGAGGTAAATTAAATGGCAGAAGCGGTTATCAGTTTGCGCCAATTGAATATCACCTTCGGCACGCATACGGTGCTGGACAATATTGACCTTGACGTTTACAAGGGCGAAACGCTGGCGGTGCTTGGCCCTTCCGGCACCGGCAAAAGTACGGTGCTGCGCTCGATGATAGGGCTTCTGGAGCCAAACGGAGGGCAGATTTTCATTCAGGGCGAAGATGTAAGCGGGCTTGATGAGGACGGCTGGAACCGCCTGCGCATGAAAATGGGCATGGTGTTTCAGTATTCGGCACTGTTTGACTTTTTAACGGTGGGTGAAAACGTCGCTTTCGGGCTGCGCCAGCATACTGATAAGAGCGATGAAGAAATACAGGGCATTGTAACGCAGATGCTTGATTTGGTTGGCCTGCCCGGTACGCAGGATTTATACCCGGCGGAACTGAGCGGCGGCATGAAAAAGCGTGTGGGGCTTGCCCGCGCCATTGCCGTAAACCCGGAAATAGTTTTGTATGACGAACCGACGGCCGGGCTTGACCCGATTATGAGCCGCAATATCAGCAGGCTTATAAAAAAGACGCAGGAGCAGCTGCATGTAACTTCGGTGCTGGTAACGCATGACATGCAGTCGGCGTTTTACGCGGCTGACCGCGTGGCAATGCTTTATGAAGGGCATATCGTTGCCATAGGCACGGCGGAAGAAATGAAAAACAGCACCAACCCGATTGTGAAGGCCTTTATAGAAGGGCGCGAGATTAAAGAGCAGGTGATAAAATGAGTTCCAGCGAAGTTAAAGTAGGCGCAATAACCCTGGGCGGAGCCGCAATTTTGGCAGCGATGATAACCTTTCTGGGAACATTCAGCTTTGGCAGTGACAAATACGACATTACAATAGATTACCCGCAGGTTGCCGGGCTGATGGAGGGCAACATGGTGCGCTATGCCGGTGTGCAGGTAGGCACCGTTAAAGGCCTTGCCGTTAACGAGGACGGGATTGAAGTTACCGCCGAAATTAACGACAATGTGCGCATTCCGCAGGAATCGACGTTTTCCATTAATTCCGACGGCATTTTAGGAGAAAAATTTGTCGATATTCAGCCGCCGCCGCGTGCGGTAAGCGCTTTTCTGGAGGACGGCGACAGGGTTAAAGGCGTTCCCGGAGGCGGGTTTGACACCTTTATGAGCGCGTCCAGCGATGCGCTTGAAAAACTGGAAAACATTGCCGATGCTCTTGACAATGTGTTTGGCGACCCGGAAGTGCAGCAGTCGCTGCGTGAGGGTTTCATCAATATGAAAGACATCAGCGCCAACATGAATACTTTTACCAAGGTAATGGCTGATGTGGCGGTTGACAACCAGCAGCAGATTAACAGCATGGTTAAGCAGTTGAGCGAAATGTCGGCGCGGATGAACGCAACGGCCGACAGTATGCAGAATATTATCGGCGAGGTTAATGCCGGGCATACCGGGCAGAATTTTGCCGTAATTGTAGAGAACATGGCAAAAACAAGTGCCAGAATTGAAGAAGCCAGCAAACTTTTGGAAAAAGTTGCCAGCGACCCGCAGACCGAAGACGATTTAAAAGCCACTTTGCATAATGCACGCGAGGCAAGCGAAAAAGCCAACCGCATGCTGGGCGTTCTTGAAACGGCAGAAATAAGCGCCGACGTTACACACAGCGCGGAAGGCGGCGACTGGCGCAGCAATCTGGGCGTAACCTTCCGCCCGCAGGACGACACTTTTTTTTACCTGGGCGGCTATGACCTTGGCGACAGCAACAAGCTGGATTTACAGTTTGGCAAGCAGTTTGACGCCGCCGATGTAAGCATGGGCAGCATGCAGGGCGAGTTCGGCGTGGGGCTTGGCTACAATATAGCCGACCGTTTCCGCCTTTATACGCAGGTATATGATTTTGACGATACCAAAGTAAAACTTGGCGGCGAGCTTAAAATTAACGATAATTTCTCGCTTTTGGGCGAGCAGACCGATTTGCGCCACGGCAGCAAAAGTAACACCTATGTTGGTGTGCGTACCTATTTTTAAAAGTTTGTTAACTTTTGAAAAAACAGTTGACTTTTAGGGTTAAAAAATATAAAATTTAAGCACTGACTAATCAGTCAATGATTGGAGGTAAATGAAATGTTCAGTTATAAAAAAGCAAAAAACGTGCTGGCACTGACGGCTGCATTAAGCGTGCTGTGCTCCCAGTCCGTCTTTGCCGCTACTTTGGAACTGGATTTGGAAGAAACCATCCAGAGGGCGCTGCTTACCAATCCGAGTGTAAAAATTGCAGAATACAACAGAAAAGCTGCTAAAGCTGATTACAGTGCTGCTAAAGGGGCGCGCGGCATCAGCATCAGCCTGAGCCATGATTCCGGGCGCGGCGGTTATGCTGATTATGCTTGGCGCAATGTTGGAGGAGGAACAACCTGGACTAAAAGCATAGGCAACAGCCACAGCAACTCCATTACTGCCAGCCTGCCTATTTTTACGGGCGGAGAACTGCAGGGGCAGATTGGCCAGGCCAAGGCTAATTACCGCAGTATGCTTTCCGCTGAAGAACAGGCTTATAATGAAATGAAGGAAACCGCAACCACCGGTTATTTTAATATGCTTAACGCAACCAACATGAAAGCTCTGCGCCAGGAATCGGTTGACCGTTTGCAGGCACATCTGGATAATGTTATTGCCCAGTACAATGTAGGCATTGTAGCGCGTGCAGACGTACTGCGCAGTGAAGTTGAGCTTGCTAATGCACAGCAGAACTATATTACCGCTTCCAACCAATATGATGTTGCTGAAGCTACTTTAAATAACATTATCGGCACACCGCTTGGCACTACTCTTTTGTTGAAGGACAGGCTGCAGTATGAGCCTTACGAAAACGATATGGCTTACTGCCTGGCTTACAGCGAACAGCACCGCCCTGAACTGAAACAGGCTGAATACGCCATAGATTCGGCAGAAGCGGCACTGGTAGTTGCACGCAGCGGGCATATGCCTAAGGTATACGCTAATGCCAGCAACAACTGGGGCGGCAACGGCAGCGACTGGCCGGGGGACGACGATGAAAACTGGAGCGTTGGCGTAACTGCAAGCATGAACGTGTTTGATAGCGGCGTAACGTGGTCTAAGATTCATGCAGCGCAGGAAAACCTTGCCAAAGCAAAGGAATCCCAGCGCCAGATAAAAGATAACGTTGAACTTGAAGTACGCACAGATTACCTTAACCTGCGCGAGGCTGAAAAACGCATTACTACTACGCAGGTTGCCGTAGCAAGTGCGGAAGAAGATTACCACATTGCAGTTGTACGTTATCAGGCGGGCGTTGGTACCAATATCGATGTTATGGATGCGCAGGAAGCCTTGACGCAGGCAAAAACCAACTATTACCAGGCTCTCTATAACTACAACACTTCTAAAGCGGCACTCAATACTTCCATGGGCGTAGGTGTTCCCGTACCGGAACCGAGAACCTTCCCCGAACCGGTTGAAGATACTGCTGCACAAGCCGCTGATGCGCAGAGTGCAGGTACTGACGCAGCAGCTCAAACTGAAAGCGCTGCTAGTGACAGCGCACAAACACCGGCAAACACTGCTGACGCAGAACAGCCTGCTGCTGAAAATGCTGCAAGCACCGCTGCCGAAAACGGAAATACGGCAGCTGCTGAACAGACAGCAGAATAAAATTAAACTAATTTGTATTGAAAAGCATTACATCTTGTAAAATTTAAGGTGTAATGCTTTTTCTGTTTTGAAACAGCAGGAAGATTATTTTTAACGTAGAATACATAAACTGTCAAATTATAATTTTTTCTGCGGAGGCAGATATGAACAGATTTTGGAAAATATTCCTGCTGGTTTTGGCGGTGACGGCAGCGCTTTATGCGGCGGCAGTTAAATTTATTGCACCGCAGTATCTGGCGCAGGTACCGGAGCTTGTAAAAACCATGTCGCAAAATTATATAAACGGCACCGTTACGGTAGAGCGTTTTGACTGGAACGGCCGCCTGCAATTTACTGCTTACGGTTTACAGGTAAGCAGCACGGACGGAGAGCGCATTGCGCAGGTGCCGGAGGCGAGATTTTCCGTTTCGCCTTTGCAGGTTCTTGCTGCGCCTGCACGCGCGCTGTCGGATATAGAGCTGGTGCGTCCGCAGCTGTATTTAAAAATGAACGCCAAAGATGAGTGGAACCTGCGTAACTTTTTAAAGCCTTCCGATTCTTCGGAAACGCCTTTTTACGGCTACCTTGCTATTGAAGATGGTAACGTATCGGTAGAAACTCCGCATGGGAGCTGGAATTTTGGCGTTAACGCTTCTCTTGACGGCAGCGGCAACCCGAATTTCGCCGTTGACGGCACTGTGGCTTACGGCGGCGAAGAATTAAAAATTGCCGGTGTGGTAGACAGCAATGCCCATGGGCGGCTGGCTTTAAAAACAGAAAAATTTACGTTAACGGACTTTGGCGGTTTTGCTGCCGCTTACGCACCTGTGCAGAAACTTGCCGGTGAAGTTGACGGCTTGAACCTCATATGGGAAAACGACGGCGAAAATACAAGTTTAAGCGGCAAGGGCAGCATTCAGCTTGCGGCGGAAGCACTGCCTGGCGGCGAACAGCTGCCTGTTGAACTGGCCGGCAGCATTGAGGCTGACGGACGTGAGGTAAAGCTTGAAGATTTGGCGCTTACCGTTGACGGAAATACGGCGCAGATAAACTGCGATGTAGATTTTAACGACCTTGAAAGAATTCAGGGCAAGGGTGAAATTAAAGCGGCAAAACTTGCTTTGCAGGGCGAAGAATTTACCAATCTGAATTTGCCCTTTACCATTGTGGACAGCCGCATAATGCTTGATGAAGCCGGTGTGGATGTGGCTCAGGGCCATCTGCGCCTTGACGGCGAATACAATATTAAAGACGGCGAAGTTTTTGCCGTTTTAAACGCTTCCGGCATTACGGATTTTGCTTTGGAAGGGTTTAAAGATGATACTGTTGATTTGGACGGTTTGCTTGCCATTCACGGGCAGACCGGCGTAAAAGGAGAAACAAATCTGACTGTTGCCGGTAATATGGAACGCCTTGGCTGGCGTGATTTGCAGATGAGCGATGTCGATTTTGAAGCGCTGGTTGGCAGTGAAAGCTGCGAAATTGAAAAGTTTGCGGCTTTTGCGGGCGACGGCGGCGCGCTGAACCTGACAGGCAGCGTTATGTTTGACGGGTCTTTCAGCGGCAGCGGCAAAATGGTTAATTTCCCATTGGACAGCTTCTTTACGGCAGTTGGGCAAAACGGCAGCGGCACGGCAACCGCCGGATTTAAGTTTGGCGGCGATTTGAACGGCATTAATTTTTACGCCAATACGCAGGTTAAAAACGTGCATATTGCGGGGCTGGTATTCCCCGAAGCACACGGTAAAATTGACATGTCCGGCAGTGTGCTGCACTTAACTGATTACCGCGTTGCCATGGAACAGGGGTATAACCTTATTAACGGCATGGTGGATATCGGCGGTGCAGAACCTGTGGTAAGCGTAACCATAAGCACCAAAGGCATCCGCGCTGAGCCATTAGTAGCAGCTGCAGCGCTTGGTGTTAAACTTACGGGCAATATTGATAACGAAGTAAGCGTTATGGGCCCGATATCTTCGCCGGAAATTGAAGGCAGCCTGCTTTTGACTGACGGCAGTGCTGAAGGCTTTTTGATAGACAAAATCAGCGGACGCTATTATTATGCGCCCGACGGCAGCCTGCGCCTTACCGAAGGCTATATTAAGGCGCTTTCCACCGAGGCTTCGCTGAGCGGCACTATGGATGCGGCACAGAACCTTAATTTTACTCTTGATATAACCGATATGGATTTGGGCGCTTTGCCCATCAGCGACGAGACCGTAGCGCTTGACGGCTTTGTTAACGCCCAGGGCAGCCTTGCCGGCACGCTTACGCATCCGGAATTTAACGGCAGCATCAGCAGTGATGCGGTGTTTATTAACGGCGAAGAACTTAAAAACATTCTTGGTACGCTTACTGCGGACGGCAGGCATAATAACCGCGTGGAGGCGTCGTTTGAACAGTCGCCCGACGGCAGGTTTGCAGCCGAGCTTTCTCTGGATGCCGTTGAACGCACATTAACAGGCAATGTCGATTTTATTTACGGCAATTTGCGCTCTATTTTAAAAATGGCACGCGTGGAACTTGATATTGACGGGTTGGCAGACGGTCACCTGAAGATTAACCCGCGCGGCAGGGGCAGCGGCATTTTTGCCGACATGCGTGTTTACGAGATAAAAGTTAAAGATTTGAGCTATGATTCCATGCGCTTTAAAGGACGCCTGCAAAACGGAATTTTAAGTTTTGACGAACTGAAACTTACCGAAAGCGCTCCGGAAACAAACGGCAAAGCGGTCGTGGAAGAAACTCCTGGTTCCGTAAATGCCGGCGGCTGGGTAAACCTGCATACGCATGAACTTAATATCAGCGCTTCGGCGCAGCATGCAAACCCGGCTATAATTACGGCTTTGATGGATGCCCCGGTAAAATTAAACGGCAAAGTTGATATGTCGCTTGCTTTGAACGGCAGTTTGGAAAATCCGCAGGGCAATGCGGATATAGACCTTGTTGACGGAGATGTTGAAGGCATCGGCTTTGATGCCCTGACGGCGAAACTGAGCCTTGCCAACGATACGCTGCGCCTTGAAAACGCCCAGCTGAACAAAGATATTTATAAATTAAGCGCCAGCGGCGATATACCGCTTGATTTGCTGCGCAGCACAGAGCAGCGCCGCAATCCGGCAGCATCCATGAATATCAAGGTTAACCTTGATAATGCGCGCCTTGGGCTGCTGCACCTTTTAACCCCGATGGTTGAGTGGGGCGTTGGCGAAACCCTTGGGCAGATAACTCTGGCCGGTACGCTGGAAGAACCGCTTGTTTACGGCGAAGTAACTCTTCACGGCGGTTCAATGAAACTGAAGGATGCGTATACGGTATTTGACAATATTAATCTTGACGTTGACTTTACCGGCAACGACATTCAGCTGAATGAATTTTCGGTGCAGATGGGCAAAGGCACGGTAACAGCTTCCGGCAACTACGCCCTGCGCGCACAGGAAGATAAAACCTATATCATCAACGCCGTCTTTAAAGATGCGGAAATCGCTTCGGAAATTTTCTCGGGGCGTATTAACGGCACGGCGGGTATTATTCCGCAGCGCTATTTTATCCGCACCGATACGGAAGAAGGCATCCGCCGCGGCGGCATTGGCTACCGCCCGCATATTCAGGCAGATATCCGTCTGGACGACGTGCTTGTCAATATGCCTACGATACCGGAACTTTCAGAAGGCAGCAGCAACTACGGGCTGGATGTTAAGGTAACACTTGGACCGGATATTCACCTTTACAACAAATATTTGTACGATTTGTGGCTTTCCGGAGGATTGCATGTTACCGGCAGTACAGTGTATACTAATATAGACGGCAACGTTAAGGTGGATAAGGGAACCATAACCTATCTGCGCACGCCGTTTGAAATTCACAATGCTTCGGTGGCATGGCCGGTGCCCGGCGATGTGCTGCCGACAGTAAATCTCGATGCTACTACGCGCTTCAGGCGCTATGATATTTTCCTGCGCGTTACGGGGCCGCTTGAGCAGATGGAAATGATTCTGCGCAGTGACCCGGCGCTGACCAAAGACCAGATTATAAAAATGCTGACTTTGCAGCGCGAAGTAACCGGCACAAACCAGGGCGTAACGCAGGATGACTTCCAGAACCTGATGACGGTAGGCCTGGAAATGACGGTGCTGGGCGACGTGGAAGAAATCTTTAAGGAAACGCTTGGGCTCAATGAATTTATGATTTATTCCGGACGCCTGCGCACGGGGCACAGCCTTGGGCGTGAAGAAGGCGAGCTTACCGAGGATGAAAAAGACCAGTATAATATTCTGGTAAGCAAGTATCTGACGGATAATCTGCTTGTCGGCTATACGGTAAGTTCCGACAGCGAACATGAAAGCATTTTTGCCCAGTATGATATTTCGCGCCATATGAGCATTAACTATGAACGCAACAAAGATTACGATACCACCGAAGACTGGTATGGCGTTGAATATAAAGTTACTTTTTAAGTAAATTTTAAGAATGTTTAATTAATATTTAAGGAAGGTATGCCCATGCTGAAAGAATATCTGGCAGAGCTGCAGAAAACACCGCTGCTTTCCCGTGAGGAAGAAACGGAGCTTTGGCAGCTCTATGCCGGAGGTGACCAAGAGGCGTATAATAAATTGATGACGTCTTACCAGCCGCTGGTGTTTAAAACGGCGGCCGGGTTTAAGCTGCCCGAGCAGCAGACGATGGAGCTTGTGCAGGAGGGCATGCTTGGGCTTTTGGAGGCTGCGGAGCGCTATGATTATAAACGCGGCATTGCCTTCAGCGTATTTGCCGTGCACCGCATCCGTGGCAGAATGCTTGATTTTCTGCATGTGGAGGACGGCGCGAGAAGTTTTTCGCTGGACGATACCAATGCGGCAGGCATTGCCTGGGCTGATGTGCTGGCTGCTTCCGGCAGGACGCCGTTTGAAGAAGCCGAGCTGAATATGATTACAGACAGGGTGGCTCAGGCTTTGCAGCGTCTGCCCGCCAAGGAACAGCAGGTGCTGACGGGCATTTATCTGGAAGACCGCAGCGCTGCCGATATGGCAGACAGCATCCATGTAAGCCTCGGGCATATTTACCGTTTGCAGAAGCAGGGGGTAAAACGCATCCGCGGCATGCTGTCGCATTTTATGGCCGATTTAAAAAGAAGCTAATTGGAGAAAACAGGTATTTTTGTGCTTTTTTTAGGTTATTATTGATTTTAACGGCGGAATATGGGAAAATATAATAAATTTTGCCCTGATAAAATTTCCTGAAAAAACAGATTATATATTTATCAGTCTGTGCAGAAAGGAGTTTAGCGGTGGGAAAAGATATTTACGAAAATATAGATGATGTAAAATGCAGTCTGGACAATGCCCAGCGCAGCTTCCGCAAAAACAACGGCCTGCGCGGGGAACTTGATTTGATGCTGGCAGAGGCGTCCATCCGCTATCTGCGTGAAAAACGCGGCTTTGCCAGCGTATGGAACAGGCAGAAGCTGGCAGCGGCTTTGGCAGTGCTTTTGGTACTGGCAGGTTACGGCGGCTGGTGGTATGCAGGCATTACGCATGACGGAGAGGAAAAAACTCAGGTTATGCAGAGCGCTGCGGTGCAGCAGGCTGAACCGCAGATGCAGCAGACAGACAAGACAGATAAAACCCGGCAGGAGGATGCTGTTAAGGCAGCGGAACCTGCTGAGTCAAATATAAAAAACAATACAAATTATAAAAATTATTTAGCTGAAACAGATATGCAGCAGCTTGTCAGAACAGGCAGGCAGGTTCTGCAGGATGCTGATTAGTTAGGGAGGATTTGAATGAACAAGAGAAAATATGCACAGTTGTCCTTGAGTCTGGCAGCCATGCTGATGGCTGCGCCTGTGTGGGCTACAGAACAGAATCAGTCCGCAGCGGATGTAGTTGCCAATCAGACTATGACCATTGGCGGCAAGGAGCAGATTGTCAGCCAGAAAGCGCTGGAACAGGCAAGAAAAGCACAGGAAGAATCAGGCAAATCTTTCCCTAAAAAGGGTAAGGACGGCAAATATACTTATTATATGCATAACAATCCTTCGGAAGATATTTCTGACCCGAATTATAAAAGCGACGGTACTAAAAAATCCGGCGGCAGGATTGTAGAAATTGTTCCCGGCAAAGGCGTTGTACGTGAAGGCGGCAGCGGTATCGAAAAAGAAGATGCAGCAAAGGGCAGTGAAACTTCTGCGGCCGAGAATGCACAGAAGGGGGCAGCTTCCGAGCCTTATGAAAGCGGTGCCCAGGCAGTAACCGGTGAAACTGCTACAAGTAATGAAACTGACGGCCAGATTACCGCGGGAGAGAGCCAGCCCGCTGAAGTTAAGGAACCGATGGTGCGTGAAGCAGACGGCAGCCTGCGCCCAATGACAATGGAAGAACGCCAGAAATGGGAAGCCGAGCAGGAACAGCAGCGTACGGCACAGGAGGCAATGCAGCAAAACGCACAGACCAATGCCATGGCGCAGGAACCTGTTTTGAATATGCCTGTTGCCCAGCAGAGACGTGCCAGTGAACCGGCAGCGCCGTATATTGGACAGCTGGTAACGAAGATTTCTGTAAAAGGCAACAAAATTACCAAAGCTGAAGATATCGAAGCAGTTGTTACCACGAAGCCAGGGATGCAGTTAACTCAGGAAGGCCTTGCCAAAGATTTGCATGCAATTTACGGTTTGGGCTGGTATTATGATTTGCAGCCGGAATTTACCAAAGTTCCGGAAGGCGTTCAGCTTACCTACCATGTACTGGAAAACCCTGTTTATAAAAAGCTGGAAGTAGAAGGCAATACCAAAATTTCCACTTCCGAAATCGAAAAAATTCTCGATTTGCCGAAAGACCAGATAATTAATATTAAAGACGTTAATGTCAAAGTGCAGCGCCTTGAAGCAGAATACAACAAGCAGGGCTATATTCTGGCGCGCGTGGCTGATATCCGCATGCTGCCTGACGGCACTTTGCTTTTGCTGGTAAATGAAGGCATTGTTGAAGACTTTAAGGTTAAGGGCAACGTAAAAACCAAAGATTACGTTATTACCCGTGAAATGAAGCTGAAAAAAGGCGAGCCGTTTAACGCCAAGGATGCCCGCCGCAGCATGCAGCGCATTTATAACCTTGGTTATTTTGAAGACGTAAATATTAAACTTAACCCGGGCCAGGAACCTAACGCTGTGGAAATTGAAATTACCGTTGTGGAAATGAACACCGGTACTTTCGGTATCGGCGCAGGCTACAGCAATGCTGACGGCTTTATCGGCATGGTTTCCGTCGGCGACAGAAACTTCCGCGGCACCGGCGACAGCGTTAATGTACGCTGGGAGTTCGGCGGCGTAGATAACAAGAACTACGAATTTACCTATGTAAAACCGTGGATTGACGATAAGGAAACCAAGGCAAGCATTGTATTGTATGATGTTACCAACGAATATGCAGACTATGATATCGACGCCAACGAAATTGCGCGTTATGATAAAAAGCGCCGCGGCCAGGAACTTACTTTCAGCCGCAGAACTGATAATGAATTCATCAGCAACTATGTAACACTGAAAAACCGCGATGATATTTATAAAGGAACGGCAGACGGTTACGAACATGACCGTGACCAGTATTATGAACCTTGGTTTGAAGACAGGACTCATCACTGGAAAGATTATTACCCTGAAGACTATAAAAAACGCCGTGAAGAAAACTTCGGCCTGACACGCAGTATTACCGTTGGACGTGTATTCGATTCGCGTGATAACATTTATGACCCGCACGAAGGCAAACGTATCGGCTACAGCGTAGAATGGGCCGGCCTTGGCGGCGATTTTGACTTCACTAAATTTACCGGCGACTGGCGTTATTACTACCGTGCCGGCGGTGAAAATGTCTGGGCACTGAACCTTGGTGCAGGCTGGGCTGACGGCGATATGCCTTTGAGCCAGCGCTTCTCGATGGGCGGCAATGACGGCCTGCGCGGTTACGAAGACGACCAGTTCCGCGGCAACAGTATGTTGAAGGCTACGCTGGAATACCGCTTCCCGATTATCAAAAAAGTACAGGGCGTACTCTTTACCGATAACGGTTATGCCTGGGATAAACGTTTTGAAGACGATTTTGACCTTGGCCTTATTAAAAACAGTGTTGGTGTCGGCATGCGCATTAACTCCCCGCTGGGCCCTGTTAAGCTTGACTATGGCTGGGGCGATGACGGCGGCAGGTTCCACTTTAGCTTTGGCGGCCAGTTCTGATTAACAAGTTATGTGGTTAATAAAGCTTTTGGTGTGCTACCTGTGTATGGCTGCACTGCCTGCCTTTGCTGAGCCGGTAGAGCATGTTGATGTGCAGATTACCGATAATGGGGCGACAAGCCGGGTACTGCTTGACAGAATGGGTAAAAGCATGCAGGTTGTGGCCGAGCAGCTTTTTGTTGATAAGGACAGTGTTAATATTAATGCCGCGCGCGGCGATTATGAACGCCTGCTGGCGGAAGTAGGCGACAGAGTGCTGACAGGCTATCAGATGCAGAGCGTTTCCGTTAATGCCGGTGCCGTAACAAACATTAATATTCAGGTTGCGCCGTGGAGCGCGGCCGTGGATGATGTTTTTGTGGATCTGCAGTTTTCCGGCGTTGAGCCTGGAACAGCAGAGTGGCTGCAGCAGCGCCTGCCGCAGCTTAAAAGCAGAATTGAAAGCATATTAATGGGTTCTTCCGTTGATGCTTCGGACTGGGCGGGCGGCATTCTGCGCCGTATGGTGCGCAGCGAAGTGGAAAAAGAACTGCCGGAATTTAAGGCTGCCGTTGATGTGGTGCGTGAAGACAGCCGTACCGTTGTGCAGGTGGTAATTTATCCTGTCGGACAGCTGGTGCAGGACATAAATTATTCCATGGAATCGCAGTCAATACCCAATTTGCTGCTGCTTGATTTAAAGCAGCGTTATGCCCAGAAGGCCGAAGCGCTGCGCGGACTGCCTGTTGATTTTGTGAAAAAGCACCAGATGGAACTGGAAAATTTGCTGTTAACGGATTTGAAGAATGAAAAATCCGTGCAGAGGCATAATCTGGAGCCTTCGGTAAAACTTGTGCCTGCCAGTACGCTGGGCGTGGAAATCGGTATGGGCTCGGACAAATACAAAATCTGGTTTGAAGGCTACGGCGATATCGGCCGTAATGACGACAATATTTCCGGGCGTGCGCATATCGGCAAGTTCATTTCCGAGCAGGATGAAATTTTTGGCGAAGCAGGCGTTACGCTTGACGAAGTGGACTGGGATTTTTCCGCAGGCTATGCGCGCCACTGGGGCAAGGCAACGCTGAGTTACATGCGGCGAGGGCCGGACGGGCAGAATGTTTACCGCGGCGAGTACGATTTTACCAATAAGTGGCGGCTGCGCACGGAATATTTTTCCGGTACGGATACTATGGAAATAGCTGTCCGTTACAGAATTCACGAATTTTTGAGCGCCGAATACGTTTATTCCAACGACAAACCCTATTTCCGCATTGTGGGAAATTTATAGGCATTAGTTGAAAGATAAACGCAGGGCTGATATAATTAAAAATATAATTAAATTTGAAAGCAGGGATATTTATTATGATGCAGCAATTACGCAATCCTAAAAACGTAAAAATGATTTCCTTATTTGTTGCCGCAATCTTTGTTCTCAGCTGCTTTGCAGTAACATTGCAGCAGGGCGCTTTTACAAGCATTGCTTCTGCGGCGGCTTCCGAATCCGCAATCGGTGTGGTTAACTACCAGATGCTTCTGGCACAGTCCCCGGATATTGCCGGTGTGCAGGATGCCATGAAACAGGAAGTTGCTGCCCAGCAGAAAAATTTTGATGAAAAAAGCAAGGATATGAACGATACCGAAAAGCAGCGTTATTACCAGCAGCTGCAGGAAGTAATCGCCAACAAGGAAAAAGAGCTGATGGAACCTGTGTTCCAGAAAATTGAAGCAGCCATTAAAAAAGTTGCCGATAAAAAAGGCCTGGCGGTTGTAGTTGAAAAAAATACCGTAGTTTATGGCGGTCTCGATATTACTGACGAAGTGGCAAAAACCTTGCAAAGCGGAAAATAATTTTACGGGACCCGGCAGGGTCCTGTTTGCTGTGGGGCTATGAAAGGAAGATAGTATTATGCGCCAGCTGCAAATTTTATTACTGATATTCATAGCCGTTGTTTGCCTTAGTGCCTGCGGAAATATTCCCGGTTCCGGCGAAAAGATAGCCTATATTAACTGGGAAGAAGCTGTTAAGGCGCATCCGCGCCACGAAGCGCTGAAGCAGGGGCAGGCCGAATATGACAAGCTGCTTGCTTACCGTGACCAGCAGGCCGATATTGCCCATAAGCAAATAAGCGGGCTGGCTTTATTGCAGAAGATAAAACAGAACAGCAAAAGCAGTTATTATGAAGCAGATTACCGTACTTCGCTTTATGCAAAGCAGGCCGAAGAACAGCATGCTTTTAAAGCCGTTCTGCAAAAAGCTGCTGACGAGGCGGATGAAATTCTTGCGTCTGAGCGTGAAAGTATTGAAAACGATTATCAGCTGAGGCTGTTTAACCTGCGGCTGCGCCTTGATACCGTGCGGATGAAGCCGGAGGACCGCAAGCAGGTGGAAGCGGAGCTGAAAAGCGTACGTACCGAAATGCTGGATAAGCTGGAAGAAGTAAACCGTAGGCGCAATGAAATTATTGCCGGAAAAACCGCGCCGGCGCGTGAAGCCATGCAGCAGCGCATAGCGGAATATGCTTCCGGGCTGCGCAGTGAGCTGCACGGAAAGCTGCAGGACGACATTGCCAAAGACGATAAGGATTTGCAGCAGGGGCCGGAGGCTTTCAGCAAGGTGCTGGCTGTAATTGACGGCAGGCTTGATAAGATTAAAGAAGGCAATGATAAAATTGCCTCGGAAATAAGCCATGATATTGAAAGCAGGGTAACGCGCCTTGCCAAGGAACGCGGTTATACCATTGTTTTTAATAAAGTTAAAGTAAATGTAAAAGCAGACGATATTACCGCTGAGGTAATAAAAGAACTGAAGAAATCAAAATAACAGGAGCGGATAAAAGATGAAAAAACAAATTATTGCCGGTTTACTGGCTGCAACAGCTTTGTTGTCTTTTGGCTGCAGCGGCCGTAATGCGGAATTCGGCGTTGTTGACATGCACGCCGTTGAAAGCAAGGCTGCGGTTGTAAAAACCGTGCAGGAAGAAGTAACTACCAAAGGCAAAGCACTGCAGGATGAAATGAACACTGCCCTGGAAGGCAAAACCGGGGACGAACGCAAAAAAGTGCTGGAGGATTATACTTCCAGAATGAATGTTATCCGTTCTGAAGCGCAGAATAAATTAAAAGCCAGCCTTGATACCGCATTAAACGAAGTTGCCAAAGAAAAGGGACTTGGCGCAGTACTGATTAAAGACGCAGTGCCGCAGGGCGGCGTTGATGTTACGGAAGACGTAATTGCCAAAATGAAATAAAAAATCTGTAACCTGGCGGGCGGCACGGCCGTCCGCTTTTTAAATAAGCTGGTTATACAGGAGGCTGTATGATGGAAAAAACTGTCCGTGAATTAGCAGAATTTTTGCATGGCAAACTGGAAAACGACGCACCTGAATTAAAGGTTACCGGTGTTAACGGCCTTGTTGAAGCAGGTGCCAACGATATTTCCTTTGCCGTTCCGCCGCATGTGGAACATTGCCATTTAAGCAAGGCAGGTGTTATGGTGCTCGGGTTTGATGACCCTGTGCTTCCCGATAACCGCCCGGTAATCAGGGTGGAAAATCCGCGTGCCGCTTTTGCCGCTCTTTTGGAATTGTTCCGCCACAGGGCTGAAGTAGAACGTGTTGTAAGCGACAAAGCATATATTGCCCCCGGCGCGAAAATAGGCAAAGATGTTGCGATTATGCCGTTTGCCTACATTGATGAGGGTGCTGAAATCGGTGATGGCACCGTTATTTACCCGCATGTATATGTCGGCAGAAACGTAAAGGTCGGCGCAGGTTGCCTGTTCTATCCAAGCTCCACTATCCGCGAGGGCTGCGTGCTTGGCAATAAGGTTGTTTTGCAGTCCGGCGCTGTAATTGGCGGCGACGGCTTCGGCTATATTACCGATAAAAAGACCGGCAAACACAGCTTTGTTCTGCAGGCAGGCAATGTTGTGCTGGAGGACGAGGTTGAAATCGGCAGCAATTCCTGTATTGACAGGGCTACCGCAGGCAGCACGGTTGTAGGCGCCGGTACCAAAATTGATAACCTTGTACATCTTGGCCATAACGACGTATTGGGCAAAAACTGCCTCGTTGTTGCGCATGTCGGCATCAGCGGCAGCGTAACCGCCGGCGATAACTGCGTTTTTGCAGGTCAGGTAGGCACCGTAGGCCATATCACTATCGGCAACAACTGCCAGTTTGCAGGCAGAACGGGCATTACCCACAACATTCCCGATAATTCCGTTTGTGCCGGTTTCCCGGCGCAGCCGTACAAAGAATGGCTGAAACAGGAAGCAAGCCTGCGCAAGGTTGGCGATTTGCTGAAAAAAGTAAAAGAGCTTGAAAAGGCTTTGGCAGAGTTAAAGAAATAAGATTTTGCAGGACGTGTTGTAAGTGATTGCTTATTATATAGTTAAATTTTTCAGCTGGCTGATGTGCGTATCGCCTAAATTTGTACGCAATGGCGTGGCGCATTTTCTGGGCAGCGTTGCGGTTATGGCAACGCCTGAATGGAGGCTTAAAATGGCCGCTGCCAACGTGCATGAATGTCTTGGCGTTGACGAAGCACGTGCCAGGCAGATTGCCGAGGACAGCCTGCACCGCTTCGGCAGGATGATTGTTGAGGTTATGCGGTTTCCGTTATTGAAGCCGGATAATATCGACAAGCTCGTAACCGTTGACGGGCTGGAATATCTTGAAAAAGCCTATAAAGAAGGCAAGGGCGTAATCATGGCCACCGGGCATTTCGGCAACTGGGAGCTTTTGGGCGCGACGGTGGCACTGCACGGTTATCCGATGCTTTCCATCACTCGCAAGCAGAACAACAGCCAGATGGACCGTTTTATAAACGAATACCGAGAAATGGTTGGGCAGAAGGTGGCCTATAACCGCGGCAAAAGCGGGCTTTTGGCCATCAGCCGCATGCTGAAGGAAAAACATTTGCTCGGAGTGCTGTTTGATCAGGACACCAATGATGACGGCGTGGAAATAGAGCTTTTCGGCAAAAAATGCATTACTCCGTACGGCCCGGCGGCTTTGTCGCGTTTATACGGTTCGCCGATACTGCCGATTTTTATGCACAATAATCCGGATGGAACTTTGCGCGCCAAGATTTATCCGCCGCTTTACACGCCGCGCACCAAAGATAAGGAAAAAGATTTTTACGATGTTACCAAAGAACTGATTACGGTGCTGGAACACGAAATAATAGAAAACCCGCCGATGTGGTTCTGGGTGCATGACCGTTGGAAAGACGGACGGCAGCGTTTTGCCGGTAAAAAATAAACATCAGACAGGAGGAAAAGTATGCCGAATCAGGAATATCAGCAGACTTTGGCCCAAAAAGTATCTTATACGGGCGTTGGGCTGCACTCCGGCAAGGAAGTGCTGATGACGCTCTGCCCGGCAGAAGTAAACACAGGCATCGTTTTTGTGAGGACGGATTTGCCGGAACGCCCGGAAATACCGGCAATGGCAGAAAACGTAACTTCTACTTTAAAGGCCACAACTTTAAGCGCCAACGGCGCGGAAGTTTTTACGGTTGAACATTTAATGGCGGCACTGGCTGCCATGCAGATTGACAACTGCCGCATTGAAATGAATTCGCCGGAGCCGCCGGTAACAGACGGCAGCGCCGCAGTGTTCTGCGATTTGATTTTGCAGGCAGGGCGCGTTAAGCAGGATGCTGTGCGCAGGGTTTACGCCGTGCCTAAGTCTTTTGCCGTTTACGAAGGCGATAAATATATTACCATACAGCCATATGACGGATACCGCATTTCCTTTGTTTCCATTAATCCGCATCCGAAGCTGGGAACTCAGTATTTTGATATCGAGCTGACAGAGGAAAGCTTCTTGAAGGAAATTGCCCGTGCCCGTACAGTCGGCTTTATGCATGAAATCAAGCAGCTGCAGGCAATGGGGCTTGGCCTCGGCGGCAGCATTGAAAACGTAGTTATTTTTGATGAAGACAAGGTTTTGACGCCGATGCGTTTTGAGGACGAATTAATCCGCCATAAAATACTTGACGTTGTCGGTGATTTGTATTTGCTCGGCGCGCTGAAGGGGCATGTCATAGCCGTTAAGTCAGGGCATGCGTTTAATTCGGGGTTGGCAAAACAAATCAGGGCCTATCAGTTAAAGGAGGAAGAAAAATGACCGTATTAGAAGCAAGCGAAATTCAGAAAATTATTCCCCACCGTTACCCCATGCTTTTGGTTGACCGCATTATTGAACTGGAACCAATGAAACGTGCAGTGGGAATTAAGAATATTACCATGAATGAAATGCAGTTTCTTGGCCACTTCCCCGGCGATCCGATTATGCCCGGCGTTTTGATGATTGAAGCCATGGCCCAGGTTGGCGGCGTAGCACTGCTTTATCCTGAAGAAAACCGCGGCAAAATTGCCGTGTTCGGCAAAATTGACAATGTGCGCTTCCGCAAACAGATTATTCCCGGCGACCAGGTAATTACCGAAGCGATTATTACCAAAATCCGCGGCAACATGGGCGTTTGCGAATGTAAGGGCAGGGTTGACGGCAAGGTTGCCTGCGAATGTGAATGTACCTTTGCGATTATGGACGCTAAAAAATAATTTAATAAAATACGTTGTATTTGCTGAAAAATTAAAGAAAAACGGCGTATTTTGCAGTTAACCGCTTATAAAAGCTGATTTTGGAAAGTGAAAAAAAGATTTGATTTGCGAATATATAATAGTAAGTTGCAAATCGTTTATAAGAATTTGCAGATTAAAATGAGCGGTTAATTTTGAGGAGTGAATATGATGAATTCGGTAATAATGCCTGTACATAAAATCCATCCGACGGCGATTGTGCATCCGAACGCGGTAATAGGCAAAAACGTGGAAATCGGCGCTTATGCCATTGTCGGCGATGACGTTGTAATTGGCGACGGCTGCAAACTTTATCCGCATGCCGTTATCCATGAACATACTACGGTAGGCAAAAACTGTACCTTCTTCCCCGGCTGTTCCATCGGCGCAGTGCCGCAGGACCTGAAATTTGCCGGTGAACACAGCTCCACCATTATCGGTGACGGCTGCATTTTCCGTGAATGCACCACGGTAAACCGTGCAACCGGCGAAGGCAACAAAACAATTATCGGCAATAATCTTTTAATGATGGCTTATACCCACGTTGCACATAACTGTATTGTAGGCAACAATGTTATTATGTCTAATGTTGCAACTCTGGCAGGGCATGTAACGGTTGAAGACCGTGCCGTTATCGGCGGTCTTGCTGCCGTGCATCAGTTCTGCAAAATCGGCCGCAGTGCTATGATTGGCGGGCAGGCACATGTAAATCAGGACGTGCCGCCGTTTATGATTGTATCCGGCCAGCCGGCTTATGTATTCGGTCTGAACAGCGTTGGCCTGGCACGTGCCGGTATTCCGCAGGCTGAGCGCAGCCAGCTGAAAAAGGCCTTCCGCATTCTTTACCGCAGCGGGCTTTCTTTGCAGGAAGCAATCGCAACCATGGAACAGGAGCTTGACAGCTGCGAACCGGTTGAACATTTAATGCGTTTCCTGCGTACGGCAGAGCGCGGTATTTTGAGAACCCCGAAAAATTAAGGTGGTGGCTTGATGGAAACTGAAACCCTGGGGCTGCTTTCCGGTATCGGGCATTTGCCTGTTGATGTTGCAAAATCTGCCAAAGAACGCGGCTGCCGTATAGTTGCTATCGGCGTTGTACCGGATATTGACCCGGAACTGCCGGAGGTTGCCGATGTTTACTACGATATTCATATCGGAAAAATTGGCAAGATTATTTCTACTTTAAAAAAGAATAATGTTAAAATCGTAACCATGATTGGCAAGGTTACAAAGGAAATTTTGTATAAAAAAGGCGCTATCATTCCGGATATGCGTGCTTTAAAAATACTTTCTTCCGTGCCCGACCGTAAGGACGATACCATAATGAACGCTATCGTGAAAGAACTGGAAAGCGAAGAAATTTTTGTTATGGACCAGACTTACCTGATTAAGCCGCTGATGCCCGGACCGGGAGTGCTGACCAAACGCCAGCCTACGCCGGAAGAACTGGCCGATATGGATTTTGGCTACAAAATGGCAAAAGAAATTGGCAGGCTTGATATTGGGCAGACGGTTGTTGTAAAAAACATGGCTGTTATGGCTGTGGAAGCAATAGAAGGCACTGATGCCTGCATTTTGCGCGGCGGCAAACTCGGCAAGGACGCCGTTGTTGCCAAAACAGCCAAACCTGCGCAGGACGACCGCTTTGACGTGCCGGGCGTAGGCACCAAAACAATTCAGTCCATGATTGAATCGGGCTGCAAGGCTTTGGTTATTGAGGCAGGGCATACGCTTTTAACCGAGCGCGAAAAGGTAGTTGCCCTTGCTGATGAACATGGCATTACGATTGTTGCAAAATAATTGAAAAATTATTGAGAAAAACGCAAGGCTGGACTTAAAGTCCGGCCTTTTTGTGTTATAATATATAATGAATTGGTATGCAATAAAGTAAAACAGATAGAAGAAAGGAACCGTTATGGCCAAGATACTTATTTCTGCCGGTGAGGCTTCCGGCGATGTGCACGCTGCTGCCGTAACAAAGGCACTGAAAAAAATAGACCCTTCCTGCGAAGTGTTCGGCATGGGCGGCGACTGCCTGCGTGAAGCCGGCGGCGAGGTTTTGTTTGATATAAAAGAACATGGCGTAATGGGTTTTATAGAAGTTGTGAAAAAACTGCCGGCACTTTTCAAGCTGCGCAGTGATTTTGGCAGGGTAATGGATGAACGCAGGCCGGACTGCCTGGTTACGGTTGATTACCCTGGGTTTAACATGAAGCTTGCAAAGCTTGCAAAAGACAAGGGTATTCCCGTTGTTTCGTATATACCGCCTTCTGCGTGGGCCTGGAACAAAGGGCGCGCGCCAAAAGTGGCAAAGCTGGTTACCAAAATAGCTTCTATTTTTCCGTTTGAGTACGATGTTTATAAAGAAGCAGGGGCCGATGTGGAATTTGTCGGCCATCCGCTGATAGATATAGTAAAGCCGGAACTTGACAGAAAGCAGGCTCTGGATTTTGCTGGCAAACAAAGCGGCCGCAGGCTTATTTTGCTTCTGCCGGGCAGCCGTTTAATGGAAATACAGAAAATGCTGCCGACGCTTCTTGACGCGGCAAAGTTAATTTCTGAAAAAGAGCCCGATATTGATTTTGCCATGCCGAGAGCTTCTACAATACCTAAAGAAATGCTGGAGGGCATGATTGAAAAAAGCGGCCTGAAAGTAAAAATTGTGGAAGGGCATATTTACGATGTAATGAGTGTTGCAGACTTGGCGCTCGCCACCAGCGGAACGGTAACTCTTGAGGCTGCGCTGTGCGGGCTGGGCTGCGTTATTGTGTATAAAACTTCTCCCATATCGGCATTTATTGCCCGCAGGGTTATTAACATACCTGATATCGGACTGCCGAACATTGTGGCAGGCAGGCATATTTTGCCGGAGTTATTACAGGAGGACTTTACGCCTGAAAAAACGGCGCAGGAAGCACTGCATCTTTTGGAACCTGAACGCAATGCGCAGATGAAACAGGATTTAGAGTACGTAAGAGAAAGATTGGGCGCCCCCGGTGCGGTAAACCGAGTTGCGGAACTTGTGCTCCGCGTAGCCAAGGAGAAAAAATGAATTTATATTTAAGGCTTTTAAAATACATACGCCCGTACATGCACCGCCTGATGATGGCTATTTTGTGCACTGTAATGGCATCGGCTTGCAATTTGTACCTGCCGTGGATTATTAAAGATGTGGTAGATAAGGTTCTGGTGCAGAAAGATACTTTTATGCTGTACGTAATAGCTATCAGTATAGTAGTAATCTTCATTATCCGCGGATTGTTCTTTTATGGGCAAAGCTATTTGATGAGTTGGGTAGGACAGAAGGTTGTTATTGATATACGTGGTGAAATTTTCCGCAAATTACAGCGTTTGAGCCTGGCTTTTTATGATAAAAATAAAACCGGAACTATTATGAGTTATGTTACCAACGACGTTGCCGCTTTGCAGACGGCAATGGTAGAAAAAGCTGTAGAGCTTGTAACGGAAGGGCTGGTGCTTATCGGCAGTATCGTAGCTATGCTGTGGCTGGACTGGAAACTGACGCTGTTTACCTTCTGTACATTCCCGGTTGTTTTGTGGTTTATGGATTATTTTGGCAAGAAAATCCGTAAAAACGGCGGTGAAATTCAGGAGTGCACGGCAGAACTGACTTCCGTTTTGCAGGAAACCGTATCTTCGGCGCGGGTTATTAAATCTTTTGTGCGCGAAGACTACGAAATTGACAGATTTGATAACCAAAATAAAGAAAACTTTTATGCCAATATGAAAAATATCAAGCTGAACGCTTTGCTTACACCGACAGTTGAATTTGTTGCTGCCGTTGGAGTAACCATTGTTATGTGGTACGGCGGGCGCAGCGTTATTGACGGCGATATTACGGCAGGTGCATTGGTAGCGTTTTTGGTTTATGCAGTTAATATTGCCAACCCTATCAAGCGCCTTACAAAAGTAGCGGCAAGTATTCAAAAAGCACTTGCTGCCGGCGACCGTGTTTTTGGCATACTTGATTTGCCGGAAGCTATTAAGGAAATACCCAATGCCAAAGTTCTGCCGCCTGTTAATGGCAAGGTTGAGTTTGATAATGTAAAATTCTCCTACAATCCGCAGGAAGAAGTGCTGGACGGTTTGTCCTTTACCGTTAACCCCGGTGAGGTAATTGCGATAGTCGGTCCTTCCGGCGCAGGCAAATCTACCATTGCCAGCCTGCTGCCCCGTTTTTATGATGTTACCGGCGGCGATATCCGCATAGACGGATACAGCATTAAAGATGTAACGCTTGATTCCCTGCGCGGGCAGGTTGGCATAGTGCCGCAGGAAACCATGCTTTTTAACGGCAGCGTTTATGATAACATTTTGTACGGGCGGCTTGATGCAACGCCCGACGAGGTAAAAGCCGCTGCCAAAGCGGCTAATGCCGATGAATTTATCAGCCAGCTGCCGCAGGGTTATGCAACCATGCTCGGCGACCGCGGCGTGAATATTTCCGGCGGCCAGCGCCAGCGCATTTCTATTGCCCGGGCAATACTTAAAAATCCGCGCATTTTAATTCTGGATGAAGCGACATCCGCACTTGATACGGAAAGCGAACGCGTTGTACAGGATGCCCTTGACCGTTTGATGATAGGGCGTACCTCCTTTGTAATTGCACACCGCCTTTCGACTATTAAAAATGCCGATAAGATTCTGGTGCTTGAACATGGCGCGCTTGTGGAAGCAGGCACGCATGATGAACTGATTGCCAAAAACGGGCTGTATGCCCATCTTTATCAAATCCAGTACCGCAGCAAGGAAACGAAATGAGGGTAGCCGATGTATATAATTTATAACTTACTGATGATTGGCGCATTTTTCCTCGTAATGCCGTATTTTATCTACCGTTCGATATGTGAAAAAGGCTTTACACGCAGGATGCGCCAGAGCCTTGGCGGTATCCGCGATGAAGAAATTGAAGCCGTTGCGCTTAAGGGCTGTATTTGGATTCACGGTGCGTCCGTTGGCGAAATTGTAGCAACCAGCCCGCTGGTAAAGGAAATCCGCAAGGCAATGCCGGAAATTCCGATTCTGGTTTCGGCAGTTACGGTTGGCGGTTATGATATGGCACGCCAGATTATTCCGGAAGCAGATGCCATTATTTATTTCCCGCTGGATTTGCCTTTTGTGTCTGAATCCGTTGTAAAACGAATCCGCCCGCGCATTTTTATGCCGGTAGAAACAGAACTGTGGCCTAATCTTCTGCGCGCACTGCGTGAACGCAATATTCCGGTAATGATGGTTAACGGCCGTATTTCCGAAAAATCGGTAAAAACCTACCGCTATTTGTACGGCATTTGGGATGATATGCTGAATACTGTAAGCCGCTTCTGCATGCAGTCCAGTATTGACGCCGATTATATCCGCCATTTGGGCGCAGACCCCAGCAAAATTTATGTAACTGGCAACACCAAGTTTGACCAGACCTATGCGGAAGTTACGCAGCAGGATTTGGATAATTATAAAAAAGAACTGGGCATCGAAGGGGCGTATCCGGTTATTGTGGCCGGTTCTACGCATCCTACCGAAGAAAAAGCCATGCTGGAGGCTTTTAAAACCATTAAGGAAACTTATCCCGAGGCGCGTCTTGTTATTGCTCCGCGCAAGCCGGAACGCACTAACGAAATTGTGCGCCTGGTTGGGCATTTCGGTTATGAAGTTGGGCTCCGTTCCAAGCTTTTGAAAATTGATGGCGTACGTCCGCAGTACCCGGTACTTTTGATTGATACCATCGGTGAACTGGGACGCATTTATTCCGTCGGCGATGTGGTATTTGTGGGCGGTTCTTTAATTAACCACGGCGGCCATAACGTACTTGAGCCTGCCGCTCATGCCAAACCTATTCTGGTTGGCCCGAGTATGCAGAACTTTAAAGATTCCTATTCGCTTTTGAGCAAGGTTGGCGCCTGCAAAATGGTGAGCGGTATACCCGAGCTTACCAAAGAACTGCTGGATATTATAAACGATGATAAACGCCGTGCCAAAATGGGCGCAGCGTCTTTGCAGGTTATTAAGGAAAACCGCGGTGCTGCCGTGCGCAGTATTGAATATCTTGAAGATTTGCTGCGCATTACTACTGTTCCGGCAACTATTATGTCGCGTTACCCGACCAATATCCGCAATCTTAATGATGAGGGCGGCATCAGCATGAGCCACTCCGATTATATCATCCAGTATGTGTACCAGATGGCGCACGGCACGGAAACGCCTTTTATGGGCAGCGTGCTTTTAGTGGTGCTGCGTTTCTTCTCTTATTTGTACGAATTTGGCGTTTGCAGCAAATTGTGGCTATATAACGTGGGCTTTTTTAAACAGACAAAACTTGATTGCTGCGTAATTTCCATCGGCAATATTACCGTTGGCGGCACGGGCAAAACCCCTACCGCGCAGAAAGTTGCGGCAATGATTAAAAGCATGGGCTATAATGTTGTTATCTTAAACCGTGGCTACCGCTCTCACTGGGATAAAGAGCTGGGCGTGGTAAGTGACGGCAAGAAGATTTTCATGACGGCTTATGAGGCAGGCGATGAAGCTTACCTGATGGCGAAAACCCTGCCCGGCATTCCCGTTATTATCGGTAAAA
This sequence comes from Phascolarctobacterium sp. ET69, assembly GCF_023336935.1. Taxonomy (GTDB): domain Bacteria; phylum Bacillota; class Negativicutes; order Acidaminococcales; family Acidaminococcaceae; genus Fusicatenibacter_A; species Fusicatenibacter_A intestinipullorum. Next base: position 248,179 of record NZ_JAMBLR010000003.1, read on the forward strand.
ACCGTGCCGTTACCGGCCAGTTTGCCGTAGATAAAATGAAGGCCGAAGTAATTATCATGGACGACGGCTATCAGCACTGGCATTTGTACCGCGACCTTGATGTAGTGCTGGTAGATACTTACAATATGTTTGGCAACGGCTGCCTGCTGCCGCGCGGCACACTGCGCGAACCGCTGAAGCATCTGGACAGGGCAGGGCTCTTTTTGCTCACCAAAACCGACCAGAGCTCGCAGTTCAGCCGTATTAACCTCCGCAAAAACCTTGCAAAATATAACGACCGTGCCCCGGTTATCGAAAGTATCCATCACCCGAAAAACTTTGTCGAAATTGCCGACTGGTACAAGGGCATTCATGAAAATACGCTGGAACTTTCCGAACTGGAGGGCAAAAAAGTTATGGTCTTTTCCGCTATCGGCAACCCGTCCTCTTTCGAGCAGACCCTTGCCGGCATTGGCTTGGAAATCCTCGAAGCCATCCGTTACCCGGACCATCACGATTACGGTATGCTGGAAATGCAGTACATCAGCGAGCGCGCGGCCAGCAAAGAAGCGGTGGCGCTTATTACAACCGGTAAAGACGCGGTTAAAATTCCGACCGAATTTATTTATTTCAACAGGGATTTGCCGCTGTACATATTAAACATGGATATTATGATTACCGAAGGGCAGGACTTGTTTGAAAAAGCAATTGTCAATGCCATTAAAAAGGAGACGAAGAAGTAATGAAGGTTTTATGTGTAATTCCGGCCCGCTATGCTTCCACCAGGCTGCCGGGCAAGCCGCTTGCGTTGATTGCCGGTAAGCCGATGATTCAGCATACTTATATGCGCGCCTGCGAAGCGGAAGAACCGGATGATGTAATTGTAGCAACGGATAACGAAAAAGTTTATGATACCGTTACAGGCTTCGGCGGCAAGGCCGTAATGACTTCGCCGGACCATCCGAGCGGAACTGACCGCCTGGCGGAAGTTGCCATGCAGTATCCTGATGTTGATGTAATTATTAACGTGCAGGGCGATGAGCCGATGATTGACCCGGATATTATTGACCGTCTGGCCAAAGCCTTTGAAGGCAATGACGATTTAAAAATGGCAACCATGAAGGTGCCGATGAAGGAAAGCGAATACAACGACCCGGCTGCCGTAAAAGTTGTAACGGATGACAACGGTTATGCGCTGTATTTTTCGCGCAGCCTGATTCCTTATCCGCGCAACGATATTGAAGGCATGCGCGTTTATAAACATGTTGGCGTTTATGCTTACCGCCGTGACTTTTTACTGCAGTACGCAGCGCTTGAACCTACCATGCTTGAAAAGGTGGAAGGGCTTGAACAGCTGCGCGCGCTGGAAAACGGCTATAAAATAAAAGTGCTTGAAAGCGATTTTCAGGGTATCGGCATTGATACTCCCGAAGATTTGGAAGCAATCAACAAGCTCTTTGCGGCAAAAAACAATAAATAACTAAAAAATAACTATCAGTAAATAAAGGAGGCAGACATGAATATAGTAACAGTTGGCAATTATAAAGTTGGGCAGGGCTGCCCCATGCTGCTTATGGCAGGTCCCTGCGTACTGGAAGGCTATGAACGCAGCCTGATGATTGGCCAGCGTGCCAAAGCAATTGCAGATAAACTCGGCATGCCCTATGTTTTTAAGGCATCTTTCGATAAAGCAAACCGTTCTTCCTATAATTCTTTCCGCGGGCCGGGATTAAAAGAAGGTTTGGCCATTCTGGCCCAGATTAAAAAAGATTTGGGTGTACCCATTGTAACGGATATTCACGAACCTGCGCAGGCAGAACCCGTTGCGGAAGTTGCTGATATTTTGCAGATTCCGGCATTTTTGTGCCGCCAGACTGACCTTGTTTACCAGGCTGCAAAAACCGGCAGAACCGTTAACGTAAAAAAAGGCCAGTTCCTTGCCCCGTGGGATATGAAAAACGTTATCAAAAAAATTGAAGAAGCCGGCAACCACAACATTATGCTTACAGAGCGCGGCGCAAGTTTCGGCTATAACACTCTGGTGACGGATATGCGCGGGCTTGCCATTATGCGCGAACTCGGTTATCCGGTTGTAATGGACGCAACCCACAGCGTGCAGATTCCCGGCGGGCAGGGTACTTCCTCCGGCGGCCAGAGCCAGTATGTGCCGCATATGGCAAGGGCTGCTGCCGCAGTAGGCATCGACGCTTTGTTCCTTGAAGTACACGATAACCCGGCTGAAGCTCTTTCGGACGGGCCGAACATGGTAAAACTGGATAATTTGGAAGCACTCTTGAAAGACGTGCTGGCCATAGATAAAATTGTACGCGGCTGATTGGCTGCCTGCATTTAAAGGAGTGATTTCCTGATGGAAGATGTAATGCTGGAACAGGCGCGGCAGGTTCTGCGTATGGAAGCGGAAGCCGTGCTGGAACAGGTTGAACGCATAGACGAACATTTTAAAGCAGCGGTTGAAATGATTATGGCCTGCCCCGGCCGCACCGTTATTACCGGCATGGGCAAATCGGGCATTATCGGGCGCAAAATGGCAGCAACGCTTGCCAGCACCGGTACGCCTTCTTTTTACCTGCACCCGGCAGAAGGAATTCACGGCGACCTGGGCATGGTAACCGAAGGCGACGTTGTTATTGCGCTTTCCAACAGCGGTGAAACCGGCGAAGTGCTGCATATACTGCCTTCGCTGCGCAGAATAGGTGCTAAATTAATTGCTATGGTGGGCAATCCCAATTCCACTTTGGCCAAAAATTCTGATATCGTTTTAAATGTCGGTGTCACGAGAGAAGCCTGCCCGCTCGGGCTTGCGCCTACTTCAAGCACAACCGCGGCGCTTGCTTACGGCGATGCGCTTGCACTGGCGCTGCTTTCAAAACGCAAATTTACGGCCAGCCAGTTTGCGGTATTCCATCCGGGAGGCTCTCTGGGGCGCAAATTGCTTCTTACTGTTGAAGATATTATGCACAGCGGCACGGAAAACCCGCTTGTTAAGGCAGATATCAGCGTGCAGGACGCACTTTTTGTTATTACCGACAAGGGCCTTGGCGCTGTTTCCGTCGTTGATGACGACAACAAAATGCTGGGCGTGCTGACAGACGGCGATATCCGCCGCGGACTCAGCAAAGGCGTGGACTTTTTAAAACGCCCGGTAACGGAACTTATGACGGCCAGCCCGAAAACCATTACCAAAGAAAAACTGGCTGCACAGGCTTTGCATATCATGGAAAGCAACCGTCCGAAACCGATTACGGTACTGCCGGTTGTAGATACTGAAAACCATGTTATCGGGCTTTTGCATATGACTGACCTTGTACGTCAGGGCGTGGTATAATGGAAAGAAACGTAAAAAATGCCTCCAAAATAAAACTGCTGGCCCTTGATGTGGACGGCGTACTGACGGACGGCAGCCTGAATATCGGCGCGGAAGGCGAACTTTTTAAAGCCTTCAACGCGCGCGACGGGCTTGGGCTGAGCTGCCTTCTGCGCAGCGGTGTGCGTGTGGCAATTATTACCGGCCGCAAAAGCGCCATTATTCACCGCCGGGCGGAAGAACTGGGCATTACAGAGCTTTATGAAGGCATTAAAGATAAAAGAAAAATACTGGCAGACCTTGCCGCAGCAGGAGGGCTTGAGCAGGATGAAATTGCCTATATGGGCGACGATTTGAACGACCTGCCTGCACTTTTATATGCCGGGCTAGCCTGTGCCCCGGCAGACGCAGCGCCGGAGGTAATTTCTGCCAGCAGCTTTGTTGCCGCAAATAACGGCGGGCGCGGAGCGGTGCGCGAAGCGGCCGAACTTATTTTAAAGGCACAGGGCAAATGGAATGAAATTGTAAATGCTTATATGAAGCAGGGACAGGGAGATTCACAATAATGTGGCTTTACTATTTATTAAAAAGCATGAGCTGGATAATCAGCCACCTGCCCTATAAGCTGGTTGTAAAAATCGGCCTGGGGCTTGGCAGGCTTTATTACATAATTGCCAAAAAACAGCGCATAAGGGCGGAAGAAACAATAAAAGAACGCCTCGGCTATTCGGACGAACAGGCGAAAGCAACCATTCGCAGCCTGTTTATCAAGCTGGGCGCAACTTTTATGGAAATTATGTATATGCCGGCATTAAATAAAAACAATATCCGCGGGCTGGTAACCTTTGACCGCCCAGATGTTTTATGGGAAGCACTCGGCGAAGGCAAAGGCGTTGTAATGCTGGCCTGCCATATGGATAACTGGGAATGGCTGGGTGCGGCGCTGGCGTTATCGGGCTTTCCGCTGAGCGCGGTGGAAAAACCGCAGCCGAACCATATTTACAGCGATTTTATGAACGAACTGCGCAAGGGCGTAGGGCAGGAAATTTTTTCGCGCGGTACCAGTGAAATTCTGGGCTGTGCCCGCGCCATGAAGAAAAAACGCATGTTGGGGCTTATTGCCGACCAGGACGGCGGCTATGACGGTATTTTTGTTCCGTTCCTCGGCAAAATGGCTTCAACGCCGACCGGGCCTGCTTATTTTTCCAGAAAGTTTAACGCGCCGATTGTGCCGATATTTATTGTGCGCAAGGAAGGCAATTACGGGCATCTGGCGATTGTTAAAGACCCCATTTACTACGAAGACACCGGCGACCGCAAGGCCGATGATTATAACGTAACTTTGAAAATGACGCAGATTGTTGAAGAAGTTATAAAAGAATACCCGGATAACTGGCTGTGGTTCCAGCACCGTTGGAATACCCCGTACACACCGCCGGAAGAAAAGGAGCTGAAGCAAGGTGAAAAATAAGGGGCTTTTGCTGATTGCAGGCGGCATTGCCATTGCAGCAGCAATAATTGCCTGGCTGATGTTTGGCGGCGAGGCGCCGAAGAACCCGGAAAATACCGCTTCCAATGCGGTAAGCGCAGTAGTAAAAAATACTACCGTCAGCCGCGAGCAGGACGGCAGACGCCTGTGGGAGTTTTCGGTTGAAGCGCTGGAAAGCATTTCCGGCAGCGGCGAAGCTGTAATGAAAGGCGTTAAGGGCAAAATTTACCGCGAGGATGGTTCTGTAATTGACGTTACGGCCGGCGGCGGCAAAATTAATAACGACGATAAGAACTTTGCTCTCGACCGCGGCGTAAAAGCAACGCTTTCTACCGGCGGGGAGATAACTGCCGAAGAAATCAGCTGGAACCAGAAGGACGATATTATTACGGCCACCGGCAAAGTAAAGGTTGTTAAAGATGAACATACGGCTTTGGCCGATAAAATTGTTACCAGCAGTAAATTTGACCATTTTAAATTAAGCGGACATGCCGAAGTACAGAAAGGGGAACTGTAATGATGAAAATAAAATCAGTAGCGGCGCTGGCAGCGGCTTTTATGCTGTTAGGTTCATCTGCTTTATATGTGCCGGCATTTGCGGCTCAGGGCAGTGGTTTTAATGTTAAAGCCGACGAAATTGAATATGATATGACCAGCGGCAACGGTACTGCCAAAGGCAATGTGGTAATTTTGCATGACGGCGGCAAGGCTACGGCCGCAGCTGCGGAATTTAACAGCAAAACCATGAGCGGCAAACTTACCGGCGGCGTTGTTGCCGATAAAGACGATGCCCATATTACCTGCGCAACCTTTGTAATGCATAATGAAGATTTTGTTTCCGCAGTAGGCGAAGCATCCGTTACCAAAGAAGATAAAACGCTTACGGCAGAGCAGATTGACTATCACAGCGATGCTGAATACGCTGAAACCATCGGCTCCTGGGGCCAGTTGACTTCTACCGATGGCAGTGTGCTTACGGCAGCGCAGATTACCTATAACGGCAAAACCGGCCTTGCAGAAGCTACCGGCAATGTCGATATCGTAAGCCCGCCGCGTAATTTAACCGCAAAGGCGGATAAAGCAATTTACGACACCAATAACGACGGCAAAGTAGAACTTATCGGCAATGCAACCGCAACGCAGGACGGCAATACCGTTTCCGGCAACCGACTGATTATGAATAATGCAGGCAATGCCGCAGCAGGACAGCGTGCCGAAGCATTTGGCAATATTAAGATTGTGTATGTTCCCGAAAAGCAGCCAGCACAGGCTGAGGCAAATACTGCCGCAGCAGGCAGCGAAGGAACGCAGACAGAAGCTGCAGCCCAGAACGCAGCAGCAGAAACCACCGGACAAGTGGAGGCAGCATAGTGGTAATTGAAACAGCTAATCTTGTAAAAGAATATGCGGACAGACGCGTTGTAAACAATGTCAGCATCCGTGTGGAGCAGGGCAGCATTGTTGGTTTGCTCGGCCCTAACGGCGCCGGCAAAACTACTACCTTTTATATGATAGTAGGCATCATCAAGCCGGATTCCGGCACGGTAACGCTGGACGGGCAGGATATTTCCGGCCTGCCGATGTATATGCGCGCGCGCGCCGGTATCGGTTATCTGCCGCAGGAGGCTTCCATTTTCCGTAAAATGACAGTGGAAGAAAATATTCTTGCCATTTTGGAAGCCAACAATGTGCCGGAAAAAGCGCGCTATGAAAAAATGAACGCACTTGTTGAAGAATTCCATATCGACCATATCCGCAAAAACAAAGGCACGGAACTTTCCGGCGGTGAACGCCGCCGCGTGGAAATTGCCCGCGCTTTGGCAACAGACCCGGCGTTCATTCTGCTGGATGAGCCTTTTGCCGGTATCGACCCGATTGCCGTTGCCGATATTCAGAATATGATTGCCCATCTTGCGCAGCGCGGCATCGGTATTCTGATTACCGACCATAACGTGCGCGAAACGCTGAGCATTGTTGATAAAGCATACATCCTTGCCAATGGTGAAATACTGCTGCACGGCGACAGCGAGACCATTGCCAACGACCCGGTAGCGCGCAAATACTACCTTGGTGAAAACTTTAGCATGTAGGGGGGAAGAAGATGCGTTTACGTTTGTTAGACAGATATGTACTGAGCGAATTGCTGTATCCGTTCATCTTCGGTATAGCCTCCTTCTCAAGTATTTTTATCGCCAGTTCCATGCTGTACCGCATTACGCAGTACATGACCAAATACGGCGCCAGCTGGGACAGTGTGGCATGGCTGTTCTTTTACAGCCTGCCGGAAGTAATTAACTACACTTTCCCGATGTCGATGCTTCTGGCATCACTTATGGCGTTCGGCAAATTGTCCGGCTCAAGTGAAATTATCGCCATGAAATCCGGCGGCATCAGCTATTACCGCATTGTAGCGCCGGTGCTGATAGTGGCGTTTATTGTCAGCATGTTCTCGGTTGTATGGGCCGAAAAAGTTGTGCCTGCTTCCAAAGTGCAGTACACACGCGTTTTGGAATACCAGATTAAAAAGAACACCAAGCCGAAAACGCAGGACAATGTTATCATTAAAACCATGAGCGGCGACACTCAGCGTTTAACTTACGCCCGCCGCTTTGAAGAAGAATCCGGCAGAATGATGGACATTACCATCGAGGAATTTGACAACCATAAACTGGCACGCATCCAGACTGCCAAAGAGGGCCGCTGGGAAAACGGTTCCTGGCGTTTGATTGACGGCACGGTGTATTCCGTGCATGATGAGGCAGGCCTGCAAAGCACTGCCAAATTTGATGAGCAGATAATTCCTCTGGATATTGCCCCGGAACAAATTTCCTGGGAACAGAAAGAGCCGGAAGAAATGACCATCCGCGAACTGCGCGAATACATACACATGCTGGAAATGCAGGACCAGCCGACTGCGCGTCACTGGTGCGAAATTTACATGCGTATCTTTATACCTATGGCCAGCTTCTTCTTTGCCATGATAGGCGCGCCGCTGGGAACGCAGAAACAGCGCACAAGTTCGTCCATCGGCCTGGGGCTGAGCATTATAGTTATTTTTATTTACTACGCGATTATGACCTTTACAACGGGTCTTGGCAAAGGCGGGGCAATGAATCCTTTTCTGGCCTGCGCACTGCCGAACATTATTTGCCTGATGGTAGGTATTTATCTTTTACGGCAGAAAAATGCGTAAAACCAATGGGGTGAGTTTATGTTTGGGTTGCGCCTGATAATTATTCTGGCTGTTGTCGGCGGCCTGATTGCATTTATTGGCGATAAACTGGGCAGTAAAATAGGTAAGAAAAAATTGTCTGTTTTCGGGCTGAGGCCGTACTATACCTCGGTGCTGATGACGGTAATTACCGGCGTGCTGATTGCGGCGACGACCATTATCGTGATGGCAATATCTTCGGACAGCGCCAGGACGGCAATGTTTGGCATGGAACGTTTGCAGGACGAACTGAGCAGCCTGAACAGGGAAAAGGCCATAGCGGCGGAAGAAATGGATAAAGCCCGTGCTGCCCTTGCTGACCGCAACAGGGAAATACAGGACCTTGACGGAGAAATTGAGGCCATTAATGCCGAAAAAGCACATCTCCAGAATGAGGTTAACAGCAGCCGCGAAGAGCTTGGGCGTGCCCGTGCGGAAGTAAACAGCCTTTCGGAATCGAAGGCAACACTTGAAAAAGAAGTTAATTCGCTGGAGGCTACTACCGAACGCCTGCGCCGCGGCATTGTTGCCATGCGTGAGGGCGACGTTGTATACCGCAGCGGCGAAGTAATTTATGCAGGAGTTTTAAGCAGCAAGCTTGCCGATGCTGAAAATACCAAACAGCTTGAAATGTTCCTGAGCGCGGCTAACGAAGCGGCCATGCAGCGCATGGGCATCCGCAGCGAAGAACCGGTAGGCGTTTTATGGCTGCCTAATGAACTTATCCAGGCGGCTTTAAAAGAAATTCAGGCGGCAGACGGCAATGTGTTTGTAAGGCTGCGCGCCGTGGCAAACATTATAGCCGGTGAGCCTGCAATCTGCACTATTGAACTGGTGCATAACGAATGTGTATATAAAAACAACGAGCTGATTTACAGCAAAGTTATAGATGTAAGCGGCATTAAATACGGTTTGGACCGTGAAATTTTGATGTTCCTGAATTCCGTTAACCATACGGCTGTAAGTGCCGGCGTAATGCCCGACCCGCTTACCGGCAAGGTAGGCAACCTTGATGCGGGAACTATGGTGCAGACCGGCGAAAAAATGGCGGCGCTTGGCGGCAAAGTTATGCTTAAGGCTTATGCCCGCGGCGATATTTATACCTCCGGCCCGGTGCTGCTGCGTTTAGAGGTTGAAGATGCTGAATAACGGTTTTTTGCTTGGCATAGACCCCGGCAGCTTTAAAACCGGCGTGGCGCAGGTAACGCCGCAGGGCGAAGTTTTAAACGCAGAATGGGTGGAAACAAAAAAACTTGCGGAAGCACTGAACCTGCTTTGCAGCGATAAAGGGCTGCCGCAGGCGGTAATTATCGGCAACGGTACCAATACGCAGCCGGTGCATAAAGTGCTGGCGCAGATTTTTACTGCCGTGCCGGTAATAGAAATTGACGAAAAACACAGTACGGAACAGGCACGTACTTTGTACTGGCAGCTTAACAAGCCGCACGGTTGGCGTGCGCTGCTGCCGGAAGGGCTGCGTGTGCCGCCGGAACCGCTGGACGGTTATGCAGCGGCAGTGCTTGTAAAAAGATATCTGGAGCAAAATAAAAGCAGGGATTAACGCCCTGCTTTTTTTGCAGGTATTTTGCCAAGCGGCAGCGAATAATGCAGGCAGAATTATTTTGTTGGTGATATTATGAAACGGCTTATAAATTTATTTTTTGTAATGCTGCTGTGCTGTGCGGCCTTTTTGGCAGAGGCTGCGCCGATACAGATAGATATTTACAGCGTTAACGATTTGCACGGCAGGCTGCGTGCCGCAGAAAATGCGCCCGGCGCTGCGCGTTTGGCTGCTGCGCTTAATTTACTTACGGCAGCCAATCCCAAAGGCACGCTTATTGTTGGCGGCGGTGATATGCTGTCCGGCAGCATCGACGCAGACAGCTTTGACGGTTTGAACGCTGTGGAAGCCATGAATATTATGAGGTTTGCCGCAAATTGTGCAGGCAACCATGCTTTCGATTATAATTTCCCGGCTATTGTGCGTCAGGCCAAAGCCGCTGATTTTCCGCTTTTGGCGGCTAATATTACAGATGCAAACGGCAATATTCCCGCACCGTTTGCGCCGTATGCCGTGGTTAAACGCAATGGCATAAAAACAGGCATTATAGGCGTGCTTGACGAGCAGGCGTTTAAAAAAGTAAAGCCTGACCATGTGGCAGGGCTGAAACTTACCTCTCCGGCAGAAGCGGCAAATAAATATGCCGCGCAACTCCGCAGAAACGGAGTGCAGGTAGTTGTGCTTTTGGCGCATATCGGTGGGCAGATGGAAAACGGCATGCTGACAGGCGCAATAGTGCCTGTTCTGGATAACCTGAAAGGCATTGACGCTGTGGCGTCAGGCGACAGCCATACAGTGTTTGCCTGCTCTTATAAGGGCATTCCGGCAGTGCAGGCAGGTGAATACGGCAGGCAAATAGGGCATATAAAGCTGTTTTATGATGCGGATGCCGGCAAAATTACACAAGCTGAGGCCAATGTTTATGAAACCGGCGCTTTAACACAAGAACGCGACAGCAAAGCAGCAGCTTTTTTACAGCCGTATTTTGAACGCGTCGATGCTGTTTACAGCAAGGTGCTGGCTTATAATACGCAGTATCTTGCTAACGAAAAGTACGGTGAATCGCCGCTGGCTGATTATTTTATGGATTTAATTAACAGCGAACTGCAAACGGACATAACTCTTTATAACGGCGGGGCAATCCGCTCCAATCTGCCTGCGGGCAATGTTACGCTGAGAGAGCTGAAACAGATTTTTCCGTTTAACAATACCTTATATGTTTTGAGGCTGCGCGGCAGCGATATTTTAAAAGCTTTGGAGCACGGGCTGGGCAGTAAGGAAATTGCCAGGGTGCGTTTTGCCGGGCTTACCGTAACGGCAGATTTAACTGCGCCGGAAGGGGAAAGGTTAATATCTGCGCAGTTAGCAGACGGCAGTATACTGAACCATGAGAGATATTACAGCGCTGCTGTTAATGATTTTCTGCTTTCCGGCGGAGACGGTTATACATCTGTAAAAGGGGCGGAAATTATCCGCGAAAGCGGCAAGGACCTTGATGTTTTAAGCACGGCGCTGAAAAAGGCATGGCAAATAAATTTTGATTATAATAATAAGCGTTTGATTTTAAAGTAACGGGAGGTTAATATGGAAAATTTAAGCACTATAACTTGCGGAACTTTTTTGGAAGAACTGGCGTCAAAAGCGCCGACACCGGGCGGCGGTGCGGCTTCGGCACTTTGCGGGGCTGTTGCGGCGGCGCTTACGGCCATGCTTGCCAATTTAACTGTGGGCAAAGCAGGCAGCGAAGAAAATGAGCAGCAAACTGCACAGATTATTGTCGCTGCCGGTAAACTGCGTGAAGAATTGACGGCGCTTGCAGATGATGATGCGGCTGTATTCGGCAAATTTATGGCAGCGTATAAAATGCCCAAAACAACGGATGAAGAAAAAGCGGCGCGTACGGCTGCAATACAGCAGGCTGCGGTTGCGGCGGCTGATGTTCCCATGCAGATTGCCGAAAAGAGTATGGAGGTACTGCTCTTGGCCCGCAGAATTATTGTAATCGGCAACCCCAATGCCATCAGCGACGGAACGGTATCGGCTATTGTGGCAAGAGCAGCGCTGCGCAGCGCCTTGTATAACGTAAAAATTAACCTTGGGCTTATTAAAGACGCCGCTTATGTGGAGCAGGCAGCGGCCAAAATGCAGACGCTGGAGGCCAAAGCACTGGAAACAGAAGCCTTTGTGCTGGCGCGCACTGATGAAATTTTAAAGTAATGACGCTTGACTGATAAGCACATTTATCATATAATAAAAAATTAGCAGGGAGAGGTGGTCGAGTGGTTTAAGGCTCTGGTCTTGAAAACCAGCGAGGTGCAAGCCTCCGTGGGTTCGAATCCCACCCTCTCCGCCACGATTTTACCGCGCCTTTTAAGGCGCGTTTTTTATTATGGGAGCGCTATGCTTTATTTTGAATACGGCGAAAAAGAACTGAATTATTTAAAAAAGAAAGACAAGCGTCTGGCTGCCGTTATCGAAAAAGCCGGGGTCATTCAAAGAGAATTATACCCCGATATTTTCGTATCGCTTGTTAATTCCATTGCGGGACAGCAAATATCGCGCCACGCCAAAGCAAGCGTATGGCGGCGCTTTACGGAATTGCTGGGCGGTGTTGTTACGCCGCAGGCAATTGACGCAGTAACGGAGGAACAGCTGCGCAGCTGCGGGTTATCCGGGCGCAAGGCTGTGTATATTAAACAACTGGCGCAAAAAGTGCTTAATGGCGAAATTGATTTTGGCGCTTTTGCGGCTATGGCTGATGAAGAAGTTATTGCAGAACTGGTAAAACTGGATGGCATCGGCAAATGGACGGCGGAGATGCAGCTGATTTTTTCGCTGGGGCGCAAAAATATATTGAGTTTTGGCGATGCAGCCATTCAGAACGGGCTTAAAAGGCTGTACGGGCATAAAAAAATAACCCCGGCGCTGGCAGAAAAGTACCATAAACGTTACAGCCCGTATGCTTCGGTAGCCAGTTTTTACCTGTGGGCGCTGTCCAACGGCGATGTGGAATACGAGCGGCCGTGCAGAAACGCAGAAAAAATTTAAAATTGTTGCTTTAAATACTTGCCAAACAGCAAAACATAGTGTATACTAATTAAGTAAGTCAATTGGAGTGGTACTCAAGTGGCTGAAGAGGACGGTTTGCTAAATCGTTAGGGGGGGCAACTCCCGCCAGGGTTCAAATCCCTGCCACTCCGCCAGTTAAAAATTAAGACCCTTTAGGCAGATGCCCGAAGGGTCTTTTATTTTTGTAGTAAATTTTTATAAAATATGTGCAGTGAGCAGAACTTTAGTTAAAAATTTTTAACTATTAAATTCAATTTTTTATAATTTTGCGGTATAATAGTTTCTGCTGTAATTATTGTTTCAGCAAAATGTTTTAATTTCAGGAGGTTTATATGTCTAAATTACGTATTGCCATTACTGCCGATACTTACCCGTACGCCAGTGATGTAACTAACCTTGTGCGCGCGCCGTTTACCGCACGCGGGCTGGTTGATATTATTAACGAGCTGGGCGCGCTGCCCATTGTGCTGCCGGATGTTCCGGGTGCTAAAGGCGAAGATTATGCAGAAATGTTTGACGCGCTGATTATTCCCGGCGGGCCGGATGCCGACCCTTCGTTTTTCGGCGAAGAACCATGGATGCATATCGGTATGACCAATTACAAACGCGATGTGTTCGAAGCAGAAATTTTTAAAGCCTTTTACAAGGCAGGCAAGCCTATTTTCGGCATCTGCCGCGGCTGCCAGTTTATTAATATTATGATGGGCGGCAGCGTATATCAGGATTTGGCAACGCAGAACCCTGATGCTTATATCCGCCATTCGCAGGGTGCAAACGGCTGCTATCCTACTCACTACGTAACGGTGGAAGAAGGCAGCTGCCTGTATGAAGCGCTGGGCGGCAAAGCGTATGTAAATTCCCGCCATCATCAGGGCATTAAAAAAGTTGGCGAAGGCTTAAAAGTTACGGCCAAAGCTCCGGACGGAGTTATTGAAGCAATTGAAAGCGCCGAAGGCAGCCAGATTGTTGCCGTACAGTGGCATCCGGAAAATATGTGGCAGGAGCACCCGGAAATGCGCAGAATTTTTGCCGGTTTTATCGACAGGGTTGCCGCATCTAAAAAATAAAGTTTAATTTAAAATAAGGGAGAAGTTACTATGAGTAAAGGTAAAATGGGCTTTTGGACGATAGTGCTTTTCGGTATTAACAGCATTATCGGCTCGGGCATTTTTCTTTTGCCTAACAACGCCATGAGCATTATCGGCCCGGCAAGCCTTGGCGTACTTTTGTTTGATATGCTGCTGGTATTGGCAATGACTTTTTGCTTTGCCGAAGCCAGCGGTCTGTTTAAAGATAACGGCGGTCCGTACATTTATGCCAAAGAGGCTTTTGGCAATTTTATCGGCTACGAGGTTGGCTTTTTAACGTGGATTACCCGCATTATTGCATTTTCTACCATGGGTGTTGGCTTTGCTACTGCTTTGGGCGGCATTATGCCGGAGTTAAGCACGCCGCTAATGAAAAACATTATTGTAACCGTAATTTTTGCACTGCTGGCAGTTATGAACCTGTTTGGCGTGCAGCTGTTTAAGGTTATCCAGAATATGGCAACCGTTGCCAAAATTCTGCCGTTTGTATTGTTCATCGGCATGGGCGTTTTCTTTATCGACAGCGCCAATTTTACGCCGCTGTTCCCCGGCGGTGAATACACTCCCGGCAGCTTCGGCACGGCGGCTGTAATGCTGTTCTTTACTTTTACGGGCTTTGAAAGTATCGCCGTTGCCGCTTCCGAAATGGAAAACCCGCAAAAGAATTTGCCGAAAGCCATTTTGGTTGTTATCTGTATTGTAGCAGCAATTTATTTTATGCTTCTGGCCTGCGCTATCGGCATAATGGGTTATGACCTTGCCAATACAACGGTTCCCGTGCAGGAAGCTTTCGGGCGTATTGCAGGCAGTTTCGGTGTGGGCATTGTTGCTTCCGGCACGCTGGTTTCTATCGGCGCGCTGTGCATTAGTTCGTCTTTTGTTACTCCGTACAGCTGCCTTGCTTTGGCAGAAAAAGGCATGCTGCCTGCCGCTATGACGAAGCGCAACCGCTTTAACGCTCCTTACTGGTGCATAATTGCTTCTACCGTTATCGCGCTTTTAATTGCCTATACCGGCAGCTTTACATTCCTTGCTTCCATCAGCGTGGTATCGCGTTTTTCGCAGTATATTCCAACCTGCCTTTCCATACCGGTATTCCGCAAAAAAATGCCGGATGTGCCGCGTGCGTTTAAAATTCCGTTTGGCCCTGTTATTCCGGTTATTGCCGTGCTTACCAGTTTATGGCTTCTGGCACAGGCTAAGCCCCAGCAGCTGATTATGGGCCTTGGCGCAGCCGTAATTGCCGTGCCGTTCTATTACTTTGTTTATAAAAACAAAAAAGAAGAATAAAAACCAAAAACAAAAGGAGAAGGTTTTAAGTGATATGCACCCAAAAAGTTGGACAAAATAATTAAGCTGTTCTTAAGGACTTGGTTCGGTATTCTACCGGGCTGAGTCCTTTTAACTTTGCCTTTATCCTCCGGTTATTGTAATAATCTATATATTCATCTAACTTCTCTTTAAAATCTTCTATTGACTTAAACTTCTCAAAATAGAATAATTCTGACTTCAGCAGCCCAAAGAAATTCTCTATTACGGCATTATCCAAACAGTTTCCTTTCCTTGACATGCTTTGGATTATGCCATTTTCTTTTAATATCTTTCGATATGCCTTATGCTGATATTGCCATCCCTGGTCACTATGCAGTATTAAGCTGTCTGTTTTTCCTATACGCGTGACAGCTTCTTTTACCATATCCGTTACCTGTTTTAATACAGGACGCTCTGAAACTTTATAGCTTATTATCTCACCGTTATACAGGTCTATAATCGGCGACAGGTACAACTTCCTGCCAAATAACGAAAACTCTGTTATATCTGTTGACCATTTCTTATTTGGCTTGTCTGCCTTGAAATTTCTTTGCAGAATATTAGGCGCAGCTTTCCCATGTTCACCTCTATATGATTTATATTTCTTTAATCTTACTTTGCAGGTTAGACCGGTTTGCTTCATCAGCTTCATTACTACCTTATGGTTTACTTTAAAACCTTTTCTTCTAATCTCTAAGGTTACGCGCCTGTAGCCGTACCTGCCTTTGTTATCTGTGCAGATACGTTTTATTGCTTCTTTCAGCTCACTATACTTATCGCCTTGATTTATGCTTTTCATAGCGGCATAGTAAGTGCTTTTAGCCATGCCTGTATATTCCAATAACTTTTTCAGAGGATATTCTGCCCTTAATTCAGAGATTATTAACGCTGTCTTTTGCGTCTTTCTTCTTCCTCTTCCTGCTGAATCAAGGCGTTGTACTTTTTTAAGAAGGCGTTCTCCATTTTAAGAAAAGCATTTTCTGCTTCCAGCTGTTCAAGATAAGTAGGTTCAGGTTTCTGTTTGCGCTTTTTAGGTTTATATTTCATTGACGGCCTGCCTTTCTTTTTAGGCAGCAGTCCTGATTTACCGTAGGCAAGGTATTGTTTTTCCCATTGATGGATAGTTGAATTATTGGGGATAGCAAAAAGGGCTGCCGTTTCCTTTAATGATAACCCATGCTGCCAGCGGTGCTCAAGGACTTTTTGTTTAAAATCTGGGGAATATGAACGGTTTTTATGAAGGAGCTGGTTAAAGCCGCCGTGTTTGTAGTGGGCGAGCCAGTCACGTAAGGGACGGCTGTCTGGTATTGCCAATATTCTGCAAACATATTTTATGGCATTACCGTCTAAAACCATTTGTACTGCTTTAATTTTAAATTCGTCTGAGTATTTAGTCATGAAAAAACTGCACCTCCAAAAGTTTTTGTCTAACTTTTAGGGTGCAGTTCATTATCCGATGGTTTTTTATAATAATTTATTTACAACTTTATATCAAGGTCTTAGTTTTTCCATTTCCAAACGTACCTGGTACATCTGGTCTTCGGTAATGCCAAGCTGCGTGGCAACGGCGTCCCAATCAGTTGCGGGCGGGTTGTGCATTTCAACAATCTGCGCTGGGGTGCTGCTGCAATATTTAGCCATCAGCACTGCGTGGGCAACGTCGCCCATGCCAAAGTTCTGTTCAAACAGCGGCAGGCTTACGGCGGTGTCAACGCCAAGCACGGTGCTTAAATATTCGGCATCGTTTTTATCGTGCGCGGCTTTAATGTCGTTAGGGGTCAGCCCCAGCATATATTCAACGCGCGGCCATCTGTTGTATTCGGTTTTCAAATCAAGTACGGCGCCCATGTCCTTGCCGGTGGCATAGCTTAAAAAGGCGGCGTGGCGCAGTTCTTTAAAGCCCCAGCCCTGGTTGTAAAATTTTTTCACGGTGCTTTCGGCTACGCCAAAGCGCGCGCTGATGGAATCAATTTCGTTATCAATGCGTACCTGATGCGGCACAAGCCCTTCGCGTGCAGCAGGGCGCGGCGGCAGCGGTTTTGCTTCGGCGGTGCTGCTTAAAATATCGGTAGTAAAAGGTGCAGCAACAAGGCCAAAGGCGAGTGCGAGAGTTAATAAGGATTTTTTCATACGTTACCACCCTTTCGTAATCAATAATAATTCTATATTACTCATTGTATCATAGTTTTATGCGTTTTGCATTAAGTAAGTTTAAAATTTTATATGAAAATTATAAAAAAAGCCCCCAAAGCTTAAACTTTGAGGGCAACTGCTCTGGCAGAGCAGAGAGGGGGTTGTTATACCATTTTTAAAAGCACGATGCCGCTGATCATGGTGGCAATGCCTGCAAAACCGAGCGGTTTAATCCGCAGGCCGAAAAAGGCTTTATCCACGCAAGTGGTTAATAGTATGCCCAGTGCGCCCCAGACGGCGTAAGCTATGCTTAAGTCCAGCGTTACCAGCGCTTGTGCCATAAGCAAAAAGGCAACGCCGATAAGGGCAAGCGAAGCAAACCCGTATTTTTTGTTGTGGAAACCATTTGATTTTTTAAGAAAAATATTAGCGATAACGTCAGTTGCAACAGCAAGCAATAAGTATATAATGCCGGTTGTATAAGCCATTTTTATTCACTCCCAGTGCGGGCTGTGCCGTTTTTAACCATTGTCAGCCCTATTAGTATAATTGCAAAAGCAAAAAGCTTTTGCGGCGGCATTGCTTCGTTAAAAATAATCCAGGCAATAAAGGCGGTGCCCATAAGGCCAATGCCTTCCCAAACTGCGTAGGCAACGCTGATGGGTATTTTTTTTACTGCCTTGCTGAGGCAGAAGTACGAAAAGCCCATTAATAAAAGCATTACCGGATAACCGATAAGCCATTCGTGCATAACGGAAAACTTCATAAAAGTTGTGCCTGTAACTTCCAGTGCAATGGCCGCAAACAGCATATAAACATGTTTCATGATAATTCACCCTTTCACTTGCAGCAAAGTAATTTTGCCGCTATAATAATAGTAAAGTATGGTGCAGCACCATAGTCAAGGGGGTTTTAAAAATTTCGCAGAGGCTTTTAAAAACGGGCGAATTTGCCGCCTTTTGCAATACAACCAAAGATACTTTATTCCATTATGATGATATTGGGCTTTTAAAACCGGTAAAAACAGCGGCGAACGGTTACCGCTATTATTCGCTGAACCAGATTTATATGTTTGACCTTATAACTACTTTAAAAGAAGTGGGGCTTTCGCTGGAAGAAATAAAAAATTACATGGATGAGCGCGATGCCGATGCCTTTATGGAGCTTTTAAAAGAGCAGGACAAGCTGCTGAAGCAGAAAATTGAGGTGCTGACGCGCCGCCGCCGCCTTTTGCGCAATACATTAAAAATGACAAAAGAAGCGTTTGATGTGCAGGAAAATACCATAAGCATTGAAGACGCCGGAGAAGAATATTTTATAATTAGCGACAGACCAAAAAATAACAGTGAAAAAGAATTATTTGCTGTTGTTTCGCGTTTATGGGATTACTGTACAAAGCATAATGCGTATGATGATTTTGTTACTGGGGAGATAATTCCTTACGAAAATATTGTAAACGGCAGTTTTGCTACGGGATGGTTCTCCTCGCGGGTTGATAAAAAAGCAAAAAGCCGCTATTTGCACGTTAAACCGGCAGGATGCTATGCCGTTAAATATATACGTTCATCATACTATGCCTTGCAGGAGGAATACCGCAAGTTTTGCTGCGAGCTGCATGAACTTGGCTATGAACCAAACGGCAGTATTTATCAGAATGATATAACCAATTATTTATCGGAGCGTTATGCCGATGATTATTTAATGAAAATAGAGGTAAGTGTTAAACGGCATGATGAAAATGGCTGCAAATAAAAATTTAACCAAAAAAGAACTTTATATTTGCCTTTTGCTGACGCTGGCCTTATGCGTTTTGGCTGCCGTGCCGCTTTTTGTAACGCTTACGGACTGGCGTTATAAGGCAGCCTTGGCGGCGGTGCAGTTTGTTTTGCTGCTGCCGCTTGTTTATTATTCGCAGCTTGTTTTGCAAAGCGGCAGAAAAACTTTGTTCGGCGGCGTACCGGCAATGGAAGGGCTGGTATTTGTTTGCTGCGTGATTGGAATAATCAGCAGTGTAATTGTAAGCGTAAATGCGGTACATGGATTTATCAGTGCCGCAGCGGCAGGTTTTGCACCGCTTGCCGTTTTACTGTTTACTGTTTTGGTAAATTGTTATTTTAAGCAAAACCGTTTAATTTTTAGTGACGCGGAGCCTGATGACAGCATTACAGCCGATAAAACAGCGGCGTTTGTCCTGCCAGCAGTATTTGCCCTTGCACTTGCAGCGGCGTTAAGCTGGTGGTTTTACGGGCTTGGCGCGGCTGCTTCGTGGCAGGTTTTAAGCAGCGTGCTTATGGCAGCCGGGGCAGGTGCGTTTATGCTGGGTAATACTCTGCCGTATTATTTTGCCTTGCAGAATGCGCAAAACAAAAATTATTCGTTTGAAAACAAAAAAACATTAAATAACAGCCGCAAAATAAGCATGGCAGTTTTTGATGAAAGTTTTGCCGGTGGCAGCGGAGTGGAAATAACAGATATTATTACGGCAGCTGTCAGTGAAGCGCAGCTTTTGGCGTTGGCGGCATCCGTTGCGGAAACTGCCGGGCATCCGCTGCGCAAAGTATTGAAAAATGCGGCAGCTGGGCTTAACCTGCCTGTATGCAGCGGCGTTGTAATGCTGCGGGGCGGCATTGCGGCTCAGTGCAGCCGTAAAAATATCCGCATGGGCACATTGGCGTTTGTGCGTACTGTGGCGGATGTTCCTGCTGCTTTTGCCAAATATGAAGCAGAGCTGCAAAAACAGGGCAAAACTGCCTATTATTTAACCTGCGGCAGAAACTTGCAGGGGATTATAGCGGTTGGAGAGAAAGTCAATACCAATCTTGCCCCGGCGTTGCAGAGCCTGCAAAAACTCGGCGTGCGCACGGTTATGTTCAGCAGCGGCACTAAGCACAGGGCAGAATACATCGGCAGTAAGGCTGGTTTTGATAAAACCGTGGCGGAACTTAGTGCGGAACACCAGAAAGAACTTGCCGAAACCTTTTGCAGAACCGGGGAATTTGTTGCCGTAATTAAGCGTTGCGATGACGGCACAGCCTTGCGGGCAGATATTTACAGCCCCGGTGCCGTTAAAGAAGGCAGCGTTGTTTTTAATGATGGCAATGCGGAAAACCTGGCAGAGGCGATAAAGCTGAGTAGAAGGCTGCAAAAAATGTGCAGGCAAAATGAAAAAGCTGCTCTTTGGGCAGCCGTGTTATGGGCTTTTGGCGCTGCCTGCGGATGGCTGCTGTTGTTTAAAACAGCACTGCCGGGCGTTGTGCTTGCGGCCATGCTTGTAATACAGGCAGCTGCTATATGGCTAAACAGCCGGAGGCTGCAAAAATGAATAGTAAGAAACTGCTGTAAAGAAATTTACGGCAGTTTTTTAATTATAAATAAAAAAAGATAAAAAATTTTTTAAAATTTTAGCACTCATCTATTGACGGTGCTAACAACAAGTGGTATATTATATTCAGAACGAAGGAAGGCCCCGATAAGGGGCGGAACCCTTAAGTTCAGAAGCGACAGCCTTTAAAGCTGCTGATATAAATTGCAAGTTTTGAAAGGAAGTCTTTTATTATGATGTTACCTACCATTTTTGGAGAAAACTTATTTGATGATTTTATGGACGATGCTTTTGAAAGAAACTTCTTCGGCGGCAGAAACCCGTTGTATGGCAAACACAGCAAAAACCTTATGAAAACTGATGTTAAAGAAACCGAAACAGGTTATGAACTTGATATTGACCTGCCGGGCTTTAAAAAAGATGAAATCAGCGCTCATCTGGAAGACGGTTATCTTACCGTTTCGGCTGCTAAAGGCGTTGATAAAGACGAAAAAGATAACAAAGGCCGTTATATCCGCCGTGAACGTTACAGCGGCAGCATGACAAGAAGCTTCTATGTTGGTAACGCCGTTACCGAAGAAGATATTAAAGCTAAATACGAAGACGGTATTTTGAGCCTGAGCATTCCTAAAAAAGACCCGAAAGCCGTTGAAGCTAAAAAGTATATCGCCATTGAAGGCAAATAAGTTGATAGCTTAAATTAAAAGCTGCGGCACGATTTGTGCCGCAGCTTTTTTGCTGTTTAAACTAAAAACGCACCATGTTTTTACATGGTGCGTTTACTTTTTACTTATTTATTTACTTACCATCTTCTGGAGGAGCCGCCGCCACCGCCGCTGCCGCCTCCAAAACCTCCTCCGCCGCCGAAGCCGCCGCCTCCTCCGCGCCGGAAGATTGATAGAATCAGCATTTGGGTAATAAAGCCGCCCAAAAATACGTTATCTATTACGAGAAGCAGCACTATGCCGATGCCGATTGCAAGTTCTGCCCACAGCGGCAGGCTGTCATTCTGCTTCGGTGTCGGTGGGGTATAGCTTACTCCCTCCAGCTTAACATTGTATTCTTTGGCAACTGTCGCTGCAGTTGCGGCATAGCCGTTAACAATGCCTTTATCGTACTGTCCCTGTTTAAAGTAGGGCAGCATGGTATCGTCCTGCAAGCGTCCGGTAAGCCCGTCAGGCAGTGCGCCTTCCAGTCCGTACCCAACTTCAATACGGCTTTGCCTGTCCTGTGTGGCAACAACTATCAGCACGCCGTTATTTTTATCACGGCTGCCGATGCCCCAGCCGCGCAGCACTTTAAGCGCATAGCTTTCAATGGGCTCGCCGTCAAGCGTAGGCACAGTCAGCACGGCAACCTGTGCCGTTGTTTTGCTGTCAAGCTCACGGCCGATAGAATAAATTATTTTTTCGGAAGCCGGTGAAATAACATCAGCGTAGTCCTGCACATATATATTGCTGCCTGCCTGCGGTTTAGGCGGTATTTCCGCTGCTTCCAGCCCTGCTGCGGCATAAAGGGTTTGTGCCAGTACCAGAAGCAGAAGTAAAAAATGCTTAATCATGGTTTAAATCCTTAACGCATTTTAAAATTGTACCTGCGGCACTGCTTTGGCGCTTTCGGGCACTTCAAAGTAATCGCGCTGGCTGAAGCCCAAAATGCCTGCATACAATACGGTTGGGAACTGTTTGATGCTGGCGTTGAATTCCTGCACGGCGTTGTTGTAATCCTGGCGGGATACGGCAATGCGGTTTTCGGTGCCTGCCAGTTCATCCTGCAGCTGCGTAAAGTTGGCATTGGCCTTAAGCTGCGGATAGTTTTCGGCTACCATTAACAGGCGGCTCAGTGCGCCGGAAAGTTCGCCGTCAGCCTGGCTTGCTTCCTGCACGGTTTTGGCTCCGCCAAGTTTGGCGCGCGCGTCGGCAACAGCTTTAAACACATCGCTTTCGTGTGCAGCATAACCTTTAACGGTATTAACAAGGTTGGGGATTAAATCGTTGCGGCGCTGCAGCTGGTTTTCAATCTGCGACCATTTGCCGTTGATGTTTTCATTCATGCCTACAAGGTTGTTGTAACCGCTCATTACAAGCCCGAAAATAACGAGCAGTGCGGCGATAACAATCATTAAGTTTTTATTCATTGTGTAAGTTAACCTCCTTAATTATATTAACTATATTTTAACGAAAACTCTGTGCCGGTGTCAACTTTATCATAGCGGCGGAGTGTGAATTTATTGTGTAGAAAATTTTACATAATTAACAATTTCTTAATGAAATTTAAAGTTTTTTAACCAATACTTAACCTGATGAACACATTGCATTTTAAATTTTAATGTTAAAATGAAGAAAATCAAAATCACGGAGGTTCTAATAATGAGTTTAAAGAAAAAAATTGCCGGTGTTCTGCTGGCAACCATGTGTACCGCATTCTTTGCCGGCTGCGGCGGCGATAACAAATCTGCCGACAGTACCAGCGGCAAAAAAGTACAAATTGAATATTGGCATGTAGCGTCTGAAAGCTTCGGCGGCCAGACCGTTAAAGAACTTGTAAAAGATTTTAACGAAAAACATCCCGATATTGAAGTAGTTGAAAAATACAACCCTGATATGTATAAAGGTCTTACCCAAAACCTGCAGGCAGCCATTGCTTCCGGCAAAAATCCGGACGTAGTGCAGATGGGCTGGTCCTACCTTAACTATGCTGCCGAAAACCTGAAATACCAGGACATCAACCAATCCTTTGAAAGCGCCAAAGACCCGAACTTCTTAAAAGACAACTTCCTGCCTAACGTACTGGCGCTGGCGCAGACCGACGACGGCAAACAGATTGGCGTGCCGTACTCCATCAGTGTGCCGGTGCTGTACTACAACCCGGAAATTTTTAAAGCAGCAGGGCTTGACCCCGCTAACCCGCCCAAAACCTGGGACGAAGTTAAAGCGGCTGCGAAACAGATTAAAGACAACACCGGCAACATGGGCTTCTTTATGCAGGAATATGCCGATAACTGGACTCAGCAGGCTATCATCGAATCCAACGGCGGCAGCATGCTGAAGAAAGAAAACGGCAAAACCTTGGCAGGCTTCGATACCCCGGAAGCTGCCGAAGCATATCAGCTGCTGGCTGACATGGTACAGGAAGGCACCGGCCTGCATGCTACCAACGAAGAAGGCTTCCAGGCTTATCTCAGCGGCAAGCTCGGCATGGTTTGCACAACTATCGGCAAACGCGCCAACTTTGAAAAGAGCGCTAAGTTTGAAGTAATGGCTGCTCCGTTCCCGAAATTTGAAGGCAAAGAGCTGAAAGTTCCGGCAGGCGGCAACTTCTTGATGATTTTCAGCAACGACGATGCTAAAAAAGCAGCAGCCGTTGAATTCATTAAATATCTGGAATCTCCGGAAGCACTGCTGAAATGGAGTACCGGCACCGGTTACCTGCCGCCGCGTAAAGGCGTAGAAAACGACCCCAACGGCTTCAAGAAACTGGTTGACACCAACAAAAACGTGCAGGTTGCACTTTCCTTAATGCCTAACCTTGTACCTTGGGCAAGCTTCCCCGGCGCTAACGGCTTACAGGCTGAACAGCTTCTCATCGACGCCCGCGACATTATCCTGAGCGGCAAAGAAAGCGCTGCACAGGCTCTGCACGAAACCGCAGAAAAAATTAACAGCCTGATGTAATAAGGGCTGATGAACTTTCAGGCTGCTGCTTGCTGCGGCAGCCTGATTTTTAACTAAAGGAGAAATTAAGATGGAAAAGAATAAATGGCACGCGTTTTTGTTTCTGCTGCCAAGCATCTTCTTTTTTGTAGTATTTTCATACTGGCCGCTGCTGCAAAACCTGTATTTAAGCTTTTTCAGCTGGAATATGGTCAGCCCAAACATGACGTTTGTCGGTATCGAAAACTACACCGCCGTGCTGGGCAGCGAGGAGCTTATCAAAATACTTGCCAACACTGTTGTGTTTGTAGCCATCATGCTGGTGCTGAATTTTGTGCTGCCATACCTGTTTTCGTTTGTGCTGGGGCACTTAATTGAACGCGGCAAGGGCTTTTACCGTTCAACCCTTTTCATGCCGGCAACGCTTTCACTGGCAGTTGCCAGTATTTTGTTCCTGTGGATTTACAACCCGCTGGCTGGCCCGTTAAGCATTGTGCTTTCGTGGTTCGACTTGGAATCGCCGCGATGGTTTAAGGAAAACTGGCTGGTAATTTTTGCTATCTGCACCATCATCGGCTGGAAGGTTTTCGGTTACAACCTGATTGTAATGCTGGCCGCCATGCTGGCAGTGCCGAAAGAAATGATTGAAGCAGCCAAACTTGAAAACGCCAGCAACTGGCAGATTTTTAAACAGATTATCGTGCCGATGACGTCTTCCACCGCTATTTACGTATTTACAATAACTGTGGTGTTCGGCTTGCAGTATGTGCTGGTGCCGGTAAACATGCTTACGCAGGGCGGGCCGGACCAGGGCAGCTCCAACCTTGTGTACATCATTTACCAGTATGCGTTTGTATTCTTCCAGACCGGCAAATCCGCAGCCTTTGCCATAATTACGATGATTTGCTATATCGCGTTCCTGCTGTTTAGGACCAAATATTTAGAGAAGAAGGTATATTATGAAAACTGATAAAAAAGAATTAATGTGGCATATCCCGCTTTTAATTGCAGTTTTTATTCAGCTGTGGCCGATAGTTTTTATGATATCCACTTCTTTAAAGGATATGGACCAGATTTTCCAGGCTACGCTGAACCCGCTGCCGTTTCCTCCTACTTTTGACAATTACACAACGGTGCTGGAGGACTTCCCACTTTTAACCTACATCTACAACACCTTCATCATCGCCGCGGGCACAACCGCGATGAAGGTTATAACAAGCGTCCTGGCGGCGTTTGCCTTTATCTACTACGATTTTAAATACAAAGAAACGATTTTTAACAGCATGCTGCTGACGTTCTTCATCCCAGTAACGGTGCTGATTATGCCTAACTACCTGCTGATGAGCAAGCTGAACCTGTTAAACCACCCGCTGGGTGTAATGCTGCCCGCTTTCGCGGATGGCATGGGCATTTTCCTGATGCGCCAGACGATGCGCGGCATACCGAAGGCGCTGCTGGAGGCGGCCATCCTTGACGGCGCCAAGCCGTTTGTCATCCTGCGCCGCGTTATTCTGCCGCTGATTAAACCTTCCGTTATCGCGGTGGCGATTCTGTTCTTCATCAACTCGTGGAACGAATACTTCTGGCCGCTTTTGGTTTTGCAGGACAAAGATATGTACACCCTGCCGCTGGCTTTGCAGATGTTTATCAGCGCCGAGGGCGGCAGCGAATGGGGCATTGCTATGGCGGTTGCCGTGCTGACAAGCCTGCCGCCGTTGATTCTGTACGTGTTCTGCCAGAAGTTCATCCTTAATACATTTATGCAATCGGGGGTTAAAGGTTAATGAATAGCATAGTTTTTAAAGACGTCTGCAAATCCTACGGCGACGCTAAAATCGTTAAATCGTTAAATCTTGAAATTAATGAAGGCGAAAGGCTTATCCTGCTCGGGCCTTCCGGCTGCGGCAAAAGTACAACCCTGCGCATGATTGCGGGTTTGGAAGAAATTACCAGCGGCGAGCTGATTATGGGCGGCAGGGTTATTAATGACGTGCCTCCCGGAGAGCGCAACGTGGCGATGGTTTTCCAGAGCTACGCGCTGTTCCCGCATCTTTCCGTTTGGGATAATATTGCCTTCGGCCTGAAAATCCAGAAATTAGGCGAGGACGAAATTAAAAGACGTACCATGGAAGCGCTGAAAATTCTGAACTTGCAGGGCTATGAAAACCGCAAGCCGAAAGACCTTTCCGGCGGCCAGAAGCAGCGTGTTGCTTTGTGCAGGGCGCTGGTAAAACAATCGCCTTACTTCCTTCTGGACGAACCTCTTTCCAACCTTGACGCGCAGCTGCGCCAGCAGGCAAGGACTGAGCTTGTCCGTATCCACGAAATTTACAAACCGACCATGATTTACGTAACGCATGACCAGATTGAAGCTATGACCGTTGCCAACCGCATCGTCGTTATGCGCGATGGTATTTTGCAGCAGGCAGCTACGCCGGACGTTATTTACCACCATCCGGCCAACACCTTCGTTGCAGGCTTCATCGGCTCGCCCGCGATGAACATCATCAGCGGCTATTACAGCAGCGGCAAGCTGAAAATCGGCGACGTGGTAAGCGATGTGCCCGAATTGTGGCAGAAACTGCTGGAAGGCCATACTGATGTGCTTATCGGCATCAGGCCGGAGCATTTAAAGCCTGCGGCTGACGGCAAAATTAAGGGCTGCGTAAGCTACCAGGAAAACACCGGTAACCAGCGTACCGTGACCGTTAATGTCAATGGCGAAACGGTGTTTGTAACGCTGCCGGGCACTGGCGCGGAAATTAGTGGCAACATCGGCCTTGATTTTAACTGGGACGAGGTAAGCCTGTTTAACGCAGAAACCAAAGAAAATATCGGTTATGTACAAAAGGGTGAGATTGTAAGATGAAATTTTCGGTAAGCGATTTGCCTTTCGGCAGCTTTAGCAAAGCCTTTTTAAAGGACTTGCCGATGCAGTATGATATTGAAATTTTTTATGAGTTCGGCACCGACCATTACTGGGATTATGTGCTGAAGGATTTGAAGGAAAAGGACGGCATGACCCGCCGCTTCAGCATCCACGGGCCGTGCGTGGCGGTAAACCTTGCCGACCCGAATGATACGGCATATCTGGAAGTGTACGAAAAAACTTTTGCCTATGCTGCCAAAATTAATGCGGCTTTTGTTGTTGTACACAGCAACGAAGCATGGCATTTTGCCGGAGAAAAACTGGCCGTTCAGGAGCTTGTGTGCAGCCGCATTGAAAAACTGCTGCAGCTGGCAGGCAAATACGGCGTAACTGTTGCTTTGGAAAACGTGGGCCTGCGTACAACCGGCACGCTCTTGTTTGAATATGAGGAATATCTTGGCTTGTTTAAACGCTTTCCCAATGCTGCTGCACTGCTTGATACAGGGCATGCGCATGTTAACGGCTGGAAATTAAGCGATGTTCTGCGCGATTTGAATAAAAAATTAGTTGGCGTACATATTCACGATAATGACGGTACGGCAGACGCTCATTTGCCGGTTGGCTGCGGCAATATAGACTGGAACGATTACTTTGCAGCGCTTAAGGAATACGCGCCGCAGGCCGTGCAGGTATGCGAATATGCTGCTATTAACCAGTATGCCATGGTAACGGAAAGTTTGGCAAAACTGGAAAAAGCAGTGAAATAAATAAACTTGTAATATTTGGTAAAGCCTTACACAGTTAAGTAATAAGACTTAAAAAACAGCGGACAGGATTAACCTGCCCGCTTGTTTTGCGTTAATACCGTTTTTAGTCATTTATACAAAAAGCCTGCTGTCATATCAAGGTAGTTTTCGCCGTCATAATCAGGGAAGGCAGCTTTCATATTTGCTTTAAATTCATCGGCGGTTTTGCTCTGCTGCATAATTTCTTTGGTTTTGTTAAGGTAGGCAATTTTTTCGGCAACGGCATCCTGCCCTTCCGGCCCGCCGTGCGAGGTTAAAATCATTTCGTAGCCTGCTGCCTGATATTCCTTTAACATTTGCAGAAAGGCTTCAATATGTGCCGCACTGGTTAAAATGGAGTGGGTTGTTTTGCCAAGCATGTGTGTGTAAATAACGTTCAGCGAAGGAATTGCCAGGTCGTAGCTTTCGCCACGGTCAATAACTTCAAAATCTACACCGGCAAGTTGTACTTTGCCGCTTACGGTATCGGTAATTGCCGCCGTATCGTCTCCGCCGTGAAAATCAGCCCCGAAAGCTGCAAACAGGCCTTGCGTGGTTGCACCGGTGCTGCCGGAAACAATGAATTTTTGCGCGCCTTCCGTGCCGTAAACGTTCATGCCTTTAATATAGCTTGCTCCTGCAGGATGGCAGACGATAAAGATATCGTTCATGGGTTTGCCGAGCGATTCAACATAATCTTTCCAGGCATCAAGCCCGGCCTGCCCGGTAGCTACCACGGTGGCTTTAATTGGCAGCAAATGGAAGCTTTTGATTATGCGCAACCTGCAAATGCGTACCTGGCGTTTTAACGAACTTAAAAAAGATTTGGAGGGAATCAGCCAGAAGGTACTTACCGACAGCCTGCGCTCAATGGAAAAGGACGGCATTGTTGTGCGCACGGTTTATGCGGAAGTGCCTCCGCGCGTGGAATATTCTCTGAGCGAGCTGGGCAAATCCATGCATCCCATTATAGACGCTATGGCGGATTGGGGCAGGGCCTATCAGCAAATGGTTAACAAACAGTAAAACTGTGCTATATAAATAAAACCCGCACGGCAAAAAAAGCAGTGCGGGTTTTGCATAATAAAAGCGGTATGGCGTTTGCCATACCGCTTTAAGTTTTTGTTAATCAGCCATTAGGCTTGATGACGCATTTTGCGCTGAATGAATTTTACGATTTCTACAATAGGAATTACGGAGAATGCCATACCCATTGCAACTACGTATTCTTCAAAGGAGATATGCTGGAATTTGAACATATCGGAGATAACCGGCATGTAAACGATACCGGTGCTGAGTACCCAGCTGAATACCATGGAGCCGTACAGATATACGTTATGGCCTTGTACGGAGAAGATGGAAGCGTGCTGAGTACGCATGTTGAAGGAGTGGAAGATTTCAGCCATTGCCAGGGTAATGAACGCCATGGTCATACCGTCAAGGCTGTCAACAATTTCCCAACGCCCGGATTCCAGATAATGGCCTACGAAGTAGGATACCAGCGTTACGCCTGCCAGCATAATGCCCTGGTATGCGCAGTCGAAGCCCATGCCGCCGGCAAAGATGCCTTCGTTGGAGGAACGCGGTTTGCGTTTCATAATATCGGCTTCGCCTTTTTCCATGCCCAGTGCCAGTGCCGGGAATGCGTCGGTAATAAGGTTAATCCACAGAAGGTGAATCGGCAGCAGGATGGTAAAGCCCATCATGGTCGATACGAAAATACTGATAACCTCGGAAAGGTTGGAAGAAAGCAGGAACTGAATGGATTTACGGATGTTGTCGTAAATGCGGCGGCCTTCTTCAACCGCTGCAACGATGGTTGCAAAGTTATCATCGGCAAGTACCATATCGGCAACGTTTTTGGTAACGTCGGTGCCGGTAATGCCCATGCCGATACCGATATCGGCGTTTTTAATGGAAGGAGCGTCGTTTACGCCGTCGCCGGTCATGGCGGTTACTTTGCCGCGTGCCTGCCATGCTTTTACGATACGAACCTTATGTTCAGGCTGTACACGTGCATATACGGAGTATTTTTCAACAGCGCCGCCGTTGAATTCAGCTTCGCTGATTTCGTTAAGCTGTGCGCCGGTAATTGCCTGCGAAGCATCTTCAACGATACCGAGCTGTTTAGCAATGGCAACTGCTGTGTCGATATGGTCGCCGGTAATCATAACCGGGCGGATGCCTGCGCTGTGGCATTCTTTAATAGCGTCTACAACTTCGGGGCGAACCGGGTCAATCATGCCGGTAATGCCAACGAAGATTAAATCATGTTCCAGTGCTTCCGGGCTGAAGTCCGTAGGCGGTTTTTCATATTCGCGTTTAGCGCAGGCAAGTACGCGCAGTGCGTTGTTTGCCATGCGGCGGATATGGCTCTGGATAAGTTCGCGTTTGTTGTCGGTCAGCGGTTTGATAACGCTGTTTTCATCAAGGTAATGGGTGCAGAGGTTCAATACTTCGCCCGGTGCGCCTTTGGTGAACTGAACGTAATCACATACGCCCGGCAGTTTTAAGTATTCTTTATTCAGGCGTTCGTGAACCGTACTCATCATTTTTCTTACGGAGTCGAACGGAGCTTCGCCGATACGCGGATATTCCGGAACGAGTTTGTTTTTCGGGTTGCCTACGGTGTAGGAGTAGGTAACGAGCGCTGCTTCGGTAGGCTCGCCGGTAACGTTGCCGTTATCGTCAATTTCGGCGTCGCAGCACAGGCTCATGGCTTTAGCCAGATACGGACGGTCTTTGGTGAAATGGAAATGGTCAACAACCGTCATTTTGTTCTGCGTTAAAGTACCGGTTTTATCGGAGCAGATAATTTCCGTGCAGCCGAGGGTTTCTACCGCGGTGAGCTTACGGATTACTGCATGGCGTTTGGACATTTTGGTAACGCCTATGGAAAGTACAATGGTAACAACGGCTGCCAGGCCTTCAGGAATAGCTGCAACAGCAAGGCTTACTGCAACCATGAAGGATTCCTGTACCAGACGGGTGTCGATAGCGTCGGCGCGCCATACGCTGAAAGCAAAGATAAATGCGCAGATGCCCAGTACCATGTAGGTAAGGATTTTACTGAGCTGGCTCAGTTTTTTCTGAAGCGGGGTTTCGCCTTCGCTTGCTTCTGTAATAGCGGTTGCGATTTTGCCCATTTCGGTGTCCATGCCGGTGCCAACAACAACAGCCTTGCCGCGGCCGTATACAACGGCGGTGCCGTTATAAAGCATGTTTTTGCGGTCGCCCAGCGGAACGTCTTTCTGGTCGCCAAGTGCAAGGGTATCAACCTTTTTGTTTACAGGCACGGATTCGCCGGTGAGGGCTGCTTCTTCAACCTTCAGGCTTGCACATTCAATAATGCGCGAATCGGCAGGAACAGCGTCGCCTGCTTCAAGAGCGATAACGTCACCGGGAACGAGGTCCTCGCTTTTTACGGTAACAAGGTTGCCGTCGCGGTAAACTTTAGAAGTTGCGGCGGACATTTCTTTCAGTGCTTCAATGGCTTTTTCGGCTTTGCTTTCCTGAATAACGCCGAGCACCGAGTTTAAAATAACAACGAACATGATGATAAATACGTCAACCGGGGATTCACCGGACAGATAGTTGGTGATGCCCGATACAACGGCTGCTACCATCAAAATAATCAGCATCGGATCAGACAGCTGCTCTAAAAAGCGCTGCAGCAGGGTAACTTTCTTCCCTTCGGCAAGTTTGTTTTTGCCGTACTTTTGCAGTCTTGCTTCGGCCTCCTGTGCTGAAAGACCGTGTGGGTCTGAAGAAACTTCTTTAAAAGTGTTTTCCACAGATTCCAGATAGAATTTCATTCATTTTGCCTCCCTTAAAATTTTTTGAAGATCTGCGCAAGTTCATAGCTTTATGGCATTTACGCATGAGTCTCGTTAATTAAGGCAAACCAGGCAAATTGCTTCCGTGTTTGTTGAGATGCCCCGCCTTCATAGGACGGTAACTACTCCCTCATCATTCAGTCATACAGCTATATATAACTTTGAAAAAAGTATATCATTTTTTTAAGAAAATATCAATAATTATCTATGTTTTGGTAGTTGTTTTGTTTTTCTCCTGTGTACATTTTATAAATTAGTGCTTGACAAAAAGAAGCGCTTCTGTTAAAATTTTCTACATTCCTAAAGGGGAGTAGTTCCCGGCAATAAGTCAACATACTAGCCGCCCAGCGGTTTGGCTTATTCTTTAGCAATCAAGCTAAAAACGAGACCTTTAGTACAGATGGCATAAGTCTGTACTAAAGTGCCTCGTTTTTTTATTTTTTATAGATATATTTTTATGAGGGATGTGGTATACAGGCAGATACGCCATAGCGCTGACTATTTATTAATAATATGTATGAAATTTAGGAGGGTATTTTTCATGACAGCGTTTATGACAGCATGTATTTTTGTAGTATTGGCGGAGATGGGCGATAAAACCCAGCTTCTGGCAATGGCGTTTGCCACAAAGTATAACTGGAAAACAGTTATGGCAGGCGTTTTTGCGGCAACTGTTTTTAACCATCTTTTTGCGGTAGCGGTAGGTTCTTACTTAACCGAGTTTGTACCGATGAGCACAATTCAGCTGGCCGCTTCTGTTTCGTTTATTATTTTCGGTTTGTGGACCATCCGCGGCGATAAACTTGAAGGCGAGGACAAGGAGCGTGGCATGAGCCCGTTCTGGACTGTTGCGGTTGCCTTTTTCCTGGCGGAGATGGGCGATAAAACCCAGCTGGCAACTGTTGCACTGGCAGCGCAGTTCCAAAGCCTGATTCCGGTTTGGCTGGGCACCACTACCGGCATGATGATTGCCGACGGCATCGGCGTTATTGTTGGCAACGTGCTTGGCAAACGTATTCCGGAGCGTACCGTTAAATGGGCTGCGGCAACGATTTTCATTTTGTTCGGCCTCGTAGGCATTTACGACTGGTACACCGGCGGCAGCCTTATGGGCTGATTGCGGGCGGTATATAAGTAAATAAAAACAAAATCCCGGTTCAGCGCCGGGATTTTTTATTTGCAGGAACAAAATAATTGATAATTGTTTTTTTTGAGTTTGCCTTATAATTAAAAGTAGATAACATATATTTAAGGAGGCGGTTTTATGAAGAAATTATTAATGCTGGCAATTGTTCTGGTAATGTTTGCAATTGTTGGCTGCGGCGGAGGCAGCAGCAAAAATATGTTTACCGAGCAGGGCGAACTTGTGCGCATTATGGACGAGCTGAAAAACAAAGACGGCTTTAAAGGGAATGACCTGCTGGTATTTCAGGATATTTCTTTAATGTATGTAGATGAAGAAGCAGTTGGCAACACTATTGACATCTATATTGTAAAACCCGGCACGGAAGATGTTGATAATTATAAATACAGCAATGGTAAGTGGGAAGGCCCTAACCCTGTGCAGCTTACCGGTGACGGTCGTATGGAAGATAACGTAACGCCTATGAGCAAAATAGATTTTTCCAAAGTTCCTGATATGTATAAACAGCTTGAAGCCAAAGCCAAGGACGTTGAAGGCGGTAAAGTAAGCAACCTTCTTGTTTATATTTTAGGCAGGGACGGCATGTATGCAAGCTGGGGCGTTGAAGGAACGCGCGAAAAATACAATGCTGATTTTGATTTGAACGGTAAATTAACCAGTTACGAAAAACAATAACTGTTAATATTGTGTAACGATAAAAGGACGGTAAGCGTAAGCTGCCGTCCTTTTATAATAAGATTTTATTTTGTGAAGTTATGTTGTTAACCGCCAAGAACGGTATATGCTGATGCGGCTCTGCAAAAATGCTGCGGTTGCATCGATTCCGTCCGGGCGTGGCACAGAACTCTCGTACATAGGCATTTTGATTTTAGCCGCCGCAGTTTTTGTCTATCGCCTTGCAGCATATACTGTTCTTGGCTTTTATATTGTTCTGCTGTAAAGCATAAAAAAGATCACTGGGTGAAGTTTTGAAAATTTAAAGACAAAACAACGGCGGCTTCATGTTATTAGTAAACTTCATGCGCCAAACCGCTACGAAGTCGTGTTTGCGCACGGTGAAGCCGTTGCATTTTGCTAAATTTGAAAAACTTTATCCAGTGATCTTTTTGGTCAAGTATGCTAAGTTTTTTATAATAAATGTAGGATTACAAATTTTGCTCATTGTTCAATCGCAAAATTAGCATAACTTCGCTGACACAATTATTGCCTTCGCTGCTG
This sequence comes from Phascolarctobacterium sp. ET69, assembly GCF_023336935.1. Taxonomy (GTDB): domain Bacteria; phylum Bacillota; class Negativicutes; order Acidaminococcales; family Acidaminococcaceae; genus Fusicatenibacter_A; species Fusicatenibacter_A intestinipullorum. The sequence continues at coordinate 282,172 of NZ_JAMBLR010000003.1, forward strand.
CTTGGCACTAATTGGCGGCTCAGTAAAAATAAAAAAACACCGCATATTCTGCGGTGCTGATTTTTAATTGGTGGCCCCGGCAGGATTCGAACCTGCGACCTTTTGATTCGTAGTCAAACGCTCTATCCAACTGAGCTACGGAGTCACATTTGTCATCGCTCTCGCTGCTGACAAATGATATTATACTGGTTATTGGCGGAACTGTCAAGCATAAATTTAAAAATTTTTTAAAATTTTTTTAGCGGCGGCAGCATGGCTGTTTTGTGTACATTATTTTACTGTTTACAAAAGACGGCAGGTATTTTTATGCATAAATTAACACAGCCTGCTGCATATTCTATTGACTTTAGTGCATACTTTGCATAAAATTAAAATGTTACAATTATTTTGAAAGCTGTAATAAGGGGAGGATTTTAAATGTCAGTTTCATTAGCAATATTAATATTGTATATTGCGGCTCTTTTTGCAATCAGCTGGTATGCTAAAAAACGCAGCGAAGGCGAAGCGGAAAACTATGCCCTTGCCGGGCGCAAGCTCAACACGCCGCTGATTGCCGTAACCATTATCGGCCTTGCCGTTGGCGGCGCTTCAACCATCGGCGTTTCGGAACATGCCTTCCGCGTTGGCCTTTCCGCCGGATGGTACACCATTGCCTGGGCGCTTGGCGCCATTGTAATGGGCATGTTCATGGCAAAAAAATACCGCGAACAGAACATTACCACCATTTCGGAACTTATTGAACGCCATCACGACATGAAAGCTGTTGTGCTGGGCGTATTCTGCCAGATTGTCATTCAGCTGGTTATTATTTCGCTGCAATACATTGCGGGCGGCAGCATTCTGCACGCCATTATGCCGGATGTATTTGACTTTAAAAGCGGCATGATAGTAAGCGCCATAGTATTCATCGGCATTACTTTCATCGGCGGCATGTGGTCTGCTTCTCTTTCCAATGTTATGAACATTGTATTAATTTACGTTGGCATTTTAATTGCAACGGTAGTGCAGTTTTACCGCGTCGGCGGAATGGAAGGGCTGGCTGCATCGCTGCCTGCCGGTGTGCCCTGGTTCAGCTTTACGGAAGGCGTTGGCATGGTAACCATTACCAGCTGGGTAGTAACCTTAATTACCGTAAACCTTTCCTTGCAGAGCATTTTGCAGATTTCGCTCGGCGCTAAAGACGCAGAAACGGCTAAAAAAGGCTTTGTGTGGGGCGGCATTATCATGCTGCCGGTAGGCGTTTTGGCGGCGTTCCTCGGCATTTGCGCCAAGGCAATGTACCCGGATGCTCAGGCTGCGCTTGCACTGCCCGAGGTTATTGTAAGCTTGCAGCCGCTTCTTGCCGGTATTACCCTTGCGGCGCTGTGGGCAGCCGATGTTTCCACCGCGTGCAACCTGCTTTTATCTGCCGGTACGCTGTTCAGCAACGATATTTACAAACGCTTCATTAACCCTGCGGCAGACGGCAGCAGGCAAATTTTAATGACGCGCCTGTGCGTAATGCTTACCGGTTTAATGACACTCGGCCTTGCCATGACGGTATCGAGCATTTTGGGCACTATTATGATAGGCCTGAGCCTGACGGCGGCGTTTACGGTAATTGTTATCGTGGCGCTGTTTTTCCCGCAGCACAGCTGCAAAGAAGCAGGCTTCTGGACACTGCTTGCCGGTTTTGTAATGCTTATTTTGTGGCAGTTCTTCCCGGCAGTGCGCATTCTGCCCAACATCATTTACATGGAGTGGCTGGTGTGCATTATCGCTTATGCGCTTGTGGCTGTTATTAAGCCCGGCAAAAAAGCGGCGTAAAACTGTTTAACGGCGGCGGGGCCTACCCGCTGCTTTTTTATTTCTGCGGCGTATGGTATACTAATATCAGAAATTTTTTGGGAGGCTGCTATGAAAAATACCGGCATCAATCCTGTTGTAATAAAAGAAATACGCCAGATGGCACAGCAGTGCGGGCTTGTGCGGGTAATTCTTTTCGGCTCCCGCGCGCGCGGAGATTTTACCAAAGTAAGTGATATTGACCTTGCCGTTACGGGCGGCAACACTGCGCGGTTTGCGTTGGATATTGAAGAAACGTCAACGCTTTTGTGCTTTGATGTTGTTGATTTGGATAAACCGGTACAGAAAGAACTTCGGCAGGCCATTGCTGATGAAGGGATAGTGTTGTATGAAAAAGTATGAAAATTTTAAAGCCGCACTGAAAAACCTTAAAGATATTTATGATTACGAAGAACCGTACAATAATGTTGTGCTTACGGGGCTGGCGGCATTATACGAAATTTGCTTTGAACAATCATGGAAAGCAATGAAAGAACTGCTTGTAAACGAAGGCGTTAGCGAAGCGGCAACAGGTTCGCCCAAAAGTATTTTAAAAGCAGCCTATAAGGCCGGGCTGATTGATAATGAACAGCTGTGGCTGGAAGCTCTTGCCACTCGCAACAATGTGGCGCACGCTTATAACAGCGCCATTGCCCTGCAAATAGTGCGCGATGCCAGGGAAAAATATTACGATATGTTCTGCCGTTTGGACGAAGTGCTGGCAGGCAGAATTTAATCAGCAACGCAAAAATTTATAGACACATAAAAAACGCATCCGTGCCCGTTAAAGGATTGGATGCGTTTTTTTATGTATAAAGTTTTCGTGAAATTTTACATTAAAAGATTTTTTTGATGGTTTGTGTTTTTGAATTTAGGTTATTATATTTTTATTTACTTTTTTATTCATGTTACTTTTAATTTTGTTTTCGTCTTTGATTATACGTTATCAATTTTTATTTCTTTTTATTATTCATCTTCATTCTTTTGAATGAGCAAAAGAACGAAGCAAGAAAACTCACGCGGCTGAAAAAATTTAAACGCGGCACACCGAAAGCAATAAAATTTTCCGCGGAACTCGCTTCGCTCAAACACCGGTAAAATTTTATCGCTTTTCAGTAAATACCGCTAAATTTTTAATGCCGCGCTCTGGCGTAAATCGTACTTTTTAATTGCTTAATTTAGTATATTTTGACATTATGCCGTACTTCTCAAATGCTTATTATAAAAAATATAAAAAATGGAACTTATAATTTTTTACTCTTAAAGCCTGCGGCAACATTGCTGTTGTTCATAACAATTTGCCCAAAGTACGAATTTGGGCGGAGCGCGACTTTCAAAAAAACAGGCGAAAACTTAAAGTAAAAAGGCACTTGCAGCATTTGCCGGAGGGTGTTTGAGCGAAGCGAGTTTCCGCAGGCGCTGCAAGTGGCAAACTGATTTGATACTGAGCCGTTAAGTTTTTTGAGGAGCGAAGGCTTTGGGCTGAGTCGCCAATTAGTGCCGAGTTATAGCGAAGGCAATAATTGTGTCAGCGAAGCTACGCAAATTTTGCGATTGAATAAGGAGCTAAATTTACGTTACCTTAATATTTTGGCCTACAAAAAGTAATATGAATAAAACCGTAAATCAAAATATAATAACGTAAATACAAAGACGTAACGTAAACAAAAATTAAAAGATAAAAGTAAAATTTTCGCCGCCAGGCAGGTAATAGCAAATTTTTGCCTAAATAAATAAGTACATTATATTGCATTGGCAGGTGTTTGAAATGGCCAAACAAAGTAACCAGAAAGCAAAATTATTATATTTACAAAAATTTTTAACGGAAGAAACGGATGCACAGCACGGCATTACCATTGCCGGGCTTGTTGACAGGCTTGCAGAAGCAGGCATTGCCGCAGAGCGCAAAAGCCTTTATGACGATATTGAGGTGCTGCGCGCATTCGGCCTGCAAATTGAAACCGTGCGCGGGCGTGCCAACAGTTATAAATTAACCGGCCGCGTATTACAGGCGCAGGAGGTTGTTAAAACCGGTTTGGCATTAAAAGCCGCGGGCGTGGAAGGCGCCGAAGCAATTATTGAAAGTTTGTGCGGCTTGCTGAGCAAATATGACGCAGAAAGCGTTAAAAACGAACTTGCTGTCGCCGTTATGCCGCAGCAGGATAACTCCACCGGCGCAGAAGCGCAGGAAGCACCGGCAGAAGTGCTGCCCGAAACCGTACCCGAAGCAGTGACGGCAGAAAACGTAAAAGAAGCTGCGCAGCCGGAAAATGACAAAGCGGAAGAAAAATCTGCACCGGAAGCGAAAAAAGCAGCTGCCGCTAAAGACGCCAGCGCCGCCGAAACCATTGAGCTGAAATGCGCTGCGGACTTGCAGGACGCTGTGCTGTCTTACCTGGGCGCAGGGGCTAAAATTGTAAAAGTAAAAAGCAGCGGCGTTGTTATAAAAGCAAAAACCGTAATTAACGAAGATTTTTATGCGCAGCTTATTAAATGGGGGGGCGTAAAATTAAGCGAGCCTTCGGAACGCCGCAAAGAATTTAAAAAATACTGCAAGAAAATCATCAGCCAGTATAAATAACGGAGAGTGAAAAATGGAATTTATTGAACCGGACCGCAGTAATTATATTGTATCGGCGCATAAGCCCAATGACGAAGGCGTGCGCGACATAGGCTTTGTTAAGGGCACGTTTTTGGACGGCAGGCCGTACAGGCTGGAATGCTGGTGCATGGACGAGCTTATTATGGCAAGTGTTTTTTTTGACGAGCGTTATTTGACGGCGTGGAAGCGCCTTGATTTTGCGCTGCTTTTGGAGCTGGAAGGCGTTTTGCAGTTTAAGGACGGGCCTTATTTGCAGGCAGGGCGCATGAAGGACGGCAAGGGGCGCGGCATTTGGGCCGTTACCGTTATGCTTAAAGATGATGATGGGCTGCACGCCGAAGTTTTAACGCCCGTGCAGCGTTACAGGTAGCTTAGCAATTACAGGCAATAATTTTCTTGTTTTAATTGACAAGTTAATATACTACAATTCTTACAATTTGAAAGGAAAGTTAAAAGAGTCTTTTCAAAGCGATTATTACGGACCACTCTTTAAGAGTTAAGGCCATACGGACAGCCGGGTCCACTGCCGATTGACTGCTTTGGGCAGTCCTATTGATTGAGTTAAAAGCTCGAATTTTATAAGTTGGTTATCCATAACTGAAATGCGCCAGTGCGCAAACTTGTGAAACGGTCAATACGAGTAGTAAAAGTATAATTGCTATATAGACTCTGACTTAATCCGAAAGCATATACGCCTTTTTTGCCTTTATACTTGTTGGCAGAAGGGCTTGAATTTTGGCTGAGAACGCAAGTTGTGCATTAGCACGGCTTGCGTTTTTTTGTTTTGCGTAACCGCCGGGAGGGTGAAAAGATTGAGGAATAAACGTAACGGTTTAGACCAGAGCCGCGCGCCGATTTACGAAGCGCTGGAGAACTTCCGCCGGATGAGGGTGGTGCCCTTTGATGTGCCGGGGCATAAGCGCGGGCGCGGCAACCCGGAGCTGACGGCGTTTTTGGGGCAGGCCTGCGTGGGCGTGGACGTGAACAGCATGAAGCCGCTGGATAACCTGTGCCATCCGGTTTCTGTTATCCGCGAGGCGGAGGAGCTGGCGGCGGATGCTTTTGGCGCAGCGCACGCCTTTTTAATGGTAGGCGGCACTACAAGCTCGGTGCAGAGCATGGTGCTCTCTTCCTGCAAACGCGGGGATGAAATTATTTTGCCGCGCAACGTGCATAAAAGCGTTATTAACGCGCTGGTGCTGTGCGGCGCGGTGCCGGTGTACGTTAACCCGGAGGTAGACCAGCGCTTGGGCATATCGCTCGGCATGAAGCGCGAACAGGTAGCCAAAGCGATTGCCGAACATCCCAAAGCCGTTGCGGTTTTGGTGAACAACCCAACTTATTACGGCATTTGCAGCGATTTGCGCGCTATTGTAAAAATGGCGCACGACGCCGGTATGCTGTGTTTGGTGGATGAAGCGCACGGCACGCATTTTTATTTCGGCAGCGGCCTGCCGGTATCGGCCATGGAAGCCGGTGCGGATATGGCGTCGGTATCCATGCACAAAAGCGGCGGCAGCCTTACGCAGTCCAGCCTGCTGCTGACGGGGCCGAACATTCACGCCGGTTATGTACGGCAGATTATTAACCTTACACAGACCACTTCGGGCAGCTACCTTTTAATGTCCAGCCTTGACATCAGCCGCCGCAACTTAGCTTTGCGCGGACGCAAGGTGTTTCACCAGGTGGCGGATATGGCGGAATACGCCCGCCGCGAGATTAACGCCGTGGGCGGCTATTATGCTTTTGGGCGCGAGCTGATGAACGGCAATTCCGTATTTGATTTTGACACCACCAAGCTGAGCGTGCATACGCTGGATATTGGGCTGGCGGGCATTGAAGTGTATGACATTCTGCGCGACGAGTATGACATACAAATTGAGTTCGGCGACATCGGCAACATTTTGGCTTATCTTTCCATGGGTGACAGGCCGCAGGAGCTGGAACGCCTGGTGAGCGCGCTGGCGGAGATACGCCGCCGCTACCAAAAGGACGCCACCGGCATGCTGACGCAGGAATACATTGAGCCGGAGGTTGTTACCAGCCCGCAGGAAGCGTTTTACGCGCCGAAAATCAGCGTGCCGCTGGCAGAAAGCGAAGGGCGCGTGTGCAGCGAATTTGTAATGTGCTATCCGCCGGGTATACCTATTTTGGCGCCGGGCGAGCGCATTACCGGCGAAATTTTGGAACATATCGGCTATGCCAAGGAAAAAGGCTGCAGCATGACGGGTTCAGAAGACCCGGATTTAACACGGATTAACGTGCTGGAATAAAGGAGGCGGCAAAAAATGGAAATGTGGTTCAGTGAGTTTCATACCCCGGACGTAAAGCACAGTATTAGGGTTAACAGGCATTTATATTCCAAACAGAGCGATTACCAGCGCATAGACATTTTTGAAACGCCGGAGTTTGGGCGCGTGCTGACCCTTGACGGCAACGTGATGCTGACTGAAAGGGACGAATTTATTTACGATGAGATGATTACCCATGTGCCGATGGCGGTGCATCAGGGCATTAAAGATATTTTGGTTATCGGCGCGGGCGACGGCGGCGTTGTGCGCGAGCTGACGCGCTACGACCGTGTGCGCCGCATTGACTTGGTGGAGATGGACCCACAGGTGGTGGAAGCCTGCCGTACCTATCTGCCCAGCAATGCCTGCCGCATGGATGACCGCCGCGTGCATATTTATTTCGGCAACGCGCTGAAATTTATCCGCCGCTGCGAGGAAGAATACGATTTGATTATTGTGGATTCCACCGACCCGTTCGGGCCTTCGGAAGGGCTGTTTACGCGTGAGTTTTACGGCAGTTGCTTTAACGCGCTGCGCGAGGACGGCATTATGGTGAACCAGCAGGGCAGTCCGTTTTATGCGGAGGACGCTGCGGCTATGCAGCGCAGCCATAAACGCATTGCCAGCACCTTCCCCATCAGCAAGGTGTACCAGGCGCATATCCCTACTTATGCCGCCGGTTACTGGCTGTTTGGCTTTGCCAGCAAAAAATACCACCCCATGGACGATTTGGACAGCGAGGCGTGGAACGCTTTGAATATGCACACCCGTTACTACACTACGCGGCTGCATAAAGGGGCGTTTTGCCTGCCCGCATTTTTGGAAGAAATGCTGAAAGAAGTGGAGGACTGAGCCATGAAGCCTAATGTGGATAATTTTATCGGCTGTGACAGCGATTATGCCGCTGCGAAAATAGTGCTGTACGGCGCACCTTTCGATTCTACCACCAGCTTCCGCCCCGGGGCGCGCTTTGGCCCGGCGTCGATGCGGCACGAAAGCTTTGGACTGGAAACTTACAGCCCTTACCAGGATGCCGATTTAACGGACTGCGCCGTGTTTGACAGCGGCGATATGGAGCTGTGCTTCGGCAGTTCGGAAGCCGCTTTGGCGGATATTGAAGCGCGCGCGGCAGAGATTTTGGCGGACGGAAAGCTGCCGCTGCTGTTGGGCGGCGAGCACCTTGTAACGCTGGGCGCTGTGCGTGCCGCCGTAAAAAAATATCCTAACCTGCATATCATCCATTTTGATGCGCATGCCGATTTGCGCGACAATTACCTCGGCGCAAAATTAAGCCATGCCTGTGTTATCCGCCGCTGCCACGAGCTTGTGGGCGATGGGCGCATCCATCAGTTCTGCATCCGCAGCGGCGAACGCGAAGAATTTGCCTTTGCCAAAGAACATACCCAAATGCAGAAATTTACTTTTGACGGGCTGGAAGAAACCGTGGCGCAGCTTAAGGCTGACGGCACGCCCGTGTATTTTACGATAGATTTGGATTGCCTTGACCCTGCCGTTTTTGCGGGCACCGGCACGCCGGAAGCTGGCGGCGTAAGTTTTGTACAGCTGTTGGCTGCACTGCGCTGCGTGTGTACGGCCAACGTAATCGGCGCGGACGTAAACGAGCTGGCACCGATGCTGGACGCCAGCGGCGTATCGACCGCTACGGCCTGCAAAGTTTTGAGGGAATTGCTTTTAGCATTGCATAAATAAAATTTAAAGGAGAGTTGTAAAATGAGTAAAGTTCTTGTTATCGGTTGCGGCGGCGTTGCTACCGTTGCCATCCACAAATGCTGCCAGGTGAGCGAAATTTTTACGGAGCTGTGCATTGCCAGCCGTACCAAAGCCAAATGCGATAAGCTCGCGGCAGAACTGCAAGGCAAAACCGCCACCAAAATTACCACAGCGCAGGTGGATGCCGACGATGTTGAACAGCTGAAAGCGCTGATTAATGAATACAAACCCGACCTTGTAATGAACATTGCCTTGCCGTACCAGGATTTAACGGTTATGGATGCATGCCTAGCCTGCGGCGTAAATTATATGGATACCGCCAACTACGAACCGGAAAACACCGATGACCCCGAATGGCGCGCCGTTTACGAAAAACGCTGCAAAGAAGCAGGCTTCAGCGCCTATTTTGATTACAGCTGGCAATGGGCATACCGCAAAAAATTTGAAGAAGCGGGCCTTACCGCGCTGTTGGGCTGCGGTTTTGACCCGGGCGTAACGCAGGCTTACTGCGCTTATGCCAAAAAACACGAGTTCGACACCATCGATACTATTGATATTTTGGACTGCAACGGCGGCGACCACGGTTATGCCTTCGCCACCAACTTCAACCCCGAGGTTAACCTGCGCGAAGTATCTGCCCCTGGCAGCTATTGGGAAAACGGCAAATGGGTAGAAATTCCTGCTATGAGCATTAAGCGCGAATATGATTTTGACCAGGTTGGGCATAAGGATATGTACCTTCTGCACCACGAAGAAATTGAAAGCCTGGCGCTGAACATTCCCGAAGTAAAACGCATCCGCTTCTTTATGACCTTTGGGCAGAGCTACCTTGACCATATGCGCTGCCTGGAAAACGTAGGCATGCTTTCTACAACGCCGGTAATGTTTGAAGGGCACGAAATTGTGCCGATTAAATTTTTGAAAGCCCTGCTGCCCGACCCGGCAAGCCTTGGCCCTCGTACTAAGGGCAAAACCAATATCGGCTGCATTTTTACCGGCAAAAAAGACGGCAAAGATAAAACCTACTATATTTACAACGTGTGCGACCACGAAGAATGCTACAAAGAAGTCGGCAGCCAGGCAGTAAGCTACACCACCGGCGTACCTGCTATGTGCGGCGCAATGATGCTGCTGACCGGCAAATGGAACAAACCCGGCGTGTACACCGTGGAAGAGTTTGACCCGGACCCGTTCCTGGACGCGCTGGATAAATACGGCCTGCCCAGAAGCGAAAGCTATGCCCCGGTGCTGGTAGACTGATGGGCGTTTTAACTAAAGACAGCCGCCCGCAGTTTGCCGGGCTGCGCGGTAAGCTGCCGCAGGAAGTTTTTGGCAGCCTGCCCACGCCCTGTTATATTTTGGACGAAGTGATGCTGAAGCACAACGGCGAAATTTTGGCGGGCGTGGCGGCGCGTACGGGCTGTAAAATTTTGCTGGCGCAGAAGGCGTTCAGCAACTACGATTTATACCCGGTGCTTGCGTCTTACCTTGCCGGTACGGAAGCCAGTGGTTTGTACGAGGCACGCCTTGGCGCGGAAGAAATGCCCGGCAAGGAAGTACACGTTTTTTGCGACGCTTACCGTGAGGACGAGTTTTACGAACTGTTAAAATACGCGGGGCATATCGTGTTTAATTCTCCGCGCCAGCTGGCAAAATACGGCGCCGCTGCCAAACAGGCGGGCAAAAGCGTGGGCCTGCGCATTAACCCGGAATGCTCTACGCAGGAAGGGCACGCCATTTACGACCCCTGCGCTCCCGGCAGCCGCATGGGCACCACCCGCGCGCAGTGGGATGAGCAAATGACGCCGGAGCTTGCGGCGATGCTGGATGGCTTGCATTTCCACACGCTGTGCGAGCAGGATGCCGGTGACTTGGAAATAACTTTACAAGCCGTTGAACAGCGTTTCGGCGATGTGCTGCCCAAAATGCAGTGGCTTAATTTTGGCGGCGGGCACCATATTACCCGCCCCGGTTATAACATCAGCCTGCTGGAACGATGCATTAATTATGCGCAGCAAAAATGGGGTGTAACCGTGTACTTGGAACCTGGCGAAGCCTGCGCTTTAAACGCCGGTTACTTGGCAACGCGCGTACTGGATATAATCAAAAACGGCAGCACCAATATCGCGATACTTGATACCAGTGCTGCCTGCCACATGCCCGATGTTTTAGAAATGCCCTACCGTCCGCCGCTGTACGGCGCAGGCGACGCCGCAGAAAAAAGTTATACCTGCCGTTTGGGCAGCCAAACCTGCCTTGCGGGAGATGTTATCGGCGATTACAGCTTTGACGCGCCGCTTGGCGAAGGCGATATGCTTTTGTTTGGCGATATGGCAATTTACACTACCTGCAAAAACAATACCTTTAACGGCATGCCGCTGCCTGCCATTTATTCATATACGGCATCAGGGCAGCTTAAGCTGATTAAAAAATTTAACTATAACGATTTTAAAAACCGCTTGGGCAGATAATTGAATAACGGCAAAAGAAAACCTCCGCAAAAATTTTCTGCGGAGGTTTTTGCGTACCGGCATTTTTAAACGGCTGTGGTAAAATGCTGCGGCCTAATAAAAAAAGCTGCGCTCCGGCGGCATTTTAACGTAAAGAGAAACAGCGCTTGCAGGGGATTAGTGCAAGCGCCGCTCTCTAGGAAAGCTGTTTATGATGAATTTGATGGGAAGGGTTTAGCAAGTTCTCACTTGCTATGGCTTTATTATACAAAATATATTTGACATAAAAAGGGCAAGAATTTGAACAGTTTGTGAACATATAAAAATTTTTAATCATTCGTCATTTATAATAAGTTTAATATTTTTTATTATTTTTTTGATGCAGTTTTGGAAGCGGCTGTTTGCTTTTTATCCTTTACGCCGCAGTAAATAAAGGCGGCAAGCGCAATTAAAAAGAATATCAAGCTTGTTGCCTGCGCCGATTTTAAGCCGAACAGGAACGGTTCCACGTAGTCGCCGCGCAGCATTTCCAGCCCAAAGCGCACGGCGGAATACAGCATAACATACAGGCACATAACCTGCCCTCTGGCGTGGCCGCAGGCGCGGAAGATTAATAAAAGGGCAAAAATGACAACGTCCAGCTGGCCTTCCCAAACTTCCGCAGGCCAAAGCGGCTGGCTGCCGTAGGTTTTGTGTGCCAGCGTGCCAACGGGGTACAAAATGCCGAAGTTGCCGCCGGTAGGGGTGCCGAAGGCATCGCCGTTCAGCAGGTTTGCCATGCGCCCAACCGCCTGCCCTATAAGAATGGAGGGCGTAACGATATCGGCAAAGGCAACCCAGTCGATATTACGGCGCTTGCAGTACCAAATGCCGGTAAGCACGCCTGCAATAATGCCGCCCTGCACTGCCATGCCGCCCTGCCATACAAAGGGAATTTCCAGCAGGTGGTGCTGGTAGTAATCCCAGTCGAAAAAAAACACATCCCACAGGCGCGCGCCGATAAGTCCGGCAAAGCCGCCGTAAATGCCGATATCAAGAACGTGCTGGTGCCAGCGTCCGTCCTGCTTGGCTAAAAAGTAGGCCACGCCCGTTGCCAGAAAAATGCTCATACATAAAACAAGCCCGTACATACGGATTGGGAAATCGCCGATGTAAAAAAGATATTGATGCATAGTTACCTCCTGCTTATAATAAAAGCGTTGTTATTATTGTAGCACATGTATAAATAAATGGCTATGGAGAAATTCCTACAAAAAAAGTATGGAATTAATTTAGAAGCTGTGTTATAATGATAACGCAATCAAAGCAAATCCTGAAGAAAGAAGGTAAATTAAGTGTTAAAAATAGAGCATTTGTCCGTGGCTGTACGCGGGCGTAAAATACTTAACGATATTAATTTGCATATTAAACCCGGCGAAGTCCATGTGCTGTTCGGGCCTAACGGCACCGGCAAATCCACCCTTATAGGTGCGATTATGGGCTTTAACCGTTACGAAATTTTAGAAGGTAAAATTTATTTTAAAGGGCAGGACATTACAGATATGAGCTGCGACGAAAGGGCAAGGCTCGGCGTTGGCGTAATGATTCAGCGCCCGCCGACGATTCGCGGGCTTTCGCTGCGCAAAATGGTGGAAATTTGCGGCGCAACCAGTGAAGAAGCCGAAACAATGGCTAAATGGATGGGGCTGGATAATTTCCTCGACCGCAGCGTTAACGACGGCTTCAGCGGCGGTGAGTTAAAACGCTGCGAGCTTTTGCAGCTGATGGCGCAGAACCCCGACCTGCTTTTGCTGGATGAACCGGAAAGCGGCGTTGACCTGGAAAACATTGCCCTTGTCGGCAAAGCCGTAAACTATATTCTGCATACCGAACCGTGCGGCGGCGCGGGCTGCGATAAGCCGTGCTGCATTAAAAACCAGGGCTGGGAAAACTGCAATCCGCTGGAAAGCAAACGCAGCGGGCTGATTATTACCCATTCCGGCCATATTTTAAAATATGTGCCTGCCAGCCATGCGCATATTCTTTATGAAGGAAAAATGACCTGTGCCTGCGGTGACCCGCTGGACGTACTGAACTGCATTGGGCAGGCAGGTTATGAAACCTGTGTGAAACGCGGCAAATGCGAGGTGAAAAAATAATGGATAATAAAAAACTTACTGCTGCACTTGAGAAAAAAGCCGTTTACGGCAATGACATAGATTTAAACTCTTACAGCGACAGCGATAAGGGCAGCCTTAAAAGCGTGGATGACCTTTCGGAAGCAACGCGCGGGCGCCTGGAATACGTTGGCATTGAAACCGGCGCGGCGGAAGAAGAAAGCCGCAGCGCTTCGTTTGTGCAGCTTGATAACAATGCTGTGGAAATTAAAGTAAAAAAACAAACTCCGCTGGAACTGATGAGCACCGGCAAAGCTGCCGAAAAATATCCGGAGCTGGTGGAAAAATACTGGTGGAAGGCTGTGCAGCCCGATACCGATAAATATACAGCAAGAACCGCCCTTGAAAAAGAGCAGGGTTATTTTATACGTGTAAAGGCGGGCGAAAAAATTACCACGCCGCTGCAGGCCTGCATGTGCATCAGCCATGACCAGCAGCTGCAGCATGTACACAATGTTATTATTGTTGAGGACGGCGCGGAACTGAGCATTATTTCCGGCTGTACTTCGGCACATGAAGTTGAAAACGGCATGCATATCGGCATCAGCGAAATGTATATCGGCAAAAACGCCAAGCTGAGCTTTACCATGATTCACAGCTGGGGCGAGAACGTTGTGGTGCGCCCGCGTACTGTTGCCATGGTGGAAGAAGGCGGCCAGTATATCTCCAACTATGTTTTAATTGAAAAAGCAAAGGATGTACAGATGTACCCGACCGTTAACTTAAACGGCAAAAATGCCGTTGCACGCCTGAACTCCATTTTGGTTGCGCCGGAAGGCTCGCACCTTGATATTGGCGGCAGGGTTGTGCTTAACGCGGACGGCTGCCGTGCCGAATCTATTACCCGCACCATTTCTACCGGCGGCGAAGTTATTAACCGCGGCTGCATGATTGGCAAGGTTGAAGGCGTGCGTGCCCATCTGGAATGCGACGGCCTGATGCTGAGCAATAAAGGTTATATTCTGGCAATTCCGGAGCTTGACGCACAGACCGGCAACGCCGAAATGAGCCACGAAGCTGCCGTTGGCCGCATTAACCCCGAAGAAATTGAGTACCTTATGGCGCGCGGCATGAGCGAGGACGATGCTACGGCAACCATTGTGCGCGGCTTCCTGAACGTTAATATTGAAGGCCTGCCCGACAGCCTTGCCAAAAAAATTCATACAACACTGGACAGCTTTAAATATAACAAAGGAATGTAACAATACTTACAATAAAAACTATTGTCCTTCTGGCGTGTAAGTGTTATAATTTATTTAAGCAAAGAGGCTTGCGTTTTAATGCGCAGGCCTCTTTTTTATTTTAATTTTTGTTTGAGGGGATGTGTTTTTATGAGAAAGGAAACTGCTTTAAAACAGGCTCAGCCGGGTTTTATAAAACGCTTTGGGTTTTATATTGCGCTTGCTGTTCTGGCTGTTATTGTGCTTCTTCCCACGCCGGAAGGCCTGTCTGTAGCAGGGCACAGGATGATTGGGGTTATGGTGTTTTCTGTAATTGTGTGGGCAACAACGGCTATTTCGTACCCTGTAAGCGCGGGCGTGATAATGGTTTTAATTGCCCTTCTGGTTGGGTTTGCGCCTAACGAGGCAACCGGCAGGCTGTATGGCACAAGTGCCGGGCTCGGCATGGCGCTGAAAGGGTTTTCGTCAACGGCCTTCTGCCTTGTGGCGGCGGCTATGTTTCTGGCGGCGGCCATGACCAAAACCGGGCTTGATAAACGTATTGCCCTGATGATACTTTCCAAAGTAGGGGCCAAAGCAAACCGCGTTTTGCTGGGCGTTATTTTGTGCGGCTTTATTTTAAGCTTTTTTGTGCCGAGCACAACGGCGCGCGTTGCCTGCCTTGTCCCCATTGTTATGGGAATGATTAAAGCCTTCGGTGTACCGCTGAAAAGCCGTTTTGCAGGCATGTTGATGATTACCGTGGCGCAGGTTGACAGCGTATGGAATGTAGGCATAAAAACCGCGGCGGCGCAGAACATGGTTGCTGTAAACTTCATCAGCCAGACGCTTGGCGTTGATATTTCGTGGCTGGACTGGTTTATTGCCGCTGCCCCGTTTGCCGTGCTGATGTCGGCCGCGCTTTATAAGCTGATGCTGCACATTATGCCGCCTGAAATTGATGAAATTGCCGGCGGGCAGGCTACGGTAACACGCCTGCTGAAAGAAATGGGAAAAATAAGCGCCGATGAATTAAAGCTTTTGGTAATTTCGCTGTGTTTGCTGTTCTTCTGGACTACTGAAAAAGTTTTGCACAGCATAGATACTTCTACCAGTACCATGGTGGCGATAACACTTTTAATGCTGCCAAAAATCGGCGTAATGCACTGGAACGAAACCGTAAATAAAATTAACTGGGGCACGGTTGTGCTGTTTGGCGTGGGCATTTCGCTCGGCAGCGCGCTGCTTTCCACAAAAGCTGCAACCTGGCTTGCCAACCAGATAGTTTCTATCTTTGCGCTGGAAAGTTCTACCACTTTAATGGTGCTGGCTATAATGACCGTTTTTCTTATCGTCATCCACATGGGCTTTGCCAGTGCCACCGGCCTTGCATCGGCCATTATACCGATAATAATTTCCGTACTGCAGCAGCTTAAAACGCCGGGCGTTAACGTAGTAGGCATGACGATGATTTTGCAGTACGTTGTAAGCTTCGGCTTTATACTGCCTGTAAATGCACCGCAGAACATGATTGCTTACGGCACCGATACTTTTGAAGTTAACGACTTTGTAAAATCGGGCATACCGCTTACGCTTATAGCTTTTGCGCTGATAATGCTTTTAGGCGCGACATACTGGAAATGGATGGGTTTGGTGTAAAAAGCAGCTCTGGCTACAAATTAGTTAAAACAGGATAATAAAAATAAAATCTCCGGTTTGGCATATTGCTTTCCGGAGATTTTGTTTATTTATTTAAGTTTTCAGTTTTATAAGTATTATAACCTTCGTAGTTATAGCTGGCGTCGATACCTTTCATATAAACGTCTCGGTCATTAATTTTATCAGTCAGGGCAGATTTTAACAGCAGTTTTATTTCAGTATCTTTTATGGGGCTGCGTTCCATGGCGAGCAAATAATCTTCTTTGTCAATTTTGCTCCAGTCAATTACAAGTTGCAGCTCTGTTTTTAAAATATGGTCCAGCCATATCCGCGTGCTGCGCCCGTTGCCTTCGCGGAAGGGATGGGCAACATTCATTTCCACATATTTGGCGATAATTTCATCAAAAGTATTTTGCGGCATTTTGCTGATGCTTTCAAGTGCATCCGAAAGGTACAGCGCCGGTACAAAACGGAAGCTGCCTTTGGCAATATTTACTGTGCGTATCTGCCCTGCAAAATCGTAAATGTCTTCAAACAAAAATTTGTGAATGACTGCAAGCGCAGAAAAGGTGCCTGCTTCAAGGCCGTTTAAAAAGCCGGTTTCAAAAAGCAGCAGTGCCTTGCGTTTGGTAATTTTTTCTTCTTCGTTTGCAAGCTGCAAGGAATTGGAAATGCCAAGTTTATTATCAAGAGTCATTGTAGTTCTCCGTAGTTTATTTTTGTTTCTATTATAAAACGGCGTACGGCTAAAAGTAAATAAAAATTGCAGCTGATAATAAGCAGCACGGAAAAGTAAAGTCACAAATTTTTCACAAATAAAAACAGAATTTGTGGGAAAACTTTCTGCACCGGCGAATATCAATTACCCGGAAAGGGGTGCAGCGGTGCAGCAGTACAAGTGGAAAGCGGTAGATTCTTCCGGCGTGAGCCGCAGCGGAGTTTACAGTGCTGCCAGCGAATTTGAGGCAGCGGCTTTTGTGCGCAGTAATTATGGTTATTTAACCCTTTTACAGGCGGAAAAGCCTGCAAGTGCCCGGGTAAAAAAGCAGGGGTTGTTTAAGTTTAGCAAAACTAAAAACGGTTTAAGCGATGAAGAAAAAACGGTGTTTTTCAGCCAGCTGGCATTGATGCTTAACAGCGGGCTGCCGCTTTTAAAGTCGCTTAGCGTATTGGCAGAGCGCCTGCCGCCAAAAACGGCGCAGCTTTGCCTTGGCATTGAGCGCGATTTAAAAAAGGGCACGAGTTTTGCAGGCTGCATAAAAAACAGGCAGGAGGTATGGGGCGCACTGCCTGCGGCGGTGGCCGAAGCAGGTGAAAACGGCGGCATTTTATGCGAAATGCTGGAAGAACTGGCAGAATATTATAAATTGCAGGTGCAGATGAAGCGTTTTCTTAAAAATATATCTTTGTATCCGCTCTTTCTTTTTTCAGCTTCATTGGCAACGGCAGTTTTATTTATTGTGCAGGTTCTGCCGCTGTTTAAAGATTTGTATGCTTCAATGAATGCCCAGCTTCCGCCGTATTTAAAGCTGCTTTTTGCCGTGCAGGAATTTTTAGCCGCCAACATGCCGGCAGCGTGCGTATTACTGTCTGTTGTTTTGGTAATTGCGGCGGCGCGGCGCAGGTGGCTGCTTGAACTTGTGTTTAAAATACCGTTTTTTAAAGCGCAAAAAGAACTGTATCTGGAAATCCGCTTTAACAAAGTGCTGGCGCTGCTTCTGCACGGCGGCATACCTCTGCCGCAGGCGGCGCAGATTGCAGGTTCGGCGTTGGGGGATGCCGGGCTGTGCCGCAGGGCGGAAGTTTTTGCCGCTGACGTGCTGCGCGGCGTAAACCCGGCAGAGGCGGCATTAAAGGCAAAACCTTTATTTGGCAGTTTAAGTGCGGAATTTATCGGCGTGGGGGCCGAAACGGGACGCCTGCCGGAAATGTTAATGCGTGCCGCAGAAATTTTGCAGTACCGTTTTGACGATACACTGAAAAATTTAAAAACAGTGCTGGAGCCGCTGCTTTTAACAGTGGCGGCCGGGGTTGTTTCAGCTGTTATTCTGGCTGTGGCTGCACCAATGTTTTCCTTATCGGGCGCGCTGCCCGGATTTTGATTATGGAAGGGGTTATAATTTGCTTAAAAAATTACGCGGCAATGCCGGGTTTACTTTATTGGAAGTTTTGGCGGTGGTGGCTTTGTTAGGCGTTTTGGGCGCCATGCTTTTGCCGTCGCTTGACAGCGCTGCCGGACGCGCTAAAAACGCCCGCCTTGAAAGCGACCTGGCAACAATTGATAACGCTATTTTGCTTTATAAAATGGATAAAGGCACCTGCCCGAGCGCTTTAAGCGACCTGGTGGATGAATACATTGCCAAAGGCAAGAAGTTTGAGGATGCCACCGGAACGGAGCTGGTGTACACTCCTTCTGGCGACAAGCTGACCTATACTTTGAAAGGCAAAAATGCGGACGGTGAACCGGTAACGTCCGATGGCAGCAGTGACGCTGAAGAATAAGGGCTTCGGGCTGGCAGAGTTTTTGGCAGCGGTAGGGCTTACGGCAATGGCTGCTGCTTTTTTGGTGCCTGCTTACGGCGGCGTGCAGAAGTATCTACTGAAAATGCAGGCAGAGCGCGCCGCCCAATGCCTTGCCGGTGATATTGCAGCTTTGCAGCAATATTCTTTTTACGATATGAGCGGCAAAAGCCGTTTGGAAATGGACGCCGATAAAGGCGGCTACCGTATTTATTACGGCGGCAAGCTTGCCGTTTTAAGAAAGCTTGAAAATGGGCTATATTTTGACCAGCATTTTAACGCGCTGAAATTTTCCGGCGAAGGAGCGCCTTCGGCAGCCAATAACTATATTATTAAATGCCGCCAGGATAGAACCATCAGCAAATGGCTGCAGGTACAGCCTGTTACCGGAAGGGTTGTGTTTAAATGAAGGGCAGCAAAGGCTATTTGCTGGCGGAAGTTTTAGTGTGCCTGGCAGCGGCAGTAATTATCTGCCTAAGCGCGGTTGGCGCATATACAAGCGGCATAAAGTTAATGGTGCAGCGCAACGCGGCAGCAGATGCGTTTAATGCGGCAGCTGGTGCTTATGATGAAAACGCTTTGCGGCAGGCAGGGCTTGCCGTTGAAAAAACTGAGTTTTACTGCCCCGGCCTTACAGGGCCGTTTTATTATGTAACGGTTAAAAACAGCAGCGGGAAAATACTGGCAAGCGTGGTAACCGGCGGTGAATAACAAGGGCTATTTACTTGCGGAAACCTGTGCGGCACTTGCCGCTGCCGGTATTTGCGCCGTTATTTTTTATAACGGGCTTTCTGCCTTTGCTGTTTCGTGGCAAAATTTAAAAAGCGACTTGCTTTTATATCGTGCCGCACGTTACAGCCAGAGTTTTATTGAACACGAACTGCTTTTAAACAGCAGCAGGTTAAAAATAACAACGGGCAGCAATGATAAAATTGTTTGCACTGAAGTGTACGGCAACAGGCAGGTAACTTTTTACCGCAGCGGCGGTGCGCTGGCACGCGAAATTAAATATAATTCCACGCGCGGCGTAAACCCGCTTTCTCTGGCGGAGGTTACTTTGCAGTCCATAAAAGCGGAGCAGCTTGCCGCAGATAAAATTAAGGTAACTTTGGAATTTAAAGATAATGCAAGCGGACGCAGCAAAAAATTTACGGAAGTTTATGTTTTGGCAAATGGCAGTTTTTAATAAAATTTTGAAGGATTGCCGCGGCAGCATAGGCACAGCAGTGCTGGCAGGTATTTTGTGTGCGGCGGTATGCCTGCATGCGGCGGCGTACTGGGTGCGCCAGGAAGCGGAAGAAAACAGCAGGCGCATTTTGCGACGCCAGCTGCAATTTGCGGTGCAGGCACTTGCAAAAGCCGGTTTTGAAAACGGCAGCCTGCCTGAAGGCGGAATTAATTTGCCGCCGCAAAAGCTGTACCCCGGCAATTACACGCTTAAAGCAGGAATATTTGAAGAAAACACTTCCGGCGGCATAAAAAAATACACCATACAGGCAGAAGCAGGCGGCGAAACTTTTGCTTTGCAGCAGCTTCAAATAGCTTTGCATCAGCAAATTGCGGAACTTGGTAAACGTTATACGCTTGCTGCGGGTAAAAGTTTGCAGGGCGCGGAAAATCTGCCGGAAGGCATTGCTTATGCCGGTGAACTTGGTGAAATTTTACAAAGCCTTGATGTGAAAAATTTTGCCGCATTTAAGGAAATGGATTTCCCTAGCAAAAGCACATTTGAAGAATACGGGCTTGGCGGTGCGCTGTATTATGATGACGGCAATTACAGCAAAAGCATTGCGTCAAGTTCCAAAAACATCAGAGGCGAAGGCGTGCTTGTTTCCAAAATGAGCATTTTTATTGCTGACAGCACCCAAATGCCGGATTTTTGCGTTATTATCAGCGACGGGCAGATTGAAATAGGCAAAAATGCCGTGCTCGGCAAAGCGCTGCTGCTTTCAAAATACGATATTACCGTTAAAAGTGGTGCTTCCATAAACGGCATCGCCCTTTGCGACGGCAGGCTGATTGTTGAGGACGGAGTTACGTTTATGCGTGATGAAAGTGTTTTGCAGCCTTTTATAACGGCATACCGCTTAAAACAGCAATAAAAAATCCGCACCCGTATGAGTGCGGAATAAGGTTTAAGATAAAATTTTATGGCGGCTCTTACGGCAGTACAAGCTGTGGCATAAAGTTCTGCGTATCGCAGCTTACAAGCTTATAAGTTACGCCGCGGGTTTCGCCTTCAAAAATATTGCCTGCGTCCTGCCCGTGGATATGCCCGAAAACGCAGTGCTTAACGCCGTATTTGGAAAAAAGTTCCGTAAATATGGTTTCTTCGTCCGCTTTATACAGCGGCGGGTAATGCAGGGCGGCAACAAATTTGTTAAAGCCTGCGTTTTTGGCGGCGGCAAGCGAATTTTCCAGCCTTATGCCTTCGCGCTGGTAAATGTGCCTGTCATCATCCGTAAACGCTTCCGACGACGGCAGAATCCAGCCGCGCGAACCGCACACTGCAACATCGCCGCAGGGAAAAAAGTTGTTCTGTAAAAACATAAATTTGCTTTCCGTGGCCTGCTGCATTTTTTTCAGCGAAGTCCACCAGTAATCGTGGTTGCCGCGCAGAATTATTTTTTGCCCCGGCAGGGCAGCAATGCGGTTTAAATCCTGCATGGCAGCCTCCAGCGACATGGCCCACGAGGTGTCGCCGCAGATAATTACGGTATCTGTTTCTGTAATTTTAGTAAGCCAGTTACGGCGTATTTTTTCAAAATGGTTTTCCCAGTTCGGGCTGAAAACCTCCATTGGTTTGGCAGGCGGTTCGCCCGATAAATGAAAGTCACCGATAGCAAAAAGGCTCATGCTGTCTCCTTCTTATGTAAAATCTTCTTTGATTGTATCATATTTTTTACACTTTGGCGATATTAATGCAGGTGCAGAGTATTTATAATTGACTTTAAATCCTGTAAGCTATATAATTTTAAGGGTATTATCTATAAATAGCTTTATTTGCGAGGTTGAAAAATATGATTCAGGAAAAGTATAATCCCCATGAGATTGAAGCCAAATGGCAAGCTTATTGGGAAGAACACAAAACTTTTAAAACAGAGATGGACAGCAGCCGTCCGAAATCTTATGTGCTGGAAATGTTCCCGTATCCTTCCGGCAATCTGCACATGGGCCATGTCCGCAACTATTCTATTGGCGACGTTGTAGCCCGTTTCCGTACCATGAACGGTTTTAACGTGCTGCACCCCATGGGCTGGGATTCCTTCGGTATGCCGGCGGAAAACGCCGCTATTAAACACGGCATTCCGCCGAAAAAATGGACGATGGAAAACATTGCCAATATGACGCGCCAGCAGAAACGCCTCGGCCTTTCTTACGACTGGGACCGCGAAGTAACTACCTGTAAACCCGATTATTATAAATGGACCCAATGGTTCTTTGAACTGTTCTACAAACGCGGCCTGGCTGTTAAAAAGAAATCGGCCGTTAACTGGTGCAACACCTGCAACACCGTACTTGCCAACGAACAGGTTATTGACGGCAAATGCTGGCGCTGCGACCACGAAGTAGTAAAAAAAGACCTGGAACAGTGGTTCTTTAAAATTACCGATTACGCAGACGAGCTTTTAAAAGACCTTGACCTTCTTGAAGGCTGGCCGGAACGCGTTAAAACCATGCAGCGCAACTGGATTGGCCGTAGCGAAGGTTTGGAATTCAGCTTTGATTTTCCGGAAATCGGCGAACGCATTCCTGTTTATACCACCCGCCCGGATACGATTTACGGCGTTACCTATGTTGTACTTGCCGCAGAGCATCCGCTGGTTGAAAAACTGTGCGTAAACAACCCGAAAGCCGAAGAAATTAAAGCTTTCTGCGACCGTGTAAGAAACCAGTCCGATATTGAACGTACTTCCAGTGAATCTGAAAAAGAGGGCCTGTTTACCGGCTGCTACTGCATCCATCCGCTTACCGGCAAAAAAGTGCAGGTTTGGATTACCAACTATGTACTTTACGATTACGGTACCGGCGCGGTTATGGGCGTACCTACCCATGATGCCCGCGACTGGATGTTTGCGGATAAATACGGCCTTGAGAAAATTGTTGTAATTAACCCCAAGGATAAAGAGCTTAAATTAGAAGATATGACCGACGCCTATGAAGAAAAGGAAGGCGTGCTTGTTAATTCCGGCGAGTTCAGCGGTATGGAGCTGCATGCCGGTATGGAAGCAATTAAAGACAAGATTGAAGCAATGGGCATCGGCAAACGCCGTGTAAATTACCGCCTGCGCGACTGGTTAATCAGCCGCCAGCGTTACTGGGGCGCACCGATTCCGGTTATTTACTGCCCGGACTGCGGGGAAGTGCTTGTGCCGGAAGACCAGCTGCCGGTTATGCTGCCGGAAGATGTTAAGTTTGACGCCGGCGCCGTATCCCCGCTGGCAACTTCCGAAAGCTTCGTAAACTGCACCTGCCCGAAATGCGGCAAGCCTGCAAGACGCGAAACCGATACCATGGACACCTTCCTGTGCTCCTCCTGGTATTACCTGCGCTATACCGACCCGAAAAACGATAAAGCACCGTTTGCGAAAGACAAAGTAAATTACTGGTCTCCTGTTGACCAGTATATCGGCGGTATCGAGCATGCAATTCTGCATCTTTTGTATTCCCGCTTCTTTATGAAAGTTCTGCACGATGCAGGCCTTGTAGATTATAAAGAACCGTTTACCAACCTCCTGACTCAGGGCATGGTTATTAAAGACGGCGCCAAAATGAGTAAATCTCTCGGCAACGTTGTTTCGCCGGAAGAAATTATCGGCAAATACGGCGCAGATACGGCAAGGCTGTTTATTATGTTTGCCGCACCGCCCGAAAGAGAACTTGAGTGGAGCGACCAGGGCGTTGAAGGCTCCTTCCGCTTCCTGGGCAGGGTATGGCGTATAGTTTATCATTATCAGGATCTGCTGGCAGAAAAGGTTACGCAGTATAACCCGGCAGAACTGAGCGAAGCAGGCAAAGAACTGCGCCGCGTACTGCATACCAGCATTAAAAAGGTAACGGATGACATTGAGCAGCGCTTTAACTTTAACACTGCCATCAGTGCTATGATGGAACTGGTTAATGCCTTGTATGCTTATAAAGAAGCAGAAAAAACTCCGCATGCCGGCCTTATTTACGAAGTTGTTTCCAACCTGCTGAAATTGCTCTCTCCGTTCGTTCCGCATATTACGGAAGAACTGTGGCACGGCGTAATTTCCGAAGAAGGCAGCATCCACGAAGAAAAATGGCCTAAATATGATGAAGCAGCCATGAAAGTGGATAATATTGAAATTGCTTTGCAGGTTAACGGCAAACTTAAAGGGCGTCTCGTTGTTCCTGCCGCTGCTTCCAAAGACGAGCTGGAAAAACTTGCCCTTGCCGAACCGCATATTGCAGAAACTGTTGACACTTCCAAAATTGTTAAAGTTGTCTGCGTACCGGGCCGTCTGGTTAATATCGTTGTAAAACCGTAACAGGTTAAATTTATAAAAACTCCTTTGATTTAATCCGGGGAGTTTTTTATTTTGTCAGGAGTTGAACAGATGGCACAACTGAATAAAAAAATAATGGCCGTTGCCGTGGCAGTGGTTTTTTGCTTGCTGGCTGCTTTTTGGCCGCATGAGCGTGAAGCTGATGTTTTAAAAATTGAACAGCAGGCCGTAACGGCAAGCGAAAAAGAAGAAGCGAAAATAACGGTTTACGTAAGCGGCGCTGTGGCAAACCCGGGCCTGCACGAAATTGCGCCCGGAAGCAGAGCCGTGGAGGCTATTGCCGCCGCAGGCGGAATGACGGAAGAAGCCAATAAGGACAAAGTAAACCTTGCAAAAATCTGTAAGGACGGTATGCAGGTTAATGTGCCCCGCCTGAGCGCAAAAGAACGGCGCAGGCTTGCCGCTGCAAATACATCTGCAAGCGGTGCGGAAGCGCCAGAGCAGAGTGGCGCTTCTTACAATGCTGCGCAGGAAAGCGAAGCCGCTTTAACCGGCAAGGTGAATTTAAACACTGCTACGGCGGAAGAACTGGAAACACTGCCGGGCGTTGGCGCGGTAACGGCGCAGCGCATTGTGGAATACCGCTCTGCCCACGGCTTTGCCAGAATTGAGGACCTTATGAACGTAAAGGGCATAGGGCAGGCAAAGTTTAAGAAAATGCAGCCCTGGCTTGATTTATGAAAACATGGTTTGCGGCAGCAGCCGCGCTTTTTGCAGCCGGTGATTACGCCGGTATTTTAATGCCGCAGTATTTTAGTGTTTATGCCGCGCTGGCAGTAGTTTTTGCAGTGCTTATGGCAGCGGCGGCAAAATTTAAGCCGCAAACTTACGGTGCGGCCATATTAGCCCTTATATTTTTTACCTTGTGCGGCATGGCGGCAGGCAGTAAGGCTATGCAGCCGCACACTGCGGATATTAAAAATTATATCGGGCAAAAGGTAACGGTGTACGGCAAGATTGATTTGCTGACGCTGAAAAAACAGGAAAAAGGCACCGGGTTTATACTTGAGTGTACTGCGCTGCAAACAGGCAGCGGTAATTTGCATAAAACTCGCGGCAATATACGCGTGTTTGTGCAGAATGCCAAAGTTAAAAATTTTACGGCTGGCAGCATTGCCGTTACCGGCACATTAAAAAGCCTTAACGGTTTTGCCAATCCCGGCAGCTTTAACAGCGAAAACTGGAATTTACAGCAGGGCTTACAAGGCAGAATGTCTGTAAAACAGGCGGCTTTGCAGGTTATGGGTGAAGCTGATATCAGTGATAAATTCTTTTTATTTGCACTGGGACTGCAGCATAAAATAACAGATACGGTTGACGGCGAAGCAGGGGCAGTGCTGTGCGGCATGGCGCTCGGCGGTTATGACGGTTTAAGCGAAGCAACTCGCGAAGCATTTTCCGTAACCGGCCTGGCTCATATATTGTCGGTATCGGGCACGCACATGGCGCTGGTGGCAGGCTTTTTAATTTTAATTATCGGCAGGCGCGGCAAAGCGCAGATAATAACAGTGCTGCTTTTGTTATTTTTGTATGCGCTGTTATGCGGCGGCAGCGCACCGGTATGGCGGTCATTCATTATGAGTGCGGTTGCACTTGCCGGTGCCGGTACTTACAAAAAAGCGCAAAGCGGCAATATTTTTTGTGCGGCGGCAGTGCTGCTTTTAATATATAACCCGTTATGGCTGTTTGATGCCGGGTTTCAGCTTTCGTTTGCGGCAACCGGCGGGCTGATATTTATTTACCCGCAGCTTAAGGAGCGGCTGCAATTTTTAAAACCCGTGCTTGTGCGCGAAGGGTTTGCCATTACGCTTGCGGCGCAGCTTGCCTCTCTGCCGCTTTTATTATGGCATTTTAACCAGCTTTCGCTTGTAACTTTTGCCGCTAATATTCTGCTTGTGCCTGCTATGGAAATTTTGGTAATAGCCGCGCTTGCCGGGTTGTGCTTGCCTTTTGCCGGTACATATTTAATTTATGCTGCCGGAATTTTCATGCAGCCCCTGCTTAACGCCGTCAGTTTCCTCGCGGTGCTGCCTGCGGCGGCAGTTAATGTTCCGCACTTGCCTGCGGCGTGCTTTGTGCTGTATTACATAATGCTTGCCATACTGTTTAATAGTAACTGGTTCAGCAAAACGGAGCGCAGGTATACAGCTGCAATTTGTTCGGCCGGAATAATTGTTTTGGCGGTATACAAAATTTTTACGCCGCAGCCGTTTACCGCGCATTTTATGGATGTGGGGCAGGGGGACGCCGCTTTGGTGCAGACAACGGACGGGCATAATATTATTGTTGACTGCGGCGGTTTGCAGGGAAACTTTGATACCGGCAGCCGCATTATTGTGCCGTATCTGCGTTATCTCGGCGTGGAGGAGATTGACCTTTTGGCACTCAGCCACGGGCACCATGACCACGCCGGGGGAGCGGCAGGGCTTGCACGCCTTGTAAAAGTTGATAAGCTCCTGCTGCCGCAGGAAAAACCTTCGGAAGATGTACAAAAACTGCTGCATTATATTAAGCCGCAAGATATTTTAGAAGCGGCGGAGGGCAGTGTATATACGCTTGGCAAGTGCCGCATTGAAGTTCTGGCGTCAGGAAAATCCGAAGGCGGAGGCAACGAAAGCAGCGTAATTATGCGCATAGCCGAACCCGCAGGCAGCATTTTGTTTACCGGCGACGCCGATGAAAACATAGAATTTGCGGCAGCTGGCAAAATAAAACCGGCCGATGTTTTAAAAGTTGCCCATCACGGCAGCAATTATTCTTCGTCGCCGCTGTTTTTAAAACAGGCCAAACCGCGGCTTGCGGTAATTTCCGTTGGTGCGGATAACCGTTACGGGCACCCGGGGCGTGATGCCGTGCAGCGTTTGCAGGCCGCCGGGGCCAAGGTGCTGCGCACGGATAAACTGGGCGCGGTAAAAGTATGTTTTGACGAAGGACGCCTGCAATGGTATAGTTATAGGTACGACAAAGAATTTTTTTAAGGTGATTTTATGGAACTGGCACCGGAAAAACTGATAGAAATGCTGGAAAAAGGCGAAAGCCTGCCCAACGTTATTTTAATGTACGGCGAAGAAAACTATTACCGCAGCAAAGCCGCAGCCTGCATAAAAAAATATGTTTTTGGCAGCGCGGCGGATGAAGATATGGAAATCAGCGTTTTCGACCGCGATACGGATTTAAAAAGGCTTAATGCCGCTGTTAACACTTATCCGTTCTTTGGCGGTAGCAGCCTCGTCATCATCAGCGACGATAAAATTTTTGCCGCTGAAAAAAAACAGAAAGAAAATCTGGAAGTAATTTTGGCGAACATACCGGAGTTCTGCCATGTGTTTATCAGCGTAAGCAAAATAGATAAGCGCGGCCGCCTTTATAAAATGCTGGCGGCAGAAGGCGCTGCCTGCGAATGTAAACCGCTGAAGCCGTACCAGCTTAAGCCGTGGCTTGACGCCGAAGCCAAAAAACGCGGCTGCCGTTTTGAATATGATGCGGAACAGACGGTGATGGAATATCTTTCTGCGGCCGATACCGCACCGCTGCTTTTGCTTGAGCAGGAAATAGAAAAGCTGTACGTTTACGGCGGTAAACGGCGCATCTGGACAAAAGCCGATGTTGAAGCTGTATTTTCTTCCCTGCCGGAAGTTTCGCGCTTTGCGCTTTTAAATGCCATTGCCCAAAAGAACCTGCCCGAAGCACTGGAGCTTTTGCAGAACGAAAAGAAACACGGCGGCAGTGCGATAGCCGTCAGCGGTTTGATTGCCTTTCAGGTACGCCGCCTGGCGCAGGTTAAAGAACTGGCGGCGCAGGGAATGAATCAGCAAACGGCGGCTTCCGCTTTAAAAATGTCGCCCTATGCCGTAAAAAAATTAATGGAGCAGTGCCGCAATTTTACTGCGCACGGCTTATCGGAATTTATGCTGGCGCTGGCAGATTTTAACGCCAATATCCGCTACGGCGGCAGGCAGTTTGAAATGCTGGAGGAAATACTCATCCGTTTTTTGGGCAAGCGTTAAAATTTTTACAAAACCGGAAAGATTTTACTGGACGCGGAGAAGATTATTTGTTATAATACAAACGTGGTCAATGGAGACCCTGCTATTTGTATGCCCAAGTAGCAGGGTCTTTTGTATTTTATTTTTGTTTTAATTATTTTAATTAAATGAAAGGAGCGCGGCGCAAAGCCGCAGGTGACCGAAATGATGAACCCCGATATGCTTTATGTTATCAGCCCCGAAGAACAGAACAGAGAAACACTGACCGAGATTTTAACAGCGCACCCGGAAATTAAATTCGTTTCCTTTATGGGTGTGGATTTTGCAGGCAACGATACCGACGAAAAAGTGCCTATCAGCCTGTTTTTGAAAGATATTGACGGCTTTCTGGAAGGCATGGCTGCCCAGACCGACGGCAGCTCCGTTGTGCTTACCGGCATTGCTACTTTAAATAACGCCCGCGTCGATATGAAAATCGACAGCAGCGTAAACTGGTATATTGACTATAACTACGAACATTTCGATTCCGCAACCGGCAGAATGGTTGGCACGCTGCGTATTCCGTGCTTCCTTGTACACAATAACGTACGCGTTGACTCCCGCTCTATTCTGCACGATACGCTGGATTATGTTGAAAAAGAATTGCTGGAGCTCTTTAAAAAGCATCCTCAGGTTGCAGGTTTGGAACATATCAGCGGTGAAGACATTGAAAAAATTATTTTCACCTGCGCAACCGAACTGGAATTCTGGGTAAAATCCCCGCGTGAAGATGCTCCGATTGAAGCATTAAGCTCCTCGCAGATGATGCAGGAACAATACTGGCAGCGCTGCCGCGGCAACGTGCGCACCGCCTTGGAACAAACCGTGGAAATGCTGGAAGCCTACGGCCTTGGGCCTGAAATGGGACATAAGGAATGCGGCGGCGTACGCGGGCAGATTGACGACAACGGCCATATGACCCACGTTATGGAACAGCTGGAAGTAGACTGGAAATACAGCTACGGCGTACAAACTGCCGATAACGAACTTCTGGCGCGCATTATCGTTAAAGAAATTTTCCGCCTGAACGGCCTTGAAGTTTCCTTCCAGGCAAAACCCGTTCCGGGCGTTGCCGGCAGCGGCGAACATACCCACGTTGGCATTGCCGCCAAAATGAAAAACGGCAAAGTTGTTAACCTGTTCGCACCGAAAGATATGCACACAGAATTCCTCTCTGCCGTTGGTTACGGTTCCATGATGGGGCTTTTGAAAAACTACGAAGTAATCAACCCCTTCATTTCTTCCACCATCGACTCTCTGAACCGTTTGAAACCCGGCTTTGAAGCACCTGTCTGCATTGTAACTTCGCTCGGCCTCAGCCCGGAAGTCCCTTCCCGTAACCGTACCATTCTGGCAGGCTTAATCCGCGACATCGACAGCCCGATGGCAACCCGTATTGAAATGCGTTCCCCGAACCCGTATACCAATACCTACCTTGCCATTGCAGCTTTCTATATCTCCATGCTGGACGGCATTAAAGCCTGCGTGGAATCCGGCAAAACGCTTAAGGAAATGGAAAACGAGCTGTCCAAAAAAGCGGGCGACGAAGGCTTCTACCTTGAAAAAGACAGAGAATACCGCAGCGAGCATGACGTATTTGAAGACTACAACGAAGAAGAACGCGCCCACCTGTTTGGCAAACCGCCCGCAACCGTTTGGGAAAACATGTGCGCCATTAAAAACTATCCGGAAAAAATTGCCGTGCTTACCACCGGCAATATTCTTAAAAAAGAATTTATCGAATCCTTCGCCAAAGGCGCTTTGATCCGTTGGCAGACGGAACTTCTGAACAGAATTATTCCTGAATATCATAAGGAAATCTGCCTGATGAAAAAACTGCATGACGACGATAACCATACCACGCATGATGCGGCAATGTGGGAAAAAATCGCCGCAATGCGCAACACCATGGCTAAAGACGTTACCGAGCAGCCGAGCCTGTTTACCATGACCCGCGAAGCATTTGCAAGAGGCGACTTTGACGCAGCTTCCAATTTGCAGCTGGAAATGGCAGAAATTATGCAGAAACTGAAAGCTCAGTACAACGAATATCAGCACAACATTATCGACTAATGGCCAAATGAGGGAAGGCTGTTTAAACCCCCGGTACTTTATGTATCGGGGGTTAGTTTATGCGATTGACAGGACATAAAAATATAGTGGAATAATAACACAGATAAATAGTTCTGTATGGCTAGAGTGGAAACTCTGGTGGCACCGTAGACGGGGACATTTCCCCGTCATATTTATTTTGAAGACTTTATGAGTATATTAAGTATTTTTATTGATAAGTCGGGAGATTTTGGCGAAAAGACAGACTAAAAATCATATTATCTTGTTACAGATGATGCTCTTTTTAATTGCACTTTTAAAGATAATTGTTTTCATACTGGTCCTATTATAAGGCATGAAGAGGCATATAAAAATTTAATGATAGATTAACGCAGAAAATATTATATTGCTTAAGAAGTTTTATGTTGGCTTGCAAATTAAAGCAGCATACCTTTGTAATAGAAAAGTATATATTCGGAACGAAAATGGAATTATTCACTTTATTGGCAAGAGAGTTTTCTAAGTTTATTAGAGATAATTTAGAATGGCTGCAAAGTTATGATGAAATTATAGTTTACTATAATAATGGATAAATTAAGTTAAGTATCATTTTAAATGCCATTTTTAATACTCTTTTATTTAATGTTAAATTTAGAAACGCTAAACCGGCAGAATATAAATTACTGTAAGTTGCCGATTTTATTTGTAGCATTGAACTTTTGAAGTTGAAATATGATGATAAACATTTATCAAAATCTGAAGAAATGTTCTTTTATAAGCCGCAGGAATTGAAAAAGAGTTTTATAAAGCCAGTTATAAAGTTAATCGTATAAAAACAAACCATAGGCACTTATCATCAGTGCCTATGGTTTGTTATCTAGCAGATTATTTTGATGGAAAAAGAGTTTTTAAAGTATTTAAAGGAGCAAATGGGAAATTTAATAATGCGTTTTTACTGCAAAGTTTTCCGATTATGATGGGGATAGTAAGACTTAATATTAAACCGATTATTGCAAATAATGGAAAATTTTCAAGATTATGTCTTATAAAAAGCATTCTTGTTCCTGCCACTAAAAAATCATGTGTTACGTAAATATGGAGTGAGTAGAAACCAAATAGATTAAATAATTTAAGCTGTTTATAACTTGTAAAAATATAATAACAGATTATTATTGCGGCATTTGATAGTATAAAATCTTTAATTATTTGTATTTCAGAAGACAATATTATTTGATTTATATATAAATAAATGTTGATTAAAGTAATTGCAGTGCAAGGTATCAAAATATATTTATTTAGTTTTTTATAATTTCCCGAGTTAATTAAGTACCCCCCAATGCAAAGAAATACGCAAAATAAACAGCTGAAGTTACAATCCCTAAATTTGGAAGCAGAAATTTTGAACTACAAGAAATGACTGCTAAGGGTAAAAGAGCTTTAATATCTATTTGTTTTATTTTAGTTATTGAGTAAAATAAGTACATTAACATTAAAGCATAAAGATACCAATATATAAATGTTGGATTATAAATGTTAGTCAATAATGTTTGAAAAGTTACAGGATAATTAATAGAATTTCCTGCAAAATATTTCATTAACCATGTAATAATTGTCCAAAAAGCATACATTAAAGCTAAGTCTAAAACTTTTACTTTGTATTTGTTATAACTTTTGGTTAAATAAAACAAAAAACCACTTGCAGAAAAGAATAACGGCATATGAAACGAATATATAAAATTATGAATTGCTAATATCATATCTTTATTATCAATATTATCAATAAATGCATGTGAAGCTAATGCGCCTCCGGTACAATGTCCTAAAACTACTGTAAATATTGCAAATCCTTTAATGCATCTATCCATTCAATTCTATTAACCATTTTAACACCCCAATAAGTTAGTATACATTGCTAATTATAACATAAGTAATTACTTTTTTATAGATTATGCATTATAAAAGCAAAAAGGTGCCAAATTGAACATGTTATGATAAAATATAAGCACAATACAAGAATGGAGTGATTATATAAATGGCTAAAGACAGTTCTTTTGACGTTGTTTCTCAGGTGGATATGCAGGAGATGGACAACGCAGTTAACCAGACCAAAAAGGAGATTGCCCAGCGTTACGATTTCCGCGGCAGCGACGCCAGCATTGAGCTGGAAGAAAAATGCATTAAACTTGCCGCCGAAGACGAGTACAAACTGAATGCGATTATCGACATTCTGCGTGCGCGTATGGCTAAACGCGGCATTCCGCTGCGCTGCCTGGAACTGGGCAAGGTTGAGCCTGCCACCAAAGGCACTGTAAGGCAGACTCTGAACATTTTGCAGGGTATTCCCAAAGAAAAGGCCAAAGCTATTATTGCCGCCGTTAAAGCTACCAAATTAAAAGTAACTGCACAGATGCAGGATGACCAGGTCAGAATCAGCGGCGCTAAAAAAGATGATTTGCAGGCCGTAATACAAACTTTAAAAGCGGGAGATTTCGGCGTAGATTTGCAGTTTATTAACATGAGGTAAGATTATGCGTGACGCAGAATTTGAACAAAGGCTGCTGCGTGTTGCCCGCGGGCTGGAAAAGGCTGACCTTGTTTTAAAGGGCGGCAATGTGTTTAACAGCTTTACCGGCGAGTGGGAAACGGCCGATGTTGCCGTGTGCGGCAGCGTGATTGCCGGTATCGGCAGCTACAAGGGTGCGGAAGAATACAACATGGCGGGCAAATATTTAACGCCGGGCTTTCTGGACGCGCATATGCACATTGAAAGCACAATGCTTGCTCCGCGTGAGCTGGCGCGCCTGCTGCTGTTAAACGGCGTTACCGGCATTTTTGCCGACCCGCACGAAATTGCCAACGTGCTTGGCACGGAGGGTTTGCAGTGGATGCTTGCGGAAACGGAAGATATGCCGCTTGATGTATTCTTTATGCTGCCCTCGTGCGTACCGGCAACGGGCATGGAAACAAGCGGAGCAGTGTTGGAAGCAGATGCTTTGCAGCCGTTTTTAAGCCATCCGCGTGTGCTTGGTTTGGGCGAGATGATGAATTACCCCGGCGTTTTGTACGGCGATGAGGGCGTAATGAAAAAAATGGCGCTGGTGCGCGGCGGCATTTGCGACGGGCACGGGCCTGGCATCAGCGGCAGCGATTTAAACGCCTACCTTGCTGCCGGTGTAACAAGCGACCACGAGGCTACAACCTGGCAGGAGGGCATTGAAAAAATATGCCGCGGCTGCTATTTAATGCTGCGTGAGGCAAGCGGCGCGCACAACCTGCTGGAACTTTTGCAGTGCGTTACACCGCTAAACAGCCGCCGCTGCTGCATGGCAACGGACGACCGCCATTTGGATGAACTGGTAACGCAGGGCAGCATTAACTATATGCTGGAAATTGGCGTTACGCACGGCTACCCGGCAGAAATGCTTTTGCAGATGGCAACCTTAAACACGGCCGAACGTTTCCGCCTGCATTACAGGGGCGCTTTGGCGCCGGGGTATCTGGCAGATATTAACGTGCTGACTAATTTACAGGACTTTACGCCGCAATTTGTATTTAAAAACGGCAAAAAAGTTGTACAGAACGGCAAATTGCTGTGGGAGAGCGAGCCTTATCTTAAACCCGCCGCTGCGGGAACAAACATTAAGGATTTGGACAGCAGCAGGCTGAAAATCATGGCAGAGCCTGATAAAAATATTAAGGTTATCCGCATTGTGCCGGAGCAGATTTTAACCGAAGCGCGGCTGGAAAAGCCTTTGTGCATTAACGGCGAGGCTGTAAGCGATACTTCGCGTGATATTTTAAAGCTGGCAGTGTTTGAGCGCCACCATGCAACAGGCAATGTTGGGCTTGGCTTTGTACAGGGGCTTAAATTAAAACGCGGGGCAGTTGCTTCTACCGTTGCACACGATTCGCACAATTTAATTGTGGCGGGCACTAACGATGCCGATATGCTTACGGCTGCCGCAGCGCTGCGCAAAGAAGGAGGCGGCATTGCCGTGGCGCTGGACGGCGAGATAAAAGCCATTTTGCCGCTGCCGTTTGCAGGACTGATGAGCGGCCAGCGCATGGAATTTGTTAACAGGCGCTTAAAGCAGCTGCGCTACTGGACGGCGGAGCTTGGCGTGCCGGAAGGGCTGAATGTGTTTATGGTACTTTCGTTCCTGGCATTACCGGTTATACCGCATCTGCGCTTAACCGATAAAGGCCTTGCTGATGTAGATAAATTTGCCTTAACCGGTTTATGGGCATAAAAAAATACCACATTGGGCGCTAACGCTCAATGTGGTTAATTTTTTGCTTATTTTAAGTTTTCGGGTACTTCTTCACATTCGGCCAGCAGCTTTTTTGCGTCGATATACTGCGCAATGCCTGCCGCAACTTTTTTAGATTCCTTCATGGCAAGTACTACGGTAGCAGGGCCGTGTACCACATCGCCGCTGCTGAATACGCCTGCACGTGTTGTCATGCCGTAGGGGCGCTCACGCGTAATAACAAAGCCGCGGTCATCAACCTGAATGCCTTTGGTGGTAGAAACAATTCTTGCCGCCGGGCGCTGGCCGATAGCCAGAATTACGCAGTCGCACGGCAGGGCAACCTGTCCGCCTTCTTCAATAAACTGCCCGTCTTCCGTTTTAACAATGTTCTGTACCAAAAGCCCTGCAAGTTCAGTTTCATCGCTTTCGGAAGCTTTCTGGCGCATGGCGTTAAGCGCGCGCATTTGTTTTTTGTTAAGGTAGGCAATGGGCTGCTGCAAAAAGTTAAACTGCACGCCTTCTTTAACGGCTGCTTCGTATTCGGAGGGGAAGCAGGAAATCTCGGCTTCCGTTTTATGGTAAACAACCGTAACATTTTTAGCGCCGCGGCGGATTGCCGTGCGTGCGGCGTCCATAGCCACGTTGCCTGCGCCGATAACGATAACGTTATCGCCGACATGCAGCAATGTTTCGCTTTCGTCCAGTTTGCCGCTGTCGGAAAGAACAACCATGCGCAGGAAGTAGGTGGCGGTTAAAATGCCGGTAAGTTCTTTGCCGGGAATGTTGAGTGTACGCGGCAGGGAAGTGCCGGTGCCCATGAATATTGCATCATAGCCCATATTAAACAAATCGTCAACGGTGTAATCGGGGCCGATGAGGGTATTTGTTTTAATTTCCACGCCAAGGTGCAGCAGTTCTTTAATTTCACGGCGCACTACGTCTTTGTTCAGGCGGAATTCCGGAATGCCGAACAGTAAAATGCCGCCGGGTTCGGACTGGCCTTCAAAAATGGTAACGGCAAAATTCATTTTGGCAAGGTCGCCTGCAACGGTAAGGCCTGCCGGGCCGCTGCCGATAACGGCTACTTTACCGCGTTTGCCGGTAGAAGGCGGCAGCGGTTTTAAATTGTTTTCGTGGGCAAAATCGGCAATGAACATTTCCAAACTGCCGATTTCAATGCCGTGTTTGTTTTTGGCCAGAACACAGTGCGCTTCACACTGGCGTTCATGCGGGCATACCCTGCCGCAAATGGCAGGCAGGTTGCTGCGCTCGGAGATAATTTCGTAGGCAAGCCCGATGTTGCCTTCGCTTAAAGCGCGGATAAATTGCGGAATATTGTTTTCTATCGGGCAGCCCGTGCGGCAAAGCGGACGGGCACAGTTTAAACAGCGCCTTGCTTCGTTGATTGCTTCGGAAGTGGTCATGCGCCTGCTCATTAGTCTTCACCTCGTATTATTTGCGTTAAAAACCCGTAAACGGATATTTTGGATGGTTTTACAATCAGTTGCTAATTTATTTTAGCATAGGATATAGCAAAAGTGCAAACAACTTTACAAAATAAAAGCACAAAAATTATATTAAAGCGGGCATAAAAAATGCTGTGCATATTGAATTTGGCGCGTGGATAAAGTACAATAAAAGATATTAAGTGATATGGAGGTAAAAACTATGTCCGAAGTTTTGGCAACTGCTGAATTTTCCAGCGTTATTCATAATAACGAAGTCTGCGAAGAAATTGTAAAATGGGGCAACAAAAACGGCTATCCGCTTACCAAAGCAAAGCTTTATAATTCGCTTGGCGGCGCTTATGTTGGTTTTGCACCCGGCTATTTAATTAAAGCTACGCGCCGTCCGCCAGTACCAGGCGGCTGGGATGTTACCGTTGAAACCTATGATGCCGAAACACGCATCATTCCGCTTAACGTTAACAAAGAAACCGGCGAAGCCAACCGCTTTATTTTAAAAATGATTGAAGAATACAAAAAAGAAGGCCTTACCATGGAAATGGAAGAAAAATGGTATGAATCTTACGGTACTTACCTGCGCGATTTAAAAGTTACGGGCCATCCGATTTTGATTAACTCCTTTGAAGACTTCATCGAAAACATGAGATAAAAAATTAACCGGAGTAATTAAGGTTACTCCGGTTTTTCTTTGCCGTTTTTAGTTTTAAATTATTTTTGTGGTCCAGTCCTCAATGTTCCAGACGCTTGTAACCCAGTCTTCGTAAAACTCCGGCTCGTGCGATACTAAAAGCACGCTGCCCTTAAAATCAATCAGCGCGCGTTTAAGCTCGGCTTTGGCGTCAACATCGAGGTGGTTGGTAGGTTCGTCCAGCACCAGCCAGTTAACGTTTTTCAGCATCAGCTTGCACAGGCGTACTTTGGCAGCTTCGCCGCCGCTTAAAACAAATACTTTGCTGGTAATGTGTTCGTTGGTCAGCCCGCAGGCGGCAAGGGCGGCACGTACTTCGTAATTGGTCATGCCGGGGTACTCGTTCCAAACATCTTCCAGCGCGGTGTTTTCGTTCTTTTCGCGTTCTTCCTGCTCAAAATAGCCGGGTTCCAAAAACTGCCCCAGTTCTATTTTGCCGCTGATGGGCGGAATAATGCCCAAAATGGTTTTTAAAAGCGTGGTTTTGCCAAGACCGTTTACGCCGCGGATGGCGATTTTCTGTCCGCATTCGATTTTAAAGCTGACAGGGCGGGTAAGCGGCGTGTCATAGCCAAGCACCAAATCTTCGGCAACGGCAAGGTAACGGCTCGGTGTACGTGCTTCCTTAAACTGAAAATGAGCTTTGGGTTTTTCGCGCGGCTTTTCAATCATTTCCATTTTGTCCAGTTTTTTCTGGCGGCTTTTTGCCATGTTGGTTGTGGCTACGCGCGCCTTGTTGCGGGCAATAAAGTCTTCCAGCTTGGCAACTTCCTGCTGCTGGCGTTCATAAGCCGCTTCTTTCTGTGCTTTGTAAATGGCGTACATTTCCTGGAATTTGTCGTAGTTGCCGGTGTAACGGGTAAGCTCGCAGTTTTCCAGGTGGTAAATAACATTAACTACTTTATTTAAAAAGCTGATGTCGTGGCTGATTAAAATAAAGGCGTTTTCGTAGTTCTGCAAAAATTTTGTCAGCCATTCAATATGTTCAACGTCAAGATAGTTGGTAGGTTCGTCCAAAAGCAGAATGGAAGAATTTTGCAGAAGAAGCTTGGTTAAAAGCACTTTGCTGCGCTGCCCGCCGCTGAGTTCCGCTACGTCACGGTCGAGCCCTATGCTGCCAAGCCCAAGCCCGTTGGCGGTTTCTTCAATTTTGCTGTCCAGCGAATAAAAACCGCCGTGTTCCAGCTCGGTTTGTATTTCACCGACGGTTTCCATCATTTTGTCCATTTCTTCGGGAGTCGCGTCGCCCATTTTTTCGTACAGCTCCAGCATTTCGGCTTCCATTTTATACATGCCGTCAAAAGCGGTGCGCAGCACTTCGCGGATAGTCATGCCCTTTTGCAGCGTGCTCTGCTGGTCAAGGTAGCCCACGGTTACTTTGCCGGGCCATTCCACTTTGCCTTCATCCGGCAGCGTATGGCCGGTAACAATGTTTAAAAAGGTAGATTTGCCTTCGCCGTTGGCGCCGACAAGACCTACATGCTCGCCGCGCATTAATTTAAAAGACACATTCTCCAGAATCTGGCGGCCGCCAAAAGAATGTGATACGTTGGTAACATTTAAATAGCTCACGGTTTCGTCCTTTCTTTAAATAGCGATATGCACAATTTTATAATAAAAGCAGGCTTTTTGCAAAGGATTTTTAGTGCCGGCGCAGAATATAACAAATATTTAACGAAAGAAGGTTGAGAAGATGATATTTGGACATAAAAACGATATTGAAAAACTGCTTCCTTATGTAGGCGAAGACCTCCGCAAAGCGCTGGAATATCTGGCAGCTACTGATTTCAGCAAAGTTGCGGATGGCAGATATGTGCTGGACGGCGAAAAAATGTATGCCAATGTTGAAAACTACACCACGGCAGACCGCAGCACCAAAAAGCCGGAAGCGCACAACAAATATATAGATGTGCAGTACCTTGGCAAAGGAACGGAAAAGATTTATTTTGCGCCGCGCACTGCTGATGTAAAAATAGTTGAGGATTATGCAGAGAAACGCGACCTGCTGTTTTTTGAAAACATTGAAGAAAATGACTATGTTGTTTTAAACGCAGGCGACTTTGCAGTGCTGTTTCCGTGGGAGCTGCACCGCCCCGGCTGCAATGTGGAAAATGAGCCTTCGGCAGTGCAGAAAATAGTTGTAAAAATTGCTGTAAAATAATTTTAAAAAATTTTTAAAAAAAGTGTTGACAAGAACGCATTAAAAACGTATAATAGCATATGTGGTCAGCACCACAGTGAAATTCCCCGATAGTTCAGCCGGTAGAACACCTGACTGTTAATCAGGGCGTCGTAGGTTCGAGTCCTACTCGGGGAGCCACCTGGCCGGTTGGTCAAGCGGTTAAGACACCGCCCTTTCACGGCGGTATCGGGGGTTCGATTCCCCCACCGGTCACCATTCGGGCGCTTAGCTCAGCTGGGAGAGCGTCTGCCTTACAAGCAGAATGTCAGCGGTTCGATCCCGTTAGCGCCCACCATGTAAAATCAGCAGTCTTCAAACGAAGGCTGCTTTTTTTATTTCTGCATACTAAAAAACGCCAAAGCAGCTGCTTTGGCGTTTTGCCCATCAATATTAAACTTTATTCCAGTTCAATG
The DNA here is from genome assembly GCF_023336935.1 of Phascolarctobacterium sp. ET69. Taxonomy (GTDB): domain Bacteria; phylum Bacillota; class Negativicutes; order Acidaminococcales; family Acidaminococcaceae; genus Fusicatenibacter_A; species Fusicatenibacter_A intestinipullorum. Next base: position 321,175 of record NZ_JAMBLR010000003.1, read on the forward strand.
CTTTCGCCGGGTTTTACAATCAGTACTTTGGCGCTGCCGTCAGCTTCCACTTTGGCTTTGTAGGCTTCGGGGTCCTGGGCAATCAGCGGCCAGGTGTTGTAATGGATAGGAATAACGTATTTTGCTTTTAAAAATTCTGCGGCAATGGCAGCATCGGCGGGGCCCATGGTAAAGTTGTCGCCGATAGGCAGTACGGCGTAATCAAACGGGTCAAGGCGCTGCAAAAGCTGCATATCGCTGTAAAGCGCGGTGTCGCCGGCAAAGTACAGTTTGGTGCCGTAAAAATCTACAATAAAGCCGCAGGCATGGCCGCCTGCTACGCCGCTGCCGTGGAAGGCAGGCGTAATGCGTACATGGCCAAAATCAAATTTATGGGTGCCGCCAAGGTGCATACCGTGTGCTTTAACACCGGCTTCACCGGCAAGGCCGCAAACTTCTGCGGTAGAAATTACCGTGGCATCGCAGGCTTTGGCAATTTCAAAAGCGCTGCCGATATGGTCGAAATGTGCATGGGAAATTAAAATATATTCTACATTCAGGCCCTTTAAGGCTTCGGTGTCGCCCGGTTTAAATTTGGGGCATCCTTCCAGATACGGGTCGAAAATAATGTTGTGGCCTTCGTGGCACAGCATAAAGCAGGCATGGTTAATATACTTAAAAGTGGTTGACAAAGTAATCATCTCCTTTTTCATATGCTTGTTTTTATTATAACACATCTCTTTTAATTATAGTAATTGTGAATTGTAATGAAACAAAAGTAAAACGCCTTTACAGTTTGCCCGTGCATGATGTAAAATTTATTTGTATATTTGCAGTTAATTAAAATTTTTAATACAGGCAAGGAGAATGAATGTGAAATTAAAAAAACGTACCATGACAGCGGTTGCCATTGCATGCTTAACGGCTTTTGCAGCCAATGCCCAGGCCTCGCCGCGTGCCGTAACAGTTCCTAAAAACGCCAAAAGCACGGTTGCAACGGCAGCGGCTAAAATAATAAAAAACAATTTAAAAAAGGGCAAGTCTGCCAAAGCAGATGATAAAACCATTTCTTCAAAAAGCGTTACAATGCCAAACGCAGCGGCTAAAAAAACTACTGCGGCCCAGCGGGCAAGAAAACCGGCGGCAAAAGTAAACATGGCGGGGCTGCCTAAGGATTATAAAAAAATAGGTATTTTTGGCGAGGCCAAAGCAACGCAGGAGCAGGCTGCCGCACTTATTTACCTTAATAATACCGACCCGCAGCTGAACTGCTCCGTTGATGAGCTGGTTGATTTGTACTGGACTGAGGCCGGGCGCGAAGGCGTGCGTGAAGACATTGCGCTGGCGCAGGCCATTATTGAAACCGGCTTTTTCAGCTTTACCGGCGATGTAAAACCGGAACAGAATAATTATTGCGGGCTTGGCACAACCGGCGGCGGTGTGGAAGGCGAATATTTTGACGAGCCGGAAATCGGCGTGCGCGCGCACATTCAGCATTTGCTTGCCTATACTACCAAAAAGCACCCTTCAACAGATATTGTTGACCCGCGTTATGAACTGGCACATGCCATCCGTATGGAACGCGGCATAGTTGACAAATGGTCGGGCCTTAACGGCACCTGGGCTATGGGCAGCCAGTACTGCGAAAAAATTATGCGTATTTACCAGAGCATGCTTACTTTAAGCGATAAGGATTTAAAAGAAGCGGAAAAAGCCAAGGCCGAATATCTGAAAAATTATATGGGCAGCCATAAAGACGAGGACAAGAAAGACAAGAAGGATAAGGAAACCAAGCCGGAACGCAAGCTGACGATGCGTGAACGCGTAGAAAAGATTTTGAGAGAAGGAAGGTGATTTAATGCATATCGTATTGGTTGAGCCGGAAATACCGGGCAATACAGGCAATATTGCGCGCCTGTGCGCAGCTACGGGCTGCCATCTGCACCTGGTGCGCCCGCTCGGTTTTTCTGTTGAAGATAAATATTTAAAACGTGCCGGGCTGGATTACTGGCATTTGGTTGATATTCATTATTATGACAGCGTATACGAAGTTTTGGAAAAATATAAGGACAACCCGCGTTATTTACTGACGACGAAGGCTCACAAGCGTTATACGGATGTGCAGTACGCGCCGGACAGCCTGCTTATTTTTGGCAAAGAAACGGCAGGGCTGCCGGAAAAACTGCGCAATGAGTACGCTGACTGCTGCGTGCGCATACCGATGATTGCCGAAGCAAGAAGCCTGAACCTTTCCAATTCGGTAGCGGTTGTGGCATATGAGGCTTTGCGCCAGCAGCCTGATTTTGGCGGGCTGATTGTTTAACGGAGGATATATGATAGTTTTAAAAGAATTTGAATTTGACGCGGCGCATTACCTGCCGGAATATAACGGCAAGTGCGAAAGGCTGCACGGACATACTTATAAACTGGTGGTTAAGGTACAGGGCACGCCCGACCATGAAGGTATGGTTATTGACTTTATCCGCCTTAAAAACATTGTAAAAGAAAACGTGCTGGTGCATCTGGACCATGCCTGCATTAATGATATTCTGCCGCAGCCCTCGGCAGAAAACATCAGCATATGGGTATGGAACAAACTGAAAGATTTGCTGCACGGCGATAATTATAATTTATATGAAGTTGAAGTTTGGGAAACCAAAACAAGCGGCTGCATTTACAGGGGTGATTTATAATGAAAGATGTACAGTCTCAAACTGATATGCGCCGCATACCTCTTAAGCATGTAGGCATCAAAAATCTGCGCTGGCCCGTTATTTTAAAGGATAAAGAGCAGGGCGAGCAGCACAGCGTGGCAACCATCAGCCTGGCGGTGGATTTGCCGCACGAAATACGCGGAACGCATATGAGCCGCTTTGTGGAATGCATGCAGACTGTTGGCGCCATCAGCCCCACAGGGCTTGAAGAAGTGCTTGACAAGCTGAAAGAGCATTTGCAGGCAGAAAAAGCCTTTATTCAAATGGAATTTCCGTATTTTATTTATAAAACTTCGCCGGTAACGGGGCAGCGCGCGCCGATGGATTTAAACTGCGTGCTGACGGCAGAAAAGAAAGACGAGTTTAAACTGCGCATTATGGCAGAAGTGCCGGTGCAGACTTTATGCCCGTGCAGCAAGGAAATAAGCGACTACGGCGCGCATAACCAGCGTGCGCTGGCGCGGATTGAAATTGAAGCTGACGGCCTTGTCTGGATTGAAGAGTTGGCAGAAATGGCAGATGCAGGGGCAAGCGCGCCCGTGTACAGCCTTTTAAAACGCCCGGACGAAAAATTTGTAACAGAAAAGGCTTACGATAACCCGCGTTTTGTTGAAGATGCCGTGCGTGAAATTGCTTTGCGCCTGGAGGCTGACAAACGCATTAAATGGTATGAAGTAACGGTAGAAAGCATTGAGAGCATCCACAACCATAATGCTTTTGCCTGCGTGGAGAAAGGCTGGCAGGCATGATTATTAAACTTAACGAACATAACCTTGTACATGAAATTGCCGCGCTGGGGGTGCATCCTGCCAGCGTTGGCATTTTTACGTCCAAAAGCAGAATTATTCCCTTAAAAATTACGGCGGTGCGTACACCGGCTGCCAATATTTTAAAGCAGGAAATGCTGGCTGCCGGCGGCGACTGTGCTGTTCCGGCAAACTGCATTTTAAACAATACGGAGCGCATGGATGTTGTTTTGCTTGGTACGGTTAAGCATTACCGCATTCTGGCGCGCAAGCTGGCGCAGATGAACTTTTTCGGGCTGGCAGCGCTGCAAAAGGAACTGCAAACTTTTCTTGCCGGGCAGCAGCCTGTAACAGTTTTGTCGGACGGCAGAAAAATTACTTACGAAAAAATGCGCATTATGGGCATTTTAAATGTAACGCCCGATTCGTTTTACAGCGGTTCGCGCTTAAGCGGCGAAGATGCTGTATTGCAAAAGGCGGAGCAAATGCTGAATGACGGCGCGGAAATTTTGGATATAGGCGGCGAAAGTACGCGCCCGGGCAGTGATGCAGTAACCGAAGAAGAAGAAGTGCGCCGCGTTGTGCCTGCAATAACGGCAATAAAAAAACGCTTTCCGCACAGCATTGTTTCCATTGATACGTATCATGCGCTTACGGCGCAGGAAGCCGTTAACGCCGGAGCCGATATTATTAACGACGTTACGGCGCTGACCGGTGATGAGCGGATGGCGGAAGTTGCGGCTGCTGCCAAGGTGCCGGTAATTTTAATGCATATGCGCGGCACGCCTAAAAACATGCAGCAGCAGTGTGAATATACCAATGTTGTAACGGAAGTGGCGGCTTATTTAAAACAGCGCGCAGAAGAACTTTCGGAGCTTGGCATAGACGCCGGTAAAATTATTTTAGACCCCGGCATCGGCTTTGCCAAAAATACGGAGCAGAACCTTGCGCTGCTGCAAGGTCTGAACGCTCTTACGGGGCTTGGCTATCCGGTACTTTTAGCGGCTTCGCGCAAAACAGTTATCGGCGAAACGCTGGGCGGGCTGCCGCCGCAGGAAAGGCTTGAAGGAACGATTGCTTTAAGCTGCCAGGCCGTGTATGCCGGTGCGCAAATGGTGCGCGTGCACGACGTTAAGGAAAACGTGCGCACTGTGCGGATGCTGGAGGCGGTTTTATGCAGGTAACAGCGTATGTGGCATTGGGTACAAACCTTGGCAGTTTAAGGGAAAACATTGACGGAGCATTAATGCGCCTGCGCGAAAAGGGCTTGCAGATAACAAAGGTTTCTTCGTATATCGATACCGACCCTTATGGCGTTACCGACCAGCCGCGCTTTTTAAATGCGGTATGCGAAGTGCGGACGGAGCTTTTGCCGCGGCAGCTGCTTGAAATGCTGCTGCAAACCGAACTGGAAATGGGCAGGGTGCGCCTGCGCCGCTGGGGTGAGCGCATTATAGATTTGGATCTGATTTTTTACGGCATCGAAATTATTAACGAACCCGATTTAACCGTGCCGCATCCCGATATGCAGAACCGTGATTTTGTGCTGCGCCCGCTGGCAGAAATTGCGCCGGACAAAGTACATCCGCTTCTGCATAAAACTATCAGCCAATTATGGCAGGAATATTTGGAAAAGAAGGATACAAATGAAGTATGAATTTAATGCGGAACACCTTGTAAAAAGGTTTACTGCGTATGCGAAAATCAATACCGCTTCCGATGAAAGAAGCGCGCAGCTGCCAAGCAGCGAAGGCCAATGGCAGCTTGCGGAGCATTTAAAAAACGAGCTTACGGAACTCGGCCTTGCCAATGTGCAGGTAACGGATAAATGCTATGTGCTGGCGGAACTGCCTGCCAATACAGAAGAAGCAGCGCCTGTTATCGGGCTGATTGCCCATATGGACACCAGCAGCGAGGCAAGCGGCGAAAACGTACAGGTTACCCTGCACAAAGCGTGGGACGGCAGCGATATGCAGCTTGCGCCCGGCTGCGTACTGAGCGTAAAAGAGTTTCCGGAAATGGCGGCATACCGCGGGCAGGATATTTTAACAGCCGGCGGCACAACCTTGCTTGGCGCGGACGACAAGGCCGGTATTACGGCAATAGTAAGTGCCTGTGAATATCTTTTGCAGCACCCGGAAATTAAGCATGGCAAAGTTTTGCTGGCCTTTACTCCGGATGAAGAAATAGGCTGCGGTACGGACGGTTTTCCGTTAGCTGATTTTAAGGCTGATTTTGCCTATACTGTGGACGGCGGCGCGTTGGGTGAACTTAATTACGAAACCTTTAACGCCTGCAATGCCAAAGTAATTTTTAACGGCGTATCCGTACATCCCGGCAGCGCCAAAAACAAAATGCGTAATGCCGTAACTATGGCCGCGGAATGGCAGCTTGCCCTGCCGCAGGGAGAAAAACCGGAATATACAGACGGTTACGAAGGTTTTTACCACTGCCTGCGCATTGAAGGCGGCACCGACCGCGTGGAACTGGATATGATTTTGCGCGACCACGATAAGAACATTCTGGCAAAACGCAAACAGCTTTTGCTGGATTTGGCAGAGTTTATGAATAACAAATATGGTGCCGGCAGCGTGGAATGCAGCTTGCAGGATATGTACTGCAACATGAAGGAATATATAACGCCGGTGTTTGAAATTGTTGAGCGTGCCGAAAACGCCATGCGCGAAGCCGGTATTGAACCGCAGCTTGTGCCTGTGCGCGGCGGTACGGATGGCTCGCGTTTATCTGAAATGGGGCTGCCCTGCCCCAATATTTTTACCGGCGGGCATAATTTCCACGGGCGCTACGAATATCTGCCGGTGCCTTCGCTTGTAAAATGCACCGAAGTTTTGCTGAATATTGTAAAGCTGTAATGCTTACACCTAAAAATCAGGACGGCTGCTTTATTTGAGCAGCTGCCCTGATTTTTTATTATACCTAAAAGTAATGAAGTATCAGGTTTTATAACTATTTGTTGTTTTAACTGCACAGAATTATAATAAAACTAACAGGAATAAAATTTTATAATGCTGCGGCGGTACAGGATAGTGTTATAATTAAATGTGTGGATGGGATTGCAAAAACACATGGCGCAAAATACGGCACAGGCTGCCGGGGCTGAACATGTATGGTCTGCCGGAGAGCAGAAAATATAAATTTAAATTTATTGAGAAAGAGGGATAATTATGCAGAAAGTATTAGTTGCTTATTTTTCGTGCAGCGGTGTAACAAAAAAGCTGGCGCAAACGCTGGCAGACGTTGTTAAAGGCGATTTGTATGAAATTACGCCCGCGCAGCCCTACACGGCGGCAGATTTAAACTGGCAGGACAAAAATTCGCGCAGCTCGGTAGAAATGAGAGATAAATCTTCGCGCCCTGCCATCAGCGGCAGCGTAAAAGATTTTGCGCAGTATGACACCGTTTTTGTGGGCTTTCCGATTTGGTGGTATGTTGCGCCGACAATTATTAATACCTTTTTGGAAAGCGAAGATTTTTCCGGCAAAACCGTTATTCCGTTTGCAACAAGCGGCGGCAGCGGCGTAGGCGATACGGATAAATTTCTGCATCCTTCCTGTTCCGAACAAACGGCATGGCGTCCGGCAAAACGCTTTGCAGGCAGCACAGGCGCGGCAGAGCTGCAAAAATGGGTGGAAGGCTTAAAACTATAAGCATTTAAAAATTAAAATCAACAAAACAAAAACTCCGCAGTTTAATGCTGCGGAGTTTTGCTGTATATACGTAGTTTATGTTGTTATGCTTTGATTGTGCTGTTTAAAATTTGGCGTTATCCTTAAAGGCACGGCCAAAATCAGTAAGTGTTAAATCGGCGTAGCTGAAATCGGCATCGTCAAGCATGGCACGGTCGAGCCGGGCGCCGTTAAGCTGCGCGTGCTGCAAATTGCTGCGCGAAAGGTTGGCAGAGGTTAAATCGGCATTGGTGAGCACGGCGTTTTGCATTTTGGCATTGTATAAATTGGCGTGTGTTAAAACAGCGCTAGTTAAATCTGTTTTATACAGCCAGCTGTAAGACATTCCGGCGTAGCTGAAGTCAGCATTCTGCGCATTTGCTTTGTCCAGGGTTGCTTCCTGCAATTTGGCATAGGCAAAGCTTGCATAGTTTAAATCTGCGCCGCGCAGGCCTGTGCGGTACAGTACGGCGTTATTTAAAACGGCTTTGTCCAGCTTGTTTCCGTTTAGGTTGGCATAGCTTAAATCCGCGCCGCTTAAATTGGCTTTGGTTAAAGTGCAGTTTTTAAATACTGCCCTGTGCATGTTTGCGTTTTGTAAGTCTGCGCCGCTTAAATCGGTGTCTGCCAAGCGCGCGCCGTTAAGGCTGGCACCGCGCAGGTTAATGCCGTTAAGGTTAAGCCCGCTTAAATCCGCGCCGCTTAAATCCGCACCGGGGCAGCTGATGCCGCTCTGCACCTGCTGCACGTCGTTTGCGTTGTAGGCAAATGCCGCTGCCGGTAAGGCAAGGCAGCAAATAAATGTTAATAAAAATTTTTTCATAATTCCTCTCAGGCTTCGTTAAAAAGTTGAACCAGTTTCTGCGGTTCGTCAGGCAGTTTATCGATAATTTTCCACGGTTCGTGCTCCGCAAGCTGCTCTTTGGTGTATGTGGAGCCCGCCAGCACGGCAAGGCAGCGCGCCCCTATGGCTTTGGCGCAGATAATGTCATTGGGCGTATCGCCGATAAGAAAAATATCGCTGCCGCTGATTTCTTCTTCCGGATGCATTACCTGCAAACGGCGCAGGGCGATTTTGGCAAGTTCGCTGCGGTCTTCGCTCAGTTCGCCGCAGACGGCGTAGTGGCTGTCGAAGTATTTGTCGATTCCGTACCGCTGCAATTTTAAATAAGCACCGGTAGTGGTGTTGCCGGTTAAAAGGCAGGTTTTAAATCCCTCAAGGCCTTCAAAATAAGCCAGCGTTGCGGTTACATTAGGCATTAAATGCCCCTGGCGTTCTTTTAAAAATTTTGGCAGCAGGCGGTGGTAGTTAATTAAAATGTTTGCGGCATCAAAAGTGCGGCAGCGCCCTTTAATATCAATACAAATTTGTTTGATAATCTGTGAATCCGTTGCGCCTGCCAGCGGATGCGAAAACTGGAAATTTTCGACGCCGAACAGTTCCCTGATTGCCGCGCGCAGCGCATCTGCCCCTGCAAGTCCTGTCAGAAGCAGCGTGCCGTCAATATCCCAAAAAATATATTTCATAAAATCCTCCGTTTAAATGCAGGGTAAAAGAAAAAGCTGCCTTTTGGCAGCGTTTAAATTGATTTAGGACGCATCATCAGTTTAGATAATTTTTTGCCAAGGGTTTTGGCTTTGCGTATGATTTTTGTATGCGATTTGCGGCGCGGTTTCATATCGCTTTCGTTGCCGAAATCGCCGCGTTCCAGATAAGTGATTTTGGATTTGTCGGGATTGAAGTATTTGCGCATAAAGCGTGCCAGCCCGTCGGGGTCGGCTTCTTTAAAGCAGGTAAAAATATCAATCGTGGCAAAGCCCATATCCGGATAAACGTGCATGGTAATATGCCCCTGCTTGCAGTGCGCAAACACGGAATATTCGTCAATGCCGTCCTCGTCGTTTACATAAACGCCGCTCGGCTCCATGCCGAAACGCGCTGCGGCACTGCTGAGCATGTGCTCGATGCCGATAACGTCATCCAAAAGTATATCGCTGCAATTATACATATCAATGGCAATTTGTGTGCCGATGGATTTCAAAGCGGAACCTCCTGCCTTTTTGGAAAAAGGCTAAAACGTATTTAATTAATTATAGCTAATTTTAAACCTGTTGTCAAAAAATAATAGCCTGCGCGGCCGAGGTTTATTAACTTAAAAAAACATGCTATAATTAACTGAACATTTGTTTTGTACGGTGGTGAGCATTTGGAACAGCTGCAGGGAACACTGGAAAATGTTATATATCAGAGCGGCGACGGTAGCTTTTGCGTGCTGCGCGTTAAAGCGGCAGCCGGTTTGGCAACGGTTACCTATAAAGGCATGGCGCCCTATATGGGCGAAAACATTGCCATGGAAGGCGAATGGTGCGAGCATGTGCGTTTTGGGCGCCAGTTTCGGGCCGATACTTTGCGCGTAGTTAAGCCTTCCACCACGGATGGCATTGAGCGCTTTTTGGCATCCGGCGCGGTTAAGGGCATTGGCAGAACCATGGCGGCGCGTATTGTGGAGCATTTTGGCAGCCGCACGCTGACAGTTATGGAAAGCGAGCCGGAAAGGCTGACGGAAGTTGCAGGCATAGGCCGCAAAAAGGCCGAAAGCATTGCGGCATCTTACGCGGAACTGAGCGAGATGCGCGAACTGATGCTGTTTTTGGAGCAGCACGGCGTAAGCGCCAACTATGCGCCCAAACTGGCAGCGCGCTATGGCAGCACGGCACTGGTGCGCGTGCAGGAAAACCCCTATGCCCTTGCGGGCGAAGTAACGGGCATAGGCTTCAGGACGGCCGACAAAATAGCGCTGGCACTGGGGTGCAGCCGCAGCGACAGGCGGCGCATAGAAGCAGGGCTTGTTTATGCGCTTAACATGGCGGCATCTGCCGGGCATACCTGCGTGCCGGAAGAACTTTTGGTGCAGGAAACGGTTAAACTTTTGCAGACTGACCCGGAGCCGGTAAAAGAACTTTTTAAAGAACTGATTGACGAAGACCGCCTGCGCACGGAAGAAGTGGGCGGGCTGCGCCTTATTTACCCGGAATATCTGTATCAGGCGGAAACGCAGACGGCAAAACGTTTGATAGCGTTGCGTGATGCGCCGGGAAAAATTAAAAGCGTTGATGTTGAAAAAATTATCGGTCAGTGGGAACGGGAGGCAGGCATACAGCTTGCCGTAGCGCAGAAAGAAGCCATCCATGCTTCGCTTAAATACGGCGTATTTGTATTAACCGGCGGGCCGGGCACAGGCAAAACCACCGTTGTTAAGGGCATTATAACGGTGCTGGAAAAAGCGGGCTGCCGCATTTTGCTGGCGGCGCCTACGGGCAGGGCGGCCAAGCGTCTGGCAGAATCAAGCGGGCATACGGCGCAGACGGTACACCGCCTTTTGGAATATCAGCCGGACGGCAGCGGCTTTAACTTTGGCAAAAACGACAGCGACCCGCTGGACGCGGAAGCAATTATTATCGACGAAGCCTCCATGCTGGATATTACTTTAATGCATCATCTGCTGAAAGCAGTGCCGGGCGGCTGCCGCCTTATTTTTGTCGGCGACGTGGACCAGCTGCCTTCGGTAGGGCCCGGTTCGGTATTAAAAGATATTATCCGCAGCAAAAAAATGCCGGTAGTAAGGCTGGAAAATGTTTTCCGCCAGGCGGAAGTAAGCCCCATTGTGCGCAACGCTCACCGTATTAACCATGGGCAGATGCCGGAATTTGCCGAACACAGTGATTTTGAATTTGCCGGTTTTGACAACGAGTTTATGGCGGCGGATTTTGTGGCGCAGCTGTACGGAAAGATAGCGGCCGAACACGGCCTGCAGTATGTGCAGGTGCTTTCGCCAATGCACAAAAACCCCTGCGGCGTGCAGAACTTAAACAAAGTTTTGCAGCAGCATTTAAACCCGCCCGCGGCAGACAAGGGCGAACTGACGCTGCCGGGAGGAGCCGTGCTGCGCGAAGGCGATAAGGTAATGCAGATTCGCAACAACTACGAAAAAGAAGTGTTTAACGGCGACATAGGGCGCATAATACGCATCGACGGAGGCAATGTAACGGTTGTGTATGACGACGGCGGCAAACCGGTTTTTACCGCGTTTGAAGATGAATATGCTTATGCCGGTATCAGCGGCAACAAAATTGTTTACACTTCTGCCGAAGTAGATGAACTGCAGTTAGCCTATGCCATGAGCGTGCATAAATCGCAGGGCAGCGAATACCCGGTGGTAATACTTTTAATGGTGCCGGGGCATTATATAATGCTGCAGCGCAACCTGTTTTACACTGCGGTAACAAGGGCGCGGCAAAAGGTTGTAATAGTCGGCAGCAAAAAAGCCGTGCAGGCAGCTGTTTTAAACGATAAAACGCGCAAGCGCTATTCGCTTTTGGCAGAACGCTTGCAGGAACAGGCTGACGTATTTTAATAAAATGGTGATAATTTGAATTATATAAAAGAATGGTGGCGGACGCTTGTAAGCGTGTTTTTTGCGCAGAGCTGTGCCGTATGCAATGCGGAAACCGAAAGCGGTGTGTTTTGCCCTGTTTGCAGGCGCAGTGAACTTTTGCTTGAAGCAATGCCGGGGCTGTTAAACCTTGACGGCGCGGTAATGGGGTATAAATACAGCGGCGCGCTTAAAGAAATGCTGCACAAACTTAAATTTGAAGGTGAAAGCAAATTTTTGCAGCCGCTGGCGGAAGAAGCCGTATTTTTAGCACAGGCATATAGCGAAAGCTGCTTTGATATGGTGGTGTCCGTACCGACGGACGCGGCAAGGCGCAGACAGCGCGGCTTTGATATACCTGAAAGTATTTTTGCCGGAGCACTTGCCGTTAAAGGCGTGTGGCAGCCGCAGGTTTTGACGCGTATAAAGGCAACAGCGCCTCAGTACGGCCTTGCGCCGGATAAACGCCGCAGCAATGTGCTCGGCTGTTTTGAGGTGCGGGGCAGCGTAAGCGGCGCTAAAATTTTATTGGTAGACGATATTTTAACCACCGGCGCGACGCTGGACGAAGCGGCAAAAACCTTAAAGCAGGCAGGCGCTAAAAGCGTTTATGCTTTGACACTGTGCGGCAGTCTGGAAAATTTTAAGAAATAAAAATATAGTAGTATAGAAATAAGCACAAAATAAAAGTCGAAAAAATATTAAATTAGAAGGAAAAGTGCATTGACAAATATTAAGAATAATAAAATTTATTATAAAAAATATTTTTTATACATTTAATATATACAATAATATAAACTTTGGAAAATTTGATACTTTATTTTAGTAGAAAAGTTAAATTTTATTATAAAAAAAGCAGTTTCAGCTTTAGGCGAAACTGCTTTTTAAGTCAAATGCGATATTAATACACTTAATAAATTTTTAATATGTAAATTTACCAAACAAGTCTTTATTACTACCAGGATAAAAAACTCTATCAACTATTTCTAAAACTACAACATCTGGATCATATCTTTTCAAAAGATATTTCATATCAGTTTTTGTTTTTTTCTCAGCGTATCCATTATAATGGGTGATAATTGTTTCTTTTGCAAATTGTGCTAAATACGGGGCCATAAAGGTTGTATAAGAATCTGATAAAACTAAAATTTTAATATCAGATGTAGATTTATTGTTTTTTAAAATTAGTTCTCCGTTATGTATTTTTTCCCAATAGTTTATTTTTGATAGTAGCCCACCAACTTGCAAGGTTTCTCCTGTATAACAATCAGTAAAAAATATTTCATTAGTATATTTTTCACTCCAAGGAATGGTATCCTTATTTTTGTTCGGATCAAAGCCAAGCATGGATAAATAATCACCAGGATGCACTGTTTCTAAAAACGTTCCGTCTAAATTAAGGCCCTCGTAAAATTTTGTTTTATGTTCGTTAGAAATTTTTTGTAGTAGCTTATCTGCGCCGAAAGATGCTCCATGATAATTCCAGTGGCTATCTACTGGTATATATAATATATGAGATGATTTTAATTTTTCTTCTTTTAAATTTTGAGTAATTGATAGGTAATTTATATTATTATTTTTTAATAATTTTTCAGATTGAATAAAAAAGGAATCAGGTTTTTTGTATGTATTACGAATTTGTTCTGGGAAAAATTCACGATACATTGTTTCTTTGCTTGGAGGGATAAACAAAATAAAATTTTTACCTTTTTCATTACAATAACTTTGTAAATGTTTGATGCTGTTAATTTTTTGTTCAGGTTCATTAAAAGATGTTATAATCATATCTTTATGAAAAAGCCAGTTGTTTTTACCTCTAAATATTTTTGGGTGATTTAAAACGCCAATATTCAGATTAAAATCGCTCCATCTTTTTATCGCTTTGTCCCTGTACCTTAATCTGTCTTGATACCATTTTTCAAATTGTTCATAAAACTCTTTTGATTTTAAAGATTGAGTTGGGCGGGGAGTGATTCTTCTATTTTCTGTTTGGGCAATAAGGCGTGCGTTTTTTTCACCTCTGTATAAGCCAGTATTAGGTATTGCCAAAAATGTTGCAAATACTACTATAAAACTTATAGGTATTATCTTCTTCAGTTTGCTGATGTTTTTATTATTCATAATCTACCTCAAAATCTAAAGTAAATAAATGGATTATAAGTATTGCTCATAACACTCATTACGGACAGGATGAAAAGCAAAAATGCGCAAATATAACCTGCTGTTTTAAAAACTAAAAAACGTAAATGTGTTTTGCTGCGGCAAACCAGTTTTTTATAAGGTGTACGCCAGTCGATAGAAAATATAATGCCGAAAATAATTGCAAGTATGACGTCATTTTGTAAAAATTCCTGTGTTAATTCTAAATTCAGCATATTTATTTTAAACATTTGCATCCAGTAATGAACAGCATAGTTAATACTGTCTGCTCTAAACATAACCCATCCGAAAATTATGACAAGCAAAGCATAAAAGTGCGATAGCAATTTTTTGTTTTGTAAAAAGTCTTTAAGAAATAAGCTTTCGATAATAATAAAAATCCCATACCAGATACCCCATAAAACAAAAGTAATGTTAGCTCCGTGCCATAGACCGGAGCACAAAAATACAAATAAAATATTAAAATAATACTTAAGTTTTCCGCTGCGGTTGCCTCCTAAATTAATATAAACATAATCTCTTAACCATGTAGACAACGATATATGCCAGCGATGCCAAAATTCTCCGACTGTTTTGGAAATATACGGATAATTAAAATTTTCTTTATATTTAAAACCAAATAAAGCCGCTAACCCTATAGCCATATCAGAATAACCACTGAAATCAAAATAAATTTGCAATGTATAACAAATAGCACCAAGCCATGCGGTTGCAAAATCAATTTGTTCAGGTGGAAGTGCAAAAATTTTATCTGCCGCTTTGGCAACGGTGTTGGCAATTAAAACTTTTTTGGCAAAGCCAAAACAAAAACGGCGAATGCCATTGCTGAAACCGTTTATAGTTATTATTCGATGTTCAAATTGTTTTTGAATGTCTATATATCTTACTATTGGACCAGCAACAAGCTGTGGAAACATTAACACATAGGTGAAAAAGTGCAGTATATTTTTATCGGCTTTCATTTTGCCCATATAAACATCAAATGTGTAGCTTAAAACGTGAAAGGTATAAAAACTAATACCTAAAGGTAAAAGAATTTTATCAACCTGTGATAATTGATAATTTATTCCTAACAAAGCAGCTGTTTTGTTAAAAATATCAATGGAAAAATGCCAGTATTTAAAATACCATAATAATCCAATACAAATAGCTACGCAGATAATTAATGCGATTTTTTTTATTAAGAATCCTCGTTCTTTTATAATTAAACTGTTATTAATTTTATTATCTATATTTGAAAATAAAAGTGCTGTGCAATAATTAAGCAAAATAACGCTATACATTAAAAACAACATTTTCTGCTCGCCAAAAAAATAAAAAGCAGAACTCATTAAAAATAAAAAAGCGTTGCGAAACCGTTTCTGCATTAAAAAGTACATCCCTAATGTGAAAGGTAAGAATAAAAATAAAAATACAGGTGTTGTAAAAACCATAAAACCATCCTTTAATATAAAATTTGAATTTGCTAAAATGTGTACTTTTTTGTATTTAACATTACTGTTTTATTATATCATCAAAAACTCTATTTTCAAGATTTCAACAGTGATTAAAAGTCCCTAAAATCTGTTTGCCACAAAGTACACTTTATAGCAACTTTGATGCATTACAAAATTACTCCTTTTTCGTATTGATTGGCACGGTAGCGAAAGCTTGTCAGCGGCATACAGCATTCTTTGGCGGCTGTTATGCCGGTAATTTTACCTGCTTTCCATTTTTGGTAAACAGCATGGAAATTTGCCGGCAAAGGTTTTGGCGGCCTGCCGAAGCGTATGCCTTTTGCTTTGGCTGCTGCAATGCCTTCTGCCTGCCTTTGGCGGATATTGTTGCGTTCGTTTTCGGCGGCGAAGGACAGCACCTGCAAAACAATGTCGCTTAAAAATGTGCCCATTAAATCTTTGCCGATACGGGTATCTAAAAGCGGCATATCCAAAACTACAATGTCTATCTTTTTTATTTTTGTTAAATAGCGCCATTGTTCTAAAATTTCGCTATAATTTCTGCCTAAGCGGTCAATGCTTTTAATGTAAAGCACATCATCTGCTTTTAATTTACGCAGTAGTTTTTTATACTGCGGGCGGTCAAAATTTTTACCCGATTGTTTATCGGTATATAAATTTTTGGAAGGTATCTGCATTTTTTTCATTACAATAACCTGCCTGTCTTCATTTTGGTCATAGCTGCTTACGCGGATGTAGCCGTAATTTGTACTCATTTTATCCTCCTGTAAATATCTTTCTAACCATAAAACGGTATTTTGGCATAATTTATTTACCTTTTAATATAAAAAAGCATAAAAAAACAACCGTGAGTTGTATCACGGTTGCTTAAAATCTTATGTCTGCTATTGTGCAGATTTTTTTATGCCGTATTCACAATTTGTTTTTAATTCTATTTCAAAAATTCTGTTCCACGGAAGTTTTGTTTCGGCGTTAATGCCGGTAAGGTAATATTCATCTGCGCCGTCGCTGTAAAAGGGTGTAAGGCCTAAATTGGTATATAAAAGGCTGCGTTTTTCGTTATAAATAAAGCCTTCTATAATATTTTCGGCAAAAGTTTTATAGCTGTCATTCAAATTTGCAGGGTCCTGTCCGCGCAGGTTAAGTATGGTGCTGAGGCGGTGGTGCAAAAGTTTTTGGTAGCTGTAATCATCCAGCAGGCGGGCAACGGTAAAGTTAAGATTTTGCGCGTAAAGCGCAGGCAGCAGATATTTTGGCAGGCGTTTAAGCTGCCCTGTAAATATTGCGCTTTGCGCCATGGCTGTACCTGCCGCGTTGCCGAAGGTGTTCCAGGCCGAGTAAGAAACAAGTTTGTTTATGGTTACGTTGTTTGCCAAAAGTACGGGCAAAAGCATCTGGCTGCTTTCATAATCTTCACTGGCGTCGATAACGGCAACATGCTTGCCGCTGTTAAGCAGTGTTTGCAGTTTCTGCGCCATTTTTTCGTTAGCAGGTTCTTTGGCACTGCCGCAGTGTACATATAAAATAATGTCGGCTTCATTAAGGTTTTGCGTCAGCGTGCCGCCGGTAAATTTAATTTTGTCAAGCAGGGCGGCTTCGGCAGTAACTGCCATGTATGGCATAATGGCGGTGGCTGCGCTGCCAGTGGTATATTCAATATAAAATTTGGGTGTATAGTTATTAATCTGGCAAAAGCGGCGTGCCGTAAGCATCTGCGCTATTTCGTCCGCGCCGCAGGTGGTTGTGCTGGCGCTGCTTAACCCTGCCCGGCGCATATAGGCTTCGGCGTGGGTGCGGTTGCGGTTGGGCAGGCCAAATGGCTGGGCGTCATCCTGCCCTATTACAAGCGTATAATTTTTGGCGGCGCACAATGCTGCAAGCTGTTTGTTAAAACTGTCGTTAGTGCTGTACAGCACGTTATATTTTTGCAGTATTTCCTGCGGAATTTTATTTTTAATTTCTTCCAGCTGAGCTGTGGAAGGGTAGTCGCCAAACTGTTCTACAATATCGCGCAGGGTGGAATAACGCATTAAGTGCCACTGGTACCAGGCGTCCGGCAGCAGGTTATCGCTTACAAGCAGGCGCGGAATAATCGAAAAAACGGTAATATCTTCGCCTGAAGGCATAGTTTGCAGCAGTTTAAAAAAGTTCTGCTCGTCGTTAACGGTTCCCTGCGGCAGGCGTGAAGCAAGCAGCCCGCCGTGAATTAAAAGGTCGCCGGAAATAACCGCCGGGCAGTTGCCTGCGTTATGGCTGAGCCATGAGGATAATTTTTCGCGGTTTGCCGGTGTGCGGTAGTTGTCAAGAAGTTCTTTTGGGGGTAAAATTACATCTATGGAAGCAAGCCTGCCCAAATCCTGCGCTATTAACGTACAGGGCGGGCGGCTGTCAAGCGGCACAAGCAGCAGCTGTTCCTGCACCGGCAGGGGCGGCGGTGTGTAAGGCGTGCTTGGCGGCAGGCTGAAAAAATAAAAAATATAGCTGCACAGGGCGGTTAAAAAAAGCCATAAATACTTTTTCACGGTAAGCCTCCTTTGCAGCGTATAGTTACAAATATTATATTACAAGTACGGAGTTTTTAAAATGAGAATTATTACTGGCAGAGCCAGAGGGCTGAAGCTGACTACGCCCAAAAACTGGGATGTGCGCCCTACTGCCGACAGGGTGAAGGAATCGCTGTTTAATATTATCGGCAGCAAAATTATCGGCGCGCAGGTGCTGGATTTATTTGCCGGTACGGGTAACCTCGGGCTTGAAAGCTGGAGCCGCGGCGCGGAGAAAATTGTTTTTACCGATACAAGCAAAGAATCGCTGCGGCTGGTGGAAAGCAATATTGCCAAATGCCGGGCGCAGGAAGATACGGAAACAATTTGCGGAGATGCCTGCCAGCTGATAGGGCGGCTGCATAAAAAGGGCATGAGTTTTGATTTTATTTTTGCCGACCCGCCTTATAACAAGGGGCTGGTGCAGAAGGTTATTGCCGCGCTGGCGGAAAGCCCTCTTTTAAACGACGGCGGCTATTTAATTGCCGAACATTCGGCACATGACGAGCTTGGAACACTGCCGCCGCAGTTTGAACTTGTGCGCTGTGAAACTTACGGCGAAACAAAAATTAGCTTTATACGTTTTGCAAAAGTGTGAAAACATGTTACAATAGATAAAAGGTGCGGCAATTAAAGGAATATTACATTTTGTGTAGAATAAAGCTTTTAGAATATTGCCAAAATTTACCGTCTGCAAAGCAGATTTTAGGAGGTTAATAAAGTGCGCAGAGCAATTTGCCCGGGGAGTTTTGATCCGGTAACCAATGGCCATTTGGACATTTTTGAACGGGCAAGCCAGATGTTTGATGAGATTGTCATCAGTGTTTTTCACAATCCGGGAAAGGAAAAAGCAATGTTCAGCATGGAAGAACGTGTTGAAATGCTGCGTATGGCAACAGCGCATATCCCCAATGCCAGGGTTACCTGTTTTTCGGGTTTGCTGAACGAGTTTTGCAGGCAGGAAAAAGCTCCTTTTATTGTCAGGGGCCTGCGTGCATTTTCCGATTTTGAGTATGAATTTCAGCGTGCGCTGCTGATTAAAAAAATTGATAATAATCTGGAAACTGTTTTTATCATGACCAATGCCAATTATTCGTTTTTAAGCTCTTCCGGCGTGCGCGAACTGGCTACGTTTGGCGGCTGCATCCACGGTTTGGTGCCCGATAACGTTGAGGTGCGCATTAAGGAGCTGCTGGCGGAAAAACACTTGTTATAGAAAGAGGATGTTACGATGATAGACAAGAGTACCAGTGCTGCTTTAGACAGAATTTTTGATGAAATGTATAATCTTATTTCTGCGGCCAGCAGAATTCCGCTGACTGATAAAATCATTGTGGAAGAAAGCGATTTGGCTGAAATTCTGGATGATTTGAAGGAAGCCATTCCCCGTGAAGTAAAAAGTGCCGCCAAGCTTTTGGAAGAGCAGAAAGCCATAATCAACAAGGCCCACGAAGATGCCGACAATATTGTTGTGCAGGCCAAAACCGAGGCGGAACGCATTGTGGAAATTGCCAAGGCGGAAGCAGAACGCCTTGTACGCCAGGAAGAAGTTGTGCAGCAGGCACAGGCTTTTGCCGAGGATATTAAAAATACGGCTCTGCGCCATGAACAGGAAGTTAAGGAAGAAGCAGACGCTTATGCAGAGCGCGTAAAAATGGATGTGCTGCAATATGCCGATGATATGCTGGCGTATTTAAGCGGCAATTTGCAGTCTGCCCTGCAGGGCCTGAACGATAACCGCAATTCCGTTAACGACGAACGCCGCAAACTTGCAGCGCCGCAGGAATATTACGGCGATGAAATTCAGGACGACGAAGAAGAAAAATAATCAGGCAAAAATTTAAGCCGTTTACTCTTACGGGTAAGCGGCTTTGTTTTTTATCATGCCTGCTGAAAAGGCTGCGTTAAAAAATCGCTGTTATAGGTTTGGCAATAGTTTTGGCTGCGGTTTTGCAGTAATGCCAGCAGATTGGCGGCGTTAATATCCGTTTGCAGCTGGCGTATAATAAGTTCGTCTTTTGCGGCGTTGCCGGTGAGGCAGTTTTTAAAATTGCGGCCTATTTTGGTAATAATCGGCATCGAGGCCGTTTTGCGCATTTGTGCAAGCAGGCTGCGCCCGCGGCTGTTAAAAGCCAGCACGCGCAGGTATTGCGGTTTGGCTTCGGTAAAAATGGTTTTGTCGTTGCCAAGCAAAAGCTGCATTAACAGGCGGCGGATGCGCGATTTTGTATAGCGTTTACTGCTAACGCTGTTTACAACGCTTTGCATATCCGGGCAGGCAGCTGCTGCTTTTAACCGGTGTTCAAGGCCTTCGGTGCATTCGCAGGCAGCGGCAATTTGCTGCTCCGTAAGCATACAGAGCTTGTATAAAACAAGCGCGTCAAGTTTTGCTGTATTCCAGCCAAGCAAATTTAAAGAATGGAGCGTTTCCAGTAACTTGTGGCTGCGTTCCGGGATTTGTTTTAAAATTCTGCCGGAAAGCCCTGCGGCGGCGTATTCCGTACGTATGCCGCTGGCGCTGGCGTATTCGGCGCTTATATCGCTGCTGTTGTAGCCTGCACCGCAGCGGCGTATAACAAGCGGCTCAATTTGCGGCGCGTATTTTTGCAGGCAGCGGCAGTATTCAAGCGCCAAAATATCGTTTGCTTCCGCTGCGGCAAAAGTAAACCCGGCATTTTGCAAAAGCGTGGACTGGGCTGCGGCGTAAGAAGCGCCGCTTTTTATAATCGCGCGCAGTTCTTCCTGATGAGTGTTGATGAAGTGGGCGGCAGCTGCAAGCGTTTGTGTTTCCGCGGTTTCCGCGCCAAAAGCGAGGTAACCCGTAATTCCTGTCGCCGCCAAAAGCTGCACTGCGCCTGCGGCAAAAAATTCCGCGCTGCGGCACGAAAATACGGCAGGCAGTTCCAGTACAAGGTCTGCGCCGTTTTGCACGGCCATCTGCGCCCGCGCCCATTTATTGCAGAAAGCAGGTTCGCCGCGCTGCACAACGCTGCCGCTCATAACGGCAATAACGGGCAAATGGCCTCCGGCAAGGCGGCGCGCTTCGGTAAGATGCAGCAAATGCCCATTGTGGAATGGATTGTATTCGGCTATAACGCCGATAGATTTTTTCATAGGTTCACCTCAGAAAGTTTTACTGGCGGTTAAATGTCAAATAGTGTATACTAATAGTATATTAAAATTTACCCGGAAGTGCAAAACTAATTTTAGGGGTGAATACTGTGATTGTTTTTGTTGTTAATTGCGGCAGTTCTTCAATTAAATACCAGCTTATAAATATGAACGGCGAAAAGGTGCTGGCCAAAGGCTTGATTGAGCGTATCGGCATGGACGGTTCTGTTTTAAAGCATACTCCGGAAGGAAAATACACGGTGGATATTAACATCGACGTGCCCGACCATAACTTTGGCATAAAGCTGGCGGTGGATGCACTGGTAAATCCCGATTACGGCGTTATTAAAAGCATGAGCGAAATTGACGCTGTAGGGCACCGCGTTGTTCACGGCGGCGAACGCTTTTCCGATTCCGTGCTTGTAACGCCGGATGTGCTTGAAGGCATTGCTGCCTGCGCCGAGCTTGCGCCGCTGCACAACCCGCCCAACTTAAACGGCGTTAAGGCTTGCATGGCGTTAATGCCGCAGGTGCCGCAGGTTGTTGTTTTCGATACGGCGTTTCACCAGAGCATGCCTGAAAAAGCCTATTTATACGGCCTGCCTTATGAACTGTATGTAAAATACGGCGTGCGCCGTTACGGTTTCCACGGCACTTCGCATAAATACGTGGCTCAGGAAGCCGCCAGAATGATGGGCGGAGAAGTTTCGGATTACCGCATTATTACCTGCCATCTGGGCAACGGCTCAAGCGTGGCGGCTGTTAAATACGGCAAATCCATTGATACCAGCATGGGCTATACCCCGCTGGACGGGCTTGTTATGGGCACGCGCTCCGGCGAGATTGACCCGGCGATTATTCCGTTTTTAATTGTTAAAGAAAATATGGATGCCGAGCAGATTGACGAATATCTTAACCGCCGCAGCGGCGTTTTGGGCATCAGCGGGCTTTCCAGCGATTTCAGGGATTTGGAAAGCGCGGCGCACCGCGGCGATGAACGCAGCCAGCTGGCGATTGACGTTTTTGCTTACCGCGTAAAAAAATATATCGGCGCTTATACGGCGGCGATGGGCGGCGTGGATGCCATTGTGTTTACGGCAGGTCTAGGTGAGAATTCTTCTTCCATGCGCGAGAAAATCTGCGAAGGGCTGGAGTATCTTGGTACCGGCATCGACCCAGTGAAAAACAAGGCGCGCGGCAAAAACCAGGAAATTAATGTTGACGGCGCAAAGGTAAAAATTTTTGCAATTCCTACCAACGAGGAGCTTGTAATTGCGCGCGACACTGTAAATATCTGCCGCCGCATTATAAAATTGTAAGCCTGCGGGCGATAACTATTACTTGACAAAGCAGCTTCACATAGCTATAATTGATACGATTGGTGAAATATGATAAGAATAAATGTCGCAGAAATCAAAAAAAGACTTGTCGGAAGCAAAGAATTTTCGTATGAACTGACGCCTGATGAGCTGGGAATTACAGAAGCCGATTTAAAAATTACCGCGCCTGTTGTTTTAAAAGGCATGGTTGAAAATGCGGGCGACGTAATTTTGCTCAAGGCCGAAGCAGCAACGGAAATTGAACGCACCTGCGGACGCTGTCTTAAGGTTTATACCGAAAAGCTGAACGCCCAGGTGGTTGAAAAATTTTATCCGGCAGGAGCAGAAAACATTGAAAATGATGCTTTTATCTATGAATCAGATCTGCTTGATATAACAGAGCCTGTTCGAGAGAGCCTCCTTTTGGCAGTTCCTTTGCAAGCACTTTGCAGGGAAGATTGCCGTGGGCTGTGTCCGGTCTGCGGGGCTGACAGAAATGAAGGCGACTGCGGCTGTGATACAACTTCGGTTGATCCCAGACTGGCGGCATTAAAGCAATTCATCAAAAATTAAATTTTGCCTTACAGCTTGAGGAGGTGTACCAACAATGGCAGTACCAAAAAGAAAAATGTCTAAAGCGCGCCGTGATTCCCGCCGTGCAAACTGGAAGCTTACCGCTCCCGGCTTAGTTGAATGCCCGCAATGTCACGAAATGAAAATGCCGCACCGTGTTTGCCCCGAATGTGGTTACTACAATGGTAAACAGGTTGTAGCAAAAGACGCTGAGTAAAAAATACCCCCTAAGCCTCAGGCTTGGGGGTTTTTGCTTTTAACCGGATATTTGTTAAAGAGGCTTTGCAGCCTCTTTTTATTTTGCTGTTTTAAGGATGAAAAGCAGGTAAAAAATTTTGCTTGCTTTTTTTTATTTGTACTATTATAATAAATCCAGATATTAGGAGTAGGTATTAAAATAAGGTGATGTTATGAATTCTGCTAAAAAAGTAATACGGCATGAGCGCTTGTTTAAAATGCTGCAAAGAAACCCTTTTTTAACGGATGAGCAGCTTGCTAAAAATCTGGCGGTCAGCATTCAGACTATCCGTTTGGACAGGCTAAGCCTTAACATCCCGGAACTGCGCGAGCGCACGCGCCAGATGGCCGAGAACGCGCAGGTAAAGCTGAAAGCCATTGACAAAAAGGATATTGTCGGTGACCTGATTGACCTGGAACTTAATCATTCCGGCATTTCCATGCTGAAAATAACTCCTGATATGGTATTGGAAAAAACAGGTGTGGCAAGAGGCTATTATATGTTTGCCATGGCAAATACCCTGGCGCTGGCAGTTGTTGATGCCGAAGCGGCCCTTACCGGTGTGGGCAATGTTAAATACAAAGTGCCCGTATACGCAGGGGCTACGCTGGTGGCAAAGGCAGAGGTTATCCGCAGGGAGCTTAATAAATATATAATTTGGGTTAAAATAAGAAATAATAATGAGGAAGTATTCCGGGCAAAATTTATAATTGTACCCTGCCCGGACGAAAGGACGACACAGGCATATGAAAATCGCGCTTGATGTAATGGGAACGGACTATGGCCCGAAAGAACTTGTGCTTGGAGCGGTACAGGCTGTAAAAGAATTTAACTGTGAAATTGTGCTGGTAGGTGACCCGGAAACCATCGAGAACCTGCTGCGCGAATACAAAGCCGATACGGACAGCAGGCTCAGCATTTGTCCGGCAACGGAAGTTGTAAGAATGGACGAGCATCCTTCCATTGCCGTAAAAACAAAGAAGAATTCTTCTATTGTTGTGGCAACCCGCCTTTTGCGCGAGAAAAAATGCGATGCTCTGGTATCGTCCGGCAGTACCGGTGCTGCCGTTGCGGCTGCGCTGTTTTACCTGGGGCGCATTAAAGGCATTGAGCGCCCGGCTATTGCAACGCCGATTCCGAACCTTACCGGCACTACGGTGCTTTTGGACAGCGGTGCTAAAGTTGATGCCAAACCGGAACACATGGTACAGAGCGCACTGATGGGCAGCGTTTATTCGGAGCTGATGTTTGGCGTTGAGAAACCCCGCGTAGGGCTTTTGAATATCGGCGAAGAAGAAACCAAGGGCAACGAGCAGGCTTTGGCAACTTACCCGCTGCTGAAAGAAGAACAGCATATTAACTTTATCGGCAACGTTGAAGGCCGCGATATTAACAAAGGCACCGTTGATGTTGTTGTATGCGACGGCTTTGTTGGCAATGTTGTTTTAAAGTTTGCAGAAGGGCTTGCAAGTGCTATAATGGTAGTAATAAAAGACGCCATTTCCAAAGGCGGCTTAATGGCAAAACTCGGCGGGCTTTTGCTTCTGCCGACAATGAAAGCCTTAAAAAAACGTGCTGACGTTACGGAATACGGCGGTGCGCTGCTTTTGGGCGTTAAGGCGCCGTTTATCATCTGCCACGGCAACAGCAAGGCAAAATCCATTACCAGTGCGGTAAGGGTAGCCATTAACTTTGCCGAGCGTGACGTGGTAAAGCATATTGCTGAAATTGTCATCAGAGACGAAGAAAAATAAAGAAACGAGGATAAATACATGACTAAAGCTGTAAAACAAGTTGGTATTCTGGGTGTAGGCAGCTATCTTCCCAGCAAGATTTTGACCAACCACGACCTTGAAAAAATGGTTGATACCAGCGATGAATGGATTGTGCAGCGCACGGGCATCAGAACCCGCCATATTGCGGCTCCTGAACAGGCTACAAGCGACATGGCCCTTATCGCCGCAAGGCGTGCACTGGAAGATGCCGGTGTTGCCCCTGCCGACCTTGACCTTATCATTGTTGCAACCGCTACGCCTGATTACGGCGTATATCCTTCCACCGCCTGCCTTGTGCAGGACAGACTGTGGGCAACGCACGCAGCTGCGTTTGACCTTTCAGCAGGCTGCACTGGCTTTGTTTACGGTGTAAGCGTTGCTGCGCAGATGATTGCCAGTGGCGTTTATAAAAAAGCCCTTGTAATCGGTGCGGAAACCCTTTCCCGTATTTTGAACTGGGAAGACCGCAATACCTGCGTACTGTTTGGCGACGGCGCAGGCGCAGCCGTACTTGGCGAGGTTGAAGAAGGCTACGGCATTTTGGGCCTTGACCTTGGCAGTGACGGCGCAGGAAGCATTCACCTTATGCAGCCCGCAGGCGGCAGCAGAAAACCTGCCAGCCACGAAACCGTTGACGCCAAAGAACATACCGTACATATGAACGGCAACGAAGTATTTAAGTTCGCCGTAAAAATTATGGGAAAAACGGCTAAAAAATCCCTCGAACAGGCCGGCCTGACCAATGAAGATATTGATATGCTGGTACCGCACCAGGCCAATATCCGCATCATTCAGTCCGCTGCCAAGCATTTTAAAATGCCGATGGATAAAGTTTGGGTAAATATTGATAAATACAGTAATACTTCCGCAGCATGCATTCCTATCGCTCTTACGGAAATGCAGGACCAGCATGCCATGAAAAAAGGCGACAACCTGCTGCTTGTTGCTTTCGGCGCGGGCCTTACCTGGGGCAGTATTGTTCTTAAATGGTGTAAATAATTGGCGAAAGAGAGGCTATGTTAATGAGTAAAGTAGCATTTATTTTCCCCGGCCAGGGCTCTCAGAGCGTTGGCATGTGCAAAGATTTGTACGAAAACTATGCCTGCGCACGCAGGACTTTTGAAGAAGCTGACGAAGCACTCGGTTTTTCCATCAGCAAACTGTGCTTTGAAGGCCCGGAAGACCAGCTGCGCCTTACTTTTAATACCCAGCCGGCAATTTTAACTGCCAGCGTTGCCTGCGCAAGAGTTCTTGCCGAAAACGGCGTAACCTGCGAAATTGCAGCAGGCCACAGCCTGGGTGAATATTCCGCACTGGTGCAGGCAGAAGCACTTGATTTTGCAGATGCCGTACGCATTGTACGCAAAAGAGGCCAGTTCATGCAGGAAGCAGTTCCTGTAGGCGAAGGCAGTATGGCTGCCGTACTTGGCATGGACAGCGATAAAATTGTTGAAATCTGCCGCAGCGTGGAAGCTGAATGCGGCGAAGCAGTACAGGCAGTAAACTTTAACTGCCCCGGCCAGGTTGTAATTGCCGGTGCCGTTGGCGCAGTGGACAAGGCTCTTGTTGCTTTGAAAGAAGCCGGTGCAAAACGCGCAGTTCTCCTGCCGGTAAGCGCTCCTTTCCACAGCACTCTGCTCCAGCCCGCTTCCGACCGTCTGGCAGAAGTATTTAAAACCATTACTTTCCACGATGCTAAAATCCCCGTTATGGCAAACGTTAACGCCGAAGAAGTAACCAAAGCAGAGGTTATTAAAGAATCCTTAATCCGTCAGGCTGCTATGCCTGTGCTTTGGGAAACCGGCGTAAGAAAAATGATTGCCGGCGGCGTAGATACTTTTGTTGAAGTTGGCCCGGGCAAAGTTCTGTGCGGCTTTAACAAGAAAATTGACAAATCTGTAACTTCCCTTAACGTAGAAGATGAAGCAAGCCTTGCAAAAACACTTGCTTATTTCCAGGAGGTCCGTTAAAATGCTGTTAGAAGGCAAAGTAGCTTTAGTTACCGGGGCATCCCGCGGCATTGGCAAAGCAATTGCGCTTTTGCTTGCCGAAAACGGCGCAGATGTAGCCGTTAATTTTGCAGGCAGCACCGCTGCTGCTGAAGCAGTTGCTGCTGAAATTGAAAAAATGGGCAGAAAAGCCATTCTCGTGCAGGGTGACGTTTCCCAAACCGAAGTTTGCGCTGAAATGATAGATAAAGTGGTTAAAGAACTCGGCCATATTGATATTCTTGTTAATAATGCCGGTATTACCCGCGATACCCTGCTTCTGCGCATGAAAGAAGAAGATTGGGACGCTGTTCTCAATACCAACCTTAAAGGTGTGTTCAACTGCACCAAAGCAGCTGTAAAATATATGGCAAAACAGCGCAGCGGCGCAATTGTAAATATCAGCTCCGTTGTTGCTTTAATGGGCAATGCAGGCCAGGCCAACTATGCTGCTGCCAAAGCAGGCATTTTGGGCTTTACCCGCAGCGTTGCCAAAGAAATGGCTGCCCGCGGCATCAGGGTTAACGCTGTTACCCCCGGCTTTATCAAAACCGATATGACCAGCGTTCTTTCCGAAAAAGTTGTTGCTGCAATGGAAGCTTCCATTCCGCTTGCCCGTCTGGGTGAGCCTGAGGATATTGCCAAAGCGGTACTGTTCCTTGTGAGCGATAATGCCGCTTATATAACCGGCCAGACTTTACATGTCGACGGCGGTATGGTAATGTAATAATGTATTATCAAACTACCTTGGAAGGAGGTGAATCGTAATGAGCACTTTCGACAAAGTTAAAAACATCACCGTAGAACAGTTGAGTGTTGACCCGGAAGAAGTAAAAATGGAATCTTCCTTCATCGACGATTTGGGCGCTGACTCTCTTGACATCGTTGAATTAATCATGGCTTTCGAAGAGGAATTCGGCGTTGAAATTCCTGACGAAAAAGCAGAAAAAATCCGCACTGTTGCGGACGCAGTTAAAATGTTGGATGAAGAAAAATAATTTATCCGCAGTTTGGCGGGAGGCATTAAGCCTCCCTGCCAAGTTTTAAAAGTTGCATCTTAACCAGAAATGGGGGATATTTGTTGAAATTACCAGTGCTTAAAATAGGTGATAAAGTAGCTGAAATGCCAATATTTCAGGGAGGCATGGCCATCAGGCTTTCGACTGCGCGCCTTGCAGGTGCTGTAGCAAGAGAAGGCGGCGTAGGCCTTGTAGCTGCGTCCGGCCTTGAGCTTGATGAACTGCGCCAGGAAATCCGCCTTGCGAGAAAACTGAGCGAAGGCAGAGGCATGATTGGCATTAACGCTATGGTGGCAGCACGCGCTTTTGCGGACCTTATTACAACAGCAGCTGAAGAGAAAGTTGATTTGCTTGTTGCCGGCGCCGGTTTTTCAAGAGATATTTTCGCCATCGGCCGCGCCTACAACGTAGCAGTTGTTCCTATTGTTTCTTCCGTAAAGCTGGCTAAAATTTCCGAAAAGCTCGGCGCTTCGGCAATTGTTGTTGAAGGTACGGAGGCAGGCGGCCATCTGGGCACGCAGGAATCTATCAAAACTATTCTGCCGGATATTATTAAAGCTGTAAAAATTCCGGTTATTGCCGCAGGCGGTGCTGTTTGCGGTGCTGATGTAGCCGAACTTCTGAAGCTTGGCGCCAGCGGCGTACAAATGGGCAGCCGCTTTGCTGCCAGCGAAGAATCCAACGGTGCTCCTGCTCTGAAGGAATTTTATCTCAAAATGACTAAGGAAGATGTTGTGCAGATTGACAGCCCGGTTGGTTATAAGGGCCGCGCAATTTTAAATCCGTTTGCACAAAAGGTTCTTGACGGCAATCCGCCGCGTCCTACAACCTGCGACGCCTGCCTCAAGCATTGTTCCCGCAGCTTCTGCATTATCAGGGCGTTAACCCGTGCACAGCAGGGCGATGTGGAAACCGGTCTTGTTTTTACCGGTGCAAATATGTGGAAGATTAAGGAAATTCTGCCTGTTAAAGAAATTTTCAGAAGGCTGAAAGAAGATATAGAAAAAATTTAAATTTGAGGTGATTTGTTTTGAAGAGAAGAGTTGTTATAACCGGTGTAGGTGCTATTACCCCTATCGGTATCGGCAAAGATGAATTTTGGAACAATCTGGTTGCAGGTAAATCCGGCGTAGGCCCGATTACCCAGTTTGATGCCAGCGAATACGGCACAAGAATTGCCGGTGAAGTAAAGGATTTTGATTTTTCCAAATACGGCGATAAAAAAGAAGGCAAACGCATGGACCGCGTTACCCAGTTTGCAGTTGCCGCAGCTAAAATGGCTGTTGAAGATGCCAAACTTGACCTTAACAGCATTGACCCTGTAAGAGCAGGCGTTTGCGTAGGCAGCGGCATTGGCGGCATGCATACTTACCTGGAACAGACCTTGAAATTTGTTGAAAAAGGCCCGTCCAAAATCAGCCCGTTCTTTATTCCTATGGAAATTCCGAATATGCCGGCAGGCCAGATTTCCATTGCTCTTGGTTTTAAAGGCCCCAACATGGCTATTGTAACCGCATGTGCAACCGGCACCCACTGTGTTGGCGAAGCTTTCAGAATTATTCAGTACGGCGATGCCGATATTATGATGGCAGGCGGCAGCGAAGCTGCTATTAACCCGCTGGCAGTAGCAGGCTTCGGCAACATGAAAGCTCTTTCTACCAATAACGAACACCCCGAAAAAGCATCCTGCCCGTTTGATAAAAAACGTGACGGCTTTGTTATGGGCGAAGGCGCAGGTGTGCTTGTTCTGGAAGAACTTGAACATGCACTTAAACGCGGCGCACATATCTACGCAGAAGTTGCAGGCTACGGCATGACTGCCGATGCTTACCATATCACTGCTCCGGACCCGAGCGGCGAAATGCCGGCTGTATGCATGGAACTTGCCATTAAAGATGCAGGCATCAGCCCGGACGAAGTTGATTACATCAACGCTCACGGCACTTCTACTCACAGAAATGACCTGAACGAAACTCTGGCAGCCAAGAAAATTTTTGGCGACCATGCTTATAAAATGATGATCAGTTCCAACAAATCCATGACCGGCCACCTCCTTGGTGCAGCAGGCGGCGTTGAAGCCATTGCAACCGCTTTAACCATTGATAACGGCGTTGTTCCGCCTACTATCAACTACGAAGACCCAGACCTTGAAGAAGGACTTGACCTTGACTATGTGCCTAATGTTGCCCGCAAAGCAGAAGTAAGAGCTGCGCTTTCCAACAACTTCGGCTTTGGCGGCCATAATGCATGCATTCTTCTGAAAAAATACAAGGCATAAGCACAGAAACGGTGATTGCTATGCAAAGTAAGCGTAAGGAAGAGCTGCTTGAGTTTTGCAGGCAGCTTGGAATTACCATGAATAATTTAGATATTTTAAATACAGCGCTGACACATACTTCCTATGCCCATGAGGCTAAAGAACAGCCGCGCCCGGAACACAATGAACGCATTGAATTTTTGGGTGATTCTGTTTTAAGTATTATCGTCAGCACCTATATGTACAAAAACTTTCCAAAACTTAATGAGGGTGAACTTACCAAGCTGCGTGCCCACATTGTTTGTGAAACTTCACTGGCACAGTATGCGCATAAAATTTCTCTCGGCAAGTACCTGCGCCTCGGCAAAGGCGAAGACCTTTCCGGCGGACGCAACAGGGCTTCTATCCTGGCAGATGCTTTTGAATCTGTTTTGGGTGCATACTATATCGACCAGGGGCTTGCCTCCGCAGAAAAATTTTTGCTGGGGTTGATGAAGCAGGAACTTGATTTTATTTGCGAACACGGAATTTATTCCGATTATAAAACACGTTTGCAGGAAGTAGTTCAAAAAGACGGCGATGTGGAAATTACCTATGAACTGATTGATTCCAGCGGGCCGGAGCATAACAAGTCGTTTACGACTGTTGTTTCGGTTGCAGGCAGGGTTATCGGCAAAGGCATAGGGCACAGCAAAAAAGAAGCTGAGCAGCACGCTGCAAAAAGTGCTTTGGAAAAACTTAAAAAATAAAGTAAAACGGTTTCGGGCTGAATACCTGAAACCGTTTTTTGTATGCCTTAATTAAATTTTGTTTAGTGCGCAGGTCCGAAAAGGTTTAAAATTATAACGCCTGCCACAATAAGGGCAATGGCAAAATAGCCTGCCGGGGAAAGCGCTTCATTGAAAAGAAAAACTGAAATCAGCGTTGCCGCTACAATGCCTATGGCGCACCATATTGCATAAGCAATGCTTAAATGCAGGTATAAAAGCGATTTGGAAAATAAATAAAAGCATAACCCGTAAGCGGCAAGCGTTGCAAGTGAAGGGTAAAGTTTGGTAAATCCTTCGGAATATTTAAGGCATGTTGTGCCGATAAGTTCAAGGCTGATTGCCAAAGCAAGATATAAATAACCCATAAAAATTCATCCTTTATATTATTTTGCACCTGCTATTCTAACATATATAAACGGGGCTTGCAATTGCCGTATTGACGATGCGGCGGCAGCAGAATATAATGCAGGTAAGAATACAATGAAAGGTAAAGTTATGAGCATTATTCCAATTTTTATTCCGCACGCAGGCTGCCCGCATCAGTGCGTTTTTTGCAACCAGAAGAAAATCAGCGGGCAAAAAACGGCATCGGCAGAGGCAGTGCGGCAGCAGATAGAAAAATATTTACAATGGATTAAACCGGGCAAAGAAAACGAAGCTGCTTTTTACGGCGGTTCTTTTACCGGCCTTGATATGAATTTACAGGAAGAACTTTTCAAGCCG
The DNA here is from genome assembly GCF_023336935.1 of Phascolarctobacterium sp. ET69. GTDB lineage: Bacteria > Bacillota > Negativicutes > Acidaminococcales > Acidaminococcaceae > Fusicatenibacter_A > Fusicatenibacter_A intestinipullorum. The sequence goes on from NZ_JAMBLR010000003.1 coordinate 352,666, forward strand.
GTTGATAAACTTTTGCAGGAGGGAATTATTGGCAGCGTGCGCTTATCGACGCGGCCGGATTATATAGATGAAGAAAGGCTGGCTCTTTTAAAAAAGCATAATGTAAGCACGGTGGAACTGGGCGTACAGTCTTTGGATGACAGCGTTTTGGAGCTGGCCGGGCGCGGCCATAATGCGGCAAGCGTTGTAAAGGCTGTTGAACTTTTGCGCGCACATGGTTTTAAAACAGGCTTGCAGCTGATGTGCGGCATGCCCGGGCAAACCGAGGCAAGCTTTATGGATACCGTTGCGGAAAGCATTGCCTTAAAACCGGATATGGTAAGGCTTTATCCGCTTTTGGTAATTAAAGATACACCGCTTGAAGAAACGTACCGCAGCGGAAAGTTTACTCCGCTTGGAGTGGAAGCTGCCGCGGAGCTTTGTGCAGCAGCTTTGCAGAAATTTACCGGTAACGGCATTAATGTTATCCGCATCGGCTTACAGCCGGATGACGAATTGTGCAGCCCCGGAAATATTGTAGCAGGCCCTTTTCATCCCGCTTTTGGCGAGATAGTGAAAAGTATGGCTGTCAGAAACGAACTTATGCCGCAAATTATGGCGCTGGTTAATGCAGGCAGGAGCAAAATAAAAATTTATGTGCCGCAGAATATGGAATCGAAACTGCGCGGGCAGCATAACAGTAATATTAAGTGCTGGCAAAAGATGGGCGCCTGTATTGAAGTTATAAAAACTAAAAACGCTTCCATATATTTGGAGGGTGAAAATAATGAGTGATATTTGCAAGTGCTTTGCGCCGGTAGAAAATGCCGGTTGTACAATTTTAATATTAGGTTCAATGCCAGGGGAGCGCTCGCTGGAGCTGCAGCAGTATTACGGGCATAAAAATAACCGCTTTTGGCGTTTAATGGCAGAAATTTTTAATAATGGCGAAATGCTTGATGATTATGAGGAGCGCAAGGCTTTGCTGCTGCGCAGCAATGTTGCCCTGTGGGATGTTCTGGCGTTCTGCCGCCGTGAAGGCAGCCTCGATTCGGCAATACGCGATGAGGAATATAATGATTTAGCCGGTTTCATTGCCCGCCATCCTAAAATAAGGCGTATTTGCTGCAACGGCGGTAAAGCCTATGCTGCGTTGAAAAAATATTGCCGCACAAACAGCATAAACGGCGTGGAAATTTTGGCGATGCCTTCAACAAGCCCGGCAAATGCCAGATGTAATTTTGAAAAATTAAAAAATATTTGGGCGCCAGCCCTTTTGAATTGACCTGAAATTTAAGAAAATTTAAAGTTTTTTATTTGTTTTTTGCTTTTATCGCTTAAAATTTTTGCGGCGGAATTGTGAAAAAAGGCGTAAAACAGACATTTTTATGTGTAAAGAATATAACAAAAACGCCATTTGAAACACAAGGCAACGTGTAAAGAAAGAAGCCCGTAAAATGGGCGCTGAGGCCTGCAAAAAAAGTTGCAAAAAATATTGACAAGCCTTTTTTGTAATGGTACAATATATCAGTATCACGGAACAGTTATGCCCTTTTTCAGGAGGAACAGCCAGATGCTGAAGCAATTAACAGAAGCAACTAAACATGTCGTTGGTGTTAAGCAAACGGCAAAAGCGGTTGAAAAGGGAACGGCAAAGCTGGTATTTATCGCAGCCGATGCCGATATCCGCATAAGCCGCCCGCTTTTGGAAAGCTGCGAAGCCGCCGGTGTAAAAGTAATAACCGCGGATTCGATGCACGAACTTGGCAAAGCATGCGGCATTCACGTTGGGGCTGCTGCCGCCGCGGTGCTTAAAGACTGATAGGGACTTCCGCCAGTCGGGAGTTTTTATAATCATTCAAATCTAATTATTCGGGAAGGAGGTGCCGATATGCCTACAATTAACCAATTAGTCCGCAAAGGCAGACAGGTTGCAATTGAAAAATCCACCGCTCCGGCATTGAAAGAATGCCCTCAGAAACGCGGCGTTTGCACCAGGGTTTATACCACAACCCCTAAAAAACCTAACTCTGCTCTGCGTAAGGTTGCTCGTGTCCGTTTAACCAACGGCATCGAAGTTACCGCATATATTCCGGGTATCGGTCACAATCTGCAAGAACACAGCGTTGTTCTTATTAGAGGCGGAAGGGTAAAAGACCTTCCGGGCGTGCGTTACCATATCATTCGTGGTGCACTTGATACTGCTGGCGTTGCTAACCGCAGCCAGGGCCGTTCCAAATACGGCGCTAAACGTGCTAAAGCAAAAAAATAAGCAGTATTAACTGATTTCACGAAATGATTAAGGAGGGAAACACATGCCTAGAAAAGGCCCTGTTACTAAAAGAGACGTACTGCCGGATCCGGTGTATGGCTCCAAATTATTAACCAGATTCATCAACAAAATCATGCTTGATGGCAAAAAAGGCGTTGCAGAACGCATTGTATATGATGCTTTTGATCTTGTCCGTGCTAAAACCGGCAAAGATCCCCTTGAAGTATTTGATGCGGCTATGAAAAACGTTATGCCGCTCCTTGAAGTACGTGCCCGCCGCGTAGGTGGCGCAAACTACCAGGTTCCGGTAGAAGTACGTGCTGACCGTAAAACCACTCTTGGTATCCGCTGGCTGGTAAACTACTCCCGCCTGCGTGGTGAAAGAACCATGTGCGAACGCGTTGCCGGCGAAATTATGGATGCCGCCAACGGTACCGGCGCTGCTGTTAAAAAACGCGAAGATACCCATAAGATGGCTGAAGCAAACAAAGCGTTTGCTCATTATCGCTGGTAATTTAACCAGAACCCTGATTTTTATTAGAGGGAGGACGAAAAAGTGGGCAGAGAATTTCCACTTGAGAAAACAAGAAATATCGGTATCATGGCTCACATCGATGCCGGTAAAACCACCACGACCGAACGTATTCTGTTCTATACTGGCCGCGTTCATAAAATCGGCGAAACCCATGAAGGCGCTGCTACCATGGACTGGATGGAACAGGAAAAAGAACGTGGTATTACCATTACTTCGGCTGCTACAACCTGCCACTGGAAAGGCCACCGTATCAACATCATTGATACCCCGGGCCACGTTGACTTCACTGTAGAAGTTGAACGTTCTCTGCGTGTCCTTGACGGCTCTGTTGCAGTTTTCTGTGCCAAAGGCGGCGTTGAACCTCAGTCTGAAACCGTATGGCGCCAGGCTGATAAATACAGCGTACCTCGTATGGCTTATGTAAACAAAATGGATATTACAGGCGCGAACTTCTATAACGTAGTTCAAATGATGAAAGACCGCCTCGGTGCTAATGCAGTACCTATCCAGCTTCCTATCGGCTATGAAGATACTTTCGAAGGCATGGTTGACCTTATTAAAATGAAAGCTATCGTTTATGGCGATAAACTCGGCAAAGACGAAGAATTCGTTGAAATTCCGGAAGATATGAAGGAAAAAGCCGAAGAATACCGTCAGGCTCTTATCGAAGCAGTTGCTGAAAGCGATGACGACCTGATGATGAAATATCTTGAAGGCGAAGAACTCACCGAAGAAGAAATCATGACAGGCATCCGCAAACAAACCATTGCCTGCAAAATGACTCCGGTTTGCTGTGGTTCTTCTTATAAAAACAAAGGCGTTCAGCCTTTGCTTGATGCAATTGTTGCATTCATGCCGGCTCCTACCGACATTCCTCACATCAAAGGCGTTAACCCGGAAACCGGCGAAGAAGATGAACGCCCGTCCAGTGATGAAGAACCGTTTGCAGCTCTCGCATTCAAAATCATGACTGACCCGTATGTAGGTAAACTCGCATTCTTCCGCGTATATTCCGGTACTCTTGAATCCGGTTCCTATGTATATAACTCCACTAAGGGCAAACGCGAACGTATCGGCCGTATCCTGCAAATGCATGCTAACCACCGTCAGGAAATTGAAAAGGTTTACGCAGGTGATATCGCAGCAGCAGTTGGCCTGAAAGATACCACTACCGGCGACACCCTCTGCGATGAAAAAGCTCCTATCATTCTCGAATCCATGGTATTCCCGGATCCTGTTATTTCCGTAGCAGTTGAACCTAAAACCAAGGCTGACCAGGAAAAAATGGGCATTGCTTTGCAGAAACTCGCTGAAGAAGACCCGACCTTCCGCGTACGTACCGACCCTGAAACCGCTCAGACCATTATCTCCGGCATGGGCGAGCTTCACCTCGATATTATCGTTGACCGTCTGCTCCGTGAATTCCACGTTGGCTGCAGCGTAGGTAACCCGCAGGTTGCTTACCGTGAAACCATCCGCAAATCCGTTAAGGCTGAAGGCAAATTCGTTCGTCAGTCCGGCGGTAAAGGCCAGTATGGTCACTGCTGGTTGGAACTCACTCCGCTGGAACCCGGCGAAGGCTTCAAATTCGACAACAAAGTTGTCGGCGGTGCTATTCCGAAAGAATACATCGGGCCTGTTGAAGCAGGTGTTAAAGAAGCTATGGAAAACGGCGTAGTTGCCGGTTATCCGATGGTAGACGTTGGCGTAACTGTCTACGACGGCTCTTACCATGAAGTTGACTCCTCTGAAATGGCATTTAAGATTGCCGGTTCTATGGGCTTCCGTGCTGGTGCACTGAAAGCTGACCCGGTTATTCTTGAACCTTACATGAAAGTAGAAGTTACCGTTCCTGAAGAATACATGGGCGACGTTATCGGCGACCTGAACTCCCGCCGCGGCCGCATTAACAGCATGGAAGCACGCAATGGTGCCCAGGTTATTGATGCATTCGTTCCGCTGTCTGAAATGTTCGGTTACGCTACCGACCTGCGTTCCAAAACTCAGGGCCGCGGCAACTACTCCATGGAAGTTGACCATTACGAAGAAGTTCCGAGAAATATTGCCGAAGCAATTATTGCTAAAAACAAAGGCACCCAGGCCTAAGAAATTACCTGTTTAAGGAGGATACAATA
>NZ_JAMBLR010000004.1 GCF_023336935.1 Phascolarctobacterium sp. ET69
AAAAGGTATGCCTTATTTTGTTGTGTCTTACTATGTTTTTTATTTTTTGTCTTTTTTGGTTTATTAAGCTTTTCTATTTTTAGTCTTTTCATCTTTTATTGAAATTATTTTCCGCCTTCCTCACGATATTTTATTTGCCTTTATTCTGCTTATCTATTACAATGATGATAGATTACTTTTTGGTTGAGGTGCGGAATATGGAATTAACAGAAGTAACCAAATTCAGGAGAGCAGTTTTAACCGGCATTGCCAAATTTACGTGGAGCGGAAATTTACCTGAACACGTTTATGACATTTTATATAATACGGTTACCGAAGATACGCCGCGTGTCCGTTGCTGCGTACATAAAGAACGTGCCGTTTTAAAAAACCGTATTGATATGGCTTTAGGTTTGCAAACGGGAATAAATATTGTCGATGCCAGCAAAAAGGCTTTGGCTGAACCTTTGGACAGAACTCTGCCTGTTATTGATGTTTTGCCTGAAGCTTGTGACCAGTGCCCTATTGATAAATTTTTAGTTACTGATGCCTGCCGCCATTGTGTAGCACATAAATGTATTAATAAATGCCCGCGCAAGGCGATTTCTATTTACCAAAACAGAGCGTATATAGACAAAACTAAATGTGTTGAATGTGGTATTTGTAAAAAATCCTGTCCGTTTGGCGCTATTATTGAAGTAAGCCGCCCGTGTGAACGTTCCTGCGTTTTGGGTGCAATTACTGCCGGTGCCGACAGAAAAGCAAAAATAGATTTTAACAAATGCGTACAGTGCGGAGCCTGCCGCAGCGCCTGCCCGTTTGGCGCTATTGATGAGCGCAGTGCTATCGTGCAGGTAATAAAAGAAATTAAAGCAGGCAAACAGGTTTATGCTTTGCTGGCACCATCTTTTGTAGGCCAGCTTGGCTTAAAGGTTACTCCTGCGCAGGTAGTGGCTGCTTTAATGAAAGCCGGTTTTGCTGCCGTTAAGGAAGTTGCCATTGGTGCCGATTTAACAGCTTGCCGCGAAGCAAAGGAACTTATGGAAAAAGTTCCGTCGGAACAAAAATATATGACGAGTTCCTGCTGCCCTTCTTTTGTAAATATGATTAAAAAACATGTTCCTGCCGCAGAAAGTAAAATTTCTCAGACTGTTTCACCCATGGTTGCTTGCGGGCGCTATGTAAAAGAACTTAATCCAGAGGCTGTAACGGTATTTATTGGCCCGTGCATAGCTAAAAAAGCAGAAGCGTATGCAAATTTAGATGCCATTGATTATGCTATGACTTTCGAAGAAATGTCCTGCCTGCTTGCCGGTGCAGATATTGAAGCTGATAAAATGCAGGTGGACGAGTTTAATTCGGAAGCATCGCTTTATGGTATTTCTTTCCCGGTTACCTGCGGCGTAAAAAGTGCAGTTGTTAATGCTCTTGGCGATGAAGGTAAAAACTTAAAAACTCATTATGCCAGCGGGCTTGAACGTTGTTTAACTGAAGTTAAGCAGCTTGAAGATGGCAAATTGGATTGTGAATATTTTGAAGGCATGGCTTGTGACAGAGGGTGCATGGATGGCCCGGGCAGCATGGTAGATTATAACATTGTTAATATGCTTTTGAAAAAATATGCTGCTGCCAGCCCGCAAAAGAATGTCTGCGATGACAGCGAGGCAGCAAAAGTATTGGGCAAAGTAAATTTAGACGTAAAATAACACAATTAAAACATATTTGGCTTCTATAATGTAAGCAAATAATGGAGGTGTTAATATGAAAAAATTTACATCGGTACTTGCAGCAGCGCTACTGGTATTTAGTGTAGCCGGTACAAATCTGGCTGCTGCCGCGGATCCTAATACCATTGCCGTAAGCGGCATGGCAGAACAGGAAGTTGCGCCGGATATGGCTTATATTGATGTTGGCATTAACGTACGGGCAGATGATGCGGAAACTGCCAGAACTCAGGAAGCACAAATTGCTTCACAAATCCGCAGAGCACTTTTGGGGCTGACCATTACCGATAATGATTTGCAAAACACAAGCTATTATCTTTATCAGGAATATAAGGTAGACCGCAACGGCGTGCGCACTGCCGATAAATACGTTCTTGATTCTTCCATAAAAGTAACGGTTAAAGATTTGGATAAACTTTCTCAGGTTATCGATAACGTGGTCGAAGCCGGGGCAACAAATATCAGCAATATAACTTATGCGTTAAGCACGCAAAATATTATTCAGCGCCAGCTGCTTGCAACGGCAGTTGAAAATGCCCGCGACAAGGCCGCTGTTGTAGCAAATGCAGGCAGCCGCACACTTGGCAATATGCTCAGCGCAGATATTAACAGTTTCGACGGCGGCACTATTGTTGCTTATGGTGCCAATAAATTAAGAAGCACTACTAACCTTGCCGAAGATGGGGTGGCAACGAAACTTTCTCCCGGCAAGATTAAATTAAACGCACGTGTGCAAGTAGTATTTTCATTAAACTAAAATAAAAAGACAGCATTTCTGTCAGTTCAGGCAGAGATGCTGTTTTTTATTTAACGGTGCTTATACTGCTAAAAATATGGCAAAAAGCGAACATATGTGTTATTATATTTATATAAAACTGTTGGAGTGATAAAATGCTGCGCTGGATAATGCATGTCGATATGGATGCTTTTTTTGCATCGGTAGAACAACTTGATAATCCGAGCCTGAAGGGGCTGCCGGTAATTGTAGGCGGTTTAAGCGGAAGAGGCGTAGTTTCTACATGCTCTTACGAGGCGCGTAAGTTTGGCGTGCATTCTGCCATGCCGATGCATATGGCCAAGCGCCTGTGCCCGCAGGGCATTTACATTCAGGGGAGGATGCGCCGTTATAAAGAAATTTCTGACGGAATAATGGAAATTTTCCGCAGCTTTTCGCCGTTGGTGGAGCAGCTTTCTGTTGATGAGGCATTTTTGGATGTAACCGGTATGGAAGGTTTGTACCCTGATGTTGTGGCATTGGGCAAAGCTGTAAAAAACAAAATTTACGAGCAAACAGGCTTGCATGCTTCCGTTGGCATTGCACCCAATAAATTTTTGGCAAAACTTGCCTCCGATTTGGACAAACCGGACGGATTGGTATTAATAAAACATGAAACAGCGGCTGCCTTTATTGCGCCTATGCCGGTGCGTAAAATTTTTGGCATTGGCAAATCGGCAGAAGCAATGCTTTGGCAGTACGGTATTGATACAATCGGCAAAATCGCCGCTGCTGATATAAGCATTCTGCAAAAAGTATTCGGCATTAATGCGCAGGCTGTACATAACCTGGCATGCGGCATAGATAACAGGCCGGTTGTAAACGAAACAGAAGCCAAGTCAATAGGCAAAGAACATACTTATGATAAAGATTTGTATGAAGAAGCAGATTTGAAAAAGGCTGTGCGCGATTTATGCGGCGAAACCGGCTGGCGGTTGAGAAAGCGCAAATTAATCGGGTATACGGTAACTTTAAAAGTTAAATTCAGCTCTTTTAAAATAATTACCCGCAGCATAACATCAGAACTGCCGGTAGCATACGATGAAGAAATTTATGCGTTGGCACTAAAACTTATGCAGCAGGTAAGATTTACGGAAGGCGTGCGGCTGCTTGGCGTAAGCATTTCGCATTTAGAAAGTGAAGACGCAGCGCCGGTTTTGAATTTTAACGAAAACGAAAAAATAAAAAAACGCAATATGGCCGTTGATTTTTTAAAAAACAAGTTTGGCGAAAGCATTATAAAACGCGGATAGGGTAAAAAAATAAAGCCTGCAAGCTTTTGCAGGCTTTAATATACGGAGAAATTACTCCATAGCATTGACTTTTTTTGCAAGTCTGGATTTTCTGCGGTTTGCAGCGTTTTTGTGGATAATACCTTTACGTGCTGCTTTATCAATTAAACCGGATGCAGTTACATAAGTAGCTTTTGCATCTTCTTGAGTACCGGTTTCGGTTAAAGCAACTACTTTACGGGCAATGTTACGGATAGCAGCCTTTACAGGTGCATTTTTTGCACGGCGTTCTGCATCAGTTTTTACGCTACGAATGGAAGATTTAATGTTCGGCAACGAATTCACCTCCTACCATCAATTACCTTTACCAAGTAATTTTACCACAAAGTAAGGCACTGCGCAAGGATTTTTTATTATAAATCTTGCGGCAGCAATATTTTTTACAGGACGGCGTAAAGTTCATGTACTTGCAGGCACTGCGCTATAAATGATATAATAATAAGTCAGATAAGTTTTTTATAAGGAGAACGCAATGGATCAGCAACATATACGCAATTTTTCTATTATTGCCCATATCGACCATGGTAAATCTACTCTGGCCGACCGTTTGATTGAATATACCGGCACATTAACCAAGCGCGAAATGGAAGAACAAATTCTTGACTCTATGGATTTGGAGCGTGAACGCGGCATTACCATTAAAGCGCAGGCTGTGCGCAGCATTTATACGGCACGCGACGGGCAGGAGTATATGCTTAATTTTATTGATACTCCGGGCCATGTCGATTTTACTTATGAAGTATCGCGCGCGCTGGCTGCCTGTGAAGGCGCACTGCTGGTTATTGATGCTACGCAGGGCATTGAAGCGCAGACTCTTGCTAATGTTTACCTGGCTTTGGATAATGATTTGGAAATTATTCCCGTTATTAATAAAATTGACCTGCCGAGTGCAGACCCTGAACGTGTAAAGCATGAGATTGAAGATGTTATCGGCATTGACGCATCCGAAGCCGTGCTTACAAGCGCTAAAACCGGCATAGGCATAGAAGACGTTTTGGAAGCGATTGTAGCAAAGATTCCAGCTCCCAAAGGCGACGCGCAAAAGCCTTTAAAAGCACTGGTGTTCGATTCCAAATTTGATGCTTATAAAGGTGTTGTGCTTTATTTCCGCGTAATAGACGGCCGCGTAAGAAAAGGCATGAAAATACGCATGATGGCAACCGGAGCTGAATTTGAAGTAACGGAAGTAGGCGTGTTTAAGCCTAACCCGGTAATTGTTGATGAGCTTGATGCCGGACAGGTAGGATTTTTGGCAGCCGCTATTAAAAACGTTAAGGATGCGCGCGTTGGCGATACCATTACCGACGCCAACAATCCCGCAGATGAAGCTCTGCCCGGTTACCGCAAGGCCACGCCGATGGTTTACTGCGGCCTCTATCCGGTAGAAAATTCCGATTACGACAATCTGCGCGACGCGCTGGAAAAATTGCAGCTTAATGATGCTTCACTGGTGTTTGAGCCGGAAACTTCCGTCGCTTTGGGCTTTGGCTTCCGCTGCGGCTTTTTGGGCCTTTTGCATATGGATGTTATTAAAGAGCGTTTGGAGCGCGAATATAATTTAGCACTTATTACTACGGCACCTAACGTAATTTATGAAGTGTTCCGCACTAACGGCGATGTGGAGCTGGTTGACAACCCGTCTAACTTTCCCGACCCGACGGTTATAGACCATGTTGAAGAACCTTATGTAAATGCTACCATTATTGTGCCGAAAGATTATGTAGGCGCTGTTATGGAACTGTCGCAGGAAAAGCGCGGCGAATATGAAAACATGACATACCTTGACGAAACCCGTGTTATGATTCATTATGCGCTGCCGCTTAGTGAAATTATTTTTGACTATTTTGACCGCTTGAAATCGGCAACGCGCGGATATGCTTCGCTTGATTATGAACTTGCCGGTTACCGTGCTTCCGATTTGGTGAAGGTTGATATTTTGCTGAACGGTGACCCGGTTGACGCCTTGAGTGCTATTGTACACCGTGAAAAAGCCACGGTGCGCGGTAGGCAGCTTGTTGAAAAGCTGCGCAGCTTAATTCCGCGCCAGATGTTTGAAATACCTGTGCAGGCTGCTATTGGCAACAAAATTATTGCCCGCGAAAACGTGCGAGCTTTGCGCAAGGATGTTTTGGCAAAATGCTATGGCGGCGATATAAGCCGCAAGCGCAAACTTCTTGAAAAACAAAAAGAAGGCAAAAAACGCATGAAGCAGGTTGGCAGCGTGGAACTGCCGCAGGAAGCCTTTATGGCAATTTTAAAAATGGATTAAAAAATACGCAGAAGCCTTAATTGGTTTCTGCGTATTTTTGTAACTGCTTGTTTTAATCATCAATTTTAATTTTGCCTTTTTGGTTTTCGTAGTCGTCAACAACCCATTTTAAAATCTGCTCAATTTCCTTGTTGACGCTGCGGCCGTTGTTTTCGGCAATTACTTTCATTTTTTTCATTATAATTGGGTGAATGCGCAGGCTGAAACGCGCCGGTTCCATAATAACAACTCCTTTATTTATGACATCAATAATATATTAAATTGATTTGTTATGATGCCATTATATAAAATTTGCAAAATTTTTGCAAGTTGGCATTAAGATTTTTCGTCTGCATTGTAAAGATGTGATAAAATAAAAATAGTGTTGCAAGTTGGAGGTAAATTTATGAAACTTGAAGTTAATAAAGTTTACAGCGGCTTTATTGTAAAGCATGCTGAATACGTTGAAGAAGTACAGAGCGAAGCATATTTAATGGAACATGAAAAAAGCGGCGCAAGGCTTTTATATCTTGGCAACAGCGACGATAACAAAGTGTTTTCCATCAGTTTCCGCACGCCGCCTTATGATGATACCGGCGTGCCGCATATTCTGGAACATTCTTCGCTGTGCGGTTCGCGCAAATATCATTTAAAAGAGCCTTTTGTAGAACTTGTTAAAGGCTCCATGAATACGTTTTTAAATGCAATGACATATCCGGATAAAACAATGTATCCGGTTGCCAGCCGCAATGATAAAGATTTTAAAAACTTAATGGATGTATATCTGGACGCGGTATTTTATCCGCTGATTTATGAAAACCCCTATACGCTTATGCAGGAAGGCTGGCACTACGAAATTGCCGGTAAAGAAGGCGAGCTTGCATATAATGGCGTTGTTTACAACGAAATGAAGGGAGTATATTCTTCGGCAGATGCCATTGCCGAAAACGAAGTTATGCGTGCTTTGTTCCCTGACAGCCCGTACCGCTACGAATCCGGCGGCTACCCGGCAGCAATACCGCAGCTTACGCAGGAAGCGTTTGAAAACTTCCACCGTACTTATTACAGCCCGGAAAACTCCTTTATTTATCTGTACGGCGATATGGATATTGAAAAAACGCTGGAATATCTTGACGGTGAGTATTTATCGGCTTTTGAAAAAAGCGGCAGCGTTAATTCAGCCATTCCCTTACAGCAGCCGTTTGCCAAAACAAAAGAGGTAAAAGCCTTTTATCCTGCCGGGGCAGATGAAGACCTGGCGGCTAAAACCTACCATGAACTTGATATTGTGTGCGGCGATGCGCGCGACGCTAAAACTTCGCTGGCGCTGCGCCTTTTGGAAACAGTGCTTTTGGAAGGCAACAGTGCGCCGCTGCGCCTTGCTCTGCTGGAAAGCGGCATTTGTACGGATGCTTACGGGCAATATACCGGCAGTTTGCGCCAGCCTGTTTTTGCGGTTAAAGTTTCCGGTTCGGAAGAAGATAAGCGTGATGAATTTATCAGCATTGTTTACCGCACCCTGCAAAAACTTACCATTGAAGGCTTAGATAAAGAACTTTTGGAAGCCTGCCTTAACATGCTGGAATTTAAACTGCGCGAGGCAGATTTCGGCGCTTATCCTAAAGGGCTTATTTACGGCATTGGCGTTATGGATACCTGGCTTTATCATGGTGACCCTTTAGACGGACTGCGTTATAATAAACTGCTGGCAGAGCTGCGCGAAGGCATAAAAACAAATTATTATGAACAGTTAATTGAAAATTATCTGCTTGATAATACCCACAAGGTTTTGCTTACGCTGATGCCTAAAAAAGGCATGGAAGAAGCAGAGCAGGCAGAACTTGCAGAAAAAATGCAGCAGATAAAAGCCGGTATGAGCGAAAAAGAAATTGAAGAAGCCGTTGAACATTGCCGCATTCTGCATGAACGCCAGGCAGCGCCCGACAGCCAGGAGGCTCTTTCAAGCATTCCCCTGCTTGAAAGAAGTGATATACGCCGCGAAGCGGAAAAACTTGAAGGCGAACTTACAACAGAGGGCAGCAATGAATTTTTGTATGTGCCTGCTTTTACAAACAAAATAGCTTATTTAAACTGGTATTTTGATATGAGCGGCATTGACGGCAGCCTGCTGCCTTATTGCTACCTGCTGAGCGATATGCTGGGCAAGGTTGACGCCGGTAAATATACTTATCAGCAGCTTTCCACGCTGGGAATTAAATATACCGGCGGCGTAACCTTTCAGGTACACGCTTATTCCGCGGCAGAAAGCGTAAATGACTACACTGTTAAATTTACGGTTACAGCCAAAGCTCTTGTACATAATTTAACCCATATGTTTGATATTCTGCGTGCCATTGCGCTTGAAAGCAGTTTTGACAGCGTTAAGCGCCTGCGTGAAGTATTGGCGGAGGTTAAAAGCGACTGGGACAGCAACTTCTTCAGCCGTGGGCAGACCGTGGCATGCGCACGCTTAAATTCGTATTATTCTCCGGCGGCAAGGGTTAATGAGCAGGATTATTATTCCTACTATGAATTTTTAAAAGATTTAACCGAGCATTTTGATGAACGTGCCGGTGAAACCCTGCAAAAATTAAGCAGCCTTTTAGGTGTATTTTTTGAAAACAGCAAATATTTGCTTGCTTACAGCTGCGAAGAAGAAGATAAAGCGCAGGTTTTGGCAATGGCAAAAGAATTTGCAGCTTTGCTGCCGCAGTCTGAAGCAGCAGGCAGTGCCGTAAAACCGCTTGCCGCACCGGGGCTTAACGAAGGCATTATGACGCCTGGTAAAGTTCAGTATGTTGCAGCCGGCGGCGATTTCCGCAAAGCTGGCCATAAATTTACCGGTTCAATGAAAGTTTTGGAAACGATTTTGCGCTATGAATATTTATGGACCAAGATACGTATTCAGGGCGGCGCTTACGGCGCATCTGCCGTATTTGACCGCAACGGCAGCATGTATTTTGCCTCTTACCGCGACCCGAAACTCGCAGAATCGCTGGAGGCCTACCGCGGTTTGCCGGGCTGGCTGGAACAGCTTGATTTGCCCGAACGTGAGCTTACCAAGTATATTATCGGTACCATCAGTGCGGCAGACGTGCCTTTAACAAATTCCATGCGCCTTTCGCAGACAGCGCTTGCCCATATTAAAGGCGTGCCGCAGGAAATGCGCCAGAAAACACGCGATGAAATACTAAATTTAACCAATGATGATTTACGCAGCCTCGCTCAGGCTGTCCGCGATACATTGAGCGGCAATTATATTTGTGTTGTTGGCGGCAGCAGTGCCGTTGAAGCCAATAAAGGAATTTTTAATTCGGTTAAACATATTTAATGCAGCATGATTATCAGCGTAAGCCGCAGAACAGACATACCGGCATTTTATGCAGAGTGGTTTTATAACCGCCTGCGTGCCGGTTATGTGCTGGTGCGCAACCCCATGAATGTGCATAGTGTAAGTAAAGTAGCTTTATCGCCGGAGGTAGTGGATGCTTTTGTATTTTGGACGAAAAATCCGCTGCCGCTGATGAAGCGCCTTGATGAACTGGCGGAGTATCCATATTATTTTCAGTTTACTTTAACAGGTTACGAAAAAGACATAGAACCGGGCCTGCCCGATAAAAAGCAGGTTTTGCTGCCTGCATTTAAAGAATTGGCGGCAAAAACCGGCAGACAGCGCGTTATTTGGCGGTATGACCCTATATTTTTCAGCAGCAGGTACAGCGCGGAATATCATTTAGAGTGCTTTGAAGCGTTGGCGGCAGAGTTAAGCGGCAGCACGGAACGCTGTGTTATCAGCTTTATGGATGAGTACCGCAATACAAAACGCAACGCACAAAAACTGAGTGCCGTTAGTTACAGCAGCGAAGAAATTTATGCTTTTGCCGCACGCCTTGCCAAAATTGCTGACAAATACGGATTAAAACTGCAAACCTGCGCCGAAACGGAAGATTTTACGCCGCTTGGCATTACGGCATCAGCATGTATAGACAAGGACTTAATAGAAAATATCGGCGGTTTTAAACTGAAAGCAGGCAAAGATAAAAATCAGCGGCCGGAGTGCTGTTGCGTTGCCAGCATAGATATAGGTGCTTACAATACCTGCCCCGGCGGCTGCTTGTATTGTTATGCCAATTATAATGCCGGTATGGTAAAAATAAATTGTGCCGCGCACGATAAAACAAGCCCGTTGCTGTTTGGCAAATTGTCGCCGCAGGATGTTGTAACAGAACGGAAAATGAAAAGCTGCAAATATTATGATACGGAATTATTTGAGGTGTAATTATAAATAATTTGTGAGCGGAGGGGTATGATGAAAATTTTTAAAGTTTTATTAATAATTTTGGTGTTATTAGCCAATAGTGCATTTGCCGCAGAATTTTCTGCGCAGGTAAAAACAAGCAAAGGCATTGTACAAGGTGTATATGACGAAAAATACAATGTTGTAAAATGGTTTGGCATACCTTATGCACAGCAGGCAAATGGAGAAAAACGTTGGGCATTGCCGCAGAAAGCAGAAAAATATACCGGTGTTAAAGATTGTTCGCAATATGCTCCTGCCAATTTGCAATTTAACGGCAAAAATGTAATAGGGCAGGAGGGCGTTTTAACGCTTGATGTTTACCGCCCTGATACAGGCGAGAAGAATCTGCCGGTACTGGTGTTTATTCATGGCGGCAATAACCAAACCAGCAACGGCCGTTTATGGATGGGCGAGAAGTTTGCCAAAGAAGCTAATGCAGTTTATGTTTCTGTACAATATCGTTTAGGCTTGCTTGGCTTTAATAATTTGCCTGCGCTGGCAAACGGTAACGCGCTTAATGACAGCGGCAACTATGGGCTTATTGACCAGGCATATGCACTGGAGTGGATTAAGAAAAATATTGATAAATTCGGCGGTGATGCCAATAATATCACTGTTTCCGGCTTTTCTGCCGGCGGGCGCGATGTAATGGCAATGCTTATTTCGCCGCTGTTTAAAGATAAGTTTGATAAAGCAATTTCCTTCAGCGGAGGGCTGACGGTTGCTGATTTTGCAGAAAGCCAAGAGATTATTGCCGGTAAACTTGCACCTCTTGTTGTTGCCGATGGTATTTGTGCCGATGAAAAAGATGCAGCAGAATGGCTGATGCAGGGCAGCGATGAAGTACGCAGTTATTTGATGAAGCTGCCCGGAGAACGGCTTGCTCCTGTAATGGCTGGTGCACTTATCAGAATGAAATCATTTCCGCATTTATATGGTGACGGCAAAGTATTGCCCAAAGAAGGTTTTGCAGCCGAAAAATTTAACAGTGTGCCTCTTTTAATGCTGGCAAGCAGCGATGAATTTACTTCATTTTTGGCGCGTGACCCATATTTTAAAAACCATATGGATAAAGTGTTGAAAGATAAACTTACTACGGAAGAATTTGTGTTTGCAAATAAATACGGCAGTAAATTTTACGGTTTCTTTAACGGGCAGGAATCGGCAGAAGATATTTATGCCAACTACAAAGCTCCGATATATGTCTGCATGTTTGATTTTGGGCATGACCCGGCAGTGGTTGGAGAAACTTATGCAGTTAAAACCGGCGCTACGCATGGCATCTTTTTGCCGTTCTTAACAGACCAGCCTTATCCGTATACGGCTGGCACCGATGTTTTTGCTAAACCCGGCCCGCAGGAGTTAAGTGATATTTTTATAGCATCGCTGGCAGCATTTATCCGTACCGGCGACCCCAACAACGCCTTACTGCTTGAAAAATGGGAGGCATGGACGCCGCAAAACCGTGCAGAAACTGTTTTTGATGCTGACGGCAAGCAGGCAAAAGTTTATCAGCGAAGCAATGATACCAGCTATGAGGGAATTTTAAAAGAACTTGAAGCAGACAACAGCCTTAATGCTGACAGCAAAAACTACATTATAAAAAATATTTTAAATGGCAGATGGTTCAGCGGCGGATTGGATGCCAAATATCATAACAAAAATTAAAATTTAAGCCTGCATGGATATACCGTGCAGGCTGTTTTATTATGTTTAATTAATTTATCAAAAGAGTTATAATAAAGATATCCTGTTAATGATTATTTAAAATACTGGAGGCATTATGGTTACGGAAGATAAAAAACAAAAGAAATCCGTTGGTGCGGAAGCGGCCGCTAATGTCTATGGCAACATAAGTAATGCCGCAACCAATTACGGTATAGATAAATTCAGTACACCGCGCGGACATGGTTTTGCTGCCGAACGAGCCAATCATCTGTATGATATTTTGCACAGAAAGGATTCCGTGATTGCCGGAGATAATAATGCAAAAAATGGTGCGGACAGGATTGTGGACGGTGTAAATATTCAGTCTAAATACTGCAAAACAGGTGCTAAATGTATAAAAGAATGCTTTGAAAATGACCGTTTCCGTTATTTTAATGCTGACGGCAGCCCAATGCAGATAGAGGTTCCGCTTGATAAATATGATGATGCCGTTAAAGCAATGGCAGAGCGTATAAAAAAAGGGCAGGTGCCTGGCGTTACAGACCCGGCCAAAGCTAAAGAAATTGTGCGCAAAGGTAATTTTACCTATGAGCAGGCTAAAAATATTGCTAAAGCCGGTACGGTGGAATCCATTACGTTTGACGCTGCCAATGGTGCTGTTATTGCCGCATACAGCTTTGGACTTAGCGCCGGGCTGACATTTGCAATATCGTTGTGGCGCGGCGAAGATGTTGATGTTGCTTTGGAATCTGCGGCAGCAGCAGGTTTAAAAGTAGGCGGCACGGCATTTTTAACAGCAGTAGTTACAAGCCAGCTGCAAAAATCAGTTTTAAATGGTGCTTTTAAGGCCAGCAGTGATGCTATTGTAAATTTGATGGGTCCAAAAGCATCACAAATGCTGGTTAACGCGCTGCGGACAGGAAAAAATATTTACGGTGCGGCAGCTATGAAAAGTGCGTCCAAATTGCTGCGCGGCAATGTAGTAACGGCGGCAGCTTCTGTTGTTGTGCTTTCGAGTGTTGATATCATAAATATTTTCCGCGGCAGAATTTCTGCAGCTCAGCTTTTTAAAAATATTACAAATACTACGGCCACGGTTGCAGGCGGTACGGCAGGTTGGGTTGGAGGTGCTTCTGCTGGCGCGGCACTTGGTTCTGTAGTTCCGGTAATAGGCACTGCCGTAGGAGGTTTTGTCGGCGGGCTGATAGGTTCATTTGTCGGCGGTTCAGCCGCTAACAGTGTTTCTTCAGCCGTGCTGGATGAATTTATTGAAGACGATGCCAAAGAAATGGTTGAAATTATTGAAGATGTTTTTAAAGATATGGCAGGCGAATTTCTTATAAGCCAGAAAGAGGCAGAAAAAATTGCCGATATATTAAAAGATACAATTGATGGCGGTTTGCTGAAAGATATGTATGCCAGTGATTACAGGTATAGTTTTGCCCGTGAAATAATGCAGCCAGTGTTTGAGCAGGTAACGTCCGAACGTGAAAAAATAATTTTGCCGCAGCAGGAAGAAATGTTTAACGGCATACGTATGCTGCTGGAAAATGCTGAATAAGAAAACACTAAAAACGCATTCTTAAAGTTTTAAGGCTTTGAGAATGCGTTTTCTTTATCATTTCAATATTTCCAAATTGTTTTCATCAAGTAAAATGTTTACTGCATCTAAATCTTTACCGTGTTCAATAGCGTAAAAAATAAGTCCGTCGCGTCTGTCGCGTACATAAAGCGGCCGTTCGCCGGCGTATTTTAGCAAATTTTGCGTTTCGGTAATATTGGCTTGAGCGGCAAGTGCCAAAATAATAAGTTTGTCGCGCCCCGGATTTTTGTTTCCATTTAAAATATGATAGACGTAGGTCCTTTCAAGGTTTGTCTTTTTTATAAAATCGGCTTTATTTGTTATGCCTTTTAAATCAAGCAAATAATTTAAATAATCAACAGCTGAAGGGAACTTAATTTCGGATGTATTTTTATCGTAAAATTCGTCATATGATTGTACTTGCGTAAGTTCAGACTGTAAATCTTCGGTTGATTTTTCCATAATACACCTCTGAAAAATTCTATGCTATAATATTATACAACAAATTTATGGTCGGAGTAAAATGAGTATTACAGCTGAATTTATTGAAACTAATTTTAAAAGAATATCGGTATTGAAAGAAAATGCAAATGGCCGGACAGAACTGGTGGCAGATACTACGGGTGCAGTTTATATCCGCAAAATTATTGCACGTACCGGTTTGCCGTATAAAAAGCTGGTGCAGATAAAATGCGCGCATATACCTGAAATTTATTATTGTTCGGAAGCATATGGCAAAACTTATGTAATAGAAGAATTTATCAGCGGTGAAACTTTAGCGGCAGAGCTTGAACAAGGCAAAAAATTTACAGCAGAGCAGGTTCGTAATATTGCTTTGCAGATTTGCGAGGCACTGATCGTACTTCACGGATATGGCATATTGCACCGCGATATTAAACCTGGCAACATAATTGTGCAGGGCAGCAGTGTTTGGCTGATTGATTTTGGGGCTGCAAAAGCTGAAGGCAACACTAAAGAACATGATACTGTTATTTTAGGCACGCCTGGTTTTGCTCCGCCGGAACAATATGGTTTTACAACTACGGACGCGCGCAGTGATATTTATGCTTTGGGAAAAACTATGGAAATTCTTTGCGGAAGTTCTCATAATGCAAAGTTTTGCAAAATAATTGCAGGCTGTACTGCCTTCGACCCGCAAAAACGCATAGCTTCTGCCGCAGAATTAAAAAAGCTGCTGCTTAAAAATAATAGTGGCAAAAAGAAATTTATTTTCATAATTTTAGCAATAATTATTGCGTGCAGCGGAATATATTTTTTGTTTAACCGGCATGTGCAACAAGAAGCTATACCGCCTGGCGCAGAACAAAAGGCTGAAGAAAAAGTACAACCTAAAGATATGCCGCAGGAAAAACCAAGAGAACAAAAAACAGAGATTGAGCAGCCGGTGCAAAAGCCGAAAACTGCTTTGCCACAAGAAAAAAGTCAACGCGCAGCAACAAACAGCATAACGCTGAACGCCAATAATTTAGTGTTTGCGGTAAATACAAATCCGCTTAACGAAACGGCACGTAAACAAGGTGCTCAGCAAGGGCTAACGTTATTACAGCCGGAAAAATATCCTGTTTTTACAGTGCAAAATAACAGCGGCCAGGCAATGGAAAACCCGACAGTGAAAATAAAGTTTACCGGTATTTGTGCAGCCGGAAATAATTTTACAGCAAAAGCGTGGGGTGGCAGAACGATTAACTGGCGGCTTACAAAAAATGCTGCAGGCTATGCCGATGAAGTAACAATTTTACTTGCAGGCACAATACCTGCCGGTGATTATTTTGAGTTTCCGCTGACAGGCGCAATAGCTGATTATTATCAAACCGGCAGTGAGCCGGCAGCTGAAGTTACAGTAAGCGGCGATAATATAATACCTATAACGAAGAACTATAATATAAAAATAAACTAAAATTTTAGCGCAGATTTACGGTCTGCGCTATTTTTGTGTCCTGATGGGACACCGATTAAAATTTAATTTAGTTTAAAATAAGAACTGTAAAGTACTAAAAATAAAATTGCAGGCGCCTTTGCATAAACTATTAAAGCTAAATTTAAAACCATAAGTGCAAGAAGCATTTTTATATAAATGTCATAATTATTTATATAGCGACAGGTTGGTGATTAAATGGGCGATGAACGCGAGCGGTATATTAAAATCGGTGCCAAAATAAAATTTTACAGGCAGCTTAAAAAGATTGGGCAAACAGAACTTGCAGGAAAAGTAGGCATAACCTCACAGTATTTAAGCAAAATAGAATGCGGAAAGCAAATGCCAAGCTTGCAGGTGCTTTTACTGATTGCAGAAAAGCTGGAGATTGACGCAGCGGCACTGATTAGTGATAGTGTTGTGTAAAGTTAAACAATAGTTTTAAACACATAATATAAAATTTTATTACAGGAGGAATGTTAAAATGGATGGTTTGTTAATAGTTGTGTATATTTTACTGGGGTATAATGCCAATCAGTATTTAAGGCGAACTCTGCTTGGACAAGTTGGGGTAATTTATTTTAATACAGGCTATTATATCATTAGGGAAATTGTTTTAGCTGCTTTTTTAGGTATGTTTACAATACCATTAGCAATAATTGTATTTGCTTTTAAAACTTTTTTATCCGGAAATAAATGATTTTATAATTAAAGGAGTTGTTTATTATGGCTGAACAAAAATATGTATGCCCAAACTGCAGCGGGTTAATTGATTACGGAACAAGGTTTTGTCCGCATTGCGGCAATGCTTTGGGAAATTGGGGTAATGCTTATTCTTCTGCGCCGGTAAATAATAATGCTGCTGTTGTAAAAGAAGAATCATTTTTTGAAAAATACTTTTCTACCAAAGGCAGGTTAAACAGAAAAGCTGCCTTTTTAAGAAATTTATCTTTAGGTGTAGTTGCTTCGGTAATTTCATTTATGCTGGGAATTATAGGTGCCAACTCAATGCTTGAGGGAGATTTGACGGGTTATTTAATAACAGTAGTTTTGTGTTTAATTATTTGTACAGTGATGTTTTATTCAAGCCTTACTATTAATATCAGAAGATGCCATGACCTTGATAAATCGGGCTTATACATTTTTGCAACACTTTTAATTATACCTGCATTTAAACTGGTGTTTGCTAAAGGTACAACCGGTCCCAATAAATACGGACCGGACCCGCTTGCAGGCAAATATTGATAATGGGGTGTTAAAACATGGACGAACCAAAATACATCTGCCCAAGCTGCGGCGGATTAGTAGATTACGGCAGCAAGTTTTGCCAGCACTGCCGTTATGAATTTGGCGAATGGGCGGCACAGGCTGACGCAAATCAAAACAGCCTGCCCAGCGGCGATAGCGTTGATAACGGCAATGCCGAGCCGGAAGATAAAACGTCAAAAACATCGCCATTTTCTTTAATTGCAGTAGTTGCCGTGATTGTGGCGGCAATAGGCGGCGCCGTTTATTGGTTTATGCACGACGATACAGAAAAAATAGTTGCCGAAGCTATTAAAACAGGCAACATGGCGCCGGTTTTTGAACTTTACCGTAACGCGCCGGACGCAGATAAACCGCAGGTTGCTTATAATATTGCCGACGCAGCTTTTGAAATTACATTAAAAGAAGTGGGCGGCAATGATAACAGGCAATTTTTACAAACGCTGTACGAAGCCGTAAACAACGATAAAAACGCCAACCTGCACATTGAAGCAGGCGGCAGAGATGAATATATGTCGCCGTTTATAGCGCTGGTAAAATACGCTTATATACAGTCAACATTAGAAAAAATGGTTAATGAAACCAAAGCAGATATTGAAGATTACCTGCCTGCAAACAAAGGCATTAACGCCGATAATTTAAACCCACGCGAAGTTAGAAATATTTACGCATGGGTCGATCAGCCTCTCGACGGTGGCTATGTACTTTATGGAACGCAGCGGCTATTTTTTGAAACCTTTCCTAACTTTAGAAACTGCCTTGGCGTTTTATATCTGCCTAATGGCGCCGATGGCAGCGAGCTGCCTGGCTATGCCTACAACGGCGACGTGCTGCAAATAGGCACAACCACCTTAACATGGAAAAACGGCAGAGAGCAGGACGTGCCGGAATATTTGCTGATACACCCGCAATTTAAAGAATTGCTGTGGAAAAATAACGCGCTGAAAGACGTATACAAACCGTTAGACCGGGTGCAGCAGGATTTAAAAACAATGCACGAAAACCTCGGTATCATCAAAAAGCATTATAAAAATGCAACGCCAAACCTTAATTTTGACGGTTTAAACTTTAACTCTACAGAAGATGAATTTTACAGCAAAGCACCGCTTCAATTACAAAAAGGCGAGGGCACAATTCATATTACCAACGTGTTTGCCAACGGTGTAGTGGTTGATTTTATGCCGTATTTTAATTACCAGGTGCAGGATAGTGTAAGTGTAATTGAAAGTTTTACAGGCAGTTTAAGCAACGGTATTAAAATTGGTGACAGTATGAATACTGTTGCAAAAAAAATGCAGCCTTACTACCAACTTTCGGCGCAGCCCGATTGGCTTAATTACTTAATGCCCAACGGGCAGATATACAGCTTTGGCTTTGTGGATGGCAAACTTTACCAAGTAAATGTACGGGAAGCGCCGGACTGGAAAAATTAAATTTATCGTATTTTAAGGCAGCTTCATAGCAGGCTGCCTTTTGTTTAACTTAACAAAACTCCAACACAAACTATATACCTAAAAATACAGTCTATAAGTGCAAAATAAAAAATTAAAAATATGAGAAAATAAAATATAGGGAGTGTGAGGATAGCCGTGTTTGCAATGCGATATAAAATGATAGGTTTAAAAATTGCATATTACAGAAAAATGCGCGGCTATACTCAGGGGCAGCTTGCAGGTAAAATCGGTATCAGTACAACATATTTAGGCCAGATAGAACGAGGCAATAACGGTAAAAGCTATTCACTCGAAACGCTGCTTTCGATTGCCGTAGGGCTTGATATAGATGTAAATTTACTTTTAAGCAGCAGCGAAAATATTTAATTATGTTTAAAGAAGGTAATTTGCTGTAATTTATAGAATTATATAAAATCTGTACTTCTGCTTTAAAATTAAAGCAGTTCTTGATAAAAATAAATTACACATAGCCACATGCTGGCCAGATAGTTTTGTAATATATAATATATAAAACTGTCTGCGGAAGGTAATTATTATGACTACGGAACAAAAAGACTTAAAAATAGCTAAAGACCGCCTGCTTGCTATGTATGCGCAGCTTGCTGAAGGCAAGCCATTGTATAAAGCGTGCGAAGCAGTAAAATATAACTGCTCACTGCGTTCAATACAGCGTGACATAGAGGATTTGCGGTCTTTTTTTGCTGACAGAAGCGAAACTACCGGCGTAGTTCAGGAACTTATCTACGACAGAAAGCTTAATGCCTACCGTCTTGTGCCTCCGCTGCGTAATTTACTAACTAACGAAGAAACTTTTGCCGTGCTGAAAGTTTTGCTTGAAAGCCGCTCGCTGACCAAGGTTGAATTATTCCCGATACTGGAAAAACTTATAAGCTGCTGCGTGCCGCCGTATAACAGACGGCAAGTAACGGATTTGATTGCTAATGAAAAATATCATTACGTAGAACCAAGGCACAAAAAAGAAATTCTTGAAAAAATGTGGAATTTATCTGCGGCAATAAGGGAACATAAAGAAATTAAAATAACCTATATGCGCCAGAGTGGTGATGATGTAAGCCGTGTACTCAAGCCTGTAGGCATAATGTTCTCCGAGTTTTATTTTTACATTGTAGGGTTTATAAATGAAGATGAACAGAGCGAAAAAGTAAAATTTGAAGTAGAAAACGACCCATTTCCAACAATTTACAGGATAGACCGCATAAAAGAATACGCCGTAACTGAGAGGCATTTTAACGTGCCATACCAAAATAGATTTGAAGAAGGCGAGTTCCGTAAGCGCGTGCAGTTTATGTACGGTGGCAAACTGCAAAAAATAAAGTTCTGGTACAAGGGACCTTCGGTAGAAGCTGTTTTAGACAGATTACCAACGGCTAAAATATTACAGTATGACGGTAGCGGCTATTTAATCAGCGCCGAAGTATTTGGTAAGGGTATTAATATGTGGCTGCGCAGCCAAGGCGATATGGTGGAGGTAGTGGAATAATATGAATACAATAAAATCAAAATAATTTAAATTATAATGCAAAATAAAAGTTATATCGTGAAAATTGCTTAAAGTCTTAATAAAAGATTTGTAGAAAATTAAGATAATGTATTGGGGGTTACAAAAATGACTAATGCTAAGTCAGTCATTGGCATATTAGTTGGTACAGTAGTATGCACAAGTGTTGGATATGTGTTAGGAAAGAAGAAGGGATTTGAAAAAGGGTATCGAGATGGGCATGAGAGTGGATATAAAAATGGATATAGAGAAGGTAATGTTGATACTGCAAAAAAATTTAATAAATCTACGAAACAGCATGTCATTAAAGTAGCTGGAGCTTTTGCAATAGCATTATACATTGGTAATTTAGATGGCTTATGGTCTGAAAATGATGAGAAAGCAACACAGGAGGTCCTTGGAAATTTATATTTTCAAGAAGAATATGTTAAAGATGAAGTATTAAAAGTATATAAAACAAGACCTAATTTTGAAGAAATAAAAAAGTTGTATTTAAATGAGATGAATTATAAGGATTTAAAGGAACTGGATGAAAGAATTAGAGCCATATTTTTTGCTTGCAAAGAATATCCAAGTGAAAACGAGAAAATTTTTTATGAGCAGCAGTGGAAACAATATCTTGAAAGCAGGAAATAATTTTGGAGGATGTTATTGTGATTCAAAAACCAGCAAAGAGAGGACCTTTTGATTTAGGGGATAATAATAAATCTTTAGATGAGATTTTATTAATGGATAAAACGGAAATAGAAATAGCAACGCAATTGCATATGGATAAGTATGATAAGTTAGTTCAAGAATTTAAGTTTAAAACTGCGTTAACTGATTTAGATTTAAAGATACTTGTTTTTTGTTCTGCATTACAAGTATTACGTTGGTCAGTTTTGTCAAATGAAGCTTTAAAATTGGAACAGGCTAGTTCGGCAGATGAATTTATAGAAAAATATATGCCCGCTACATTAAGTCAATTATTGGGGGATTTATCTGTTCCATATGATGCAATACAACGTTCTGAATGGTTTAAAGCAAAATATGGTGATGATTTTTCTACTGGTTTATCTGGAGCAACTCATAGATATAAAACTTTAGGTCATGATTTAATAGCTGGGTGGGTAGTTGGGACTGCAAATATTGCAACGAATACATTAACAGTGAATAACGGTATTTTAAATTATGAAAATGGTGAATTTATATTAGATACAGATTTTAAAAAGCTTATTGCTGAATGGTATCCATCTTATAAAGTAGTAGAGCATAAGATAAATGAGAAAACTCATATATCAAAAATTTTAAACTGGACAATGGATATGGTAGAGGATAATCGTAAAATTTTAGCTGTTTCATTTTTTAAACAAGCAATTCATATGGGAAGTGATTTCTTTACTAAGCAAGGTTTACCATTACCATATTTAAATATACTAAGCCCAGAAATTTCTAAATATTTAATGGGAACAAATATACGTATAGATAGCTGGAGTGTAACTAAAGGTGCGGCACTCTCTATGCTTATTAATTTGATTATTTGGTATTTTCACAGATTGTGGTTTAATCCAAATTTGGACGATAACAAGCTTTATGAAGCACGAACAAGAAAAATTTTAATGTATTCTAATACTTTATCATCAATTATAAACGTTGGTTATGTTGGCTTAACTGACGATTATAAAAAAATTGATATTGGTGGAATTGGCGTAACCTTATGGCGTCTTATAAACGATAGTAAAAAAATGCAGAATATTTTTTCGGAGTTTATAGAAAGAACAATGAGTAATGATTTACAAAAGCAAGAAGATGAAGTTAGAGAGCAATTAGCTCGTTTTGGATATTCATTTTAATTAATTATAAGATGATAGATATGAAACTTGATTTAAAATCAAAAAGAAATACTAATATCAAAACATCATTAGGTAATACTAATGCAAATTTTAATTCGGCTGCCCACAATACCGAGTTGGAACGTTTGCATGGCAATCAGGGACATGGTTATGCTGATGAGCAGGAGTATGCACCAGCACAAAATCAATTGGGCTAGTGCTATGCTTTTGGCGATGGGGTTGAACAAGATTATCAAAAAGCATTAGAATGGTATATGAAAGCAGCAGATCAAAATGATAGTGATGCTCAGTATAATATTGGTGTCTGTTATTTCGCCGGCAGTGGAGTCGAGGCAGATTGGTATAAGGCTGTTGAATGGTATAAAAAATCAGCGGATAATGGTAATGAAAGAGCAAAAACTCAGCTAGAAGGTATGTTAAGTAGTACAAGTAATAGTGCGGTAAATACGTTAGGAAGCATTTTTAAAGGGTTATTTCCTTAAGTTATATTGAATAAATTTTAGAATGTAAATATATTATTGCTACGAGATAGCCAAAATTTGGCTATCTCGTTTTTTATAATATAAGTACAGCGAAGGCGGTAAGGTTTTTGCTGATGATAGTGAAAGAATAAGATTTGTAAAAGAAAGAGAGGTAATTTATTATGGCATTTCCGGTTGTATGGGCAGTAGGCAGTTTTATTGGCGGGCTTTTGGTAAAAGGCTTTTATGATAATGTTATTGCCGAAAACGATGATGATTATGAAGTAAAAAGCGGTTATTCCGATGATGTTTTGACAGCACTTTTGGATAAACTGCAAAAAGCAGGTGACGCTAAAGGTTTATACGATTTTGGCTGTATTTTAGAGAAAGAGGATATTGACTGGGCGCGTAAATTTTTAAAGGCTGCTGCCGGTATGGATTTTGCTATTGCACAAAACAAGCTGCGCAGCTTGAATGAAGATTAAATAAAAAAGCCGGAGTTGTAAATGCGCAGCTCCGGTTTTGTAGTTGTTATAAAAATTAAGGCGGTGATAATATGGGGTATGCTTTAGGTGCCTGGCTGTGCAGTTCTTTAGCTTATGTTTTTGTTGAATA
This sequence comes from Phascolarctobacterium sp. ET69, assembly GCF_023336935.1. Lineage (GTDB taxonomy): Bacteria > Bacillota > Negativicutes > Acidaminococcales > Acidaminococcaceae > Fusicatenibacter_A > Fusicatenibacter_A intestinipullorum. Next base: position 22,652 of record NZ_JAMBLR010000004.1, read on the forward strand.
TTTTTATCCGCACAAGCGATTACAGGCAGTTGTTATATTGATGGTTATAGTTAATATTTTACTGGCTATTGTACATAGCTTGCCGCAAAATGCTTCTGTGATAAATTTGTTGTGGGGGGAATTGTAATGCAGTTTACTAAGGATGAAGTTTGTTCTATTATTTGTTATGGGCTGATGTTTGCGGCGTTGTTCAAGGCTTTGCAGTTAAAAGGAATTACTTTTTAATTTAACAGCCTGATTTTTGCGCAAAAAGCGTTGCTGGTGTAAAATAAAATTATAATGTTTTACGGGAGGACGCAAAATGCCGTTACAAATTATAAAAGCAGATATAACTACGTTAAAAGTAGACGCTATTGTTAACGCTGCCAATAACAGCCTTTTGGGTGGCGGCGGTGTAGACGGTGCCATACACCGCGCAGCAGGCAGAGGACTGTTGGAAGAATGCCGCAGGCTTAACGGCTGCCGTACCGGTGAAGCCAAGATAACCGGCGGGTATAATTTGCCTGCAAAGTATGTAATTCATACAGTAGGCCCGGTTTGGCGCGGCGGCAAAAGTAAAGAAAAGGAATTACTGCAATCGTGCTACCGTGAGGCACTGAAACTTGCTGTGGCCAATAACTGCGAATCGGTAGCGTTTCCGCTGATATCTGCCGGTGCATATGGTTACCCTAAAGATGAGGCTTTGGCTGTTGCGGTAAAAACTGTTGGTGAATTTCTTCTGCATAATGATATCAGCGTTTATATTGCGCTTTTTGAAGCAAAACCTCGGCGCACGGAAGCAGAAATTTTAAAAGAAGTTTCGCTGTTTTTAGGCAAAGATGATTTTGAAATTCCGTTAGAAAAATTAAGTTTGTTAAAATTTTGCAATGCTCCTGCCGCAGCTGTTTTTAACAAGAACATGCGTGATGAAGAACTTGAGCGCTGCCTGGCTTATGCAGACGAAAGTTTTTCACAAATGCTGCTGCGCAAGATAGACGAAAACGGTATGACGGACGCAGAATGTTACAGGGCTGCAAATGTGGACAGGCGGTTGTTCAGCAAAATACGCGGCGACAAAAATTACAAGCCGAAAAAGCAGACTGCTGTTGCTTTTGCAGTAGCGCTTAAGCTTACGCTAGACGAAACGGAAGAACTGTTGGAAAAGGCCGGTTTTGCTCTGTCGCCGTCGCAGCCTTTCGATATTATTGTTGAGTATTATATAAGCCGCGGTATTTATGATATTTGCGAAATAAATTTGTCTTTGTATAAGTTTGACCAGCTTTTGCTTGGCGGCGCAAATGTCGCTTGAAAGGCGACCTTTTAAAAATGAAAATCTTTTACAATAAAGCTGTAAGCAAAATAAAGTGCTTGCAGCTTATTTATATTTTGGAGGTAAAAGATTATGAAAAAGAATTTAACGGAATTGGTATTTATTCTTGACAAAAGCGGTTCTATGAGCGGCCTTGAAAAAGACACGGTGGGCGGATTTAATTCTATGCTTAAAAAGCAGAAAGAAAGCGGCGGTGAAGTGCTTGTAACAACAGTACTTTTTAGCCATGAAACGGAAACGCTTCATGACAGGCTAAAAGCGGAAAATGTGGAAGCTTTAACAGAGAAAGAATATTATGTTGGCGGCTGCACGGCACTTTTGGATGCGGTTGGCAAAACTGTTGAGCATATAAAAGGCATTCATAAATATATCCGTGACGAAGATGTGCCGGAACATACATTGGTTGTAATTACTACGGATGGTTTGGAAAATGCCAGCAAACATTATACGGCATCGCAGGTAAAACAGCTTATTGAAGCACAGAAAGAAGCCGGCTGGGAGTTTTTGTTCTTTGGTGCCAATATAGATGCAGTAGCAACGGCAGCCGGTTTTGGTATTGAAAAAGAGCGCGCGGTTGATTTTAATAATGACGGCGAGGGCATTAACCTTAATTTTGAAGGGGTGTGCAAATTTATTAAAACAATGAGTGCAGGGGCACCGAACGGCGCAGAATGGAAGCGCGATATTGAAAAAGATTATAAATGCCGGAAAAAACAAAAATAAACAGAAAAACAGGACGGCTGATTAGGCTGTCCTGTTTTCGTTATACAAACAAAAACGCTTCTGAAATAAGTTCAGAAGCGTAAATTTCATTTTGGTGCCGAAGGCCGGACTCGAACCGGCACGTGGGGTAACCACGCTTGATTTTGAGTCAAGTGCGTCTGCCAATTCCGCCACTTCGGCACGTTTTTTATGTCCGTGGTGTCACGGAACAATAGTAATAATACCATGGCAGGTTGTTTTTGTCAATAGTTTTTAATTTTAAGTAAAATAATATTTAAAGTGCCGGGTTTGTAAACTATTTTTAATATTTTATTGTTTTATATTTTTTGTTGGTTTTGATATAATATAAGCATAACCATATAAAAGAAGGATTGTATAATGAAAGTTAAATTTGATGAACCTTTAAAAATCAGCGGTCCGTATGGCGATATGGACGCTAAGTTTCAGCCGTGCCAGGATGACGAGGCGCCGAACAACCTTTTAATAATGGCGCACGGTTTCCGCGGCAGTATGGAAGGTGGCGGCAGGGCGGCGTATCTTTCACAGATGGCGTCGCTGTTTGTGAACGTTCTGCGTTTTAATTTTACCGGCAGCCAGATTCTTTCGCATCAGATTGAAGAACTGAATTCTGTGCTTGATTTTGCAATGAAAGAATATAAAAATCCGCGTATTTTTTTACTGGGGCGCAGCATGGGCGGAGCGGCTTCGTTGGTTACTGCTTCGCGCCGCAGTGAAATTGCCGGGCTTGCTTTATGGGCAACGCCGAATGATTTGCACGCTACTTTTAAAAATGCACTGGGCACTGATAATTACAACCGTTTAAAAAACGGAGAAACGCTTAATTTGGAGGATGAACGCGGCAGTATTACGCTGACGCCGGATTTTGTAAGTGACCTTGATAATTACGATTTGCAGGCAATGCTTAAAGCGTGGCAGAAACGCCCGCTGCTTGTAATTCACGGCAGTGAGGATGAAACGGTGAATGTAGAGCAGGCGCAGCGCAGCTTTGCTCTTGCAGGGCGGCCGAAGAAACTGGTTATTGTAAACGGCGCCGACCACAGTTTTACCAATCACAGCAATAAAGCGGCGGAAGAAGTTATCGGCTGGCTGCGTTCGCGCCTGTAATTTTTGACGCGCGAGTCTTTTAAGAGGTATAATATACTTATAACTATTTTTAAATTTTGGGAGGAATGGTTTTGAAAAAACTGTTACTGTTAATAATGCTTATGTGCAGCGTGGCTGTAAGTGCCTGCGGCAGCGAACCGCAGAAAGAAGCAATGCCTCCGGCAACGGCGGTGTTTGAAACCAATATGGGCAATTTTGAAGTGGCTCTGGCAACCGATTTGGCGCCGAATACCTGCAAAAATTTTATTGACCTTGCCAACAAAGGTTTTTACAACGGCGTAATTTTTCACCGCGTTATTGATAATTTCATGATTCAGGGCGGCGACCCGACGGGAACCGGTATGGGCGGCCCCGGCTACACCATTAAAGATGAGTTCAACAGCAAGCTGCTTCACGACGGGCCGGGCGTACTTTCCATGGCTAACGCAGGCCCTGATACCGGCGGCAGCCAGTTTTTCATCACGCTGCGCGACTGCCCGTGGCTTGACGGCAAACATGCCGTGTTTGGCAAAGTAACCAAAGGCATGGAAGTTGTTTACCGCATTGGCAAAGTGGCAACCGATGCTAACGATAAACCTTTAAAAGATGTTGTAATTAACAAAATAACCATTAAGCAGTAATGAAAGGAGCGCGGACTTGACTTTAATGCAAAGCGAAGGCTTGATTGAAGTACAGGACCAGCAGGAGATGCTGGCCATTCTGGGGCGTAATGACGAACTTTTGCGCGTTATTCAGGAGTGTTATGACGCTAAAATCGTAGCGCGCGGTAATGTAATCAGTTTCAGCGGCAGCGAAGAAGAAGTTAAGCAGCTGGAGAACCTTTTTAAGGAGCTGCTGTTTTTGGAGCGTCAGGGTGCTGCCATTACCACGCACGATGTGCGTTACAGCATACGCATGATTGCCGAAGCGCAGCTTGACGCACTGCACCGCATGTATGCCGATACGATTATCGTAACAAGGCGCGGCAGACAGGTTAAGGCAAAAACACTGGGGCAGTGGAATTATATTGATGCAATCCGCCGTAATGCGATAACCATTGGCATAGGGCCTGCCGGTACAGGCAAAACTTACCTGGCCGTGGCGCTTGCGGTTAAGGCGCTGAAAAACAAAGAAGTTGAGCGCATTATTTTAACGCGTCCTGCCGTTGAAGCCGGTGAAAAATTAGGCTTTTTGCCCGGCGATATGCAGGATAAAGTTGACCCTTACCTGCGCCCTTTGTATGATGCGCTTTATGACATGCTTGGCAATGAAACCTTTCAGAAATATATTACCCGCGGCACGATTGAGGTTGCGCCGCTGGCGTATATGCGCGGACGCACGCTGAACGAAGCGTTTATCATCTTGGACGAGGCGCAGAATACTACGCCGGAGCAGATGAAGATGTTTTTAACCCGTTTCGGCTTCGGCTCTAAAATGGTTATAACAGGTGACGTTACCCAGATAGACCTGCCGGGCGGCAAAAAGAGCGGTTTAAAGCAGGCCGCCTATATTTTGCGCAATACTCCCGGTATTGGCGTGGTAAATTTTGGCGAAACGGATGTTGTGCGCCACGAAATTGTCGGTGCCGTTATCCGCGCTTACGAAGAATACGAAAAAGAAAAGCATAAACGGGAGAAAAAACATGCTGATAACGTTAGAAAATGACCAGGACAAAATAGTAATAGATGATGCTTTAAAGAGCAGGCTTGTTGCCGGGCTGAATGCTGCTGCACGCCTGCACGGGCTTACAGAGCAGACGGAAGTTGACATTACCATTGTTGACGACGAAGAAATACACCGCCTGAACCGTGAATACAGGGATGTTGATCGCCCGACTGATGTTTTAAGCTTTGCGCTTGACGAAGGCGGCGAAGATGAGCCGGAACTGTTAGACGCGCCGGAAGAACATCTTTTGGGCGATATTATAATTTCTGCCGAAACTGCGCAGCGCCAGGGTGAAGAATTTGGGCACGGGCTGACGCGCGAAGTGGTTTACCTTGCCGTACATGGGCTTTTGCATCTGCTCGGTTATGACCACATGACGGAAGAAGACAAGGTAATTATGCGTGCCAAAGAAGAAGAAGCCCTGCGCGAGATTGAACTGAGCGAGGAATTTTTAGAAGGCGGCAGATAATGGACGCAAAAGAACTGATGAAAATAGCGCGCAAAGCGCGCCAAAATGCCTATGCACCTTATTCGCACTTTGCCGTAGGCGCAGCGCTGCTTGCCGAAAGCGGCAGGGTTTATACAGGCTGCAATATAGAAAACGCCAGTTACGGCTTAACCTGCTGCGCGGAGCGCAACGCCATATTTGCGGCAGTTGGCGCCGGTGAGCGCAGGTTTAAAATGCTGGCAGTGGCGGCAGACAGCCCCGAACCGGTAGCGCCCTGCGGAGCATGCCGGCAGGTAATTGCCGAGTTTGGCATACCGATTGTTGTTATGGGCAATTTAAAGGAAGCAATCAAAACCATGTCGGCAGAAGAATTGCTGCCTTACGGTTTTGGGCAGGAAAGCATGAATAACAAAGGAGAGAAATAAAATAGAAAAGAACAAACATTACACAGGCTTTGCCGCTATGGTTGGAAGGCCTAACGTTGGCAAAAGCACATTAACAAACGCGCTTATCGGCGAAAAAATTGCCATTATGAGCGACCGTCCGCAAACAACGCGCAACAAAATTATGTGCATTTTAAATACTGATAACGCGCAGATTATGTTTCTCGACACGCCGGGCATTCACAAACCGCATCACAAACTTGGGCAGTACATGGTGCGCGCGGCAGAAAGCACGTTAAAAGAGGTAGACGTAATTCTTTTTGTTGTGGATGTGAGCGAAAAACGCGGCTCAGGCGAAGATTACATTATCGAGCAGCTTAAAAAAGTAAAAACCACGGTAATACTTGTTGCCAACAAAGTTGATAAACTTGAAGATAAATCAAAGCTTTTCGGAATTATTGCCAATTACGTAAACGATTATAATTTTGCCGCCGTGGTGCCGGTATCTGCCTTGCAGGACACTGATTTTAAAGCGCTGGTTGATGAAATTACCAAACATCTGCCGGAAGGCCCTGCATATTATGATGAGGACATGATAACCGACCAGCCGGAACGCGTAATTGCAGCTGAAATGATACGCGAAAAAGTTTTGACAAATACGCGCGACGAAATTCCTCATTCCGTTGCTGTTGAGGTTGAAGAATTTAAAGTGCGTACCAACAACGATATTTATATCCGCGCTACCATTTTTGTGGAGCGCGAATCGCAGAAGGGCATTGTTATAGGCGCCAAGGGCAGCCTGCTTAAAAAGATAGGCCTGGAAGCCCGCAGCGACATTGAAGCGCTTTTGGGCGACAAGGTATTTTTGGATTTGTGGGTTAAAGTTAAGCCCGACTGGCGCAACAAGGACAAAGCCTTAAAACAGTTTGGCTACAGCAGCTAATTTATTTATGTGGGGAGAGATGACTTATTGACAGTCACGTGGCGGATTTATTAAAAATTTTGGCCGCTCTTTTAATTACAGGCTTAAACGCATTTTTTGTTGTATCTGAATACGCTTTGGTAAGCATACGCCCGGCAAGGCTTGAAGAACTTATTGCACAGGGCAACAGCCGTGCGGAGCTGGTGCTTAAAATGACGCAGAAGCGTGATACTTATATCAGCGCCGTTCAGCTTGGCATAACGGCGTCATCGCTGATTTTGGGCTGGTTCTGCGGCCCGCTTCTGGCAGGCATTATTGCTGACGGCTTTGACTTAATCGGTGAGCACTGGTATGACGATGGCGTAGTTGTTTTATGCGCATTTTTGCTGATTGTGTTTGTGCATGTTGTGTTTGGTGAGCTTGTGCCGAGGGTTATCAGCCTTGCGCATGTGGAGCATGCGGCAATGGCAATAGCTTATCCGCTGATATTTTTCCATTATTTAATGTACCCGCTGGTTGTGTTTTTTAATAAAGCAGCCAAGGCGGTGCTTAAAGCATTAAAAATGGATAAGGTACCGACGGAAGATATTTCGCGCAGTGAGGAAGAACTGCGTATGATTGTAAGCGCCAGTGAACAGGGCGGCAAGCTTGACCATATGGAAAGCCGCCTGCTTGATAATGTTTTTGACTTTGCCGACCGCGTGGCGCGTGAAGTTATGGTGCCGCGTCAGGATATGGTGTGCCTGTACGTTGAAGACAGTTTTGAAAAAAACATTGCCAAAGTGATGGCTACAAGGCATACACGCTACCCGCTGGTGCATGAGGATAAGGACCATGTGCTAGGCGTTGTGCATGTACGCAGCCTTATTAACATTAAAGACAGCGAAAAGGAAAATTTTGACATGCGTTCGCGCATGAGCCCGATTATGGTAGTGCCGGAGAGCATGGATATAAGCAAGGTTTTGCAGACCATGCAGCAAAAACGCGTGCAGCTTGTTGTTGTGGCCGATGAATACGGCGGCACGGCAGGGCTTGTAACCATGGAAGATTTGCTTGAGGAAATTGTCGGTGACATTCAGGACGAGCATGACGCCGATAAGGAGGAAGAAGTTGTACACCGCGCCGACGGCACTTATGAGTTTGACGGCATGGTGCTGCTTGACGATATTACCGACCTTTTGCATATTAAATTTGAAGAGCCGGAAGAAGATACCATCGGCGGGCTGGTGTTCGGCTTACTGGAACGCAAGCCTGAACCCGGCGATAAAATTGAGGTAGACGGCTGGAGCTTTGAGGTACTGCGTGCCGAAGGCTTCCGCGTAACGCGCGTGCGTGCGGCAAAGCAGCCGGAAATGCCTGTTTATGCGGATGAATAGCAATGACTGATAAAGGTTTTAACGACGAAGCACTAATTTTAAAGGTTAAAAACTGGCAGACTGCGGATAAGTACGCAGTCTGCTTTTCGCGCGGGCACGGCAAAATAAGTTTTCTGGCGTACGGAGCGCGGTATGCACGTACCAACGGCGGCAGGCTGGTGCAGCCGTTTGCTGTGCTTGACATGAACTTTTTTGCCGGCAAGAAGCTGGACACTTTAAAAAGCTGCGAACTTATAAGTTACCCGTTGCAGTTTGATTTAAAGCAGATGGCTTATGCCGCTTTAATTGCGGAAGTAACGGAAAACTTAACTGAAGAACATCAGCCGCAGGAAGAAATATACGAACTGCTTTTGGCTGTGCGCAGCGTGCTTACAAAGCATAATCCGCGCCTGGTGGCGCTTTCTTACATAGTAAAGCTGCTGTTTTTAACAGGCATTCTGCCAAATTGCCAGAGCTGCGTAAACTGCGGCAAACCGGCAGAAGGCGATGCGTATTTCAGCGTGGTGCAGGGCGGGCTTGTGTGCAATGACTGTCACGGTGGCGAAGAGTTGCCGTTCGGTACGGAAGCGCAGGAGTTTATGGCGCAGCTTTTAACGCTTGATTTTAACAACCCGCAGCCTTTTAAAGTGCGCGGCGGCGCCTTGATGGAGCTTGAAAAAATTTTGCAGCGCTTTATCGTTTTCCAGACCGACAAACCTTTAAAAAGCCTCGGCTTTTTAAGTCAGACCGGTTTTTAAGCATTGACAAAACAGCAGTTATTTGGTATATTTTCTGTTAAGCAATGATAAGAAGTAGTAACCGCACATTCAGCGAGCCGGGGCGGTGTAAGCCGGCAACAGCGGCGAAGGCGTCTTGGAGCCAAATTATATAAACATCGAGGCGGGCTGCAAATTGCAGCCAAGCAGGGTGGAACCGCGGAAGCATTTGTGCCTCCGTCCCTGTAACTAATATTGTTACAGAGACGGGGGCTTTCGTTTTTGTAACGCAAATACAGGAGGGATATTATGGATTTTCAGACAATTATTTTGAAGCTGCAAAAATTCTGGGGCGAACAGAAATGTATTTTAACGCAGCCCTACGATATTGAAAAAGGCGCAGGTACCATGAACCCGCGCACGTTTTTAAGAGTGCTTGGGCCTGAACCCTGGCGCGTGGCCTATGTAGAGCCTTCCCGCCGCCCAGCGGACGGACGCTACGGCGATAACCCGAACCGCCTTTTCCAGCATCATCAATTCCAGGTTATTATTAAACCTTCGCCGGATAATATTCAGGAGCTGTACCTGCAAAGCCTTGCCGAGCTCGGCATTCATCAGGATGAGCACGACATCCGCTTTGTAGAGGACAACTGGGAATCCCCGACTTTGGGCGCCTGGGGCCTTGGCTGGGAAGTATGGCTGGACGGCATGGAAATTACCCAGTTTACCTATTTCCAGCAGGTTGGCAGCATTGACGTTAAACCCGTCAGCGTAGAAATTACCTATGGTTTGGAACGCCTTGCCATGTACATTCAGGGCGTGGAAAACGTATTCGACATTCAGTGGGTTGACGGCGTTACCTACGGTGATGTTTTCCATACCAACGAAGTTGAGCAGTCCTACTACAACTTCCAGATTGCCGATACCGATTTACTGTTCGATTTGTTTGACAAGTACGAAGCAGAAGCGAAACGCGTAATCGAAGCAGGCTATATCCGCCCGGCTTACGACTATGTTTTGAAATGCTCGCATACCTTTAACCTGCTCGATTCCCGCGGGGCAATCAGCGTAAGCGAAAGAACGGCCTTTATTGCCCGCGTGCGCGCCATGGCAAGGCTGTGTGCCGCTGCTTATGTTGAACAAAGGGAGAAGCTCGGCTTCCCGATGCTGAAAGGGGAGAATTTATAATGGAAAAATTATTGTTTGAAATTGGCACCGAAGAAATACCGGCTAAATTTATGCCCGGCATTTTAAAACAGTTAAAAGAACTTGCAGCTGCTAAAATGCAGGAGCTGCGTATTCCTTGTGAAGATATTACCGTTTACGGCACTCCCCGCCGTATGGCTTTTATTGCCGGCGGCGTTGCCGAAACACAGGCTGACGTTGTTGTTGAAGCCAAAGGCCCTTCCGTTAAAATTGCCTATGTAAGCGGCGCACCCAGCAAAGCTGCACAGGGTTTTGCGCGCGGCCAGGGCGTTGACGTAAAAGACCTTGTTGTACGCGACAACTACGTTTATGCCGTTAAACATCTGGCAGGTCAGCCCGTTATTGAACTTTTGCCGGGCCTTTTAATGGACATTTTAACTTCTTTAAGTTTCCCGAAAACCATGCGCTGGGCAGATTACGAATTCCGTTTTGTACGTCCTATCCGCTGGATGGTTGCACTCTTTGGCGACCAGATTATCCCTGTTGAAATCTGCGGCGTAAAAAGCGGTAAATTCAGCATGGGTCACCGCTTTATGCAGCAGTCGCTTAAAGCTGCGGCAGAAAGCCAGGGCTTACTCAGCGCAGCGCTCAGCAAAGTTGGCAACAAAGTTTATTCTGCTCTGGCAGGAGTTAAAGGCGCTGTGGAAATTCCTTCGGCCGGCGATTACAAAAAAGTTATGTACGACAATTTTGTAATGGTTGACCAGGATGAACGCCGTGCGCTGATTTTGCAGCAGATTAAGGATTTGGCTGCGCAGAACGGCGGCGAAGCCGAGATTAACGAAGATTTGCTTGAAGAAGTAAACTACCTTGTTGAGTGGCCGACCGCTTTGTGCGGCAAGTTTGAGGAAAAATTCCTGAGCCTGCCGAAAGAATGCATTATTACCCCGATGCGTGAGCACCAGAGATATTTCCCTGTGCTTGACGAAGACGGCAATCTGCTGAATAAATTTATTACCGTACGCAACGGCGGCAGCGAACACCTTGATATTGTAACCCACGGCAATGAACGCGTACTGCGCGCACGTTTGAGCGATGCCGAGTTCTTCTTTAACGAAGACCGTGCAATCAAACTGGAAGACCGTCTGGAAAAACTTAAAACTGTTTCCTTCCAGGAAGGTCTGGGCAATATGTACGACAAGAGCGAACGCCTTGTTAAAATGGCGGAAATGCTGCGCTTTGCCATTAACACCCCCGTTGATGAAGAAGAACTGCGCCGCTGCGCACTTTTGTGCAAAACCGACCTTGTTACCGGCATGGTAATTGAATTTACCGAACTGCAGGGCGTAATGGGCCGCGAATATGCGCTGCTGGACGGCGAAAAACCGGAAGTTGCCACCGGCATTTTTGAACACTATCTGCCGCGTTTTGCAGGCGATGCACTGCCGGCAACAACCATCGGCCGCATTGTCGGCATCGGCGACAAACTCGACAACATCTGCGCTACTTTCAGCCGCGGGCTTGCTCCTACCGGTTCTCAGGACCCGTATGCGCTGCGCCGTCAGGCTCTTGGCGTTATCAATATCCTGCTTGATGCAAACTATCATATTTCACTGGCTAAAATTATCGCCGGTACTTTGTATCTGTTGGACATCAAACCGGAAGAAACCGGCAAACTGGTGCCGCAGATTATGGAATTCTTCAAACAGCGCCTGCGTAACCTTTTGATGGACCAGGGTATCCGTTACGACGTTATCGATGCAGTATTTGCCGATAAACGCAACGACGATATGGTAGATTTGGCAGTACGCTGCAAAGCTTTGGCTGCTTATGTTGAAGCAGGCAACGCTGAGCCTCTGGTACAGGTTTCCGTGCGCGTAAGCAATCTGTGCAAAAAAATCGAAAAAGAAGTTGCAATCAGCGGCGCGCTGTTTAAAGATGAATCCGAAAACAAACTGCATGAAGTTGTTGCAGCAGTAAGCAAGGAAATTATTCCGGAAATTGTACTGTACGATTATGCTGCCGTTTTAAAAGCAGGTGAAAAGGTTATTGAACCTGTTAACACCTTCTTTGACAATGTAATGGTTATGGACGAAGACGAAAACGTTAAAAATAACCGCCTGGCAATGCTTGAAGAAGTACGCGGCATAGTTAACGCCGTTGGCGATTTGAGCCTGCTGGTGCTGTAAGTAAAATTATAATTTAAGCTTTTTTGCTTTGTTTTATCAAAACTCCCGTTGGCACGCAAAACTAACGGGAGTTTTTGTGTGCTTTTACATAGTTATTGCAGGATGATTCTGCAAATGAAGTTTAGCGCAAAACCCTGCTTACGGCACTATCTCAGTTTGGAGATAGTGCCTGTTTGCATAAAACTGTCAAGAAACGCTGCTAACGTACTGCTGCTTTTTCTGCTTCCTTACTTTTTAACAAGCCCATTAGGTTTTATTGCTTACGTACGTTAGTAGTATTGGGAACAAGGTAGATTATATATACTAATCTTTTAACTTATACTGAACAAGGTAAGAACGTAATACGGCAAAGAAAAGAACAAGAGAAAAAACAGACAAAAAAGAGAACAAGAAAAGAAATTCTCACCCACATAAACGGATTTTTAACACCGAAAATTTACCTGCGGCGAAAAAATATTTAAAAAATTTTTGGCTGCCGGTAAATTTTTTAATGCTTAAAGGCGTTTATATGGCTGAGGGGCAATAATGCCTGTAAAAACAAAACCGTGTAAATTTTCTTTTTGGGCATCTGTTTTGGCGGCTCCGGCTATGGTAAAATATTGCCATAAGCTGTTTATGAAATTGCGTTTTTAATTTAACAACAAAGGGGTTGCTGTAAAAATGATGGTGGAAAGGTTTAAGCGTGACCTGATTAAAGAGTTCCGCAATTACGATAGAATGATGCTGATGCAGGATTTAATGGCCGGGCTTACCGTTACGGCGGTGGCTATTCCGCTGGCGCTGGCTTTTGGTGTTGGCAGTGGCGCAACGGCGGCATCGGGCCTTGTAACGGCAATTATTGCCGGTGTTATCATCAGCGCGCTGGGCGGGGCGTATTTTCAAATTTCCGGGCCGACGGGCGCTATGGCGGCGATATTGATGTCCATTATTGCGCAGTACGGTTTGCAGGGCGTGTTTGTGGCTACGGTGCTTGCGGGCATTATCCTCGTTATAGCAGGAGTGCTGCATCTGGGCAAGCTTATTTCGTTTATCCCGATGCCAGTTATCAGCGGCTTTACTTCCGGCATTGCCGTTATTATTGCCATGGGGCAGATTGATAATTTTTTTGGCGTTACCTCCGAAGGCAGCAGCGTAACGGAGAAGTTTTTAAGTTACTGGCAGCTTGGCTTTGAGCCGAATATGACGGCGGTGAGCATTGGCCTGTTTGTAATGCTGATGATGCTGCTGTTTCCGATGCGGTACAGCAAGTATATACCTTCTTCGCTGTTTGCCATTATTGTGGCGACGGCGGCCAATATTGCGCTGAACCTTGATGTGGCGGTGGTAGGCAACATACCGGCAACGCTTATTTTGGATGACCGCTTGGAGCTTGCTTCGCTGCTTGATTTCCGTACTGTTATCGGGCTTTTGGCGCCTGCCGTGAGTATTGCGGTGCTGGCGATGATTGAAAGCCTGTTGTGCGGCGCAACTGCTTCGCGTATGACCGGCGCAAGGCTCGACAGCAACCGTGAACTTCTGGCGCAGGGCATTGGCAACATCATAGTGCCGTTTTTTGGCGGCATTCCGGCAACGGCGGCTATTGCGCGTACCAGCGTGGCGATAAAATCCGGTGCGGTTACGCGCCTGACGGGCATTTTCCACGCGCTTGGCATTTTGCTGGCCATGTTTGTGCTGGCGCCGGTAATGAGCCAGATTCCGCTGGCGGCGCTGGCCGGTGTTTTGATGGTGGTTTCGTGGCGTATGAACGAATGGGTAACGATTAATTTTATTTTAAAAGGCAAATTTAAAGGCGCTATTTTAAAATTTGTTGTTACCATGCTGACAACGATTATTGTTGACCTGACGACCGCCATTATGATAGGTGTTATTATCGGGCTTGTTTTGCAGGCTGTGCGTTTTTCGCACCTGCGTATTACTTACGACGAAATTGACCCGCAGCGCCTGCACGAAGAAATTGAGGATTTGCCGGATGACGGGCTGGTTTGCTACATTAACGGGCCGATTGTATTTGCCAATACGGAACGCCTTGAAGAGATACCCAAAAAGGCAAAGCGTTACGGCTATGTATATTTTTCAATGCGCGGTGTGCCGGATATTGACATAAGCGGCGTGCAGGAATTTGCCAAAATTGTGCAGGAAATGAAGGACGCCGGCAAAAAGATTTACCTTTGCAGTTTGCAGGATGAAGCAATGGAAATGCTTAAACGCGGCGGCGTATACGATATGATTGGACAGGACGCGGTTTACTGGAGCGTGGAACGCGCGCTGCTGCACAGGCACTAAGCGTTTTAACATAAATTGATGAAAGAGGCGTAACAATGAAGGATTTTTTACTGGTGGATTTTGAGTTTACAACATATACCAAGCCGGTTGGGCGGCCGCGTGGATTTTTTTCGGAAATTATTGAAATTGGTGCGGTTAAGCTGACTGGCGCTGAATTAAAAGAGGACGGCAAAATACAGAATTTTGTAAAGCCGCATTTTTACCCCAAACAGGCAAAAGACAGCATGGATTTTTGCATGATTACCGAAAAAGACATGAAAAAAGGCATTGAATACCCGGAAATGGTGGCGAAGCTGGCGGAAATTTACGAAGCCGGGCAGACTTATTTTGTTGCCTGGGGTACGGAAGATTACAAAGTTTTAAACACCGGCTGCGAACGCCATAAAATAGAAAACCCGGTTCAGTATGAAGATTACCTTGACCTTGCCGAAGCATACAAGCTGTGGAAGGGCGACGAGCTTACAACCGGGCTGAAACGCGCAACAGAGGAGCAGGAAGTTGACACGGCAGGTCTGTGGCATACTGCTTATGACGATGCTGCCAACACCGGCAAACTGCTTGTAAGAATGCTGGAAAAAGGCTGGACGCCCGAATTTTATTTTGAACAGAAAGCTGCGTATGATGCGGAAAAGGCAGAACGCAGGCTGCACGGCAGGTAAATTTTATAATAAAAACAACAAGCGCATCCGCTGTTAACGGGTGCGCTTAAAGTATCTTTACAGGATTATATTTTTCTGTTAAACTATCTAAGCAAATGTGCTGCCATAACGGTAGGCGGTTAGCCCTCCCCGGAGGGACTGTGACCCTCCGTTGACATAGAAATCCGTAAAACGGAAATACTATGCAGGAGGGGATAGTGTGGAAGTTATTGATATTTTAACCATTATAGGTTATACAATAACAGTATTTTCCCTTGGCTATGCCCTCGGAAAAGACTACGCTAAAAAACAGTAACGGCCGCCATTAGCCTCGCAAACTTTGACGGTCGTTACTTATAACAACTTTTCATTATTTGCGGCTGACCGTCTATCGGCAGCCGTTTGTTTTTCTATAATTATTATATCAAACATAACGCAAAAGTCAAAGTATGCTATAATTAAAATAAAAATCAGCGTAAAATTAGCCGTTGCTTACTGCAAAAATTGCTGAAAAGGTTTAAATTATGGTATAATTTATTATTAGAGATTTTTGGAGGTAAGTATGATTTCAGATAAAAATTTTGTTGATGCCGCTGAGGGAAAAACTTATTTTATCCTCAATTACGGGTGCCAGATGAACGAAAGCGACGCCGAGCACTATGCGGGGCAGCTGGAGGAAATGGGCTATGCCAAAGCGGACGATTTCCATAATGCGGATATTATCGTTGTTAATACCTGCTGCGTGCGCGAAAGCGCGGAAAAACGCATTTTGGGCAAAATCGGGGAACTGAAGCGCGTTAAGGAAAACCATCCGGGGCAGGTTATCTGCGTGGCAGGCTGCATGGCGCAGAAAGACGGCGAAAAGCTTATTAAAAAGCATCCGCAGATTGATTTATTAATAGGCACTGCGCATGTAAACAGCTTTAAGAAAATTCTTACAGATTTTCTGGCGGACAAAGGCGGACGCATTTATGACGATATGATAATTGCTGACAGCGAGTTTGAAGGCAACCGCGTGCGCCAGAGCGGTTTTTCGGCGTGGATACCAATTATGTACGGATGCAACAATTTCTGCACTTACTGCATAGTGCCTTATGTGCGCGGGCGCGAGCGCAGCCGCAGCATTGAAAACATTGTGGAAGAAGTTGAACAGGCAGTGGCTAACGGCTACAAAGAGTTTACCCTGCTTGGGCAGAACGTAAATTCCTACGGCAAGGATTTTGGCGAAAAGGGCATGTTTGCCAAACTTCTGCGCCGTGTAAACGATGTGCCAGGTGTTGAGCGCATCCGCTATATGACAAGCCATCCGCGCGACATGGGTGAGGACGTTATTCAGGCGGTTGCGGAATGTGAACACATCTGCGAAAACTTCCATGTGCCGTTTCAGGCAGGTTCCAGCCGCATTTTAAAAATGATGAACCGCGGCTACACGCGCGAACAGTACCTTGAACTTGTGAAAATGATTCGCCGCTATGTGCCGGACGCCGCTGTTACAACCGATATAATTGTGGGCTTCCCGGGTGAAACGGAAGAAGATTTTGAAGAAACGCTTTCTCTTGTAAAAGAGGTTGGCTTTGACGCTGCCTACACCTTTATTTACAGTAAGCGCAGCGGTACGCCTGCCGCCAAAATGGAAGGTCAGGTGCCGCTGGACGTTAAAAAAGCACGCCTTAACCGTTTAATGGCCGTGCAGAACGAAAACAGCCTGAAGCGCAACGAAGAAATGGTTGGCAAAACCTACGAGGTGCTTGCCGAAGGGCCAAGCGCCAATAACCCCAATGTATGGAGCGGCAGGACGCGCACCAATAAACTCGTGCTGTGGCCCACGGAAGGGCGCACTTTTACAGCAGGGCAGAAGGTTAACGTAAAAATCTGCAATGCGCAGACTTGGCTTGTGAAAGGACAGGCAGAATAAAATGGCTGCAAACTATACGCCTATGGTGCAGCAGTATCTGGAGGTTAAACGCCAGCATCAGGATGAACTGCTGTTTTTCCGTTTGGGCGATTTTTACGAAATGTTTTTTGACGATGCCTTAACGGCGTCGCGCGAACTGAATATTACTTTAACCGGGCGTGCCGCAGGGCTTGAAGAACGCATACCCATGTGCGGCGTGCCTTACCACAGTGTTGACGGCTACATTGCCAAGCTGATAAAAAAAGGCTACCGCATTGCCATTTGCGAGCAGGTGGAAGACCCCAAACTTGCCAAAGGCATTGTAGAACGCAAGGTTATAAAAATTATTACGCCGGGCACGGCTTTAAACGAGCAGCTTTTGGACGACAAGCATAACCGTTTTCTGGTGTTTTTGCAGCAAGACGGCGCGCGTTTGTGCCTTGTAGCGGCAGATATTTCTACCGGCGAGTGCCAGTGGTTTACCGGCGAAGGCAGCGAAATGCTGAGCGCGGTACAGGAGCAGCTGTTCCGCATTCAGCCGGCGGAAGCTGTGGTATACAGCGGCATTGAAGGCTGGGAAAAACTGGAAGCATGGCTGAAGGCAAAGCTGCCGGAATGTGCAATATCCTTTTACCAGGAAGAAAACGAAAATGCCGGTTATTTTGAACAGCATTTTGCTGATAGCGAATACGGTGGCGACGCTCTTGTACACAGTGCGGCGGAGCATATGCTGCGCTATCTGCACAGCACTGTTAAGGCGGATTTAACGCATATAAACCGCTTAACGCGCATTGCAGTGGAAAAATTTATGAACCTTGACGCCACTGCTATACGTAATCTGGAGCTTGTTAAAAACATGCGTGACGGCACTAAGCGCGGCACGCTTCTGGATGTGCTTGATTTTACTGTAACCAGCATGGGCGCGCGCAAGCTCCGCAGCTGGATTGAGTGCCCGCTTTTGGATTTGGCGCAGATAAACGCACGCCAGCAGGCAGTGAAAGAGCTTTTGGAAAATTTGCAGCTGCGTACCGGTCTTGCGGAAGAAATGAAAAAAGTTTTCGATTTGGAACGCATTATTTCCCGCATTGAAGTAGGCAGCGCCAATGCCCGCGATTTGGTAGCCCTGCGAAGCTCGCTTGCCGTGCTGCCGGGCATAAAAGAGATTTTAAACAATGCGTCAAGCCGCCTGCTTGCGCATCTTGCCTCCGGCATCCACTTGCATCAGGAAATTTACGATACTCTGGCAGCGGCGATTGTGGATGAACCGCCGTTTTCCGTCCGTGAAGGCGGCATGATACGCACCGGCTTTGATTTGGAACTGGACGAGCTGCACAGCATTGCCAGCGATAACAAAACATGGATGCAGAATTTTGAGCAGCGCATTAAAGAAGAAACAGGCATTAAAACTTTAAAAGTAGGTTACAACAAGGTTTTCGGCTATTATATCGAAGTCAGCAAGGGTCAGTCGGCTTCCGTGCCGGATTATTTTGTGCGCAAGCAGACCCTTGTTAACGCCGAGCGCTACATTGTGCCGGAACTGAAGGATTTTGAGAACAAAATTTTAAGCGCCAAAGAAAAAATAGAACAGCTTGAATATTATATTTTTAACAATCTGCGCGAGCAGATACGCGCCAAAATACCGGAGATACAGGAAACCGCGCGTGCGCTGGCCAATATCGACGTGCTGGCTTCGCTGGCAGAAGCGGCGTTTAAATACAACTATATTAAGCCGGAACTGAACAACCGCAGTGAAATACGTATCCTTGACGGGCGCCACCCGGTTGTGGAGCGCCTTTTGGAGCGCGATATTTTTGTGCCCAACGATACCAACTTAAACAGTACGGACGAGCGCATGATTATTATTACCGGGCCGAACATGGCAGGCAAATCAACCTATATGCGCCAGGTTGCGCTTTTAACGCTGATGACGCAGATGGGCAGCTTTATTCCTGCGCGGCAAGCCAGCATTTGCCCGGTAGATAAGATTTTTACCCGCGTAGGCGCAAGCGACGACCTTGCCACGGGGCAAAGCACCTTTATGGTGGAAATGAACGAGGTGGCACAGATTTTAAAATACGCTACCAGAAACAGCCTTATTATTCTGGACGAAGTAGGCCGCGGCACCAGTACTTTTGACGGTATGAGCATTGCCCGCGCCGTTATGGAATACATTCACGAAAAAATTAAAGCCAAAACGCTGTTTGCCACGCATTACCATCAGCTTATTGAACTGGAAAACATTATGGAGGGCGTAAAAAATTACAGCGTTGCGGTTAAGGAACGCGGCAACGATATTGTATTTTTGCGCCGCATTGTGCGCGGCGGCAGCGATAAAAGCTACGGCGTACATGTTGCACGCTTGGCGGGGCTGCCAAAGAAGGTTCTTGAACGCGCCAACGAATTTTTAAAGGAATACGACAGCGAAGGGCCGAAACAGGCGCAGCCGGCACAGACGCAGGACAGCGGCATGATGGGCTCGCTGTTTGGCAGCGCTTTGCAACAGCGCCTTGCCAATATGGATGTTATGAGCATGACGCCCATTGAGGCTATGAACACATTATATAAACTGCAGGAGGAGGCTAAGCGCGAAGGAGGTGCTTTATGACCGTAAGCGCAGAAGTAAAACTTTTAGACCAGAACACGGCCAACCAGATTGCGGCCGGTGAAGTTGTTGAAAAACCGGCTTCGGTAGTTAAGGAACTTGTAGAAAACGCCCTTGACGCCGGTGCCGGAAAGATAGATGTTACAATTTTTGAAGGCGGCACGCAGTATATCCGCGTGGCGGACGACGGCAGCGGCATGACGGAAGCCAATGCAAAACTTGCGGTGCTGCGCCACGCAACAAGCAAAATCCGCGCGGCGGAAGATTTAATGAGCCTGCACACACTGGGCTTCCGCGGCGAGGCTTTGCCGAGTATTGCGTCCGTAAGCAATTTTCAGCTTTTGACGCGCCCGGCGGACGAAGAATTTGCAACGAGCATCCGTATTGACGGCGGCGAACAGAGCGAATGCCAGCAGACCGGCGGGCAGGCGGGCACAACGGTTATTGTGGAAAACCTGTTTTTTAACGTGCCGGCACGCCGTAAGTTTTTGCGCACCAACGCAACGGAAGGCCGCTATATTAACGAACTTTTAACTCGGCTTGCGCTTTCGCGCCCGGATGTGCGCTTTAAGCTTGTAAGCAACGATAAAGAGGTGCTAAGCACGCCCGGCAACGGCAGTTTGTTTGACGCCATTACTGCCCTGTACGGCAAAAAAGTTAGTGACGAACTTTTAAAAGTGGATTTTACCGGCACTGATGTAAAAATTACTGGCTATATCGGTAAGCCTACTTTGTTAAAAGGCACGCGCCAGTGGCAGACCTTTATGGTTAACGGCCGCATTATCAACAACCGCATGATAAGCAAGGCGATTGACCACGCTTACCAGTCGCAGGTGCCGAAAAGCGGTTTTCCCTTTGCTGTGCTGATGGTGGAGGTTGATACTCACACCATTGACGTTAACGTGCATCCGCAGAAAAGCGAAATAAAATTCAGCGACGACAGCGTAATTTATAAAGCAATGTATAAGGCGCTGACAGACGCACTTACAAAACCAATGAGCGCCAAGCCTCAGCAGGCGCTTGACCTTTTGCCGGACAGCGAACTTGCCGTGTTTAAGCCGGTGGGGCAGGGCATTATTACGGACGGTATGCCGCTGCCGAAACAGCAGAGCGTGCCGAAACCGGCACCGGTGCAGCAGCCAAAGCCTGCTTACGCAGATATTTTTAAAACAGCTCCGGCACATGAGCCGCAGCCTGAACCCGTGCAGAGCGAAGTATGGAAACAGGTGGAATATACATACACTCCGCCTAAAAAGGAGCCTGTTTATACCATTAACGAAGTGCGCGAGGAGTTTAAAAAGCAGGACGAAGTTAGCGCTAACGTTATAGGTTTTACCGATACTAATAACGAAACGGAAAGCATCTGGCCGATTGGGCAGGTTGACAAAACCTTTATTATTGCCCAAAGCGAAGACACGCTGTATTTAATTGACCAGCATGCTGCGCACGAGCGCATTTTGTACGATAAATTTGTTAACGCGCACAACAACATACCGGCGCAGACCATGCTGATGCCGCTGTACATTGATGTTACCGCGCACGATACGGAAATTATCGAAAAGCACCGTGAAGATTTTTCGCGCCTCGGCGTGGATATAGAACCGGCCGGTGAAGCGCTTTTAAGGGTTTCCAGCCTGCCTGCCGATATAAAGGCGGACGGTGCGGAGGATTTTATCCGCGAGATAACCAAAATGCTGAGCGAGATGAAAAACATCAGCCCGAGCGATTTGCGCCAGAACATGCTGCACATGATGGCATGCAAGGCGGCGATAAAAGCAGGCGAGGTGCTTAATATGCGCCAGATGCGCCAGCTGATTATTGATTTGTGCAATACGGAGCATCCGTTTACCTGCCCGCACGGACGCCCGTGTATGATAGAAATAAGCTCGGCAGAGCTTTATAAAATGTTTAAACGCACATGATGCAGCAGAAATTTGCCGTAACGGCAGGGCGCAACAGCGGGCTCCAGTGGCAGGCGCGCGTCTGGGCACAGGGGTTTGGCGTGCCGTACCTGCGCCGCGGGCGCAGCGGCAGTTTGGAAGAACTGTGCCAAAAACATAACGTAAGCGCGCTTTTGGTGGCAACAAAGCTTGGCCCGCAGGTGTTTACGGAAGAAGGCAGGTTCTTTTTTCACCCCAGCATGGCCGATTTGCGCTTAAAACACGTTGCCGCGGGAGAAAGCGACCACTTAATAGAAGCGTTGGCCTTAAAACCGGGCATGAAGGTGCTGGACTGCACTTTGGGGCTTGCCAGCGATGCCATTGTGGCAAGTTACGCGGTGGGTGCAGCAGGCAAAGTGGTTGGCGTGGAAGCATCGCCGCTGCTTGCTTTTGTTGTTGCGCGCGGGCTTGCCTGCTATGAAACCGGCAGGCAAGACGTTGACGCAGCCATGCGCAGAATAAAAGCTGTACATGCCAGGGCAGATGATTATTTGATGAATGTGTCGCCGGACAGTTTTGACGCGGTTTATTTTGACCCGATGTTCCGCTTCGGCGTAAAAACTTCGGCTAACATGAAGCCGCTGCGGCCGCTGGCTTACGAAAAGGAAGTTAACGCAGAGATAATAGAGCTGGCGCTGAAAGCTGCACCGCGCGTTGTTATTAAAGAGCGCAGCGAAAGTTTTCTGCGCAGCCTGGGCTGCACGGAAATTCAGGGCGGCAGGTACAGCCGCGTAAAATACGGAATTATCAGGAGATAGTTATGAAAAAGCAAATAGCCGTTATTCTCGGCCCTACGGCAACGGGCAAAAGCCACTGCGGCATAGCCCTCGCCCAGGCGCTGGACGGCGAAATTATATCGGGCGACTCAATGCTCGTATACCGCGGCATGGATATCGGCACTGCCAAACCAACGACGGAGGAACTGGCGCTTGTGCCGCACCATATGGTGGATATTCTGCCTCCGGAAGCCTCGTTTAATGTGGTTGATTTTAAAGAACGCGCAGAGCGTTTGATTGATGAAATTACCTCGCGCGGCAAACTGCCCATTATAGTTGGCGGTACGGGGCTTTATATTAAAGCGCTGCTTGAAGATTACAAGTTCAGCTCCAAAGGTGAAGATTCCGCACTGCGCGCGGAGCTTGAAGCGCTTTTGGCTGAGCAGGGCAAAGACGCGCTTTATGCAAGGCTTGAAAAATCTGCACCGGCAGAAGCCGGAAAAATAGATATTAACAACACGCGCCGAGTGATACGCGCCATTGAAGCCGCCGAAAGCGGGGATGACCTTTCGCACAGCAAAAGCGAAGAACTTGTTTATGACGCCGCTGTTTTTGGCCTGCGCATGGAGCGCAGCGTGCTGTATGAGCGCATTAACCGCCGCGTGGATATTATGCTGGAGCAGGGGCTGATAGAAGAAACGCGCCGCCTGCTTGAAGAAGGCGTGCCGGAAACGGCGCAGTCCATGCAGGCTATCGGCTACCGGCAGACGGTGCTGTATTTAAAGGGCGAATGGGATAAGGCTACCGCCGTTGACAAAATTAAGCAGGCAACGCGCAATTTTGCCAAAAGGCAGTTTACCTGGTATAAAAAAATGCCGTATGTAAAATGGTTTAACCTTGACGCAGAACCCAATTACGAAAATGTTACGGCAGAAATGATTAAAACAGTTGTAGAAAAGTTTAAGATAGGTTAAAATTATAACAATAATAAAATTATGGAGGGGCTGTAAATGACCATGAACAATGCAAAACCGGCTATGAATTTGCAGGACAGCTTTTTAAACCATGTCAGAAAGGAAAACCTTGGCGTAATTATTTACCTTGTGAACGGTTTCCAAATCAGGGGGCTGGTACGCGGGTTTGATAATTTTACCGTTATTATAGAAAACGAAGGCAAGCAGCAGCTTGTTTATAAGCATGCCATTTCTACAATTTCCCCGGCGGCAAACATTACAATTATGCAGCCGGAAAGACGTGAGCAACAATAAAAAGCTAAGAAAAACGGCGCTGTGGCGTTGTTTTTCTTTATATAGGGTATTTTTATGACAGGCAGGATGCAGCTTTTTTTGGAATATTTAACAGTGGAGCTTGGCCTTTCGGCAAATACCAGGCAGGCGTACGAGCGTGATTTGCGCCTGTTTTGCAAAACGCTTGGCTTTAAAAACAGCGATGCGCTGGTTAATGTAAGCCGTGAGCAGATAACCGGGTATATGACGCAGCTGAAGGAAAAAGGCCTTGCCGCGGCAACCATTGCACGCAAGCTGGCAGCCATTAAGGCGTTTTACCGCTTTATGACTGCCGAAGGCTATATGGATGCTAACCCGGCAGAAGTTGTTGAAGCAGGCACCAAAGGCATTAAGCTGCCGCGCGTTTTAAGCGAGGACGAGGTTGTGCGCCTATTAAACCAGCCCGATATAACAACAGCGGAGGGTTTTCGTGACCGCACGATGCTTGAAGTGCTGTACGCTACCGGCATGCGCGTTTCCGAACTTATTAACCTTACGCTGGAGCGCGTTGATTTAAACATGAAGTATATCATTGCATTCGGCAAGGGCAGCAAAGAGCGTATTGTGCCGCTTGGTTCTGTTGCGGCGGAATTTTTGCAGCAGTACCTTGAAAAAGTGCGCCCAAAACTTACGCATGAGGACAGAAACACCAACATAGTTTTTCTGGCTTTCGGCGGGCACGAACTTACGCGCCAGCGCTTCTGGCAGATTATCCGCGCCTACGGCAGAAAAGCAAACATCAACAAAGCGCTTACCCCGCATATTCTGCGCCATTCGTTTGCCACGCATCTTTTGGATAACGGTGCCGACCTGCGCAGCGTGCAGGAGCTTTTAGGGCATTCGGATATTTCCACAACGCAGATTTATACGCATTTAACAAATAAACGCTTGCGTGATATTTACGCAAAAGCCCATCCGCGGGCCTGATTAAAGGAGGACATTATGGCTAAAAGAGGCAGGAGCAAAAAATCTTCCAACTGGTTTACCGTTCTTTTGCTGGCAGTGGTTTTGCTCGCTGCCATAGCGGCGGGAATTTATTATGCTTCCTCACGTTCCGAAAAGGATGTTGAAAACACGGGCATTACAGGTCCGTCGCAGATAGAATTGCTGGAGGAATCAAAATCGGCGCAGAAGGCCGTTGACGATATTCTGCTGACCCGTGACAACTGGCAGCTTACCGATAACGGACGCAGCAGCCAGAAGGAAAAACAGCGTTCCGGGGCAGAAGTAATCTGGAACAAGCGTGAACTGGCTATAGGCGTTCCGCGCGATACCCAGCTGCGTGACGCTGCAAACTGGCTTGCTGGCAAGCTGGAAGGCAGCAAATTAAAAACCGTCCGTATGGAAGAAACAACCTATAACGACTGGGATTCCGTAAGGCTTGATATTGCCATCAGCACTAAAGCCGGTGAAGGCACCAAAGAATTTGTTACGGATACGGTTTATTTTTACCATAACCTTAATTTGGATAAACCTGATAAGGATATTAAAAAGGAGCAAACCACAACACGCAGCCACCACGGCAGGCTTGCCGTAATAATTGACGACTGCGGCTATGATGTAGACCTGGTGCAGCGCCTTGTAAATTTGCGCGCGCCGTTCAGTTTTGCCATTATTCCGTACCGCGATTTCAGCAGCGATTCGCTGCATGTAATTAACGGCGGCGGCCAGGTTGCTATGCTGCATCTGCCAATGGAGCCGATGAACGCTTCGGCTATGAGCGAGGGTAAAAGCACGGTGCTTACCAGCATGGATGACAAGCGCATTATGCAGCTTACCGGCGAACTGATTAACAGCCTGCCGGGCATCAGCGGCGTAAATAACCATCAGGGCAGTAAGGCAACGAGCGATGAACGCACCATGCGCGCAGTTTTAAAAGAAATTAAACGCCAGGGGCTGTTCTTTGTAGACAGCAACACCTATGCCAAATCGCTGGGCGATAAACTGGCGGCAGGCATGGGCGTACCGACAGGGCGCAACAATATTTTCCTTGACAACAGCACCAACGAGGACGAAATAATTAAAAAAATCTGGCAGGCTGCGGCCATTGCCGATAAATACGGCAGCGCTATTGCCATTTGCCATGCGCGCCCGCATACCGTTAACGCCTGGGAGCAGGTTATAGACGAGGTTAAGGCTTCGGGGCTGAAACTGGTGCCTGTCACAGAAGTTTTACATTAATGGCTTATATGGTATTTGAAAGTTAATCTTAAAATTGTTATAATATTTAATAGGGCTTTGCCTTAAATGTTTTGCAGTGTTTTGTTTTATGAAATGAAGGAGGACACAAATTATTATGAAAACAGCTTTTTTAATGACAGCACTGACCGTGCTTTTAGTGCTTATCGGCGATTATTTCGGCGGTTTGCAGGGCATGATTGTGATGCTCAGCTTTTCGGTAATCATGAACTTTTATGCTTACTGGAACAGCGACAAAATGGTGCTGAGGCATTACAATGCGCGCGAAGTTGACGCACAGTCTGCGCCGGCATTATATAAAATGGTGCAGGAGCTTGCCCGCCGCGGCAACCTGCCGATGCCGAAGGTTTATATTATCGACAGCCCGGTGCCTAACGCTTTTGCTACCGGCCGCAACCCGGAACACGCTGCGGTTGCAGTAACAACAGCGCTGTATGACGTGCTTGACAAACGCGAAATTGCCGGTGTGCTCGGCCACGAACTGAGCCACGTTAAGCACAACGATATTTTAATAAGCACCATTGCGGCTACCATGGCCGGTATTATTACAACCATTGCCCAGTGGGGCATGTTCCTTGGCGGCGGCCACAGCGACGACGAGGGCAACAACGGCGGCAACTTTATCGTTACTCTGCTGATTATGATTCTGGCGCCTATTGCTGCGGCCTTAATTCAAATGGCTGTATCCCGCTCCCGTGAATACATGGCTGACGAAGGCGGCGGCGAACTCAGCGGCGACCCGGACGCACTGGCTGACGCGCTTTTAAAAATTGACGCTTATGCACAGCGCCGCACCATGCCGGGCGCAACCGAAGTTACGGCGCATATGTTTATAGTTTGCCCGTTCAGCAGAAAAACCATGCAGCAAATGTTCAGCACTCACCCCAGCACTGAAGAACGTGTAGCGCGTCTGCGCGAACAGGCTGCCGAAATGAGAAAACACGGAGGCCGTTAAAATGGATAAAAAAACCAAACTGGCGTGGCTTAAAAGATATTCGGAAACAAACGCCGTTTCCGGCTTTGAAGCGCCAATGAAAGAACTTTTGCAGGAACGCCTTGCAGGCAAAGCGGAAGTAAGTTATGATAAACTTGGAAGCGTAGTATTTACCAATGCTTCGGCAGATGAAAACGCGCCGAAAATTATGCTGGCAAGCCATATGGATGAAATTGGTTTTATGGTTAAGCATATTACCAAAGAAGGCTTTTTAAAATTCGTCTGCCTCGGCGGCTGGTGGGAGCAGGTTATGCTTGGCCAGCGTGTTACCGTACACGGCAGCAAAGGCGATTTGGTGGGTGTTATCGGCAGCAAGCCGCCCCACATTTTAACGCCGGAGGAACGCACCAAAGTAGTGCAGAAACGCGATATGTATATTGATATCGGCGTTAAGGATGAAAAAGAAGCACGCAAATTTGGCGTTTTTGAAGGCTGCCCGGTTACGCCGTATGCCGAAATGGCAGTTATGGCCGACGGTAAAACACTGCTTGGCAAAGCCTGGGATAACCGTATCGGCTGCGCTGTAATGGCTGACGTTATGGATAAACTGGCCGGCAAAAAACACGGCAACACTGTTTACGGCGTGGCAACCGTGCAGGAAGAAGTTGGCCTGCGCGGCGCGCAGACCAGCGTTAACCTTTTAAAACCGGACGTTGCCTTTGTTATTGATACCTGCGTTGCAGGCGGCACGCCGGGCGTTGCAGATGATGTTGCGCCTGCCAAAATAGGCGAAGGCATTGCCATTACGATTTTTGATGCAGGTATGATTCCGAACACTGCCCTGCGTGATTTTGCGGCAAAGGTTGCCAAAGATTTAAAAATACCAACGCAAATCAGTATTTCCGAAGGCGGCGCTACCGACGGCGGACGTATTCATCTGCACGGGGACGGTGTTTTAACCTTAACCTTCAGCATACCGACGCGCTATATTCACAGCCATCAGTCCATTATTCATCTGGACGATTATGAAGGTGCAGTGGAACTTATTACCGCAATGATTGAAAAACTGGACAGTAAAAAATACCAGGAACTTTTAAAAGGCTAAAATCGTTTAACGATTTAGTATAAAATTATAATTAAGAAGAATAGGAGCGATTTTTAATGCAGCAAACTCTCGTACTTGTAAAACCTGATGGAGTAAGAAAAAATCTTATCGGTGAAATCATTTCCCGTTTTGAACGCCGCGGCCTCAAAGTTTCCGCTTTGAAACTTGTTAAAATGACCGAAGCTCAGGCTAAATTCCATTATGCTGAACATGAAGGCAAACCCTTCTTCGGCGAACTGGTTGACTTCATCACCTCCGGCCCGGTTGCCGCTATGGTAATTTCCGGCGAAAACGCTATTAAAGCAGTACGCGGCCTGATGGGCGCTACCAACCCGCTGGAATCCGTACCCGGTTCCATCCGCGGCGATTTCGCACTGTCTATCGGTGAAAACATTGTTCATGGCAGCGACAGCGAAGAATCCGCAGCACGCGAAATTAACAACTTCTTCAAACCCGAAGAAATTTACTAAGATTAAAAGAGAGATTGTTCCGGAAGGATGGTGGCAGCATGACTAAAGCAGCGGTTTATACAAGAACTGGCGATAAAGGCACTACCGGCCTTTATACCGGTGAACGTGTTTCCAAGCACAGCTTGCGCGTGGAAGCATACGGTACGGTAGATGAAATTACTTCGGCACTGGGCCTGGCCCGTGCTACGGTAACAAGGCAGGATGTAAAAGGCACTATATTAAAAGTTCAGCAGCTTTTAATGTCGCTGATGGCCGATATTGCAAGCATGAATCTGCCGGAGCCCTATATTAAAGAGGAACACGTAAAAATGCTGGAAAGCACCATTGATAAATACGATGCAATGCTTGAGCCGCTGGGGCATTTTATAATTCCCGGCGATACTTTGGGAGCGGCTGCGCTTGATATAGCACGTACTACTACCCGTCGTGCAGAACGCTGCGCACTGCGCCTTGCTGAGGAAGAACCGGTTAACCAGCAGGCTTTGATTGCACTGAACCGTTTATCCGATTTGTGCTTCATTCTGGCAAGGGTAGAGGCCGAAGTAGGCAATAAATAATAATAAGTTTGGCAGGCCGCCGCTTGTATTTAACGGCGGCTTTTTCTTTTTGCAGGGGGTTATATATTGAAAAACTGGAAAATTATATTGGCAATTTTAACTGCCAATGTTGTTTTTATGTCGGCAAGTTATACAATGCTGATACCGTTTTTACCGATGTATCTGGTGCGCGAGCTTGGCGTAAGCCAGAGCGAGGTTACCATGTGGTCGGGCGTGGTATTTTCGGTTACCTTTTTAATCGGCGGCATTATGGCGCCGGTATGGGGTAAAATGGCCGATACTCACGGCAAAAAGCCCATGGCGATACGCAGCGGCCTGGGGCTCGCGTTATCATACTTGTTGGGTGGTATGGTTACAAGCCCGGAACAAATGGTTGGCGTGCGCGTTTTGCAGGGCTTTGCTGCCGGGCTGTGGTCGGTGTGCCTTGCCATTGCCACTTCTTCGGTACCTGTCGGTAAATTAGGTATGAGCCTTGGCATACTGCAGTCCGGCTTAACGGCAGGCAATGTAATCGGCCCGTTGATAGGCGGCGTGCTGGCTTCCATGTTCGGCATGCGCACTTCGTTTTATCTGGGCGGTGCGGTGCTGTTTATGATAACGCTGGTGTTCTGGTTCTATATTCCCGAACCGCCGGGAAGCAAGGCTTCCAAAGAGGAAGCTGCCAACGAACCTGCAACGGCGCTGTTAAAAAATGCGCCTATCCGCGAAGCGCTTATCTGCTCCGGCATTGTGCAGATGGTAATACTTTTAATTCAGCCGATTATCAGCCTGTATGTGGAAAAACTTTACCACGGCACGGATAATATTATTTTTGTTGCCGGGCTGGTATTTTCTCTGGTGGGCATTGCCAGTGCCATGACGGCGCCGTTTTGGGGACGCTTCGGGCAGAACAGGGGCTTTTACCTGTCGCTGGCACTTTCTTCCGTTTGTGCGGGCGTGGTAATGATTATGCAGTCGGTGCCTTCTTCCTTACTTTTGTTTGCGGCGCTTAATTTTACGGTGGGGCTGTTTTTTGCCGGTATTCAGCCATCCATAAGTGCAATTCTGGCAAACAAAACGGAACGCACGCAGCGCGGGCGCGTATTTGGCATGCTGTTTTCAGCTCAGCAGTTCGGCTCTATGGTTGGCCCCTTAATCGGCGGGCTGATTGCGTCTTTTTTGCCGATGAACAGCTTGTTTGTTATCGGCGGCTGTATTTTGATACTTATTGCGGCATTTATTTATAACAGGCACCGCGGCGAAGCGTTAAATATTTAATTTTTGTTTTTAAACTGTTCCTGCAATTTTTGCAGGGCAGTTTTTATTTTGTGTAAAACCTTAAAATTTTTTTATTTGTATACAGCAATTTTGTTAAAAATGTATTATAATATTATAAGTTTAGTAAAAAAACGGCCTTTTTGCAGGCTGAAAAGTCAGGAAGGTTTTACTGCTGATGAGAACAACGTATTTAAAAATATATTTGGATGCTTTGCGCCATAACCTGCGTGCCATACGCGCTTTGGTGCCTAAACATACCGAAACCGTCGCTGTTGTTAAGGCAAATTCGTACGGCTACGGTGCTGTGCAGGTGGCAGCAATGGCCATGGAAGAAGGTTACGAGGCGCTTGCCGTTGCCGTAACAAGCGAAGCAAAACAGCTGCGTGAGGCAGGCTTTAAGTGCCCGATTTACCTTTTGGGGCTTTTAATGCCTGAAGAATACGAAGATGCCTTTAATACGGATTCCATCATTCCGGTGTGCGAATCGACAGATTTGCAGCAGCTTGACGAAACGGCGGTACGTTTTGGCAAAAACGCCAGCGTAATGGTAGCGGTAGACAGCGGCATGAACCGTATCGGCGTGCAGGCGGAAGAAGTGCCCGAATTTTTAGAGGGCATAAAAAAATACGCCAACATTACCGTGCACGGCTTTTTTACACATTATGCCTGCGCTGACGGCGAGAGCCACGAGCACGTAAAACGCCAGATGCAGCGCTTTGAAAGCATGGTAAGGCGCATACCGCAGCCTGAAAAATATGTTTTTACCGCCGCCAACAGCTCAACGACGCTGTATTTTCCGGAATCTTATTACGACGCTGTGCGCCCGGGGCAGATTATTTACGGCTATATGCCGGAAGGGCACGCCGAAACGCAGGAACGTGCGGCAAAGCTGCCCAGGTTTGAAAGCGCGCTGGGGCTGTTCAGCCGCGTAGTGCATATTCACAAGATTAAGGCCGGCGATACCGTTGGCTACGGCGCAACTTATAAATGCAATGAAGATACCTGGATTGGCACTGTTCCCATTGGCTATGCGGACGGTTATCCGCGCTGCCTTTCCAATACCGGCGAAGTTTTAATCGGCGGCAGGCGTTATAAAGTGGCAGGGCGCGTGTGCATGGACCAGCTGATGATTGACCTTGGCAGCGAAACCGATGTTAAGGTTGGCGACGAGGTGGTGCTTATCGGCAGGCAGGGCAACGATGAAATTACAGTAATTGACATTGCAAAACTTGCCAATACACATCCTGATGAAATTTCCTGCCAGTTAAGCCCGCGCATACCGCGTGTGTACTGCAATAAATACGAAAATTAAAACATGTAAAATAAAAAGCATCTGTTTTGGAAGAAAAACTCCAAAGCAGATGCTTAATTTTTTGTTTGTTAAGTTTGTGTTTACATTACAGGGGTCGGCGGCAGCGGAGTGTCGGTTGCACCGGGCTGTTCAAAAATAAAGGCCGGGGAAGGATAGTAGAACTGGCAGTGCTGGAAAGCAACGGTTTCGGTGGAGAAGCGTTTTAAAAGTGCCAGTGATACACGTTCTTCAAAGTCGATAAGGTTGTCTTTGTTGATATCGGCGTCGTCTACAATAACCAGAAGAAAAGGGCTTACCTGCGGTGCGTCGGCAGGAAGCAGGCTTCTGTCAAGCGGCAGGCAGGGCACAATACGCAGCTTGCCGATAACGTCTTTGTTGTCGTTTAATACTCTTGCCGCATAAGTGTTTTCAAAAAGGGTTTTGGCAAGCTGAAGATTATAAGCATTGTTGTTTTGCATTTATAACACATCCTTTTATTATAAGTTTGTAATGCTTACATATTTTTACTTATTAATGATAACATAGTTACAGTTTTTTTGCAAAAGTTTACATAAAACAGGCAATTTTAAAATGTATTTAAAAAGAATATTGTATACAAACAATAAAATGCCAAAAATAAAAACAGCTTTGCAGGAATTTGTGAAAAAAAAGCGAATTTAACAGCATAATAATGTGGCGTAATACCTGTTTACATTCAAGAAGGATATTCGTTCACTATTTACAGGGGGGAAAACTATGAAAAAACTATTGGCTTTTTTAATGTCCATGATGCTCTTTGCTGTACTTGCCGCAGGCTGCGGCGGCGGTGAAGACCAGGCAGGCGGTAAAGCCGCAACGCAGAAATTCATTAATATCGCAACAGGCGGCACTGCCGGTACTTATTATCCGCTCGGCGGCGCAATTGCGGATATCCTTAACAAGAATATTCCGGGCTGCAACGCTTCTGCACAGGCAACCGGCGCATCCATTGCCAACATTAACATGCTGCAGCAGGGGCAGGTTGATATCGCCTTCATTCAGAACGATAACGCTTATTATGCCGTAAACGGCACTGAAATGTTTAAAGACAAAAAAGTTACCAACCTTTATGGCCTGGCAACTCTGTATCCGGAAACCATTCAGATTGTAACCCTTGCCGAAACCGGCATTACAGACCTTTCCCAGGTTAAGGGCAAACGCGTAGCAGTAGGCGCACCGGGTTCCGGCACCGAAGCAAACGCACGCCAGATTCTTGCAGCATATGGTGTTACTTACGATGATATTAACGTTCAGTACCTTTCCTTTGCTGAAGCTTCCAGCGCACTGAAAGACGGCAATGTTGATGTTGCTTTCGTAACCGCAGGCCATCCGACCGCAGCAATTCAGGATATCGCTACCCAGAACAATGTAGTTCTGCTTCCGGTTGCAACTGATAAAGCTGACGCTTTGATTAAAGAATATCCGTTCTACACCAAAGTTAACATTCCGGCTAACACCTATAATAAACAGGCTGCCGACTGCTCCGCAGTAGCAGTACGCTGCATGCTTGCTGTAACCGATAAGATGGATGCTGATACCGGTTATGCTGTAACCAAGGCTATCTACACCAACCTCGACCGTCTTAAAGCAGCTCATTCCGCAGCAAATGTAATCACTAAAGAAAGCGCTATGGATGGTATGTCCATTCCTGTAAATGCAGGCGCTGAAAAATTCTTTAAAGAAAAATAACAATGTGGTTTAAAGAGACGCCCCGGTCACCGTTTGTGCTCGGTAACCGGGGTGTATCTAAATTATATACGGTTTTTATATGCAGCGTTATTGCCGCCGCAGGTTTGTTTTACTGGTATGCTTCGCAGCTTGTAGTTGCCATGCTGCCGGAGCGCGGTGCAAAAGCATGTTTTGCGGTTGAACCGGGAGAAACCTGGCAGATGGAATTCAAGCATTCTTATGAGCTTACGCTGTGGCGCGATAATTTTACCGTTAACGGCGCGGATGATATGGTTTTAACGCATACCATTTACCAGTCGCAGGGGTGCGGCTTTCCGTTTTCGGCCTCTGAAGGGAAATTTGAAGCGCTGCCTGACGGGCATTTTAAACTTACATTAAACCGGCCTTATAAAATTATAAAAATGCGGCCCGCAGTGCAGGCGAGCCCCAAAATACTGCATAATGAAACTGTATATGATTTATGTAAGATGTTCGGGCACGGCACGCTGCTTACCATAAAAGCAGAACCGCGTTACCGTTACTGGCTGGAATGAGTTTGTTTTTATAAAATTTGTTTGTGAGAGGTGGATGTAATGGATTTAAAGAAAGAAATTATGGACGATATTGAAAAGGCCCAGCTTTCCGCAGAAGAAATTTTAAGAAAATATGATAAAGAATCGGATAAGAGGGAACTTACGGGCGTTTGGAATACGATTATTAATGCAATCTGCATTATTTTCTGTATTTTTCAGGTTTATACTGCGGCGTTTGGTATTTTAGACGCGCAGCTGCAAAGAGCCATTCATCTGGCCTTTGGTTTTGCACTGGTATTTTTGCTTTACCCGATGCGCCAGTCCTGGTCGCGCAAGGAAATGAACTGGATTGACGTTGGCTTTGCCGTTGTTGGCGTTGCTGTTTCGATGTACATAGTTGTGTTTTACCACGATCTGGTACTGCGTGCAGGTATGAACAACGAAACGGACTATATTATAGCGCTGATTGGCACGCTGCTTGTAATTGAAGGCGCACGCCGCGTAGTTGGCTGGCCGATGATTACCATTGCCATTTTGTTTGTGCTGTACGGTTTGTTCGGGCGCATGCTGCCGGGCATTATTGCTCACCGCGGCCTTGGCCTGCATGAACTTGTAAACTACCTGTATTACACAACAGAAGGTATTTTCGGTACCCCGATGGGCGTATCTTCAACCTTTATTTATCTGTTTATTTTGTTCGGCGCTTATCTGGAAGCTACCGGTCTTGGCAAATTCTTTATTGATATTTCCAATGCCATTGCAGGTTGGGCATCCGGCGGCCCGGCAAAAGTAGCGGTTATCTCCAGTGCTTTGGAAGGAACCGTATCCGGCAGCTCTGTTGCTAACGTAGTAGGCAGCGGCTCGTTCACCATTCCGATGATGAAAAAATTAGGCTACGGCAAAGACTTTGCCGGTGCCGTTGAAGCTGCGGCTTCTACCGGCGGCCAGTTAATGCCTCCTGTAATGGGCGCGGCAGCCTTTTTAATGGCTGAATTCGTAGGCGTTCCTTACATGGAAGTTGTAAAAGCAGGCGTTATTCCGGCTATTTTGTACTTTACCGGCATTTGGCTTGGCGTACATTTTGAAGCCAAAAAGCTCGGCCTTAAAGGCATGAGCCGCGATGAAATGCCGAGCTACAAATCTATTTTCATCGAAAGAGGCCATCTGGTAATTCCTCTTATCGCTATCATTTACTTCCTTACCAACGGTTATACTCCGATGCGTGCGGCTCTGGTAGGCATTGTGCTTGCAATTGTAAGCTCCTGCCTGCGCAAATCAACCCGCATTACCTTTAAAGATTTTGTAAACGGCATGATTAACGGTTCCAAAGGCATTTTGGGCGTACTTATTGCCTGCGCAACCGCCGGTATTATTATCGGCGTTGTAACCAAAACCGGCGTTGGCCTTAAAATGGCAACCGCACTGCTCGACCTTGCAGGCGGCCACCTTATGCCGGCAATGGTATTTACCATGCTTACTTCCCTTATCCTCGGCATGGGCGTGCCTACAACCGCTAACTACGTAATTACTTCCACCATTGCTGCACCGGCTCTTATCCAGATGGATGTGCCTGTACTGGCAGCGCATATGTTCGTATTCTACTTCGGCATTGTTGCCGATATTACACCGCCGGTTGCTCTGGCAGCTTACGCCGGTTCCGGTATTTCCGGCGGCGACCCGCTGCGTACCGGCATCAACGCTTCCAAACTGGCTATTGCGGCATTCATCATTCCGTACATCTTTGTACTGTCGCCTGAAATTCTGATGATTAACGCTACTCCGTTCGGCGTTGTATTCTCTTGCTGCACGGCTATTTTGGGCATGGTTGGCGTTGCTGCGGCAATGGGCGCGTACTTTACCCGCCATCTTAGCTTCCTGCAGCGCTGCCTGTTCTTCTTCGGCGGCCTCGGCCTTATCGACCCGGGTCTGTATACCGACGTTGCCGGTGTTGTTTTAATGGCAATCGGCTATCTGTGGAGCCGTAAAAACCCTAAATAATTTAAAATAGTTTAATTTAAAGCCCGTCATAATAAAATGGCGGGCTTTTGTAAAATGTTTGGAGAAATTTTTAAAACAGCTTGAATATAATACACAAGTGTGATATAGTATACACTATATTAAGGGTGCAACCCTAAAAGTATATTACAAAGGAGTAACGGACATGAATAAGGAAAAAGAATTTCTTCTCTGGTTCGAGCAAATGGAAAGAGGCGACGTTGCCATTGTAGGCGGCAAATCTTCCTCTCTTGGTGAAATGACATCTAAAACTGATGTACCTGTACCGTATGGTTTTGCAACTACTGCATATGCTTATAGATATTTTATTGAAAAGAGCGGTCTGAAAGAAAAAATGCAGGCTATCCTGGCTGAACTTACCGACGTTGAAAACAGCGCCCTGCTGCGCGACGTAAGCGCACGCCTGCGCGAAGCCATTATGGCAGAAGAAATGCCGGAAGATTTAAAAGCAGCCATTGCCGCAGCTTATGAAGAACTGGGCAAAAAAGTTGGCGAAGCTGAACCTTATGTTGCAGTACGCAGCAGCGCAACCGCAGAAGACCTGCCGGATGCCAGCTTTGCAGGCCAGCAGGATACTTACCTTAACGTAAAAGGCGCAGAAAACATCATTGCGAAAGTTAAGGAATGCTATGCTTCCTGCTTTACCGACCGCGCCGTATACTACCGTGAAAAACAGGGCTTCGACCATATCGAAGTAGCTCTCAGCGCAGTTATTCAAATGATGGTATTCAGCAAAGCCGCCGGCGTTATGTTTACCGTTAACGTTGCTACCGGCGACGACAGCAACATCCTTATTGAAGCTGCATTCGGCCTTGGCGAATATGTTGTACAGGGTACCGTTACCCCGGATAACTACACCGTTTCCAAAGCAGAAAATAAAATTGTTGACCGCTGCGTAAACGAGCAGGATGTTATGCTTGTGCGCAAAGAAGGCGGCGACTGCGAAGAACTGCCCGTACCGGAAGCAGAACGCAATGTTCAGACCCTTACCGACGAACAGATTCTTGAACTTGCAGGCTATGCTAAAAAAATTGAAGCACATTATGGCTGCTATATGGATATGGAATGGGGCATTGATTCCCGCAATGGCAAAATCTGGATTCTCCAGGCACGCCCTGAAACCGTATGGAGCCGCCGCAATAAAGAAAACAAACCTAAAGTTGAAGCAAAAGCAGCAGCTACCGACCGCAAGGTTATCGTTAAAGGCCTGCCCGCAAGCCCGGGTCTTGTATCCGGCCGCACTCACGTTATCCTCGACCCGTCCCATATCGACGAGTTCAAGGAAGGCGAAATCCTCGTAACCGAAATGACCGCTCCTGACTGGGTACCGGCTATGAAGAAAGCCAAAGCCATTGTAACCGACAGCGGCGGAATGACCTGCCACGCTTCCATTGTAAGCCGTGAACTTGGCATTCCGTGTATCGTAGGCACCAAGAGCCGCGGTGAAGCTGCAACCACTACCGTTCCCGACGGCATTGATGTAACCGTTGACGCAACCCATGGCGTTGTATATGAAGGCATTCTGGAAGAAAAGAAACCGGAAGCACAGGCTCAGGCTGCTGCTCCCGTTGCCGAATACTTCCCGCCGACCGGCACCAAAATTTACATGAACCTCGGTGACCCGGACCTTGCAGAAAAATATTCCGCACTGCCCTGCGACGGCATTGGCCTGATGCGCGAAGAATTTATCTGGACCACTTACATTCATGAACATCCGCTGTATCTTATTAAAACCGGCCATCCGGAAAAAGTTGTTGACCAGCTTGCCGAAGGCATCCGCCAGGTATGCCAGGCAATGGCTCCGCGTCCGGTAACTCTGCGCTTCAGCGATTTCAAATCCAGCGAATACCGCGATTTGAAGGGCGGCGACGAATTTGAGCCGTATGAACCTTCCGCACTTCTTGGCTGGCGCGGCGCTTCCCGTTACTATGACCCGAAATATGTAGAAGCATTCAAACTGGAATGCCAGGCAGTACGCAAAGTACGCGAAGAATTCGGCCTGAAAAACCTTAACGTAATGATTCCGTTCTGCCGCAACGTGGAAGAATGTGAAAAAGTTACCGCCATTATGGCAGGCGAAGGCCTTGTACGCGGCAAAGACTTTAAAGTATGGCTGATGGCAGAAATTCCTTCCAATATTATTCTTGCCGACCAGTTCAACAAATATGTTGACGGTTACTCCATCGGCTCTAACGACCTTACCATGCTGATTCTGGGCTGCGACCGTGACAATGACACCGTATCCCATATTTATGACGAACGCAATCTGGCAGTACGCCGTGCAATCCGCCACCTTATCGAAGTTGCACATAAAGACGGCAAAACCGTTTCCATCTGTGGCCAGGCACCGAGCGTATATCCTGAATTCTGCGAATTCCTCATTAAGAGCGGTATCGACAGCATGTCCGTAAACCCGGATACCGTTAAATTTACCAAAAAACTTGCCGCACAGCTTGAACAGCGCATTATGCTGGATGCCCTTACCGGCAGAGGCCGCGTTGAAACCGAAAACCTTGACTGGTAATTTTATCAATAAAGCGGTGTAATACCTGTAAACCCCGGAATTTAAAAGTTCCGGGGTTTATTTTTATACCCATACGGGAATGTAATATGTAATTCTAAAAGATAGAAAAAATAAAACGCATTAAAGTATTTATAAATATAAAAAACTTAATTAAATACAGTTGATTTTAGTATTTAACAGGTTTATAATAAAAGCATAACCGGATGCAAGGTTTACACTCTCACAATTCTTACAGGTTGGGGGAGTGTTTTTTTTATGAAAAAATTACTGCTTGTTGTTATGAGCCTTGTGTGCATGCTTTTGATAGCAGCGTGCGCAGGGCAGAAAGAAGCTGGGGAGGAAGGTTCCCGGGTACTTAAAGTGGGGCTTGACGCCAACTTTCCGCCTTTTGAGTATTACCAGAAGGGCACGGATAATTTTACCGGGTTTGATGTTGAACTTATGCGCGGCGTGGCTGCCAACATGGGTTACAGCGGGGTTGAATTTGTAAATACCGGCTTAAATGATTTAATAAACGGGCTTAACGGCAAGCGTTATGATGTAATTGCCTCCGGTTTCAGCGTTACACCGGAAAGGCAGCAGGCGGTTGATTTTTCGGAAAGTTATTTGAATGACGGGTTCAGGATTGCTGTTGCTGCCGGAAACGATTTTACGGCAGATAATATAAGCGCTTTAAAAGACAAGGTTGTAGCCGTAAAACATAACAGCTTTGCACTGGCAATGGTTAATGATTTTGGCGGCGCTGCCAAAGTTATTGAAACACCGAGCATAGAAGAAGCAATGGCCAAAGTAATTGGCGGCGAAGCCGATTGTGCCGTAATTTCCAAATCGGCCGGCAGCTTTTTTATAGCAAACGGTTATGCGGATAAAATTAAATTTGCCTCCGGCGATTTAAAAACAGATAATGTTGCTCTTGCCGTAAGAAAAGGTGACAAAGAATTTTTAAGCAAATTAAACGAAGGTTTGAGAAACTTTAGAAAATCACAGGAATTTGACCGTTTAAAGAAAACCTACTTTGGTGAATTTTAATGACTGCTGGTGTATTAAATAAAAGGATAATGTTTTATACCCATACGGGTATACGATATATAAAATTAAATAGTAAAATTTACTGATAGCGTATTTACATTACTGAGAAGTAGTGCTAAAATATAATCAAGTTAATATTGTTGTGCAGCAATGTTAACCGGTGCAAAGCCGGTGCGGTCCCGCCGCTGTAAGGGCACGCCTGTTATGCAGGCAGGTTTTGGCTAAGCCCAAGCCAGCAGATTGCTGTACATAAGCATTTAGCTTAGCCTGCGGGAGACGGGTATGTATTGATAATTGCGCATTAAGGCGTTAATGTATCTTTGCATAAAAACCGTTTCCGAAAAACCGGGGACGGTTTTAATTATTTATTCAGACAGGAGGAATTAAAAATGGCAGAAGATTTTTTGGGCTATGGCGGAAGATTGGATGAAGAATTTGTTCATGCTGAAAACAAAAGCATAAAAACAGAACCTTTTGAAAAATTTGAGGTGCGTGCCGCGTTTGAAAAACCGGAGCTTTTGGACGGGCTTGTACGTTTAAAAACGGCAATGGGTGAAGCAGCCTTTGAAAAATACATTAATCCGCTGGAAAACATTAACATCAGCGGCAATTCGCTGTTAATACTTGCCGGTGCAGAAAAACTGCGTACTGCCCTTGTAAGCCGCTGGCTGCCGGTAATTAAGGCAGCGTTTAACGTAGTAAACGTACGCGTTGTAGGCGGAGGGCGCGGCGGCGTTGACGCTTATTAAGCAAACCGGCCGCAGCGGAAAGAGCGGGGAAGCCAGGAGACCTTACTGTTTTTGCTGCGGCTTTATATAAATAAAAAATGGAGGAAAGCAAATGAAAAAAACTTTACTTTTAGCAATGACGATAGCGATGGGAATTACCGCTTCCGCGTACGCGGCAAATCCGTTCAGCGATGTTCCGGCAGGGCACTGGGCTTATGACGCTGTAAACAAGCTGGCGGCAGAGGGCGTGGTAGAAGGTTACCCGGACGGCACTTACGGCGGCGACAGGTTGATGACCCGCTATGAAATGGCGCAGATTGTAGCCAAAGCAATGGCGAAGGGTGCAAATGCAGACAGGCTTGCAGCAGAATTTGCCGGTGAGCTCGACAGCCTTGGCGTGCGTGTAGCAAACTTGGAAAAGAAAAGCGATAATGTGCGCATTACAGGGCAAATCCGCTATGAATACGGCGACAGAAATGGCGATATGCAGAAAACTAAAGGCAAAGTGGCACAGCACCGCCTGCGCAGCCGTATTTTTGTAAACGGCAATATTAATGAGGACTGGAGCTACACCGGGCGTTTTGAAAATAACCAGAGCCTTAAAAACAGCAGCGGTGACGATACCCTGAAATTCAATCAGGCTTATGTAAACGGTAAAATTGGCGGCGCAAAAGTAATTGCCGGTAAAACAGACCACTATGCAGGCAATGGTTTTATTTATGATGATACCGCCGAAAAAATTGAGCTGTCTTACGGGAAGGATGTAAAACTTACCGCTTATTACGGTATTCCCACCGATTATGGTTATGATAAAATGTGGGGTGCATCCGTTGGCGGCAAAGTTGGCAATTTAAGCCTTTCTGCCGGTTATGATAAATTTCAGGATGCTTTAAATGAAATCCAAGGCTATGGGGTTCCTAACAGTGCAAAAACAGGTTCTGATAACGGCATATGGAATTTAAGCGCCAATTATAAATTCGGTGATTTTACTTTGGCGGCAACTTATCTTGATTCCGATATTGATTTAAGGGATAATTCCTCATATAAAGACGTTGACACCAACGGTTATGTTGTAGGCCTTAATTACAAAGGTGCCGATAAAAACAAACCCGGCACATGGGGCCTGTTTGCCAATTACTATGACCAGGGCGCAGGTACTTTTGTGGCGCATACCATGTACCCGGGTGACTGGAGTTACTATGTAGACGAAGGCTTTAAAGGCTATATGGTCGGCGGCGGTGTAACCCTTGCCAAAAACATGGTTTACCAGCTGCATTACTATGACCTTGAAGGCAAGGAAAGCGGGCTGGATGACCAGGTTATCTGGAGCCGCCTGCAAATTATGTTTTAATAAATTAAATTACCTGTACTGCCGGGTTAAGGCATACGCAGCATAAGCAAAATATTTGCGGACTGCTGCCAGATAAGCTTTATCCGCAAGGCGGTGCAGGTTTTGCACTTTTTGGGAGGTATACCCATACGGGTATACCGTATAAAATACTAATTAAAATTTTTAACAAAAAAATTATTTACTTTATTAGTAATTAGTGCTAAAATTAAAACATGATAATTGAATAAACTGGTTAAAGGTGCCTTGTGGCTTAAAATGGAAACCCGGTGCAAAACCGGTACGGTCCCGCCGCTGTAAGCAGCTTTGCAAGTCAGCAGCCTGCCTTTAATGCTTTCCGGTGCTGCGTGTGACGGCATGGTAGCAAGAGAATTAAAATAAACTTAAGCGTTTGTAAACTCCCTGCTGCCAAACTGAAACGGCAGGGAGTTTTATTTTGGTTATCAGGAGTTTTGATGAGGGAGTGGTGTGTTTTGTCAAATAAACAGTTGTTAGGGCGCATTGGGCAGATAGTGCTTGTGCTTCTGGGCATCAGCTTTATTACCTTTGCACTGGTAATGCTGTCGCCGGGCGACCCTGTGCGCCAGATGATTGCCGGCAACGAGGATATTGTTGTAAGCCAGCAGGAAGTTGAAGCGCTGCGCCATGAACTGGGATTGGACAAGCCGTTTATCTTCCAGTATCTCGACTGGCTCGGAAGGGCTGTTCAGGGAGATTTTGGGTTTTCATACATGGTTAAAAAGCCTGTTATAGAAGAATTAATGCACAGCCTGCCTGCAACGGTAATACTCGCCGTGGCGTCTACGGTTTTTATGCTTCTGGTTTCCATACCGGCAGGTATTTACAGCGCCGTTAAGCACAACAGCTGGTTCGATTATATGGTGCGCGGGCTTACTTTCGTCGGCGTATCGATACCTAACTTTTGGATGGGCCTGATGCTGCTGTGGATTTTTGGGCTGAAACTTGGCCTGCTGCCTATTGTAGGCGGGCGCGTAAGCCCCGAAACGCTGGTGCTGCCTGCTTTAACGCTGGGCATAGTTATGGCGGCCAAATACACCCGCCAGGTGCGCGCAACGGTGCTTGAAGAGCTTAACCAGGATTATGTTGTCGGCGCGCGTGCCCGCGGCATGAGCGAAAGCCATATTTTATGGAAGGAAGTTCTGCCGAACGCCATGCTGCCGCTGATTACCCTGCTGGGATTATCCTTTGGCAACCTTTTGGGCGGTGCGGCAGTTGTTGAAATAGTATTTTCGTGGCCTGGGCTTGGATACCTTGCTGTACAATCAATTATTTACCGCGATTTTCAGCTGGTGCAGGGCATAGTGCTGTGGATAGCGCTAATGTATATGGTAATTAACCTTATAGTTGATATTTCCTATAATCATCTTGACCCGCGCTTAAGAAAGGCAGGTAAATAATATGCAGATACTTATAAATGGTTTAAAAACCAACCGTGCCTTTGCGGTATCAAGTTTTTTTGTGCTGCTGCTTATTGCTGTGGCACTGGCAGCGCCGTTAATTGCGCCGTATGACCCGCTTGAAGCAGTAATGCAGAACGCTTACCTGCCGCCTTCCGCGGAGCATTTATTCGGCACAGATAAACTGGGGCGCGATAATTTCAGCCGCATTTTGTACGGCGCAAGCTATTCGCTTTCGAGCGTGCTGCTGCTTGTAACAATTATTTTTGCGGTTGGCACAACGCTGGGCGTACTGGCAGGCTATTACGGCGGTAAGGTGGATATCGTCATTATGCGCATTTCCGATATGATGATTTCTTTCCCGGGCATGATTCTGGCCATAGCCGTTGCCGGTATTTTGGGCGGCAGCCTTATTAACGCCATCATAGCGCTGACGATTGTAACATGGACCAAATATGCGCGCCTTGCACGCAGCATGGTTTTAAAAATAAAAAAACGCGACTTTGTAGAAGCCGCAATAGTTAACGGCGGCACTTCAACACACATATTATGGAAGCATATCCTGCCGAATATTCTGCCGCTGATGGTAATAACGGCGGCGTCCGATATCGGTGCCATGATGATGGAGCTTGCAGGGCTTTCGTTCCTCGGCTTCGGCTCGCAGCCGCCTGCACCGGAATGGGGCTTAATGCTTAACGAAGGCAGGCAGCAGCTGCAAACGGCGCCGTGGCTGATGATTTTCCCAGGCCTTGCAATTTTTGTTACGGTAGTAATTTTTAACCTGTGGGGCGACGCATTGCGCGACGTACTCGACCCGCGCCAGGAAGAATAAAAACTGTTTAATGGATGGTATATAACGGAAAGGAAGATGTATTTATGAAAAAAGCAGCAAAAATTACGGCAGCACTTGCCATGATGGGATTACTTGCTTTTGCGGCAGCAGGCTGCGGCGGTGATGATTCCGCAAAAAGCGGTGGGGCTAAAGATACGGTAAAATTTGGCGTTACCAACTTTGCCGACAGCCTTGAACCTACCGATAATTTCTTCAGCTGGGTTGTAATGCGTTACGGCCTTGGCGAATGCCTTGTTAAATTTGACGATAAAATGAATCTTACTCCGTGGCTTGCCGAAAGCTGGTCTATCAGCGACGATAAGCTGACCTGGACTTTTAAAATTAATGATAAAGCGGTATTCAGCAACGGCAACAAAGTAACTGCCGACGCCGTAAAAAAATCCATTGAACGCACTTTTGAAAAATCCAACCGTGCGGGAACCTTTTTCCAGTTCGACAATATTACTGCCGACGGCCAGAATTTAATTATCAAAACCCAAAATCCGGTGCCGACTTTGCCGGGCATGTTGGCCGACCCGCTGTTTATTATTATTGATACCAGCGTAACTGACCGCGATTATGCAAAACAGGGGCCTATC
The DNA here is from genome assembly GCF_023336935.1 of Phascolarctobacterium sp. ET69. Classification (GTDB taxonomy): domain Bacteria; phylum Bacillota; class Negativicutes; order Acidaminococcales; family Acidaminococcaceae; genus Fusicatenibacter_A; species Fusicatenibacter_A intestinipullorum. The sequence goes on from NZ_JAMBLR010000004.1 coordinate 66,518, forward strand.
TGCACCGGCCCGTATATGGTTAAGGAATACAGCAAGGCCAAAGCCGTTATGGAAGCAAACCCCAATTACTGGGACGGCAAAGTTCCGTTTAAAGTTGCCGAAATTCCTACCATTGATGACCCCAACACCCGTGCAATGGCTTTGCAGTCGGGCGAAATTGATATGGCAATCAATATAGCTTCCGGCGATTTGCAGCTGTTCCAGGATAAAGCCAAATACAATATTTCCGAACTTGCTTCGCTGCGTACCGTACTGGCGCAGATTAATATGAACGAAGGCCGCCCGTGCCACGACCCGAAAGTACGCGCTGCACTTATCAGCTGCCTTGACCGCGAAACCTACAACAAAGTATTGCTTAAGGATACCTTCATTACGGGCAAAGCGCCCATTCCGCCTTCTTTGGATTACGGCTTTGACCAGCTGACCGACCCGAATGCCTATAATGTGGAACGCGCAAAACAGCTTTTGGCGGAAGCCGGCTGGAAAGATACCAACAATGACGGTTATGTGGATAAAGACGGCAAAAATCTTGAACTTGACTTTATTTATTACAGCGGACGCGCTGAACTGCCGCTTTATGCAGAAGCAACCCAGTCCGACGCTAAAAAAATCGGCATTAAGGTTAATATGAAAAATATTGACTACAACGTGCTTGACTCAATCCGCCAGAGCGGCGATTTTGACCTTTGCATTTCCAATATTCTTACTGCTAACAGCGGCGACCCTGCCGTATACCTTAACTGGTACTGGAAAACCGGTGACCCGCAGAATGCTACCGGTTACAGCAACCCGGAATATGATGCTTTGAGTGACAGGCTTGCGGTTGAATTTGACCCTGCCAAACGCCGCGATTTAATGATTCAGATGCAGCAGATTCTGCTTAACGACGGCGCAGGTTTGTTCTTTGGCTATCCGAAAACAAATATGGTAAGCAAAGTAACCTTGAAAAACGCCGATATTAAACCGGCAGATTATTACTGGCTGACCAAAGATGTTGCCCCTGCTGAATAAGCTGCAAAGAAGGGATTAAATTAATGCTTCTTGATGTAAAAAATCTGGACATCAGTTACGGCAGCAAACTTACCGTATCGGGTGTAAACATTCAACTTGATAAAGGCGAAATTCTGTCAATTGTAGGCGAATCGGGCAGCGGCAAAACAACCGTTATCCGTGCCGTTATGGGCTGCCTGCCCGGCAGAGGGCATGTTTCGGGCGGCAGCATAACTTTTGGCGGGCGCGATATGCTGAAGAACACGCGTGAGGACTGGCGTAAAATCAGCGGCAGCGAAATGTCGATGATTTTTCAGGACAGCGGCAACATGATAAACCCCATCCGCCGCATAGGCGAACAGTTTACAGATTACATTCTTGCTCACGCTCCGCAGAAATCGAAGGCGGAGGCCGCGGAAATGGCGAAAGATATGCTTAATAAAGTACGCCTGCCGAATCCGCAGAACATTATGAACAGCTATCCGTTTGAACTTTCGGGCGGCATGCGCCAGCGCGTGGGTATTGCCATGGCCATGATATTCAGCCCCAAGCTGCTTTTGGCAGATGAGCCTACCAGTGCGCTTGACGTTACCACGCAGGCGCAGATAATACGCCAGATTGTTGACGTGCGCAATGAATATAATGCGGCGGTAATTTTGGTAACGCATAACATTGGTGTGGCTTCGTATGTATCTAATAAGCTGATAGTTATGAAAAACGGGCATGTGGTGGAAAGCGGCGGGCGCGAAATTATTGAAAACCCGCAGCACGCCTATACCAAAGAACTGCTTGCGGCTGTGCCTGTATTGGGAGATAAGAAATATTATGAACGCTGAAGCACCTGTAATTTTACAAATTAAAAATTTAACAAAAAAATTTGCGGCGGAAGGCGGAAAAATGCTGACGGCGTGCGATAATGTTACCCTTAACGCCTATGCCGGGCAGACGCTTGGCATTATAGGCGAATCGGGTTGCGGCAAAAGCACGCTGGTGCGCACTATTTTGCAGATACATCCGGCAAGCGGCGGCGAAGTTATTTTTGACGGGCAGGATATTTTAAAACTGCGCGGTGAAGCGGCACGCCAGAACAGGCGTAAAATACAAATGGTGTTTCAGGACCCGGCAGCTGCTTTTAACCCTAAAATGAAGGTTAAAGAAATTGTTTGCGAACCTTTGCTGAATTTTGGGCTGATAAAAAAGAGCGAAGTTGACACCAAAGCGGCGGAACTTTTGCGTATGGTAGAACTGCCGGAAGATTTTAAGGACCGTTACCCGCATAACATGAGCGGCGGGCAGCGTCAGCGTTTGGGCATTGCGCGCGCGCTTTCGCTGGAACCAAAGATTGTGGTGTGCGACGAAGCTACAAGCGCGCTTGACGTTTCGGTGCAGGAAAAAATCTGCGAGCTTTTGGTGCGCCTGCAGAAAGAAAAGGGTATTACCTATCTTTTTATCTGCCACGATTTGGGGCTTGTTGATTTAATGTGCCACCAGATTGCCGTTATGTATTTGGGCAATATCGTGGAATATATCGGTTATGGAAGGCGCATCAGCACCGAGGGCATGCACCCTTATACAAAGGCGCTGATGAAATCGGTGTTTAAGGTGGATTTTAAACCGGGCGAAAAAATAGAACCGCTGGAAAGCGAAATTCCAAGCCCGCTTGATTTGCCTAAAGGATGCCCGTTTCAAAGCCGCTGCGGGCAGTGTATGGAAATTTGCCGCAGCGAAAAACCAGAGCTTAAAGAGGTTGTGCCCGGGCATTTTGTAGCCTGCCACCTGGTTAACGGAAATTTTTAAGCCATTGTAAAAACTAAATAAAAAAAGCCGCTTTTACAGCGGTTTTTTTGTTATAATTATGTTATACAGTATTAAAATTTTTGTCGGCAAGGGGGATGCCCAATGGATAAATACATTATGGCGCTGGATTTAGGGACAACCAGCTGCCGCTGCATTATATTTGATAAAAACGGACGGATTTGCAGCGCGGCGCAAAAGGAGTTTACCCAGTATTTTCCGCAGCCCGGCTGGGTTGAGCATGACGCGGAGGAAATTTGGGCAACCCAAACCGGCCTGATGTATGAAGCAATGAGTAAAATTGATATTACCATTAACGAAATTGCTGGCATTGGCATTACCAATCAGCGCGAAACCACGGTTTTATGGGATAAAGAAACCGGACGCCCGGTACATAAGGCGATTGTGTGGCAGTGCCGCCGCACGGCAGGCTATTGCGATGAACTGAAAAAACTCGGCATGGCGGAGTTTTTCCGCAGCAAAACGGGTCTGGTGCTGGACGCTTATTTTTCGGCAACCAAACTGCGCTGGCTGCTTGATAATGCTGCTGGCGCACGCAAACGTGCGGAAAAAGGCAAACTGCTTTTCGGTACGGTTGACAGCTGGATTATCTGGAAGCTGACGGGCGGTAAGGTGCATGTAACGGATTATTCCAACGCATCGCGTACAATGCTTTTTAATATCCATACCTTAAAATGGGATGAAGAAATTTTACGCGTTTTAAAAATTCCGCAGCAGATTCTGCCGGAGGTTAAGCCTTCGAGCCATGTTTACGGTTATACGGACAGCAAGCTTTTTGGGCGCGAGGTGCCTATTGCAGGCGCAGGCGGCGACCAGCAGTGTGCATTGTTCGGGCAGACCTGCTTTGAGCGCGGCGAAGTAAAAAATACTTACGGCACAGGCGGCTTTATGCTGATGAACACCGGTACTGCTCCGGTAAATTCGCATAACGGGCTGGTTACAACTATCGCCTGGGGCGTAGATGACAAGGTTGAGTATGCGCTGGAAGGCTCGATTTTTGTTGCCGGTGCTGCCGTGCAGTGGCTGCGTGATGAACTTGGGCTTATCCGTGATGCGGCGGAATCGGAAGTGTTGGCAAAATCAGTGCCCGATGCTAACGGCTGCTATGTTGTGCCTGCCTTTGTCGGGCTGGGCGCGCCCTACTGGGACCAGTACGCCAGAGGCGCGATTGTAGGGCTTACAAGGGGTGTAAACCGTAATCATATTGTGCGCGCAACGCTGGAATCCATAGCGTACCAGGTAAATGATGTTTTAACGGCGATGCAGGAGGACAGCGGCATGCCTATAACATCTTTGCGTGTTGACGGCGGCGCGTGCGACAACGATTTTTTAATGCAGTTCCAGGCGGATATTTTAAATACTTCCGTTGTAAGGCCATACTGCATTGAAACAACGGCTATGGGCGCGGCATATCTGGCCGGGCTTGCCGTAGGCTATTGGCGCAGCAAGGAAGAAATTTTGGCTAACCATGTTATTGCCGCCGAATTTAAACCACAGATGGGGCAGGCTAAAAGAGAAAGCCTTTTGCAGGGCTGGCACAATGCCGTTAAAGCAGCTTCTGTAAGGATTTAAAAGCGATTATATTTTATGTTTGGCATAACGGGAGGTAAGTAATTTGCCTTCTGTTATGCCGGCTAAAAAAATTATAAAAATCTTTCAAAAAAGTATAGATGAATATTCGCTCATGTGTTATAATAATGGTAACCAAAGAGTGCTTTGGCTATATTTTTTAAATAATATATGAATGATTGTTCAAACGTAAAGGAGAACATATTATGCCATCCAAAAAAGTACGTGATTTAACGGATATAAGAAACGGCAGTGATGAGGTGCGTACGCATAACCATCATCATGAAGATGGAGCTTGCTGCTGTGGCCACCATCACCATGAACACGGTGCCGAGTGCGGGCATGAGCACAGCCATGAGCCGGAACACAAGCACGGCCATGACGAAGCGTGCGGCTGCGGCGAAGCTCATACTCATGAAGAACATGAACATGATGCCTGCTGTGGTCAAGAACATGAGCACCACCACGAACATCAGCATGGAGAAAGCTGTGGCTGTGGGGAACATCATCACCATCAGCATGATGATAGCTGCGGCTGTGGACATGAACATCATCACAGCCACCACGTTCCGGGGCACCCGGAGGACTGTCAGTGCGAAATCTGCCATCCGCACGAAGAATACTGTGACGTGTGCGGCGAAAGCCTTGAAAACTGCACCTGCCGCATGCCGGACGCTCATTGCGTGAAGAAGGTTTATATATTAAAAAATCTGGGCTGTGCCCATTGCGCTGCTAAAATGGAGCACCGCATAAAGGAACTGCCCGGGGTTGAATATGCCAATATCAGCTACGTTACCAAACAGCTGCGCCTTTCGGCGGTTAACCACGAAGCTGTTTTGCCTGCAATAAAGGAAATCTGCACTTCGATAGAAAGCGGCGTTGAAGTTGTTCCGCGTGAAGGCGAAGGAACCTTTAATTTTAAAACTCAGGTTTATGTGCTTGAAAACCTTGGCTGCGCCAACTGCGCCGCTAAAATGGAGCGTGCCATTAATGAGCTGCCGCAGGTAAGCGAAGCCACCATTACTTTTGCAACCAAGCAGCTTAAGGTTACGGCGCGTGATTTTGACGGGCTGCTGCCGCAGATGCAAAAAATCTGCTCCGGCATAGAAAGCGGCGTTGCCGTAAAAGAACGCGAAGGAGCTGCTGTTTTGGCGCCGCATGTTGAAGAACGCAAATGCGGAAGCTTTTCGCTGTCTTCCGAAACCATGACGCAGATAGAGCTTGTTGTTGGCGGCGTGCTGTTTATAGCGGCAGAATTTTTGGGGCTTATTCCGGAAGCCTATTACTTATATGTTTTGGTTGCCGCTTATGTTCTTTTGGGCGGCAGGGTTGTTCTGGCAGCCGTTAAAAATCTTTTAAGCGGCAATTTGTTTGACGAAAACTTTTTAATGACCATTGCAACGCTGGGCGCATTTGTAATTTCTGCTTATGAAGAAGCCGTCGGCGTAATGTTCTTTTACCGTGTGGGAGAATATTTTGAGCACCGCGCGGTGGAAAAAAGCCGCGGGCAGATTATGGACGCTGTTGATATGCGCCCGGAAACCGTTAACCTGCTTGTAGGTGAAGAAGTGCGCATAATTCCGGCGGCGGACGCCCATGTAGGCGATATTCTGCTGGTGCGCGCCGGTGACCGCATACCGCTGGACGGCGTGGTAATAGAAGGCGACAGCCTTGTTGATACTTCGCCGGTAACAGGTGAGCCGGTGCCTGTACGCAAGCATTACGGCGACGAAATTACCAGCGGCTGCATTAATACCAACGGCATGCTGAAAATACGCGTGGAAAAAGTGCTTTCGGAATCCATGGTTACACGTATTTTGGACAGCGTGGAAAACGCAGCGGCTTCCAAACCGCAGATTGACCGTTTTATTACCCGCTTTGCAAGGGTATATACCCCGTTTGTGGTTGTTGTGGCAATGCTTACGGCGCTTGTGCCGGGCTACATTACCGGCAACTGGCAGCACTGGATTTACACGGCGCTGACCTTTCTTGTAATAAGCTGCCCCTGTGCACTGGTGCTCAGCGTGCCGCTGGCATTTTTCTCCGGCATCGGCGCGGGTTCGCGCTACGGCATTTTGTTTAAGGGCGGCTCCGTAATGGAAGCGCTTAAAAACGTACATGCCGTTGTAATGGATAAAACCGGCACCGTTACCAAAGGCAATTTTGTTGTGCAGAAAGTAATGCCTGCCCCCGGCGCGGATGAAACCGAGGTTTTGCAGCTTTGCGCTGATCTGGAAGCAATATCCGCCCATCCCATTGCCGTAAGCATTGTAAATGCAGCTAAAGAGCGCGGGCTTACGCCGGTGCGCCCGGTGAGCTTTAAAGAAATAGCGGGTGAAGGCATTGTTGCCCAAACCTTAAACGGCACCGTTATCTGCGGCAGCAAAAAACTTATGGCCCGTTACAAAATAAGCTGCGGCGGCTTTAAAAATTCTGCCTATGGCACGGAAGTATTGCTTGCCCAAAACGGTAGATACATGGGGCATATAGTTATTGCCGATACCATTAAGGATGATGCTGTGGATGCAGTTAAAGAAATTAAGGCCATGGGGCTTACCACGGCCATGCTTACGGGCGATGCTGAAGCGAGCGCACAGGCAGTTGCTGCTGCCGCCGGCATAGATGAAGTGCGTGCCAAACTGCTGCCGCAGGATAAACTTAACGAACTTGGCCGTCTGCGCAGCAAATACGGCAGCGTAATGTTTGTTGGCGACGGCATTAACGACGCGCCCGTGCTTGCCGGTGCCGATGTTGGCGCGGCTATGGGCAGCGGCGCAGACGCAGCACTTGAAGCGGCAGACGTGGTATTTATGAAATCCGAAATGCGCGCCATTCCGCAGGCAATTAATATTGCAAAACGCACGGGGCGCATTGCCTGGCAGAACGTTATTTTTGCGCTGGGCGTAAAAGCAGTGATAATGATAGCAGGCCTTGCCGGTTTTGCGTCAATGTGGGCGGCTGTGTTTGCCGATACCGGCGTTGCCATGCTGTGCGTAATAAATTCCATCAGAATTTTGTATCAGAAAAATTAATATAAAAAAGGCTGCACCGTAATTATTTTACGGCACAGCCTTTTTGTTTTTGGGTTATTTTTCCTGCCATAAATACCATACGGCAAGCGAACGCCACGGGCGCCAGTGTTCTGTCAGTTCCAGAATCTGCTTGCGTTTGGGCATAGCGTTAAGGTTAAAAATTTCTTTAACACGTTTTTGAAAAATAAAATCGGCGGTAGGGGCAATATCGGTGCGGCACAGCGCTAAAAGCAAAAACATCTCCGCTGTCCACTGGCCAAGCCCTTTTATTTTTATCAGCTGCTTGGTAATTTCGCTGTCGGTCATACCGGCAAATTTATCCATTGTAACTTCGCCGTTTAAAACCGCTTCGGCAAAGCCTTTAAGATACATTACCTTCTGCGGCATAATACCGCAGCTGCATAAATCGCTTTCGGCGGCAGAGGCTATTGCTTCCGGCGTTATGGGCGTTCCGACGGTTTCTTCCAGGCGTTTAACCATTGCCAGGCTGACATCCGGCGGAAGCTGCTGGGAAATGATACCGGTAACAAGCGTGCCAAAATATTTTTCCGGAGCTTCCGGCTGTAAATTGCAAGGGCCGTATTTTTCAATAAACGGAATAAGTTCAGGTGCGTTTTCACGCAGATAGCGGCTGCCAAGAGCCCAGTCCGGGGCTGTAAGCATAAAGGTAACCTCCTGTATAGTTAAATATGAAACGGTAAATTATCTGAATAACATTATAGCATAAATGGCTGCAAAAAACTTAAAAACATTTTTGGCACGCCGGCATGTAAATAAAAAAGCAAATTAAGAAAATTTTACAAAAAGACTTGCATTAAATAAATTTTTATGGTAATATTTATATCTGTCAGGACACTGACATGAGGCCCGGTGGTTCAGTTGGTTAGAATGCCGCCCTGTCACGGCGGAGGTCGTGGGTTCGAGTCCCATCCGGGTCGCCAATGCGGAAATAGCTCAGTGGTAGAGCACCTCCTTGCCAAGGAGGGGGTCGCGAGTTCGAATCTCGTTTTCCGCTCCATTTTATTTAGGGGTATAGCTCAACTGGTAGAGTAGCGGTCTCCAAAACCGTTGGTTGTGGGTTCGATTCCTACTGCCCCTGCCACTTGCAAACTTAGGCGCAGACTGGTTCTGCGCCTTTTTTTGTTTTTGTGTGGGAGTTGAAAACCGCACCTCATTGGGAGTAACGTGGGAGCAACCGTACCTTTTTATAATTTGAAGCAAGCTAAGTAATATTGCATTATTTAAATAACTGTTCAAATAAAAATATATATCTTAAGTACAAACCTAATAAAAAGGTTACAAAATTAATTGATAAAAAAGTTATAAAATGTATTGAACTTAATAGTAACAAGTGCTATAATAGCTGCATAAGTTAATATTGTATGTTAAGGGTGCTTAATTGCTTAAATCAAGGGAAGCCGGTGTAATTCCGGCACGGTCACGCCACTGTGAGCGCTGCAAAGCGTAAGTCAGATCGCTGCCCTTAACGCTTCCGGCTGCTGCGAGGGACGGCAAGGTTGCAGGTGATGTGCATTTAAGGCTACAATACACAAATTTGCGCTTCCTTTTTCACAGGCAGCGGAATTTGTGTATTTTTTATTTTTAGGAGGAATCCGCAATGAAAAAATCTTTAGTTTTAGCAATGAAGATGCACAAACCATCTTCAGCGAACTGTACTTTATGTTCTGATAAATTTTGCTTTCTGCCTGCCTTGTAAGACAGGAAAATATATAACGCAGGAAGGATGATTGAAAATGCAGTTTAAATGGAAAAAATTATTGGCAGCATCAATTACTTGTATGGTTTTAACGGGGGTATCGGCAACTACTATGGCAGCTTACAGTTTAAGTGAAGAAGTTAAAGCACCTACGCCTGCGCTTTTGCAGGCTTCGCAGATTGGCGTGCGTACTTATACCACTACCGACCCGGCACTTTTGGCTCAGCCGGATAAGGACGCCATTCTTGTTATGAGTTTTGGCACTACTTTCCCCGATACAAGGGCAAAAACCATTGAGGCAACCGTAAACGAAATTAAAGCCGCCCACCCGGGAACAAAGGTTGTGCTGGCATTTACTTCGCACATCATTATCGACAGGGTAAAAGCCAACGAAGACCTTACGGTGCCGACGCCGGAACAGGCTTTGGAACAGTTGAAAGCGGAAGGCTACAACCGCGTGGCGCTTACTTCGCTGGATGTAATTCCGGGTATGGAATATGCTTATAAAACAGCCGTTTACGATATGTATAAAACCCAGTTTAAAAAGATAACCATGGGCACGCCTTTAATGTACTGGATGGGGCAGGAAGGGCAGGCCGATGACGTGGAAGCAGCTATGGCAGCTATCGGTTCACAGCTTCCAAAAATGGGCAAAAAAGATGCCGTGCTGGTAATGGCACATGGCACGCCCGACCCTTCCAACGCTTATTATGCCGTAATGCAGGATAGGCTTGACGCTTTATATGGCGGCAAAGTAATGATTTATACCGTTGAAGGCTGGCCGCGTCTGGAAAATGTTATTCCCAAACTGAAAGAAAAAGGCGTTAAAAACGTAACTTTAATGCCGCTGATGATGGTTGCGGGCGACCATGCCAACAACGATATGGCAGGCGATGAAGAAGATTCGCATAAGACCATTCTGCAAAAAGAAGGCTTTAAAGTAAATACCTACATTCACGGAATAGGCGAAAATAAAAACGTGCGCAGCCTGTTTGTTGAGCATGCCAACGAAGCATGGGACGCACTTGTTGCTGAAAAATAATTTAATAAAATTACAGTTAGTGATATAATTTAAGTACAGCTATGCGGCCTTTGTGCCGCATAGCTAATTGTGCTTTTATAAAAATACTTGTTTTAAGGAACACAGCCATGAAAAAATACTTGTTTATAACCGGTTTAATACTTTTAACGGCAATGTTTGCCCTTGCCGGATGCGGCAGCAGTAAAAACAGCGTGCCAAAAGACACCGCCGCCAAAATTACGGTAACGGACGATAACGGAAGAACGGTAAGCTTAAAAAACGTGCCGAAAAAATTGTGCCGCTTTCAGCCTCTTTTTTGGAACCACTGGAAAAGCTTGATGCAGGCCTTGCAGCCCGTGTGGCGGCAAAAACGGGCATCAGCGAAAAATATAAGTCGCTGCCGGAGGTAGGCAACGTTTATAATGTTAATATCGAAAAAGTAATTGCCGCTCATCCTGACCTGGTAATTTGCTATAAAGACATGAACGATAAATTCGTGCACAATTTTGAAGAAAATAATATTCCGGTTATAGTTTTGGAAATGCGTACTTACGCGCAGGTAAAAAACACCGTAAGCGTATTGGGCAAAATAACCGGTAATGAAGCAAAAGCAGAAGAACTTAACAAAGATATGGATGAACGCATTGCCGCCGTAAGGGAAAAAATGCCGCAGGAAAGCAAGCGAATTGCCATATTGCACAGCACGGCTCAGAACGTAACGGTGCAGCTTGAAGGCAGCATTGCGGGCAGTACGGCGCAGCTGCTGGGCTTTACCAATATCGCCGCAGGCAGCATGCCCCTGGAAAACAATTCTACGGCGGCGCCTTACAGTTTGGAAACACTCGTTGCCGCCAACCCCGATATTATTTACATTACCAGCATGGGCAAGCTGGAAACCGTGCAGGACGCCATGTTGAAAAGCATCAGCGCAAGCCCGGCATGGCAAAGCCTGGCGGCAGTGCGCAGCGGGCATGTTTACTTTTTGCCGCAGGAGCTGTTTTTGTTAAGCCCCGGCATAAAATACCCGCAGGCGGCAGAATATATGGCTAAATTAGCTTATCCGGAAAAATTTGAATAGGATTTTTGGTTATGAATGCTGTAAACGAACATAAAAAATTTGGTATGGCAATAGAAAAATGGCGCGTTTTAATGCTTGCGGCATTTGCTGTTTTGGCGGCAGGCGGTTTTTTATGCAGCGTGCTCAGCGGCGCGGTGGCAATACCGATATCTGCCATGGGCGATATTTTAAACGGCGGCGGGGATAATGCCAGCCGGCAGATTTTGCTGAATATACGCCTGCCAAGAGCCATTGTGGCAGCACTTGTGGGCATGAACCTTGCTGTCAGCGGTGCGGTATTGCAGGCGGTAATGAAAAATCCGCTGGCAGACCCTCATATTATCGGCATTTCTTCCGGCGCGGGGCTGGCAGGCATTTTTGTTATAGTCCTGTTTCCGGCGTTGGAATATTTAATTGTACCAACTGCGTTTTGCGGCGCCATGCTTGCCGCAGCCTGCATTTATATTCTGGCGTGGAAAAACGGCATCCGCCCGCTGCGTATTGTGCTAGCAGGTGTTGCCGTATCAAGTTTTCTGGGCGCTGGCATTTCGGCCATACTTGTGCTTTACAGCGACAGGGTACACGGCGCGCTGATGTGGATGGTGGGCGGCCTTGCGGCACGTTCCTGGCCCCATGTTGAAATTATACTGCCCTATGCTGTTATTGGGTTTATACTTGCGGTTTGCGGGGCGCGCTATTTAAACATTTTACAGCTTGGTGATGATGTAGCCAAAGGGCTTGGCGTAAATGTTGAGCTTGTGCGGCTTGTTTTTACGGCTATCGGCGCGCTGCTTGCGGCAAGCGCTGTTTCCGTTGCCGGGCTGCTCGGGTTTGTGGGGCTTATTGTTCCGCATACGGTGCGGCTTTTAACAGGCTCTGACTACCGTTTTTTAATTCCGTCGTCTGCACTTTTGGGCATAGCCGTTGTAACCTACAGCGATACGCTGGCCCGTGTGGCTTTTGCACCGCTTGAACTGCCGGTGGGCATTTTTATGGCGGCGCTCGGCGCACCTTTCTTCTTGTTTTTACTGAGAAAGGAGTTGTAAAATGGCTTCTGTTTCGGTACAAAATTTAAGCATTTCCATAGGCAAAAACACTATTTTGCAAAATATTAATATAAACTTCCGCGAAGGAAAACGCACTGCCATCATAGGGCCAAACGGCTGCGGCAAATCTACGCTTTTGCGGGCTGTGGCAGGGTTAAACCGCAATTACAGCGGCAAAGTGCTGTTAAACGGCGCCGATATGAAAAACATGCCGCGGCGCAAAATTGCAGAATTGCTTGCCATTTTGCCGCAGGGCGTAACGGCTCCGGCCGATTTAACGGTGCGCGAGCTTGTTGCCTGCGGGCGTTTTCCGTACCGCTCGCTTTTTAAACGCGAAGGCAAAAACGATGCGGAAATTATTGAAACCGCCATGCAGAAAACGCATATTGCGCATCTTGCCGGGCGTTTTGTGGCAACGCTTTCCGGCGGCGAACGCCAGCGTGCGTGGATTGCCATGGCACTGGCACAGCAGCCGCAGATTCTTTTGCTTGACGAACCAACAACTTACCTTGATATTGCGCATCAGCTGGAAATTATGCAGATTATTACCGAACTTAACGCGCAGGAAAACATGACGGTTATTATGGTAATACACGATATAAATCACGCACGGCTTTATGCGGATGATGTTGTTATAATAAAAAACAAAGGCGTTTTTGCAGGCGGCTGCCCGGCAGAAATAATTACTCCGCCCAATCTGGCGGAAGTTTTCGGCGTTGAAGCCGCAGTATACAAAAACGGTGCGCAGGATGAAGTAATTTTTCCTTTTGCATTAAGGAACAAATAATATGATAGAAATTATTAATTTAAAAAAGCAATTTAAAACAAAAGGCAAAAACGGCGGCAAAACGGTTAAAACAGCCATAGACAATTTAAGCCTTGCAATAAATGACGGAGAAATTTTTGGCCTTTTGGGACCTAACGGGGCAGGAAAAACAACGCTTGTAAGCATGCTGGCAATGCTTATGCGCCCCTGCGGCGGTGAGATTTTATATGACGGCAAAAACGCTTTTGCCAACGAAACATTTGTAAAATCGCAAATAGGCGTAGTGCCGCAGCACATTAATTTTGACCAGGATTTAACCGTATGGGAAAACATGGAGCTGCACGGGCGGCTGCATCATCTGCCCGAAAAAGAGCGCCATGCCCGCATAGATGAACTGCTGGAGTATGTTGGCTTGCAGGAGCGGCGCAGAGAAAGCATAAAGGCGCTTTCAGGCGGAATGAAGCGCCGCCTTTTGATAGTGCGCGCGTTAATACACCGCCCGAAAGTGCTGTTTCTGGACGAACCTACCGTTGCGCTTGACCCGCAGGTACGCCGCCGCATATGGGATTTAATACGCACCCTGCACCGCGAAGGCGTGACCGTTGTGCTTACAACCCATTATATAGAAGAAGCCGAAAATTTATGCGGCAGGGTTGCCGTTATAAACGACGGCAGGCTGGTAAAAACAGGCAGCCCCACGGAACTTTGCAGGCAGCTTGGCAGCTTTACGGCAGAATGGGACGCAGACGGCGCAAGGCAGTACCGCTTTTTTGCGCAGCGCAGCGAAGCGGCGGCCTTTGCGGCAGAGCTTGACAGCGCCGCCTTTATACGCCGTACAAATCTGGAAGACGTATTTATAGAACTGACGGGAAGGGCAATAAAATGATACAGGATATAGCAACGGTATTTTGGCGCGACTGGATTGTGCTGCGCCACAGGCTGTTAAAATTTATCTTAAGCCGCATGGTTGCGCCGGTGCTTTATATGGTGGCTTTCGGCTGGGGCCTTGCCCGCAGCGTTAACACGGGCGGCGGTTCATATCTCGATTTTATCGTACCGGGCATTTTGGCGTTAAATTCCATGAACATTGCCTTTAACAGCCTTACGCCGCTGTGCACGGAAAGGGTATACCATAAATCGCTTGAAGAATACCTGCTGGCGCCTATTTCCGCCTCCGGGTTTATAATTGGCAAAATTTTGGCGGCAGTGCTGCGCGGGCTTATTTCATCGTCAATTATTGTAGTGCTGGCATGGCTTTTTGGCGCAAAACTTGCCCTTACGCCTTTGTTTATAGCAGTTTTGGCGTTAAACTGCGTAATTTTTGCCGAAGCAGGTTTTTGCGCAGCCCTTATAGTACGCAATTTTGAAGACATGGCGCGCTTTAACACATATCTGCTTTTGCCAATGTCTTTTTTATGCGGCACATTTTTTAAAACCGACAGGCTGCCGCATGCCGCAGCATTTGTTATAGAGCTTTTGCCCTTAACGCACGCCAGCAGCCTATTGCGTGGCATTAACAGCGGCGCGCCATTCAGCATAACTTCGGCGGCAATACTGCTTGTTTATGCAGTGCTGCTTTTTGGCGCCTGCCACTATATTTATAAAAGCTTAAAAAACCAGTAAAAAATAAACCCCGTACACATACGGCAAATAAATTGCTGCTGTATGTATGCGGGGTTAAATTTTTTAATAAACTAAACGGCAGGTTTGGCAAGAACCTTAACCGGGTTCCAGCGTTCGCTTCTGTAATACCAGTACAGGCAGGCAACGGTAAACACCCACGTAATGGGATATACCCACGCCACGCCGTCAGCAGTGGGGTTAAAATACATAATTAATTTTAATACGCCAATGCGGATAACGCACATATTTACCAGAATAATAAACATTGTCGGCAAAGTGCTGCCGCTGCCGCGGATTGACGAAGCAAGTACCTCGAGGAAAACATATAAGAAGTAAAACGGCATAATAACAAAAGCAATGCTGCTGCCGATAGCGATAACCTCGGCGTCATCTGTAAACATGCCGAAAGCAAAATCTGCAAAAAACAGCACCAGGCTGATGCTTACTGCAGTAACCGCAAGGCCGAAATAAATGGAAATGGCAGTTCCGCGTTTGCTGCGCATAATTTTGCCAACGCCCACGTTCTGGCTGATAAAGGTGGAGCAGGCCTGCCCAAGTGCCATAATGGGCAGGTAAATAACGTTTTCTACCTTAAAATAAGCTGCGTAAGCCGCAATACTGTTTACGCCCAGCCCGTTAATGTTGGTTTGCACAACAATGTTCGAAAGCGTAATTACAATGGTTTGAATGGCTGCCGGTATGCCAATGCGGAAAATCTCCCGCGCCAGCGGCAAATCAAGGGTAATCTTTTTAAAACGCAGGCAGTAGCGCGCGTCCATATTATATAAATGGTAAATTACAAGCCCTGCCGCCAGCGTCTGCGAAACAACCGTTGCCATTGCAGAACCTGAAATACCAAAGTTCCAGTAATATACAAACAAAAAATTGCCTATAACATTGGCTATGCCGCCTATAAGCTGATAAATCATCGGTGAAAGCGAATTGCCCAAAGCCCTTAAAATGCCGCTGCCAACGTTATAACTTACAATGGAAAACAGGCTCAGTATAAACAGGCGGATGTAAACCGTGCCCCAGTGCATAATTTCGGGCGGAGTGTTCATCAGCTCCAAAACAGTTGGCGCAAATATTATGCCAAGTATGGTAAACACAATAGAAAATATTATGGTAAGCCCCGCCGTACAGTGAACAACGCGGCTGAGATTTTCAAACTCGCCGCGGGCAAATTCGCGTGCGGCTATAACGCCTATGCCAACGGAAAGACCGATAAAAAAGCCCAGAATAATGATAATTATAAAAGTGCTGGCGCCTACCGCGGCGGCCGCATCCTTGCCCAAAACACGCCCGACAAAAATTAAATCGACCGTGCTGTAAAGCTGCTGAATTAAACTGCCCGCAAAAAGCGGCAGCGAAAACCAAAACAGCTGCCTGCCAATAGGCCCGTGCGTTAAATCCTTGGTTTTATTTTTAGTACTGGTTAAAGCAGGCATTATTTAGCTCCTGTAAAATAAAAATTGCTGCCCAAAAACAGCCGCTACCGTTAGTGTAGCCGTAAACAACAGGCTTGTCAATACTGTACATGGTATGGCAGCAGTGTAAAATAAATTTAACAACAAAGCTGTTTTAATATAAAAATGCAAACAACTTTGCATAAATTTTCAAACAAAAATTTTTAAAAAACGCTTGCGTATGGTATAATAAAAGTGTAAAATCTCGCTGGGGGGAACTGCGCTTCGCGCAGAACTAAAAAAGAGAACCTGACGAGTAATTTCCTCCTCCACGTAACAACGGGGGAGGTATTTTTATGAAAAAGAATTTACGCTCTAAAATTTTGTTGTGCGTTTTGGCAGGCGGCGTGCTGGCGGCAAATACGGCGCTGGCGGCTGAGTATACGGAAACCATAAAGGATGATATTACTTTTAATAATGGTGATGTTCTTAATGTTGATAATATTGGTATAGATAGTTCTGATAAAGAATTAACCGTTACACTTAATGGAAATGTTTCTATTAATGCCGAAAATATGACTAATGATGTTACTGGCGTTAAGATAGAAGATAATAATATGATAATTAATGGAAGTGATGATGCAAAATTAAACATCATTGCTAACGGTAGGGAAAGAGCTGTTGGTATTGATATAAGTTCACAAATACCAACAGAAACAGTCATTAACCCTGATTTAGGAATTACGGTAAGTAATAATTTAAATAGCACTTCGCATTATGATGGTGCTTATGGTATATATGCTTACTCTAATACAAAATTTAATGGAGATATAAATATTGAAGTTAATTCTGATTGCAATAATGAAGTTTCTGCACTATATCTTAGCGGTGATAAAATTGAATTTAATGGT
Source organism: Phascolarctobacterium sp. ET69 (assembly GCF_023336935.1). GTDB lineage: Bacteria > Bacillota > Negativicutes > Acidaminococcales > Acidaminococcaceae > Fusicatenibacter_A > Fusicatenibacter_A intestinipullorum. Next base: position 83,471 of record NZ_JAMBLR010000004.1, read on the forward strand.
GATGTAAAAGCCGTTATTAATTTAACTAGTAATATTACTAAAACAAGTAATGGTATAGCAGCTGCTATACATACGTCATATGGTTCTGAAACAGTATTCAATAAAACTGTTGATTTGATTTTTAATGCAAATTCTGTTTCATCTCCGATAGCAGGTGTTATATCTATAATTAGTAATCCTGATGATGGAAACAATATTTTGACTTTTAATGATGAAACTAAAATAACAGTTAATAACCCTGCTGGAATGGCCGTAGGTGTTTTTTGTTCAGGAGCAGCTACTTTTGATGATGATATGGATGCTATAGTTAATTTTAGAGATGATGTATATATTGAAACTAGTGGACAGGCTTCAGTTGCTATTTTTGCTCAGGAAGATAGTGTTGTAGATATTTCTAAAGCTGAACTGTCAAATACTGCTGAAAATGCAGTACATGGTGTGATTAAGGGCGATATTCAGTCAGGAATAGGAACAGATGGGGATAAAGGTTATGTTAATTTGAATTTTACCGGTGCAGATAGCTTAATTGAAAGCGATATTTTTATTGCTAATAATGATGCAGTTGCAGATTTGGCACTTCATGATGGTGCTGTATGGAGGACAACTGGTTTTGCTGGAGGTTCACTTTTAACAAATTTGTCAATGGATAATGGTGTTGTTGAACATAATAATGCTGGTACTATAGGTATACGCAATTATACAGGCAGCGGCGATATTAATTTTAAAGCGGAAAATACTGATAACAACGGTGTTTTGGATTTTACCAATACCGGTGATGTAACTATTGGTACAGCAGAAGCAGGTTCTTCTGTTAATTTAGGTGTAATTAATAATACCGTAAATACACTTGATATTGAAAAAACGGAAGAAAATTTAAATGCTATTGCCGAAAAAATTGTTTATGTTGCTAATGACGGTAACCTTGGCGGCAAAGTAACAGTAAAAGAAGGGCTTATTACACCGGAAGCAAGTGCCGATTTAATGTTTGATGGTAATAATCAGGGTTATGTAACCAATATTACCGGTGGCAACAGAACAACTCAAACCATGGATGCAATGAAAAATCTTGCCGCAACAGCTATTGTGGCTTGGCGGCAGGAGGACAGCACCTTAAGCCAGCGCCTTGGCGAACTACGCGAGAGCGACGGCGGACAGGGCATTTGGGTGCGTATGAGCCGCGGCGAATTTGAATATAACGGCGAATATAAAAACCAGTATAACTTCTTCCAGATGGGTTACGACTGGGCGGCAGGCAGCTGGCATTACGGCGCGGCAGTAAGCCATAATGACGGACAGACAACTTACACCCATGGCGACGGCGAAAACCGCAGCACATCTTTAAGCCTGTACGGCACCTGGCTGGGTGATAAAGGTCATTATGCCGATATCGTACTTAAACAGGGCAGGTTAAGCAACGACTTTGACATCTACACCGAAGCAGGGCACACCAGCGGCGATTATGATGCGTGGGGAACCAGCTTAAGCGGTGAATACGGCATGAAAGTTGACCTTGACGGCGGCTGGTATGTAACGCCGCAGGCGCAGTTTACCTTAATGCGTATCGGCGGCGAAGATTACACCACCAACAACGGTATCAAAGTTAATCAGGACAGCCTTGAAAGCGCAGTAGGGCGCGTAGGCTTTGAAGTAGGCAAACGCATCAGCGACAGCGGCAGTATTTACGCCAAAGCAAGCCTGCTGCACGATTTTGCAGGCAGCGCCGATACTTATTTAAGCTATAAAGGTTTAACAAACAGTTATCATCAGGATATTGGCGATACCTGGTGCGAAGCGGGAATTGGCTTTAACTACAAAACAAGCGAAAACAGCTATGTATATGCCGATGTAGTAAAAAACTTATGGCGGCGATGTTGCTACTCCGTGGCAGTGGAGTGCCGGCATGCGCTGGACGTTCTAAGTGAGCAGCAGCATTTTTCAGAGCCGGACAGTGCAATCTTTCTTATTTTAAAGAAATTTACGAACATTGAAGTAAAGTAAAATATCTCTTAAAGTAAATTAAAATACCGTCCTTGTTTTATTCAAGGACGGTATTTTTCAGCCTATTTTTAGTTCTTTAAGAAGTGCATTTTGCAAAACACTGGAAAAGTTTATTTTTTCGGCTAATGCACGCTCATTAAGCCATGCCGGAATGGTTAAAGTTTTTTTAACAGACTTTGTGTGTTTGGATAAATCAACATTGGTTTGAATTAAGGATATAAAGGAGTTTTCATCTTCAAGACGTATTTTGGTTGGATTGCTTGCAGACGGAAGTTTTTGCCCGTTTTCTAAAAGGCACAGCGCATATCCTTCAAGTGCTTCGGCAGCATTGGCCAAAAGTTCCTGCTGTGTATCGCCCTGTGTCTGGCAGCCTTCAAGATCGGGAAATTCAAGCCATAAACCGTCGTCATCTTCATGAATAATTGCCGGATATATCAATAACATTTTTATCACTCCTTTTGTTTTAAACCTGTGCGTTTTAGTATTTTAGTAAGTAAGCCTATTTTCATATCTTTGCCGTGTACAGGGATTACTTCTATTTTTCCGTTTTTTGTAAGGATGTGATGGCTGCCTTTAATTTCTGATAACTGCCATCCATTTTTTAATAACAGCTTTAAAAGCTCTTTGTCTTTCATTGTGACCATTTGGTTTCCTCCTGACATTTAAATTATAACACGTGTACACGTATAAAGCAAAGATAAAACAGGTTATTTTGTTATAAATAAAAAATAAAAGCAATACCACTTATATAAAGCAGTATTGCTTTCGTTTTTATATAATTCTTTACAGCCCGCTGTCCAAAAAGGCGCGCAGTTCTTTTTCTTTCATGCCGCCGATATGCGATTTGGTAATGGTGCCGTACTTGTCAACAATGTAGGAGGCAGGTATGCCCTGCAAGCCGTAGGCTTTAACAATGGCGTTTTTGTCGCCCCAGTACATTGGGTAGGCAAAGCCGCTTTCGCCAGCATATTTTTCGTAATCGCTGCGCGAATCATCAATGCTTACGGCAAAAAACTCAATTTTATCTTTGTAATCCGGGTAAATTTTGTTCATTTCGGGCATTTCCTGCATACAGGGGCCGCACCAGGTTGCCCAGAAGTTTACAAACACTGTTTTGCCGCGCAGAGAAGAAAGTTTTACTTCTGTGCCGTCCATGGCGGTTACGGTAATATCCGGCGCTTCGGTGTTAACTGATTGTGCGGCGGCTTCGTTAATGTTGCCTGCCTGGTAATGCGTCCACACAAGTGCTGCGCCAATGCCTACAACGGCTGCGGCAGCGGTAATGAGCAAGAATTTTTTTAAAGTAAACATTTAACCACTCCTAAAATTTAGTTTTAAAATTTATAGCCCCTTCCGGGCAGATTTTTTTACATTCGCCGCAGTTGATGCACTCGCGGTCGTTTACTTTTTGGCAGTCCATTTTGCAGAAACGCACGCAGGCATTGCAGCCGGTGCATTTTGCTTTATCTACCGTAATGCCAAAGGCAGAAAGTTTGTTAAATAGGCCGTACCATGCGCCGAGCGGGCATAAAAAACGGCAGAACGGGCGGTAAATAAATACGCACGCGCCCAAAATTGCAAGCATTAATAAAAACTTCCAGCCAAACAAAAGCCCAATGCCGTCACGCAGGTTTGCGTTAAGTGCCAACAGCGGCAGCCCTGCTTCCAGTGTGCCTGCGGGGCAGATGTATTTGCAGAACGCCGGTGCGCCGACGCCGTCCTGCCACCAGAAGTATACCGGTAAGAGAAGCACAAAGATAACGGCAACGGCATATTTCAGCAGGCTCAGCTTTTGCGTAAAGGCATTTTTGTGCAGCTTGGGCGAGGGGATTTTGTATAACAAATCCTGCACCAGCCCGAAGGGGCACAGCCAGCCGCAGATAACGTGCCCTAAACACAGCGCGAATAAAAGCAGAAGCCCCACAACGTAAAACGGAAACTTTAACGCCGTGCCAGCAAGGGTGCTTTGCAGCGAGCCTATTGGGCAGGCCCCCAGCGCGCCGGGGCACGAATAGCAGTTTAATACCGGCACGCATACGCTTTTGGGCTGCGCCTGCCAGATACGCCCGGTGATAAAGCCCGGCAGGTTGGCGTTATGCAAAAGCGCCGATAAAAGCTGAACAACGCTGCGCCTAACCAATGCCGATGCACTCCAGGCAGATTAAAATTGCTTTGTTCAGCACTTGCATATATTCTTTTTGGTAAATACCGGCCGCCAGAAACGCAGCGGCAAGCAGCCACAAAAATATTTTCATTTCATCACCGCTATTATTATACAATAGCCTGCGCATACAGTACAAGGCGCGCGGCCAAAGAAAATATTAAAAATGCCGCGGCAATACGCGCCGCATAAATTATTGAAATGCCCGGCACGTTGTAGTATAATAATTAAATGTATTATGGTAAATTACCAGTTAAGTTTTTAGGAGGAATCAGTTATGTCCGGACATTCTAAATGGGCTAATATCAAACACAAAAAAGGCAAAGCCGATGCTGCGCGCGGTAAAATTACCACCAAAATCGGCAGAGAAATTACCATTGCTGTGCAGATGGGAGGCCCTGACCCTACCGGCAATATGAGATTAAAACTGGCACTCAGCAAAGCTAAGGCCAACAATATACCGAAAGACAACATTCAGCGTGCCATTAAAAAAGGACAGGGTGCTGCCGAAGGCGGCAACTACGAAGAAATTACCTACGAAGGCTACGGCCCGGCAGGCGTTGCCGTTATGGTATCTACCCTTACCAACAACCGCAACCGCACCGCTGCCGATGTGCGCCACGTATTCAGTAAATCCGGCGGCAACATGGGCGAAACCGGCTGCGTAAACTGGATGTTTAAACGCAAAGGCGTATTTACTATCGACGGCGAGGAAAACGAAAGCCTGACCGAAGACGATTTGATGATGATTGCCCTTGACGCTGGCGCCGAGGACGTTAAGAGCGAAGAAGGCGGCTTTGAAATCATTACCCAGCCGGAAGATTTTGACGCTGTTGAAAAAGCGCTTGCCGACAACAACGTTGAAGTTGCCATGGCAGAAATCACCATGATTCCGGATACTATGGCAGAGCTTGACGAAGAAGGCGTTGCCAAAGTGCAGAAAATGCTTGATTTGCTGGATGACCTTGATGACGTGCAGGATGTATACACCAACGCAGACCTGCCGGATGATGATGAAGAATAATTGATTTTTTAGGGGGCAGGCTTAAAAGGCCTGCCTGCTTTATATAAGACGGGAGTTTTGTTATGCTGGCAATCGGAATTGACCCGGGCACGGCAATCTGCGGCTTCGGGCTGGTTGAAATGATTGGCAACAGGCTGCGGCCGGTGCATTACGGCGCAGTGTTTACGGATAAAGATATGCTGCCGGAGATGCGGCTAAAAAAGATTTACGACGGGCTTACGGAGCTGATAGACACCTATCACCCGGATATTATGAGCGTGGAGCAGCTCTTTTTTAACCGCAACGTAACAACGGCTATCAGCGTAGGGCAGGCGCGCGGAGTTGTGCTTTTAACCGCCGCCAACCGCGGGCTGCCTGTTATGGAATTTACGCCGATACAGGTTAAACAGGCCGTTGTAGGCTTTGGCAGCGCCAATAAAGAACAGGTGCAGTTTATGGTGCAGCATCTTTTAAACCTGCGCGAAAAACCAAAACCTGACGACGTTGCCGACGCGCTGGCGATTGCCGTTTGCGGGCTGCATACGGCGGCAACAAGAAGATGGACGGAGTTAAAGTAAATGATTGGTTCAATAAAAGGCAAAGTTGCAGAACTGGCAAATGAATATTGTTTGATAGAAACGCCGGGCGGGGTAGGCTACCGCGTGTTTATGCCTTCGGCCAATCTGGCGGCGCTTTCCCTTGGCAGCGAGGTGCTCGTGCATATTTATACTTCCGTGCGCGAGGACGCCATTTTGCTGTTCGGGTTTCTGCAAAAACAGTATTACGATTTATTCGTGCTGTTAATAGCTGTCAGCGGCGTTGGGCCTAAAGTGGCGCTGGGCATTTTATCGGCTGTAAAGCCGGATGATTTTTATATGGCGGTGCAGAACCGTGATATGAAAGCGCTGACCAAGCTGCCGGGCATTGGCAAAAAAACGGCTGAAAGGCTGCTCTTGGAGCTGAAGGATAAAATTTCCGGCGGGGATGAAATTATTGATACGGTATTTTACCCGCAGAGCGGCGATGTGCCCGAAACGGCAGTGGGCGAAGCCATTGAAGCTTTGCAGGCGCTTGGTTACAGCAACAGCGAGATTGTACCGGCACTGAAAACCGTTGAAGGCTACGAAAAAATGCCGTGCGAAGAAATTATTAAACATGTGCTTAAGGTATTTGCCGGGAGGAAATAATGAACGAGCAGGAAAGAATTATTACCGGCAGGGAACAGGATGCCGACGGCTGGCAGTACAGCCTGCGTCCGCGCCGTCTTGCCGAATATATCGGGCAAAACCAGGTAAAACAGAATATGCAGGTTTTTATTAAGGCGGCGGCAGAACGCGGCGAAGCGCTTGACCATGTGCTTTTGTTCGGGCCTCCGGGCCTTGGCAAAACCACGCTTGCCAACATTATTGCCAACGAGCTTAACGTAAACATCCGCATAACAAGCGGCCCGGCGATTGAGCGGCAGGGCGACCTGGCGGCGATACTGACGAACCTTGGCGAAAACGACGTGCTTTTTATCGATGAAATTCACCGCCTTTCCAAAACGGTAGAAGAAATTTTGTATTCTGCCATGGAGGATTTTGCGCTGGATATTATTATCGGCAAAGGGCCGAGCGCGCGCAGTGTACGCCTTGATTTGCCGAAGTTTACGCTTATTGGCGCAACTACCCGCCTTGGCGCTATTGCTGCGCCGCTGCGTGACCGCTTTGGCGTGCAGTGCCGTTTGGAGTTTTATAAACCTGATGAATTGTGCTTTATTATAGAGCGCGCTGCGGAAATTTTGGGCGTAGCCATTGAACGTGAAGGCGCGCAGGCCATTGCAAGGCGCAGCCGCGGCACGCCCCGTGTTGCCAACCGCCTGTTAAAGCGCGTGCGCGATTTTGCGCAGGTTGCCGGGGCGCAGAGCATTACGGAGCAGGTGGCGGACGAAGCCCTGTCGCGCCTTGAAGTTGACAAGTACGGGCTTGACCGAAATGACCGCCGCATTTTGCAGACCATTGTAAAAACCTTCGGCGGCGGGCCGGTGGGCATAGAAACCATTGCGGCAGCCGTAAGCGAAGAAAGCGATACTATCGAAGATGTTATCGAACCGTACCTTATGCAGCTGGGGCTTATTCAGCGTACGCCGCGCGGACGCATAGCCACACGCGAAACATACAGGTATCTTGGTGTGCCTTATCAGAAGGAGGGGCGCTGATATGAAACTTTTGCTTCATGCCTGCTGCGGGCCGTGTGCCTGTTATCCAACCGAAAAGCTGGCAGCAGACGGCATTGATTTTGACATTATCTTTTTTAATCCCAACATTCATCCTTACAAAGAGTTTAAACGCCGCATAGCCGCCCTGCGCGAACTGTGCGAAAAGAAAAAATACCGTTTAACGGTTGATAAAAGCTATCCTCTGGAAGAATGTGTGCGCGGCATGCTTGATGAACCCGGCTGCCGCTGCATTTACTGCTACCGTACGCGTATGCGCTATGCAGCCCAATACGCTAAGGAAAACGGTTATGATGCTTTCAGCACAACGCTGCTTGTAAGCCCATACCAGAAGCACGAGCTTATTAAAAAACTGGCAGAGGAAGCTGCTGCGGAATTTGACATTCCGTTTTATTATGAAGATTTCCGCGAGGGTTACCAGCGCGGCGTAGATATAAGCCTTGAGCTTGAGCTTTACCGCCAGCCGTACTGCGGCTGCGTGTTCAGCGAACGTGACCGTTACGAGAAGAAGCCTAAAAAGAAAGATTAACGCAAGGAGGCAGCCGATGAGAATTTTATATGCCGCTCTGCTGTTTATGATGATGCTGGTGGGAGCACCTGCGGCGCTGGCTGCACCTCAAATTTCCGTAGGGCTTGTGACGGGGCAGTTTACTGCCGAACTGGCAAGCGAAACCGATTTTACAGCGCAGACGGTTGTTAACGGCAGTGTGCGCAAAGAATTTTTGTTTAAAGCGGGCAGTTATTATTTTAATGCCGCAAACGGCAGCGTTAATGCCGACGGGCAGGAGTTTGGCAACGTTGTGCTGCGCATTAAGGCAGACGGTGTAAACCATGTAAAAGTAAACAAAAAAACTTACCGCGGCAATATAGAAGTTATGCTTGCGCCGGACCGCAAAAACCTTATAGTGCGCAACGTGCTGCCTGTTGATGAATATCTTTACAGCGTGGTGGGGCGCACCGTGCCGGTATATTTTCCGGATGAAGCCATTAAGTCGCAGGCCGTTGCCATGCGCAGCTATGCCCTGTGGCTTGCGGAAAACAACAATTATTACTATGACGTGCGTGCCGGAGAAAAAGATTATGTTTACAGCGGCACGGATATGGAAAAGCGCGATATTAATAAACTGATTGACAGCACGCGCGGCGAAGTGGTGCTTTACGGCGGCAGGCCCGCCATGACGCTTTATACGGAGTCGAGCGGCGGTTATACGGAAGACAGCGCCGATGTTTACGGCGAAGTTTTCCCCAAGCCTTATTTAAAAAGCGTAAAAGATTATGACTCCGACGCGCCGGATTATAAATGGGAGCGTTCTTTTGACGCCCAGAATATTTCTTCCGGTTTGCTGCGCGGCGGGTATGATATAGGCCAGATTGAAAGCATACGCCTTTCGCCGGAAAAACCGGGCGCATCCGACAGAACGGATACCGGGCGCGTAATAAGCGTGGGCTTTGCGGGCAGCAAGGGCAACATTGTTGTGCCTGCCGCCGTGGTACGCGAGCTTTTTTCGCTGCCAAGCACATTGTTTGAAATTGAAGTTACAAGGCCCATTCCCAAACAGCTTGATGTACCTATCGAAAATTATTACGGCATGGAAATTGGCCGCAAAGAAATAGAAATAGAGCTGAAGGATAAGGAGAAAAGCGAAAACGGCATTGCCGGAAGCATTAAACTTATCAGCGGCGTTGACGGGGAAAAAGTTATTTTTAAAGGGCGCGGCAGCGGCAGCGGGCTTGGCTTAAGCCTGTGGGGAGCGCGCCAGCTTGCCAATGACGAAGGCAATACGCCCGGATATTATAAAAATATTTTGCGTTATTATTACAGAAATACAGTTGTAACAAAAATTTATTGAAAAGTGTGGAGAAAAAATGCAAGTAAGCGATTTTAATTATGATTTGCCGCAGGAACTGATTGCGCAGACGCCTATGGAACCGCGTGACCATTCCAGATTGCTGGTTGTTGATAAGGAAACGGGCAAAATGGAACACCGCCATTTTTATGATTTGCCCAATTACCTGCGCCCTGATGATTTACTGGTGTTTAACGATACCAGAGTTATTCCCGCGCGTTTGCACGGCGTGAAAGATACCGGCGCCAAAGCCGAAGTATTTTTGCTGACGCGCCTTAACGCAACCGACTGGGAAGTTTTGGTAAAACCGGGCCGCCGCCTGCGTACCGGCGCTGTAATAAATTTCAGCGAGGATTTAAGCTGCGAAATACTTGACAACACCGAATTTGGCGGACGCATTGCCCGTTTTAAATTTGAAGGCGTGTTTGAAGAAATTTTGGACAGGCTTGGCGAAACGCCGCTGCCGCCGTATATTACCGAGCAGCTTGAAGACAAGGAGCGTTACCAGACCGTTTACAGCCGCGATAAGGGCAGTGCCGCAGCTCCTACTGCCGGGCTGCACTTTACCAAAGAACTTTTGCAGAAAGTAAAAGACATGGGCTGCGAAGAAGTGTTCGTAACGCTTAATATCGGCCTCGGCACTTTCCGTCCCGTAAGCGTGGAAAATATTGAAGACCATGTTATGCATAAAGAATTTTACACCATTACGCCCGAAGCGGCAGACGCCATTAACAAGGCCAAAGCCGCGGGCAGGCGCATTGTTTCGGTAGGCACAACGGCTGTGCGTACGCTGGAAGCCGCCGCAACCGCCGGCAACGGTATTATTAAACCGGGCGCAGCCTGGACTGATATTTTTATTTACCCCGGTTACAAATTTAAAATGATAGATGCGCTTGTAACCAACTTCCATCTGCCGCAGAGCACGCTTTTAATGCTGGTTTCCACGCTTTCGACGCGCAAAATTATGCTTAAAACCTACGAAGAAGCAGTAAAACAGAAATACCGCTTCTTCTCCTTCGGCGATGCCATGTTCATTACCGATAATTTATAAAAGCGGAGGTAAATAATGCACGCTGTTACTTACGAACTTATTAAAGAATGCAGCCGCAGCGGTGCGCGGCTTGGCCGCCTGCACACGCCGCACGGCACATTTGAAACGCCGATGTTTATGCCGGTCGGCACGCAGGCAACAGTAAAAACCCTGTCGCCGGAAGAACTGTACGATATGGGCAGCCAGGTAATACTTTCCAATACTTACCATTTGTTTTTGCGCCCCGGGCATGAGCTTGTAAAAAAAGCCGGCGGGCTGCACAAATTTATGAACTATAAACGCGGCATGCTGACGGACAGCGGCGGGTTTCAGGTGTTCAGCCTCGGCGCAATGCGCAAAATAAAGGAAGAAGGCGTAACCTTCCGCTCGCATATTGATGGCAGCAGACAGTTCCTTTCGCCGGAAATTGCCACGCAGGTGCAGGAAGCACTGGGCGCGGATATCGCTATGGCCTTTGACGAGTGTATTCCTTACCCGGCTGATTACGATTATGCCAAACAATCAACGGAACGCACCACGCGCTGGGCAAAACGCTGCCTTGAAGCACATACGCGTGAGGACCAGTCGCTTTTTGGCATTGTGCAGGGCGGCATGTACAAGGATTTGCGCAAAATGAGCGCCGATAGTTTAACAGACATGGATTTTGCAGGTTACGGCATCGGCGGTTTAAGCGTTGGCGAACCAAAGCCCATGATGTATGATATTTTGGGCGAAACAACGCAGCACCTGCCCAAGAATAAAGCCCGTTATTTAATGGGCGTAGGCACGGCGGACTGCATTATTGAAGGCGTAAATCTGGGCGTTGATATGTTTGACTGCGTGTTCCCGACAAGGGTAGCGCGCAACGGCACGGCCATGGTGCCGGAGGGACGCCTTGTGGTGCGCAACAAAACCTATGCCGAAGATTTCCGCCCGATTGACGAGCGCTGCGGCTGCTATACCTGCCGCAACTTTTCACGCGCATATATCAGGCATCTGTTTAAGGCGGAAGAACTTTTTGCGCTGCGGCTGTTAACCATTCATAATTTATATTTCCTGCTTGACCTTGCAAGGCAAATCAGGCAGGCTATTGCCGAGGACCGTTTCCCGGAATTCCGCGAAGCGTACCTTGCGAATTACCGTGGGTAAAAAGTAGAACTTGCTATTTTTGTGTAAATAAATTAGAATAAGAGATATAAGTAAAAAGGTTTAGGAGGTAAGTCCATGCAAGGTTTTGATCTGGTGAACTTTTTTAGCGGTGTTTGGCCTTTTCTTATTTTGGCGTTTATCTTTTGGTGGATGATTGACAGACCGCATAAAAAAGAAGAAAAGAAAAGACAGCGCATGCTTGAATCTTTGAAGAAAGGGGACAAAGTTGTCACTGTCGGCGGCATGTATGGCACTATTACCCGTCTGAGCGAAAAGAAAGTCGTTCTTAAAGTTTGTGAAAACGTGGAAGTTGAATTCCTGCGCACGGCAATCAGCGCCTATCAGGACCCTGCCAAACAGGAAATGGCCGAAAAGTAATAATGGATAAAAATCAATTGCGCAAAGAGCTCAAATCTTTGCGCAATCGGCTTTCTAAGGAAGAAGTGGCCGCAAAAAGCAGCAGTATCTGCCGTAAAATTCTGGGTACTGCGGCATACCGCGATGCCGGAACTGTATTTGCCTATCTTGCCTTCGGCAATGAAGTGAATATCGATGGCGTTATTTCGCAGGCGCTTACTGACGGCAAAACGGTGTGCGTTCCTGTTGTAACGGGCCCTCATTCCATGCAGGCCGTAAAATTAGACAGTTTAAACTGCATTAAAGAAGGCGCGTACGGCATCCGTATTCCGCAGGGCGAACCGCAGGCCGTTAATCCTTCCGGCATCGGCCTTGTGCTTGTGCCGGGCCTTGGCTTTGATTTAAAAGGCGGGCGCATGGGCATGGGCGCGGGTTATTACGACCGTTTTCTGCCGCAGTGCGCAAATGCGGTTAAAACAGGTATTACTTACGATATTTTGCTGCGCGGTAAAATAATCTGCGATGAGCATGATGTATTAATGGATTATATTATCACCGAATCGCAGGCAGCAAAATGCAGGTAATTTTTATAAAAAAATAAAGGGGGCAATAATTTTGAGATGGAATGAATTAGGAAAATTTCTGATCATCTCATTGGCCATTATCGGCGGTTTTATTATGTATATTAATCCGCTGGCTAATTCCATCAAGCAGGGCCTCGACCTTCAGGGCGGCACGCATGTTGTGCTGCAGGCGGTAGAAACACCGGAAGCGAAGATTGACGACGATGCTTTGAACAGAACTGTAAAAATTATTGAAAGACGTGTTAACGAACTCGGTTTAACGGAGCCGGTTATCCAGCGTCAGGGCAAAGACCGCATTATTGTGGAGCTGCCCGGCATTAAAGACCCGGACCAGGCCATTAACATGCTTGGCCGTACGGCTATGCTGGAGTTTAAAGACATTAACGGCACCACTGTTTTAACCGGCAAGGATTTGCGTGATGCGCGCGCCCAGATGACGGGCAGCGGCAGCCAGGCCGTTGTAGGGCTGGAGTTTACCGATGAAGGCGGCGCTAAATTTGCCGATTTGACTGCACGCAATATCGGCCGCCCGATTTCCATTCTGCTTGACGGCGAAGTGCTGACAAGCCCTGTTGTACAGGAAGCAATTACCGGCGGCAAAGCGCAGATTTCCGGCTCTCGCAACATGGAAGAAGCCGAGCATCTGGCAATTTTGCTGCGCAGCGGTTCTTTGCCTGTTAAAATTGAAGTTATGGAAAACCGTACCGTTGGCCCGACTTTAGGCCAGGACTCCAAAGAAAAGAGCGTTGTGGCATTCTCCATTGCTATCATCGGCATTTTTGCCTTTATGCTGCTCTTTTACAGAATTCCGGGCGTTGTAGCGGATATTGCACTGCTTTTGTATGTAATGCTTCTGCTTTTAATTATGCGTTACCTTGATGCAACGCTTACCTTGCCTGGCATAGCGGGTATTATCCTTTCCATTGCCATGGCGATTGACGCCAACGTGCTTATTTTTGAGCATTTTAAAGAAGAAGTTGCAGCGGGCAAAACCCTGCGCTCCGCAATGGATAAAGGCTTCTCCCGTGCGTTTGTAACCATTTTCGACTCCAACATTACTACCCTTATTGCGGCTGTAATTTTGTTCTACCTCGGCACCGGCCCAATCAGAGGCTTTGCCGTAACGCTGGGCCTTGGCGTTGTGCTGAGTATGTTTACCGCCATTACGGTAACCAAATTCTTAATGAACTTTTTGCTCGCCAGCAACCTTACCAAAAACGGCTTCCTTTACGGAGTTAAATATCCCAAAAAGGAGGCGGCTAAATAATGAGATTTCTTATTGTTAAGCATTTTAAATATTTCATGGGGTTAACCCTGCTGGTATTGTTTATCGGCGTAATTTCCATTTTTACGCGCGGCTTTAATATGGGCATTGATTTTACCGGCGGCAGTATTGTTGACCTTACTTTTGAAAACGAAGTTACCGTTTCGCAGGTGCGCGATGTGCTTAGCCAGCATGGCATGGGCAACAGCATTATCCAGCTTGAAAACAGCACCAACAACGAAAAATCCAAAAGCGTGCTTATCCGTACCGGCCTTGTAGAAGATGACCAGCTTCGTGCCGCAGTAAGCGATATGCAGGGAGCTTTAGGCAACTATCAGATTAACCGTATGGAAAATATCGGCGCCACAATCGGCGAGGAACTGATTGAGCAGGCTGCCATGGCGGTTGTGCTTTCGTGGCTTTTGATGATTGTGTACATTACTTACCGCTTTGAATTTAACTTTGCGGTAGCGGCGGTAGCGGCACTTGTAATCGACGTTTTTGTAACCATCAGTTATTTCTCCTTCTTCCAGATGGAGCTTGATTCTTCGTTTGTTGCAGCACTTTTAACAGTTGTAGGTTTTTCCATCAACGGCACGGTTGTTATTTTCGACCGTATCCGCGAAAACCTTAAACTGCACCGCCGCAGCGAAGGACTGGAGGAACTGGTTGAAACCAGTATCTGGCAGTGCATGACCCGTACCGTTTATACCGAATCCACCGCGCTGTTTGCCGTATTGGTAATTTTCCTTTATGGCGGCGCAACCATTCATAACTTTATGTTTGCAATGCTGGTTGGCTTTGCAAGCGGCGGTTATACTTCCATTTGCCTTGCAGGCCCGATGTGGATTAAAATGCGTGAGCGCAAAAACAACAAACCCGCAGCGGCAAACTAAACTTAAATTTACACTAAAACAAAAATCCCCGGTACTTTGAGTATCGGGGATTTGTTTATGGCAGGGTTATTTAAAATCTTCGTTTAACTTGCTGGCAAGTTCTTTTGCTTCTTCCGGTGAAAGGTCATATTGATTTCTTATAACGTAACCCTGTAAAGTACCGGCTTTGCGGTTATCAATAACAATATCAGGATATTTTAAAATATCTTCTAACAATTTAAGCAAATAATCAGAATGATCTTCGTTTTCTAACCAGTAACCAACTTTTGTAAGTTCAGCAAGGCAGCCTTTAACAATTTTTCTTTGCTTGGTACTAATATAATAATATTCGTCTTTATCAGTGCTGACCACATAAATGGTTTTACCTATGTCTACACATATTATTTCTTTTATCATAATGTCAGCCTCCTTAACTGATAGTTGAATTTAAACTATTATATACTTGATTTTTTTATAAAGCAAATTTTAATTGTTTGACAAGATTTAATGGAAATCATAGAATTATTATATAAATACAATTAAGGGGTGGAGAATAATGGAAACACATTATTTTCAGCGTTATCATTCAAAAGAAAATGTTGATACTGCAAATGCAATGCTGTTGTTATCGCGCTTGTATTTAAATTCGCCTAAATCTTTCTTTTCTTTTTTAAATAACCTTGTAGAAGATATTGACATTGATGTTGAATTAAAAGTAGTTTTGCAAGAAAAAAATAAGAGTAGTGTACCTGATGCTGCAATTATGCAGGAAAGTTTTAAAATTGCCGTTGAAACAAAATTGCATAATAACTTTGCTGAAAAACAATTATTGCATCATTTAGCAAGCCTTGAAGGTTATAATTATAAATTTTTAATGACTCTTGACCCAAGGGAAATGGAAAGCAATTTAAAGCAGAAAATTGATAGTGAATGTAAAAATAAAAATGTAATACATATTAATCTAACATTTAAAAAATTAATAGAAGCTGTAAAAGAAGTGGTTGATGACCGCGATATTGATATGCAGAATATAATTGCTGATTATGAACGGTATTGTTATGATAGTGATTTGATTCCAGATGATTGGAAACGTATGCGCGTAGTGTTATCTGGAGGAACTTTTGATCAAAACCAAGAATGTGGGGTTTATTATCATGGCCAAGAACGTGGATATTCAGCCCATAAATATATTGGATTATATAAAGATAAAGCAGTTAAGGCTATTGGGAAAATTACAGGTATATTTGAGGCACATGTAGTTAATAAAGATAATATAACTAATTTTAAAACAGTAACAGGTTTATTTGATGAAACAATAGAAAGTAGAATAAAAAAATCTATAAAAAAATCTCCTTATCCTTTTAATGAAGAAGATATGATATTTTTTGTTGTTGATAAATTTTATGATACTGATTTTAAAAAGATTACGCCGCGTGCACCTATGGGCAGCAGAATGTTTGACCTGGTAGATGAAATAAATAAAATTATGCCGGAAGGCAGTAAAATTGAAGAATTACCCGAAACAAGCAAAATTGCTGAACTTTTGAAAAATTGCACATGGGGATAAAAATATTGTTACGTGGGCGAATGGTTTATGCTGTAAGGTGATAGCAAAAACTGCGGCGGCTAAAATTAAAATATTTGTGTGCGAGAGGTCAGCTGCGCAGCCTGACCGGAATCGGAGGAGCCGCAGCTTTTTGCAGAGCCGCATCAGTATAAATTTTTCGCCTGATTTTTATCATTTATAAATGCATAAAAGAGAAAAAACAGAGAGCAAATTTTTGCTCTCTGTTTTTTGTAAATATTTTATTTGTTAATATTTCTTTCCACAATCACTGCGCCGTCAGCGGTTTCTGCCGGAAGCGGCGGGGTAATGTGCTCGTTAAGCTGCTTTTCTATTTGTACGGTTTGTTCCTGCAAAATGTTTAAATCGTCGCGCAGGTCATTAATTTGCTGCTGCTGGGCGCAAATCAGTGTAAAAAGTATCAGCATTAATATCAGGTAAAGCCAGGTACGTTTATTCTGCATAACTGCCACCTCACTATTATCAGTTAAAGTTTTTCTACTATTAGAATAACATTTTCGCTGCGGATATTCAAATATAATGTTAAAATTTTTTCGCAAAAAATATTGCCGGAGTATGATATAATAAGCAGGTAGAAGCCGGGCGCCCCTTTTGGGACGCTTTTTAAATAGAATTTTGACAGAAAAGAGGGATTATATGTTACCAAGTTTTAAAGATATGAAAGTGCCGGAGCAAATTATAGAAGCCTTGAAAAATATGGGCATTACCAAACCGATGCCGGTACAGGCGCAGGCAATACCTGCCCTTTACGCGGGGCGTGATGTTATTGCCCGTGCGCAGACGGGCACCGGCAAAACGCTTGCTTTTCTGGTGCCGCTTGCACAGCGTATTGACGTTACCAAAAATTATGCGCAGGCGCTGATTGTAACGCCGACGCGCGAACTTGCCCAGCAGATTGCCGCGGAGTTTAAGCGTTTAACAGGCAAAGAAAGTGCGGTTAAAGTGCTTGCCGTTACCGGCGGGCGCGATTTTGAACTGCAAAAACATAAACTCGAAAATACCTGCCATGTGCTTATCGGCACGCCGGGCAGGCTTTTGGACCATATCCGCAAGGGCAATGTAAGCCTTGGCGGTGTTGGTTACTTTGTGCTGGACGAAGTTGACGAAATGCTTAAACAGGGCTTTGTTGACGATGCGGCAGAGCTTTTGGGCATGACGGCTTCCGGCCGCCAGGTAATGCTTTGCAGTGCAACTCTGTCGGAAGAAGTGCAGAAGCTTGGCCGCCGCATTACCACCAACCCGGTGCTTATTGATATTAACCCCAATGAAGCAACCGTTGATACAATTAAGCAAATCTGCATTAAAACAACGGATGAATACCGCGACCGTGCGGTGGCTTCGTTAATAGACCGTTTAAACCCGTATCTTATGATAATTTTCTGCATGAGCAAGGAACGCGCCAACGCTTTGGGTGACGTGCTCGGCGGTATGGGTTACAATGTTGATGTTTTAACCGGTGAACTTTCGCAGGCCAAACGCAAAACGGTTATGAAAAAGTTCCGCGACGCGAAGCTGCAAATACTTGTTGCCAGCGATATTGCAGCCCGCGGGCTGGATATTGAAGGCGTAACGCATGTAATTAACTATGATATTCCGCATGATGTTGACTGGTATGTGCACCGCATTGGCCGTACCGGCAGGGCAGGCAACGATGGCGTTGCCATAACTTTGTACACGGCAGACGAAGTTAAATGGCTGCGTAACATAGAAAGCAAACTGAATGTGCGCATGGAAAAACAGAATTTAGAAGGCAAAGTTATAGCCCGCCGCGAGCAGACCGCTGCGCCGAAAAAGAAAAAGCCGGCTGCGCCGAAAAGAGGCAGGAGCGCCGTTGCCGATAAGCGCAAAGCGCCGAAAACCGGCAGCAACAGAAGGCAGAAACGTAAATAGGTGATAAGAAATGCTTACTAAAGAAAAACGCAATAAAATTATAGCAGGCGCAATAGTGCTTTCAATGCTTGCTTCCACCGCAGGGTGCGGCAGCAATGAAAACGAAGAACAGGAAGAAAACGGTTCTGCCAATACTTCAATAGTTTATCCGTGGTGGATGTTCTGGCACTGGCCAATGTTTGGCGGCACTACCACTAACGTAAGGCAGGGCACGCCTGTACCCGGCAATACTGCCGGTACCGATGCCAATACCGCAGGCAATTCCAAAGTGAGCGGGGCAGAGGGAACCAAAAGCGGCACCACAACCAGTAAGGTAACAAGCCCTTCAACCGGCAAAACAGGCATCAGCAGCGGCGCGGCACGCAGCAGTGCGGTATCGTAAGGAGGCAGGCCATGCTTAAAAAATCATCCTGGATTGACCTTTTGGACGAAAAAATAATTCCTTACATTGATGCGCCGGATTACGAAACAAGGTATCCGGTTTTAAGCCCGCTTTATCTAAGCAAAAGCGAAAAAGAAAAAATACAGTACATTGCGCGCGAGGTGTGCGCCGTAATGGCAAAGCTTGCCGAAGACGTGCGCAGCAAAGGCAATGTAATGCCGATAGACATTATTAACATGACGCCGAAGCTGACGCCGTTTATTTTGGACGACGACAGCAAATATGTAACAAACATAGCGCGCCTTGATTTTGTAAAGGACAAAAACGGCATTTATAAGGTTGTGGAAATTAACGCCGATACGCCCTGCGCCATGCCGGAAACGTTTTACGGCAATGCCGTGGCGCAGAAATATTTTGCCGGCAGCGAAGATGATGGGTTTGACGCTGAACTTATCGCGCCTTTTACAGAGCTTTTAAAAACAACGCTGAAAGGCAAAATAAACTTCAGCGGCGTAAATATTACGCTGGCGGCAAACGATGCTTACGCCGAAGACTGGGCCAATATGATGTATCTGAAAAATGCTCTGGAAGATTACATTAAAGCGCATTTTGACGAGTACGAATTTGTTAATGTGCGTGCGGCAAGGCTGATTGATTTGGTTGTAAAGGACGACGGCGTTTACCATAACGACGGCAGCGGCGAATATAAAATTGATGTTTTGTACCGCCTGCATCCGCTGGAACTTTTAATGGACGACGAATCAGACGACGGTTATCCTGTCGGCTTAAAGCTGATGGATTTGGCGAATATGCACAAAGTTATTCTGGTAAACCCGGTTAAGGCCATTTTAATGCAGAACAAGGCCATGATGGCGATAGCGCATTATCTTGCCGGAAGCACCGGTTATTTTGACGATGCCGCAAAGCAGATTGTGCGCACGAATATTGCGGAAACTTCAATGGACGCTAAGGATTTTGCCGGGCGCAAATTCCTTAAAAAGCCTATCTTCGGGCGCGAAGGCTGCAATATTTCCATTATCGAGCCGGACGGAACCTTCAGCTATGAGGCTGAAGAAGCCGATGATTGCGCCGATATTTACCAGGAGTTTATAGATTCTGACCTTGTAAGCGTGGAAACGGACGCCGGCAGGTGGGAGGGCAGGTTTACCTATTCGTGCTTTGTAATTAACGGTAAGCCTTCCAAACTGTTTGTGCGTTTCAGCCCGTATGATATTACCGGCATTGAAGCTTTGTTTGTGCCGGTTGTTGTTAAGTAATCTGTGTAAATTAAAGCCGGATTCCGTACCGGCTTTAATTGTTTGTTTTAACCTTTGTAAGCTGTATAAATTGCTTTATACAGCGATAAGTTGTATAATTATAATGTTATAGAGTTTTATTTTTGATTGAGGAGACGATGAAATGAACGAAATTCGCGTGCGTTTTGCACCCAGCCCTACTGGCTATTTACATATCGGCGGAGCAAGAACGGCCCTTTTTAACTGGCTGTTTGCCCGCAAAAACGGCGGTAAGCTGGTACTGCGCATTGAAGATACCGATACCGAACGCTTGAAGGAAGACAGCGTAAGCCAGATTTTAACCAGCCTTAAATGGCTCGGCTTAAACTGGGATGAAGGCCCGGAGGTTGGCGGCGAGGCCGGTCCGTACTTCCAGAGCGAGCGCCTGCCGCTGTATAAGGAGGTTGCCCAGCGCCTTTTGGACGAAGGCAAGGCATACTATTGCTTCTGCACCCCGGCAGACCTTGAAGCACAGCGCGAAAAACAGCGCGCTTTAAAACAGCCGTTCCGCTATGCGCGCACCTGCCGCGATATTCCCGTGGAAGAAGCCAAACGCCGCGTTGCTGCCGGTGAACCTTATTCCGTTCGCCTTAAAATTCCGACAGAAGGTACTTTAACCGTACATGACCTTATTCACGGCGACGTTACTTTTGATTTAACCCAGTTTGACGATTTTGTAATTGTAAAAAGCAACGGCATGCCTACCTACAACTTTGCCGTTGTTGTTGATGACCATATGATGCGCATCAGCCACGTTCTGCGTGCGGAAGAGCACCTTTCCAACACGCCGAAGCAGATTCTGATGTACGAAGCCTGCGGCTTTGAGCCTCCTGAATTCGGCCATATGCCGATGATACTTGCGCCGGACCGCAGCAAACTCAGCAAACGCCACGGCGCAACAAGCGTTGAAGAATTCCGCAGCCAGGGATATTTAAACAAAGCCATTGTTAACTATCTTACCCTGCTTGGCTGGGGCCCCGGCGATGAACGCGAAATTTTCAGCCTTGAAGAAACCGTTAAACTGTTTGAACTGGAGCAGATGAGCAAAAAAGCCGCTGTTTACGACGTTAAAAAATTAACCTGGATGAACGGCCAGTATCTTTCCAGCCTGCCGCTGGAAGAAATTCTGCCCGAAGCAGAGCCGTTTTTTGTAAAATCCGGCCTTGTAACGCAGGAATGGCTTGACAACAACAAAGAATATTTTGCAAAACTGGTTGATGTTGTGCGTGTGCGCGTAAAAACCTTGCAGGAAGTTGTTGACGCTGCCGAATATTTCTTTAAAGATGTGGAAAGCTACGACGAAAAAGGCGTAGCCAAACATTTTAAACCGGAAGCCGCAGAACTTTTGGAAGCCTGCATTGAAGGCATTAAAGCGCTGCCGGAATTTAACCTTGAAACTACCGAAGCACTGTACAATAAAATTGCGGAAGAACACGGCCTTTCCCTTGGCAAGGCAATTCACCCCACGCGCCTTGCGCTTACCGGGCGCACCGTAAGCCCCGGCCTGTTTGACGTAATGGTGCTTTTGGGCCGCGAAAAAACTTTGGAGCGCATGGAAAAAGCCGTAGAATTTATTAAAAATATGTAATATGGAGGGTGTGGAAAGATGAAGATTACCGGACTGTTTTTAGCCTTAATGATGATGGCATCCGTATGTTTTGCCCAGCAGACTGCAACCGTTTACAGCCGCGTGGTAACCGGCAGCGTATCGGGCGTAATACCGGAAACCGACGGAATTGATAATATCAGCCTGCAAAAAAGCGCCAACCGCGTGCTTAACAATGCTGCCGACAATCTGGCCAAACAGCTTGGCAGCTGCCGTCTTTCCTACACCGTAACTTTAAACAGGCCTACGGTTGTCGGCATTTTGCTGAAAGCGGAAAACGGAGCAAATACAGTTTACAAAGGCGTTAATATCGATTTAACCACCGGCAGGGAAATGGCGCTGACGGAAATTTTCCGCGGCGGCGAAACCTTTACCAACATTACCGGCCCTTATAATGACGCGCTTTTATATGAGGACGGCGTGCATTTCCGCGATGCTGACGGCGCAGCCTATACGCGTGTTATGCCGTATAAAAATTTGCTGCCAGCAATCCGCGCAGCCGAAGCCGTAAGAATTTTGCCGGTTTCATTTATGACCCGTGCAGTTGAGGACAGGCTGGTGCCTGTAAAACCGGGCGCTATTCTGGCAATTAAGCTCGACGCCAATCGCAGCACCGGTTACAGCTGGCAGGTGCATCCTTCCGATGCTGCTTCCGTTTTTGAAATTGGCCGTTCTTATATGATGCCTATGAACATGGACGGGCAGACCGGCGTGATGGGCAGCGAAATAATTTTCCTGGCCGTGCAGAACCCCGGAAACTATAAAGTAACAATGGAATACAAACGCGGTTGGGAAATGATGGGCGTACAGCAATTCAGCTTTGATATTGCCGCACAGTAACGGAGGTTTAAATGGAGAAAAAAACCATTACTGTAACCATTTTTAACGAACAGTATAACTTAACAACGGAGCTGCCTAAAAAAGAAACCGAAGCCATTGCGGAAATGGTGGATAAAAAAATGCAGCAGTTTGCGGAAAAAACTCACGTGGTAAAAACCGGGCGCGTAGCCGTTTGGGCAGCGCTTGATTTTGCCGGTGAACTTTATAAACTGCGCAAAGAATACGAAAAACTTCTGGCGGCAGCTAAAGAATAATGGTGAATGTGATGAAACATAATAAAACAATCGAACTGCTGGCGCCTGCCGGAAGCTGGGAGGCACTGGAAGCGGCGGTAAACGCCGGGGCAGATGCCGTTTACATGGGTGGCAAAGCCTTTGGCGCACGCCAGTATGCCAGCAATTTTGACAGAGAAGAACTGACCCGGGCTGTGTATTTTGCGCACATGCACCGGGTAAGGCTGTATATAACGGTAAATACTTTGGTTGATGATGCCGAAATGCCGGAACTTGCCGATTACCTGCTGTTTTTAAATAATGTGGGTGTTGACGGCATTATCGTGCAGGACATGGGCGTTATTAACCTGGCGCGCAAACTTGTGCCGCAGCTGCCGCTGCATGCCAGCACGCAGATGACGGTAACAAGCCTTGCCGGTGTGCGCCTGTGTGCGGAAAACGGCATGGAACGTGCCGTGCTGGCGCGTGAACTGAGCATTAAAGACATTAAAACCATTTGCAATAGTACCGATACCGAAATAGAAGTATTTATTCACGGCGCGTTATGCGTATGCTACAGCGGCCAGTGCCTGATGAGCAGCCTTATCGGCGGACGCAGCGGCAACCGCGGGCGCTGTGCGCAGCCCTGCCGCCTGCCATATAAGCTTACCGACAAAAACGGCAGGGACATGCTGGCAGGAACTGACGCCGGGCAGTATCTTTTAAGCCCGAAAGATTTGAACACGCTGGAAATTTTGCCGCAGCTGATAGATGCCGGAGTTACCAGCTATAAAATAGAAGGGCGCATGAAACGCCCGGAATATGTGGCAGTGGTGGTAGACGCTTACCGCCGCGCTATCGACAGTTACCTTGCGGGCAATTACAACGTGCCGCAGCAGGATTTTGAAAATATTGAACAGATTTTTAACCGTGATTTTACTACCGCGTATATGGTAAGCCGCCCCGGCAGAACCATGATGAGCGACCGCAGGCCCAATAACCGCGGCGTTATGGTAGGCCGCGTGGTAAAGCTGTTTAAGGGCGAAAACAAAGCCGCCATTAAGCTGGAAAAGAAACTTTCGCTGGGTGACGGGCTTGAATTTTGGGTAAAAGTTGGCGGGCGCGTTGGCACAACCGTTAACAAAATGACGCAGAACGGGCAGGAGGTAACAAGCGCTCTGCCCGGTACGCAGGTAGTTATAGACATACCAAACGGCGTACGCATGAATGACCGCGTGTTCCGCACTTTTGATGCCGAGCTTATGGCTTACGCCGGTAAGTTTTACGGCGAAAAAGCCAAACGCCGCATACCGGTAGATGCAGTTGTAACCGCTAAATTGGGGCAGCCTTTAACCGTTCTTTTAACGGATGATGAAGGCAGCACCGGCTTTGGTGAAACCAATTTTATTACGGAAACTGCCCGCAAGCACGCGCTTGATGAAGCCGCAGTGCGCAAGCAGGTAGACCGTTTGGGCACAACCGAATATGTACTTAATAATTTAACCGTTGACCTTGACGACGGCGTTATGGTGCCCATGAGCGAAATTAACGAAGCGCGCCGCATGGCGGCAGAAGCGCTGGACGCAGCAAGGCTGGAAGCCTTTGCACCAAAACGCACGGAAAAGCATAAAGTTGATGTGCAGCTTGTAAAACCGGAAAAGAACATTCCCAAAAAGCACGCAGTTTTAACCGTGCGCACTGATACGGTAGGCAAAGCCCAGGCAGCTTTATCCGCCGGTGCCGATTATATTATTTTTGGCGGCGATTTGTTCAGCACTAAAATTGTTACGGATGCCGATTACGCCAAAGTTGCGGAACTTGCCGCACAATACGGCAAAAAATGGGCGCCGGGCACTCCGCGTATAATCAGCCAGGGGCAGGAAGAATTTTACGCACGGCAGTTTGCCAAATGGCAGCAGCTTAACCCCGATGCTGTTTACATTGCCAACAACAGCCTGTGGCAAATAGCCAAAGAAAACTGCACCCTGCCGCTGTGGGCAGATATGGCGCTTAACATTTACAACAGCAGCTGCCTTGAATTTTGGCACGAAGCCGGTGCCAAAGGCGCTGTTTTAAGCGCAGAGCTTACTTTAAAACAAATTGAGCATTTGTGCGCTGTAAGCCCGATGCCGCTGGAATGCCTTGTACAGGGGCGCATAGAAATGATGGTTTCGGAATACTGCGCCGGAGGCAGCTTCCTCGGCGGGCTGGACAAAGGCAAATGCAGCTTTAACTGCCGCGAACAGTTATTTTTAAACGACCGCAAAGACGCAAGTTTTCCGCTTGTAACCGACCAGAACTGCCGCATGCACGTTTTAAACGCGCATGACCTTTCCCTGCTGGCTAACCTTAAAGCCGTGCAGGAAGCCGGTGTAGAGCGCCTTTTGATAGACGCACGCTATTACAGCGAAGAAGAAACCGCCCAAATGGCAGCGTTATATAAAGGCGTAATGAACGGTGAAATAAGGCAGGAGGAAAACCTGCCCCATACAACGCGCGGGCATTACTTCCGCGGCGTTTTATAAGGAGAATTATGGCTAAGTTTGCAATACAAACATTAGAATTTGATAAAGTTAAAGAAATGCTGGCAGGCAAAACGGCAACTTCGCTTGGGCGCGAACGCGTTATGAACATGCGCATTGAAAGCGATTTTGCCTCCGTAAAGCGTTTGCAGGAAGAAACTGCAGAAGCACTGCGCCTTTTGGACGACGGCAAGCGTTTTCCGTTTGGCGGGGCGTACAACATTCTGCCACAGGTTAAACGTGCGCGCATAGGCAGCGTTTTAGAGCCGGAAGAATTAATGCAGGTAGGCACAACCTGCGAAGCCTTGCGCATGGTTAAGCAGTTTTTGGCAGACGAAGCGGAAATCGCGCCGCAGCTGGCAGAATATGCTGCCGGTTTGGAAGCCTTTCCCAAGCTTGAACGCCTTATTGCAAGCACAGTAAGCGAAAAAGGCGAAATTTTAGACAGCGCCAGCACCAAACTTGCAGGGCTGCGTACCGGCGTGCAGGTTGCCAAAAACCGCGTGCGCGAAAAACTCGACAGCATCCTGCATGACCCCAACAACCAGAAGTATTTTCAGGACGCGCTTGTTACCATGCGCGGCGACCGCTATGTAATACCCATTAAGCAGGAATACCGCTATAATTTCCCCGGCGTGGTGCACGACCAGTCGGGCAGCGGTGCAACCCTGTTTATTGAACCGATGGCGGTTGTTAACCTGAATAACGATATTAAGCGTTATCTTGCGCAGGAACAGGAAGAAATAGAGCGTATCCTGCGTTCCATTTCCGGCATGGTAGGTGCGGATGCGGCCCGCATTACCCAGGCTATGGAACAGCTTATAGAGCTTGATTTTATAGCTGCGCGCGCTTACCTTGCCCAGCAGCAAAAAGCCGTGCGCCCGGTTGTAAACATTGGCGGCGGCATAGAAATTGCCAAAGGCAGGCACCCGCTGTTAGACCCGCAAAAAGTTGTGCCGCTGGATATTGAAATCGGCGGCAGGTTTAACACGCTTTTAATTACCGGCCCTAACACCGGCGGCAAAACTGTTGCCTTAAAAACAGTGGGCCTTTTTATGCTGATGGTGCAGGCAGGCTTGTTTGTACCGGCAGTAAGTGCCAAAATGCCGGTTATCGGCGCGGTTTATGCCGATATTGGCGACGAGCAGAGCATTGAACAAAGTTTAAGTACATTTTCCGGCCATATGACGAATATGGTGGAAATTTTAAAACAGGTAAAAACAGGCGAACTGGTGCTGATAGACGAACTGTGCGCAGGCACCGACCCTAACGAAGGCGCGGCGCTTGCCATGTCGATACTGGAACACCTGCACAAACGCGGCGTGCTTACAATAGTAACCACGCATTACAGCGAGCTTAAAACCTTTGCTTACGGGCGTCAGGGCATGGAAAACGCCAGTGTGGAATTCGACCCTGTTTCGCTGCGTCCTACCTACCGCCTGTTAATGGGCGTGCCGGGCAGCAGTAATGCGTTTAACATCAGCCGCAGGCTTGGCTTGGATGATGATATTATTGAAAACGCGGGCAGCTTTTTAACGCAGGAACACGTACACATGGAAGATGTGCTGAAAGAACTGGAAGGAGAAAGGCGCGAATACGAAACGCAAAACCGCGAAATACGCAGCTTAAAAGCCGAAAGCGAACGCATTAAGCAGGAACTTCAGCACCAGAAGCAGGAGCTTGAACACCGCAAAAACGAAATTCTGCGCAAAGCGCGCGAACAGGCAGATGAACTTTACCGCAGCAGCCGCCGCGAAACGGAAGCAGTTTTAAAAGAGCTGCGCAAAATGAAAACCGATTTTGACGCCAAACAGTTGCAGGCAGCGGCAGAAGCGGCACGCAAAAAACTGCAGAAAAGTTTTGCAGCCGAAACGCCCGTGCCGGAAGGTGAGCTTTTAACGCCGCAAACCGCAAAAGCAGGGCAGACGGTATTTTTAAAATCGCTCGGCAAGGACGGAACCATAATTGCCGTTAACGGCAGCGAAGTTACCGTGCAGATAGGCATTTTAAAAACCACCGTTAAAGCCAAAGACTGCATTGCCATGCGCGGCAAAGCCAAAAGCAATGCCGCCGGGGAAAACTTCGGCAAAAAACGCAAGGGCTTTGCGCACCAGTTCTTTGTATCTAAAAGCATTGGCGCGCGCACCGAAGTTGACGTGCGCGGCATGACTATGGACGAAGCTATTCCGGCAGTTGATAAGGCCATGGATGACGCGCTTTTGGCAGGGCTTACCAGCCTGCGCATTATTCACGGCAAAGGAACCGGCGCTTTAAAGGCAGGGCTTACGGCCTACCTTTCAACCCACGCTTCGGTAAAATCGCTTGCGGAAGCACCGCTTAACGAAGGCGGCAGCGGCGCAACCATTATTAATTTTTAATATCTGTTTAATTAACATTTAAAAAACTGTGCTTTCATAATTAACAGTGTATACAGAATATGTCAATTATGGTACAATATTTATATAGCAGTATTTTTTCATGGGGGGAACCTGATGGCTATATTGGTAAAAAAATTTGGCGGAAGCTCTGTAGCGACGCCGGAAAAAATTCATGGTATTGTAAACAGGGTGCTGAAAGAAAAAAAGCCCGGCGATAAAATTGTAATAGTTGTATCGGCAATGGGCGACAGCACTGATGACCTTCTGGCTTTGGCCGGGCGTGTTAACCCGGAAATGCCCAGACGCGAACTCGATATGCTTCTGGCAACCGGCGAACAGGTTACCATTGCCTTAATGGCAGGGGCATTCTGGGCAAAAGGCCAGCCTGCGGTTTCTTTTACGGGCGCGCAGGCCGGAATAAAAACCAACGACAAATATTCTAAAGCAAGCATTATTAATGTAGAAGCCGAGCGCGTACAAAAAGCGCTTGACGAAGGCAATGTTGTAATAGTGGCAGGTTTTCAGGGCATTACCGGCAGCGGCGATATAACAACTCTGGGCCGCGGCGGCAGCGATACAACCGCCGTTGCCATTGCAGCCGGGCTTAATGCAGGCATCTGCGATATTTATACCGACGTGGACGGCGTTTACACTGCCGACCCGCGCATTGTGCCTAACGCCATTAAGCTTGACGAAATTACCTTTGCCGAAATGCTGGAACTTGCCCGCCTCGGCGCAGGCGTAATGCAGCCGCGTGCGGTAGAATACGGCGAACACAACGGCGTGGCAATCCATGTACGTTCTACATTTCATGAAGTTCCGGGAACTATTATCAGGGGGGAATATACAGTGCAGGAGAAAAAATTTGTTATCCGCGGCGTAGCGCACGATACCAACGTTGCAAAACTGGCAGCACGCGGCGTGCCGGATGAACCGGGCGTAGCTTACAGAATTTTTGCGGCGCTGGCAGACGCCAATATCGACGTTGATATGATTGTGCAGAGCGCAAGCGTACAAAAAGATAAAAACGACATTTTGTTTACAGTAGCTAAAACCGATATGGCAGAGGCTCTCGGCGTTTTGGAAAACCTTAAGGCCGCCATGCCTTTTGATAAAGTAGACCTTGAAGTTAACGTAGCCAAAGTATCCATTGTAGGCGCGGGCATGCTTGGCAGCCCGGGCATTGCCGCCGGTATGTTCGGTGCGCTGGCAGAAGCCGGCATTAATATCGGCGTAATCAGTACATCAGAAATCAGTATTTCCTGCCTTGTGCCCGAACAGAAAGTGGCCGAGGCTGTTAATGCAATCCACAGCCGCTTCTTCCCGCAGGAAGCAGAAAACTGATTGATATAAAAACTGGAGGTAATTAATATGCTGACAAGTATTGCAGCTAACCACGCAAAAGGTAAATCCGCCGAAGACACTATTTTTGCCGCTAACGCAGCGTGCGTTGCCGCAGCCAAAAAAATAGGCGCAGAAAACGTAACCAACGCCACAATCGGCGCTATTTTGGACGAGGACGAAAAACTTGTATGCCTGCCCACGGTAAATAAAGTTTTCCGCAGCCTTTCTACCGATGAACTCATTGCTTATGCACCAATTTCCGGCCTGCCGGATTATCTGGAAGAAGTTTTGAACGCAGCTTTCGGCGATTCCCGCCCGGAAGGCTACATGGCAGCAGTTGCCACCTCCGGCGGCACCGGCGTAATTCACCATGCAATCTGGAACTACATGGATGAAGGCGAAACCGCCCTTACCAGCGACTGGTACTGGGACCCGTACAGCGTGCTCTGCAACGATATGGGCCGCAAGCTCGAC
Source organism: Phascolarctobacterium sp. ET69 (assembly GCF_023336935.1). Taxonomy (GTDB): domain Bacteria; phylum Bacillota; class Negativicutes; order Acidaminococcales; family Acidaminococcaceae; genus Fusicatenibacter_A; species Fusicatenibacter_A intestinipullorum. The sequence continues at coordinate 112,482 of NZ_JAMBLR010000004.1, forward strand.
ACCTATACCATGCTGGACGAAAACAACAAATATAACCTGCCTGCCTTAAAAGCAAAGGTAGAAGAAATTTTAAGCAAACAAAAAAGCCTGCTGTTAATCATCAACACTCCGGCACATAACCCCACCGGTTACAGCCTCAGCGAAGAAGATATGCAGGGCGTAATTGACATTCTTAAAAATGCTACCGAAGGCACCGGCAAAACCGTAACTTTGCTTTTGGATATTGCCTACATCGACTATGCGGGCGAACGCCAGGCAGTACGCAAATTCTTTAAAAAGATTTCCAACCTGCCTGCCAACATTTTAACAATCGTTGCATACAGCATGTCCAAAGGCTTTACTATGTACGGCCAGCGCACAGGCGCAATGATAGGCGTTTCTTCTTCCAAAGAAGTTATTGACGAATTTAAAGGCATTAACCAGTACACCAGCCGCGCAACCTGGTCTAACATTAACCGCCCTGCCATGAAAACACTGGCAACCGTTTACAAAGACCCGGAACTGCTGGCAGCCGTACAAAAAGAACGCAACGACTATTACCAGATGATTAAAGCCCGTGCTGATTTATTTATGAAAGAAGCAAACGAGTGCGGATTGAAATGCCTTCCGTATATTGCAGGCTTCTTCCTTTCCATTCCGGATACCGACCCGGAAGCAGTATGCAACAAACTGCACGATGACAACATCTTTGCAGTGCCTCTTAAAGCAGGCATCCGTATTGCACTGTGTGCAGTACCGCTTAAAAAAATCGGCGGTATGGCAGCTAAAATCAAAGCAGCACAGGACGCAGTACACAAATAATAAACAATGCATTGAAGTTTGCGAGGGGAATCTTGAAATATAAGAAAGGGAGAGATGGATTGTGAACAAAACAGACATGAAGTACAAAGCTTATATTCAGATTCTGGAGGAAGAACTTAAACCTGCTATGGGCTGTACCGAGCCGATTTCTTTAGCCTATGCAGCGGCAGTTGCGGCAAAATATATGGACGGCCTGCCAGACAAAGTATTGGTTGAAGCAAGCGGCAGTATCATTAAAAACGTAAAATCGGTAATCGTCCCCAACACCAACCATATGAAAGGCATTCCTGTTGCTGCGGCAGTAGGCATTATTGCCGGTAACCCGGATAAAGAACTGGAAGTTTTAGCCGATGTTACCCCCGAACAGATTGCCAAAATGCAGGAGTTTTTGCAGCATACCGAAATTACCACCAAACATATCGAACTTGGCTGCACCTTTGACATTATCATTACCCTGTATCAAGGCGAACACTATGTTAAAGTGCGCATTGCCAACGACCATACCAACGTTGTACTGATTGAAAAAGACGGTGAAAAACTTAAATACATTCCCGTTAACGGCGAAACCAACGAAGGCCTTACCGACAGAACCCTGCTTAACCTGGCCGACATTTATGATTTTGCCAACACCGTAGACGTTGAAGATTTGAAACACGTTCTTGACCCGCAGATTAAATGCAACATGGCCATTGCAGAAGAAGGCCTGCGCAACAACTACGGCGCCAATATCGGCAGCGTGCTTTTAAAAATGGCCGGCGAAAACCCGGACGTACGTACCCGCGCACGCGCTATGGCAGCAGCAGGCAGCGATGCCCGCATGAACGGCTGCGAAATGCCGGTTGTAATCTGCTCCGGCAGCGGCAACCAGGGCATGACCACTTCCATTCCTGTTATTGTTTACGCACAGGAACTTAAAGTATCCGAAGAAAAACTTTACCGTGCTCTTGCACTTGCAAACCTCGTAACCATCCACGAAAAAACTCCTATCGGCGTACTTTCCGCATTCTGCGGCGCAGTAAGCGCAGGCGCAGGCGCAGGTGCAGGCATTGCTTACCTGCATGGCGCAACGCTTGAAGAAATCGGCCACACCATTACCAACGCCGTAGGCGTAACCAGCGGCATGATTTGCGACGGTGCAAAAGCATCCTGCGCAGGCAAAATTGCCAACTCCGTTGAAGCAGGCATTATCGGCTACAATATGTGCAAAACCGGCAATAACTACCAGCCCGGCGACGGCATTGTAGGCAAAGATGTTGAAGAAACCCTTGCCAACGTTGGCACTCTGGCTAAAAAAGGCATGGAAAAAACCAATGAAGTTATCATCGACATCATGATTAAAGAATGATGCAAAACGCTTAAAATTGAATAAGCAAACTAAAAGGCACTGTACTTTTGCGGTACAGTGCCTCTTGCTGTATAAAATCAAATTAAAATAATTCGCTGTGGCTGCCTGTTCTAACGGCAACTAAAACCATAGCATCATCATAAATTTTGTAAATTAATAACCAGTCGGCTTCAATATGACATTCACGCATATTTTTGTAATTCCGTGAATTAACTAACAAATGGTCACGGTATTGCGCCGGAAGTTTTTCCTGTTTTTGTAAAATATCAATTACTTTATGCAGCTTTTCAATGTTTAAACCTTGCTTTGTTATTTTCTTAATATCTTTTTTAAACTGATTGGTATATTCAAGGTTAAGCATTTATGTCATCCATCATTTCTTCAAAAGATTTAAACGGCCCGTGTAAATTACGCCTGTTTTCAGCATCATCCATAGCTTTATAAGTTTCTGCATTTGGTTCATCATTTAATACTAAATCAAAGGGAATTCCCTGACGCCTTATTACTGCGGCAATAAATAAATTAATAGCGGCAGAAGATGTTAAGCCTAACTGGGAAGTTACACGTTCAAATTCTTTTTTTATTTCCGGTTTAATTCTGGTATTGATAACAGCTGTTGCCTGTGGCATAATTATCACCTCTTTTATAAAATTGTATCATAATTGATTTACATTGTAAATACAATGGTAGATAAATTCACGTACCCTGAATTTCATAATAAAAAGTGAAATAAGAAAGATTGTGCTTTTGTGCGATTACGGTTATAAAACCGGTGGTGAAGTTATTGAAATTCATCCGTTTGTTAATCGCAAAGAACGCAACGAAGAAATCTGCCGTTTATATTACGAAAAAGGCGTTTCGCAGTTGTTTTTGGCAAATTTGTTTAATATGAGCCAGCCTTCGGTTTCGGTAATTGTTAACAAAAAGTAGCGGTTTCTTTTTTGGCAAAAAACAGCTTATGCGGTATAATATTATTATAGCCTGCATAAAAGGAGAAAAACTATGCTGAAACTTACTTTGCCAAATGGTATTATAAAAGAATATCCGGAAGGAATTACGCTTTTGGAGGTTAGCCGTGAACTGAACGATTTTTACAGCCAGCCGGTGGTGGAAGGCATTTTTAACGGCGTCGGCACCGATTTGCAGAAGCCTTTGCACAGCGACGGCATTGTTGATTTTATAACCTGGGATACGGAAGAAGGACGCCGCGTTTATGTGCGCAGCCTGCTGTTTTTGTTTTTGTATGCCATTAAAACACTTCGCCCCGAGGTGCAGCTGGAGGTTTGCAATTCGATAGGCAGTGCTTTGTATTGCGATATTACCAACGGCATTGTGCTCAGCAAATACGATTTGCGCGATATTGATTTGTTTATGCGTAAACTTATTGCGGCGCAGGAGCCTATTGTTTACAGCACTATCAGCAGGGCGGAAGCCGAAAAAATTCTGGTGGAACGCCGTGAGGACGACCGTTTGCAGCTTTTGGGCAACACGCCCGGCGCGCAGACGCTTACGGTGTATAAGCTGCGTGATTATATGGAGTATTTTTTTGGCGCCATGATGCCGGATTGCAGTTACTTAAAGCAGTTTGAACTGATAAATTATGAGAACGGCATAATTATTAATTACCCCGATAAATGCTGCATGGACAGGCTTGATAAGTTTGAGCCGAGCGATGCTTTAAACGGTATGTTCCACGAATTGCAGGATTGGTCGGCAAAAATTAACTGCAACACTGTTGCCAAACTGAACCGTATTATAAGCTGCGGTTATGCCAACGGCATTATTCAGGTGGCAGAGGCTTTGCACGAAAAGAAAATTGCAGGTATTGCCGATAAAATTGCCGCCAGCAATAAAGATGTGCGGCTGGTGCTTATTGCAGGGCCTTCTTCTTCCGGCAAAACCACGTTTGCCCAGCGTTTAAGCATACAAATGGTGGTTAACGGTTTGCGCCCTGTACCTGTTTCTATGGACGATTATTTTAAAGACAGGCACGATACGCCGAGAAAGCCTGACGGTACTTTCGATTTTGAAAGCGTAGACGCCGTTGATTTGGAACTTTTTAATGACCACTTGCGCCGCCTGTTGGCAGGGGAGTGCGTTAAAATGCCTAAGTATAATTTCCGCAGCGGCATGAGGGAATACCGCGGGCGTGAAATTCAGCTTGGCGAAAATGATGTTTTGGTTGTTGAAGGCATCCACGCGCTTAATGAGCGTATTTCCGAAGCCGTGCCTGCCAACAATAAAATGAAAATTTACATCAGCGCTTTAACGCCCATGCAGCTTGATTCCTACAACCGCATCCACACAACGGATATGCGCCTTTTGCGCCGCATTGTGCGCGATTCGCAGTTCCGTTCGCACGATGCGTTGATGACGCTGAAATTATGGGATGATGTGCGGCGGGGGGAAGAACAGTATGTATTTCCGTTTCAGGACAGCGCCGATATTATGTTTAATACTTCGCTGGTGTACGAGTTTGCCGTGCTTAAAAAATATGCCGAGCCGCTGCTGAAGCTGATTCAGCCGGATGAAACCGTTTACACACGCGCGCAGCGCCTGCTTGAACTTTTAAGCCATGTGCGCGGCATGGATGATGCGGCGATACCGACCAATTCTATTTTAAGGGAATTTATCGGCGGTTCTATTTTTAAAGAGGCATTGTAAAAATAAAAAAGGGTATAAAAAATCCCATCCGTTTTATGAACGTAAAGTTCGCGGCGGATGGGATTTGTTTTTTAGTTGGCCGGTGTAGGCTTGTTGCTTACAACCGGTTTGGCGTTGTTGGCAGCGTTGCCTTCCAGAATTTCACGCACACGGTCGCGCATGCTTGGTTTCTGGGGTGCAGGCTGAGAGCCTCCGGCTGCTTCTTCGGCAGCTTTTTTGGCTGCGGGTTTGTTTTTGTCTTTATCAGCGTCTTTGCTGTCTTTTTTGTCTTTGTCCTTATCTTTGTCGCTGTCCTGTTCAATTTTGGGTTCGGGCGGAATTTCCACGCCGCTGGGGCGTACAAAGTCTACCGCAGGAAGGTTGGCAACGGCGTTAACCATGTAGCTGCGCCAAATGCTGAGCGGCTGCATGGAGCCGTACATATATTCAAGGGCGCGGCCGTTATCGTCACCAATCCACACGGCGGTGGAAAGGTTAGGCGTAAAGCCTACAAACCATGCGTCTTTAAAGTCGTCGGTTGTACCGGTTTTGCCAGCTGCCGGGCGGCCAATGCCTGCGCCTGCTGCCGTGCCGTTTACAAATACGCCTTTCATCATGTCAACAGTTAAATATGCTGCGCGCGGGTCAACTGCTTCGCGGCGTTCGGTTTTGTTTTCAAAAATCACTTTGCCGTTGCGGTCTTCAATTTTTAAAATGCCAATCGGTTTAACGTAAACGCCGCCGTTGGCTATTGCGCCGTAAGCTGCGGCCATTTCAACAGGAATTACGCCTTTGCTTAAGCCGCCGAGTGCCATGGCAAGGTTGGCGTCGCTGTATGCGCCGTCTTCAACCAAAGTGGTAATGCCAAGGTTTTTGGCTGTTTGCAGAATTTTATCCACGCCAACCTGCTGCGCTACAAGTACGGTAGGTACGTTCATGGAGCGGGTAAGTGCGGTGCGCAGGCTTACTTTGCCGTGCCATTTTAGGTCGGAGTTCTGAGGAGTCCAGCCCTGTGCAAATTCGGTTTCCTTATCTTCAACTACGCTGGCTGGGGTAAAGCCGTTATCCATGGCGGTAAGGTAAACAAAAGGCTTAAAGCTGGAACCCGGCTGGCGTACTGCCATAATTGCGCGGTTGAATTTGTCTTCGGCGCGGCCGCCAATCATTGCTTTAATGTAGCCGGTGGTAGGGTCTAACGAAACGAGCGCTACCTGCGGCTGGGTAAGTTTGTTGTCGTCGGTGTAGTAATTGGGCAGGTACTGCAAGGCGTCAACTGCTGCCTGCTGCATATCGCTGTTAATGGTGGTGTAAATTTTAAGCCCGCCTTTATACAGCGCGTCGGCACCGAATTTATCAATAATAAACTGGTTGCAGTAATCAAAAAAGTAAGAGAGGTATTCTTTTTTATCCTGCGTTTCGCTTACATGCACGGCAATTTTTTCGGCTTTGGCTTCATCGGCCTGAGCCTGGGTAATATAGCCGTATTTTACCATCTGGTCAAGCACAAGTTCCTGGCGTTCTTTGCTGGCTTTGGGGTTTTCCAGCGGGTTGAAGTAGTTAGGGCTTTTAGGAATGGCTGCCAGCGTTGCTGCTTCGGCAAGGTCAATGTCTTCTACATGTTTGCCAAAGTAGTAAAGCGAGGCACATTCTACGCCGTAAGTGCCCTGGCCGAAATAAATGCGGTTCAGGTACATGTTTAAAATTTCGTCTTTGGTATAGCGTTCTTCAAGCTGGCGTGCAATAAAGGCTTCTTTAATTTTACGGGTAATGGTACGCTCGTTTGTTAAAAAAGCATTTTTGGCAAGCTGCTGGGTAATGGTGCTGCCGCCCTGTACGTCGCCGCCGGTAAGGGTTACTACCAGTGCGCGCGCGGTGCCGCGGATATCAATGCCGCCGTGTTCGTAAAAGCGGGCGTCTTCAATAGAAATAAAGGCTTCCTGCAGGTGCTTCGGCATTTTGTCAAGACTTACGGGAATGCGGCGTTCTTCGGATGCGGTGGTGTAGATAAGTTCGCCTTTATCGTCAAAATACTGCGAAGCAGCATCCGGGCGCAGCGAATCTTCAATATCTACCGCAGGCAGCAAACCGGCAAGGCCCCAGAAAGCAGCGCCTGCCAGCACGATTAATGCTGTAAGTACGCAGATTACTGTTTTAAAAAAGTTTCCCATTAAATTAACCTCGGTTCTGTAAATATTGTAATAACAGCTGAAACATTCCCAATTATTATACCACACTTTAATTTAAAAGGGTACAACGGCAATGTAAAACAGCACCGCGCAAAGTAGATTTTTGGTGAAATTTGCGGGTGCTGTGGGGAATATTTGTGAACTTTACCAGATTCCTAAAATATGCTGCATGCCAATGCTTACCAGTGCAATGAAAATCCAGCATACAAGGCCGAGCAAAATCGGTTTGCCGCCGCTTTTTACAATGCTTACAAGGTTGGTGTTAAGGCCTATGGCGGCCATTGCCATTGCAATCATAAATTTGCCTATCGCAGGAAGCTGGGCAAGTACCGGCAGGCTTTCACCGGCAAGGGTGTTAAAAATTGCCGCTATTACAAAGTAAAGAATGAACATGGGGAAGATGGAGGTAATTTTAACATCGGCTGCCGTATTTTTGGTTTTGGATGTTATGTAGGCGAGCCCGAGGCAGATAGGTATAATTGCAAGCGTTCTGGTTAATTTAACAATGGTTGCGTAGTTTAGGGCTGTATCGCTGCCGTGCGCGCTGGCCCATGTTTGCCCTGCGGCAACTACGCTGCTGGTATCGTTAATGGCCGTTCCTGCCCACATGCCAAAGCCTGTATCGGTAAAGCCAAGCATATCGCCAAGTGCGGGGAACAGGAAGGCTGCCACAACATTAAACAGAAAAATTACAGAAATCGACTGGGCAATGTCTTTATCGGAGGCTTTAATAACCGGCGCTGCCGCTGCAATGGCGCTGCCGCCGCAAATGGAAGAACCCACGCCGACAAGCGTTGCAATATCGCGGTCTATGTTCATAATTCTGCTTAAAATGTAAGCTGTAATTAATGCCGTTCCGATAGTTGAAACAATAATTAGTAAAGACTGTGAGCCGACTGCTAAAATTTCAAATAAATTCATGCCGAAGCCTAAAAGAATGATGGAATATTGCAGTATTTTTTTGGCAGTAAACTGAATTCCGGGCTGAAAAAATGCGGGCCGTTTCCAAAAAGCGGCTGTAAGGCCGAATAAAATTGCAAAAACGGGTGCGCCAACAACCGGGAAAAGTTTGCCAAGATAGGTTGCAGGAACTGCCAGCGCAAAGCAGAATAAAATTCCGCGTAAATTTTTGTTGATGAAATCCATGCGTTTAAACTTCCTTTCATTAATTAAGATGTAAAATATTAAAACGTTCCGTGAACTGGTTGCAAACAAAGTATAAATGATTTACAATAATTAGTAAAATGAATTATTATAATAAAATCAATTAAATTTTATAATGAGGTTAACGATGATAGAAGAACTTGAAACACTTTTAGCCGTTGCGGAATACCGTAATTTTACCAGGGCGGCGCAAAAACGTAATATATCGCAGCCAACTGCCAGTGTGCAGATAAAAAAGCTGGAAGAATTTTTTGGCGCATCTTTAATAGAAAGAACTGCAAAACATAAAAACGTGGCGTTAACTTCTGCCGGAAAAATTCTTTTGCAAAGTGCCGGGAACATTTGCGCGGAAATTGAATATGCAAAAGCGGCTATCGGCGGCTGGCAGGAAAAACTTGAAGGTGTGCTGCGCATCGGCGCAAGCCAGACGATTGGCGAATACTTTTTGCCGGAGTATCTTGGCAGGTTTACCAAAAAATACAGCCAACTGGAGCCGGAAATTATAATTGGGAACACAAAACATATTGTAAACCTGCTTTTAAACGGCGAGATTGATGTGGGGCTGGTTGAAGGCGAAGTGCAGGAAAGCGGAATAAACGCAGAGGCGTTTTACCGCGACAGGCTGGTTGTTATTGCGGCTGCCGGGCATGAAGCCGACGGCAATATGCGCTGGATTATACGCGAGGAAGGTTCGGCCTCTCGCGAGCAGTGGGAAAGTTTTGTGCGCGAAAGCAACATAAATATAAACAGAAGACCGGTAATTTTTAATACGAATTTTGCCGTTAAAGAGGCGGTTAAAAATAATTTGGGCTGCGCGCTGATATCGGAACATATTGCCGTGCAGGCGCAGCGTGCCGGGGAAGTAAGCATTGCGGATAATTACCCTGCTGCCCGGCGTGATTTTTACTGCCTTACGCTGCACAGCAGGGCCGAACGGCGTGCTGTAACTGTTTTTAAAGAAGATTTGCACGAAAACTTTGCGAAAAATGAAGGAAATAAAAATAAAAATGAGGATTAATAAGCAAAAGAAAAATTTATGTAAAATTTAGCTGTAAATTGCTGAAAATAGTATCAAATTTATGTTTGCTTTTAACAGGCAGATTTAATATAATAATAACACGCTGTGATGCGGCACTGAAAAATTTGAAAAAAATAATTTCAAAAAAGTAGTTGACAAAATGTTGAAAACGTTGTAAACTACAAAAGCTGTCAAACATCAGCAGCACCTTGAAAACTGAACAAGAACCAAGAAAAAGCGAATGTGCGGGCGAGTTTGCTGGAAGTGA
>NZ_JAMBLR010000005.1 GCF_023336935.1 Phascolarctobacterium sp. ET69
AAGCTGCTGGCTGTGGTCATCAAGCTGTTCTTGCTGTTCAACATTGGTTAAATGCTCTTGGCTAATTTCAGTTGCCAACTTATCATCAGCATCTCTTCTTTCATCTGCTTCTTCCCAAAGTTCAGTCTGGCTTGCAATATTAGTTATAGTTACTTCAGACTCTTCTACATATCCAGTAGTTGTTTCAAAATGTTTATATCCTATCGTCACTGATCCATCATTATTTACAGGTCTTACAGCAGCCAAAACCGGGTTTACATGAATCCCAGCCATTACTGCTGCGCAAAAAGCTATTGCTAATACTCTAGATTTTTTGCTTGCCATCTTTATCACCTTTCCCGTTGTTATTTAAAAGCGCGCGCCTTTAAATACCTTTTCTCTGTAAGCCGTCCGGGAATGTTACCGCGGCGTTTCATTCCGCGGGCGGTTTGCAGGCTTTAAGTTACAAGGCAGACCCTTCCACCTTTATACAGAAATTATACCACATTCTTCCCCCCCGGCAAGACCTTACTTTAACTTTATGTCTTTCTTTTTCGTATCTTGCCAACTGGTAACTTGGTTTATGTTAATCCGCTCTTTTTTATTTTTTACAAATTTTTTCAACAAACTCTTTACAAACTGCCAAGCCTTCGGTTATAATCTTGCTTACGCCGATTTTTAGGTGCGCACCGCTAAACGGCTTATTATTTTAACAGGGGGTTTATTTTTGAATAATTACCAAAACAGAAAAAACTTTTTATTTACTAATGCGGTGCCTAAAACGCCAAAGCCTAAATCTGCCGTGCCGGAAATGGATATTATTCCCAAAACCGTGCGCCACAAAACTTTTACCACATTGGCAACAGAAACCAAAAATTTAATTACTGCTGCCCAAAATGGTGACAAGCAGGCGTTGGAACAGCTTTGCATATCTTTTGAGCCTTTGTTCCGCAGTGAAATGCGCCGTGATATGTTTTACAATGCCCTTGGTTTTGAGGAGGGGTTAAGCCTTGCAAGGTTAAAGTTTATTGAGCTGGTACTTACATATAACGGAGCTGATTATGAGCATTTTGCAGGTTATGTAAGGTGCCGTATTCACTTTGCGCTGTACGATGAAGTAAAAAAAGTGTGGGCGGATGAAAATAAAAAAGCGCCCCTGCCCGATAGTGAGGCAGAAGGCGCCGAGTTCAGCGACGATGTTATTGAACGTGAGGAATTAAGTATTTTATTGAATTTAGCGCTTAATAAGTTAACCACCAAACAGCGGCAGACTATTGAGGCGCTTTACATAAATGGTTACAGCGGCAGAGAAGCTGCCGAGCTGTTAAACTGTTCACCTGCCATGGTTACCAAGCACCATAAGCAGGCCTTAAAAAACTTACGCAGCAATATTGCGTAATTCAGGTTTTATTTTAACCGCTGAGTTGCTTTTTACATAAAAAATCGCTGTACCAAAAAGTACAGCGATTTTTATTTTATGCCTTATTATTTTTTCTCTGCAATTTCTTTTTGCAGCATGGCGATAAATTCATCCTGATTCATAGCGCCAATGTCGCCTTCGCCGCGGCGGCGTACTGCAACGGTGCCGTTTTCAACTTCTTTTTCGCCAATTACAAGCATGTACGGAGTTTTCTGCATTTGTGCTTCACGGATTTTGTAACCGATTTTTTCGTTGCGGTCATCCACGTGTACGCGCAAACCAAGTTTAAACATTTTATCGTACAGTTTTTGTGCGTAGTCGTGCTGTTTGTCGGTAATCGGCAGAATGCGGACCTGGCACGGAGCAAGCCATGCGGGGAAAGCACCGGCATAGTGTTCAATTAAAATGCCGATAAAGCGTTCAATAGAACCGTAGGCAACGCGGTGAATCATTACCGGGCGGTGTTTTAAGCCGTCTTCGCCGGTGTAGGTTAAATCGAATTTTTCCGGCAGCAGCATATCCAGCTGAATGGTGCCGCACTGCCAGGTACGTCCGATGGAGTCGGTAAGATGAAAGTCAATTTTCGGGCCGTAGAATGCGCCGTCACCTTCGTTAACAGTGTACGGCAGGCCAAAGTCTTCCATAGCGGCTTTAAGGCCGTTGGTTGCTTTTTCCCAGGTTTCGTCATCACCCATGCTGTCATCCGGGCGGGTAGAAAGTTCTGCATGATATTTCAGGCCGAAGGTTGCATATACTTCGTCAAACAGGCGGATGGTTTCCTGAATAACATCTTTAATCTGTTCGGGCATCATAAAGATATGGGCATCATCCTGCGTAAAGCAGCGTACACGGAACAGGCCATGCAGAGCGCCGCTCAGTTCGTGGCGGTGTACAAGGCCAAGCTCGCCAACGCGCAGCGGCAGTTCGCGGTAGCTGTGCGGATGGGTGCGGTAAAACAGCATGCCGCCGGGGCAGTTCATCGGTTTTACGGCGTAATCGGCTTCATCAATTTTGGTGAAGTACATATTGTCGCGGTAATGGTCCCAGTGTCCGCTGCGTTCCCACAAAGTGCGGGAAAGAATCATCGGGGTCTGAATTTCGTAGTAACCGTAGCGGCGGTGTACTTCGCGCCAGTAATCAATAAGGGTGTTTTTGATAATCATGCCGTTGGGATGGAAGAACGGGAAGCCCGGGCCTTCATCCTGAATGCTGAACAGATCGAGCTCTTTGCCGAGTTTGCGGTGGTCGCGCTTGGCGGCTTCTTCCAGCATGTGCAGGTAAGCGTCAAGTTCTTCTTTGCTGGGGAAAGCAGTGCCGTAAATGCGCTGGAGCATTTTGTTGTGCTCATCGCCGCGCCAGTAAGCGCCGGCAATGCTTTGCAGCTTAAAGGCTTTAACACGGCCGGTGGAAGGGCAGTGCGGGCCTGCGCACAAATCGGTAAAATCGCCCTGGGTATAGGTGCTGATGATTGCGTCTTCCGGCAAATCGTTAATAAGTTCTACCTTATATTTTTCGTTTTTCTCCTCAAACATTTTCAGTGCTTCGGCACGGGGAATTTCTGCCCTTACCAAAGGAATGTTGGCTTTAATGATTTTTGCCATTTCTTTTTCGATAGCGGCCAAATCTTCCGGAGTGAAAACGTGCTCGCTGTCAAGGTCGTAATAAAATCCGTTGGCAATGGCAGGGCCAATGGCAAATTTTACATCCGGGAACAGGTGCTGAATTGCCTGTGCCATTACGTGCGCCGCAGTGTGGCGGATAGCGTGCAGGCCTTCTTCGCTTTCGGGCACAACAAATTCTACGCTGGCGTCATGGGTCAGCTTATCGGACAGGTCTTTGTTCTGTCCATCTACAACAGCAAGCAAAGCCTGCTTGCCAAGTTTTTGAGAAAGGCTTTTGGCAACTTCAAGCAAGGTTACGTTATCTTCGTATTCCCTTACGCTGCCGTCTTTTAAAGTAACTTTAACCATAATTTTACCTCCTGAATAAAATAAAAAACTCCATCCCTTATGTAAGGGACGGAGTTATCCGCGGTTCCACCCTAATTGGCTGCCTGGGCAGCCCTCTTAGTTAACCGTTAACGCCGGTATACGATGCCGCCTACTGCTGTTTCGGGGCATAGTTTGAAGGTGGTTTGGCAATTACCGTTCCCAACTGCTCTCAGCCAAGGCAGTTTTTTCTGTAAGGCCGCTTTAAATGCCTTTTCCTTCGCATTACTGATGTAATATTGATTTACTACTATATTATAAGCATACGTGCCGCAGTTGTCAAACCTTTAGCAAATAAATTTTTTAACTGGAAAAAAAACGTAAATAAATTTATAATAATACAAGGCAATGTAAAAATGTTTGGTGGAGATGGTTAAATGCGTTTTAAATTTTATAAAGCCATGCTTAAAATATTATTTGCCGCGCTGTGTACCTTTTTAATGGTGCCGGGCGTACAAGCAAAAGAAAAATACAAGGGCACGTTTATTTATATTCCGCTTGATGACAGGCCTGTTACTTACAGCTACCCTGTAAAAAATTTACAGGCTGCCGGTTATGAAATACTGACGCCGCCGGAAAAATACCTTGCTTCGGCAGACCGCACCGGCGACCCGGACAAGCTTTGGCAGTGGCTGGTGGAAAACGCGCCTGACGCCGATGCGGCAGTAATATCTTCGGACGCGCTTATTTACGGCGGGCTGGTTGCCAGCCGCACGCATTTTTTTGACGAAACAACCTTGCAGGCACGTGTTCAGCGTTTGGAAATGCTGCGCGAAAGGCTGCCCATGCCGCTTTATGTGTATTCCACATTAATGCGCACGCCGCGTGCAAGCTTCGGCAATGTTGAGCCGCCGTATTACAGCAAAATCGGGCCTGCCATTTTCCGTTATTCAGAGCTTTTGGATAAAGAGGACACCACCGGTTTAACGCTGCGCGAAAGCCTTGCAAAGCAGGCCATAAAAAACAACCTGCCGCAGGCTGATTTAAACGACTGGCTGCAAAGGCGTTTAAAAAACTACCATGTTAATAAATCGCTTACGGAGCTTACCGCAAAATACCGTTTTCATTATCTTGCCATAGGCAAGGATGACAATGCGCCGCTTTCGGCAACGCATATGGAAGCGCGTTACATAAAACGCGATGCTTTTGCGCTTTCCGACCAGATTTTTCAGATTATACCGGGTGTTGACCAGCTTGGCATGCTGCTTTTAACGCGTGCCGTTAACGAAAAGAACCGCGAGCACCCGCTTGTTTATACTTATTATGCCGAAGGCACCGGGCGTACTACAATACCGCAATATTCCGACAGTACGCTTGGCGAATCTGTGCCGGAACAAATACTTGTTGCCGATGCACGCCCCACCGTTAACGCCGCCGAAGCCGATTTTATTCTGGCAGTTAACACGCCCAAAGACGGAGTAATGATGGATTCCACCGCGCCAAGCAACCAGTTTTTCGCCTCGCCGCGCGACAAAAAATATATTGCTGAGCTGGAAAAATTTTTAAACGGCGGCACAAGGGTTTCACTGGCAGACGTTACATATTCCAACGGCGCCGATAACGGTTTTATGAACGAATTTGCCAACCGCGGCAATTTGGAAAAACTTACCGCGTATAACGGCTGGAACACCGCCGACAACACCATTGGCTTTGCCATTGCCCAGGGCATTTTAGCCCCGCAGATAAGCGCAGAGGACAACGCACTGCTGATGCGGCTGCGCCTTGTTGACGACTGGTTTTACCAATCAAACGCGCGGCGTGATACTACGGACTTTTTGGAACGCAGCGGCAGCAGCGAAGAAGTCTATAAGCTCGGCGCTTCCAAAAAGCATGTTTCTGCGCTGGCGCAGGATGTCTGCAATGAACTTGCTCGCAAATATCCCTTTACCGAAGATTTTAAATTTAAAGTAGGTTTTCCGTGGGACAGGCTTTTTGAAATAAGCGTTACGCCCACAGGCAAAAAGAAATAGGCATATACAGCAAAACTCCCGAAGCAGTAAACTTCGGGAGTTTTTATTTTGGCGTTATTTTGCAAAATTCTTTTCTTTATAGGGGCACAGCTCTGTCAGCATACATTCGCTGCACAGTGGTTTGCGCGCTTTACAAATTTTGCGGCCGTGCCAGATAAGCCAGTGATGGGCATCGCTCCATTTTTCCATGGGTATTGCCTTTTGCAGTTCTTTTTCGGTTGCAAGCGGGTCTGCTCCCTTTGCAAGCCCCAGCCGGTGCGAAACGCGGAAAACATGCGTATCTACGGCAATGGCCGGCACATTGTAAATAATGCTTGCTATTACATTGGCCGTTTTTTTGCCGACACCAGGCAGCGTCATCAGCTTTTCAATGGTATCGGGCACGGTGCTGTTGTATTCCTGCACCAGCATATGGCAGGTTGCCAGAAGGTTTTTGGCTTTGGCGCGGAAAAGGCCGCAGTCGCGGATTTCATTTTCCAGTTCTTCCTGCGTAAGCGCGCCCATTTTTTCGGGCGTGTTATATTTAGGAAAGATGCGTGCCGTAATTTTGTTGACACGTTCATCGGTACACTGGGCAGACATAATTACCGCAACCAAAAGTTCAAACGGCGAATTGTAATTAAGTGCTGTTTTGGTATCTTTATATGTATCTTCAAGTACTTTTAATATTTCATCACGCTGCTGCTTGCGCATTAGTTGGTCAGGCTCCTTACCGGTGCGGGTATTCTGCCGCCGCGGGCAATAAAGGCATCGGGTTTGAATTTACTTACGGCAATAACCGGCGCATAGCCCAAAAGCCCGCCAAATTCTACCCTGTCGCCCACTTTTTTGCCCGGCACGGGCACAAGGCGCACTGCTGTGGTTTTATTGTTAATCATGCCGATAGCGGCTTCATCGGCAATAATTGCCGAAATGGTTTCTGCCGTAATATCGCCGGGTACGGCAATCATATCAAGGCCTACGGAGCATACGCAGGTCATGGCTTCGAGTTTTTCCAGCGTCAGGCTGCCGCGTTCAACGGCGGCAATCATGCCGGCATCTTCGCTGACGGGAATAAAAGCGCCGCTTAAGCCGCCGACATAGCTTGACGCCATTAAGCCGCCTTTTTTAACCGCGTCGTTAAGCATTGCAAGCGCGGCTGTTGTACCGGGGCCGCCGGTGCTTTCAAGGCCGATTTCTTCAAGAATGTGGGCAACACTGTCGCCAATGGCAGGCGTCGGCGCAAGCGAAAGGTCGATAATGCCGAACTGCGTATTTAAGCGGCGTGCTGCTTCCTGCGCAACCAGCTGGCCTACGCGGGTAATTTTAAACGCCGTCTTTTTTATGGTTTCGGCAACGGTGCCAACATCGGCGCCGCGCACGGATTCCAGCGCGTGTTTTACAACGCCCGGGCCGCTGACGCCTACATTAATAACGCTTTCCGGTTCGGTAACGCCGTGGAAAGCACCTGCCATGAAGGGGTTATCCTGCACAGCATTGCAGAAAATTACAAGTTTGGCGCAGCCGATAGCGTCACGGTCGGCCGTTAAAGCAGCTGCTTCTTTAACAACGCGGCCCATTTCGGCAACGGCATCCATATTAATGCCGCATTTGGTAGACCCTACGCTGACGGAAGAACAAACAATCTGCGTTTCGGCAAGCGCTTCCGGAATGGACGCAATCAGTTTGCGGTCGCCGTTGGTGTAGCCCTTATCGACAAGCGCGGAAAAACCGCCGACAAAATCAACGCCGATGGTGCGGCCTGCATCGTCAAGAGCTTTGGCCAGCGGCACATAACTTGCTGCGTCGCAGCTTTCGCCAACAATGGCAACAGGCGTTACGGATACACGCTTGTTAATAATGGGCACGCCAAGTTCCGTTTCCAGTTCCTGCCCTACTTTAACAAGGTTTTCTGCTTTTTTGGTAACTTTATCGTAAATTTTCTGCGCCGTTACCTTAATATCCGGGTGTGCGCAGTCACGCAGGCTGATGCCCATGGTAATGGTGCGCACGTCAAGATTATTTTCGGTAATCATGCGCGTGGTTTCTAAAACGTCTTTAATTTCAAACATAGGCGGCCTCCTAAATACGGTGCATAGCCGTAAAAATTTCTTCGCTCTGCACGCGGATTTCCACGCCTATTTCATTGCCAAGCGCAGTAAACACATCTTTTAATTTATCAAGCTGCAAATCGGCTTTTTCCATATTGGCAATAAGTACCATGTTAAAAAAGCCGTCCATAATATTCTGGTTAATATTAAGGATATTAATGTTATGCTCTGCCAGTACATTGCTGACACGTGCAATAATGCCTACTCTGTCTTTACCTACAATTGTTACAACTATGCGCATTTTTGTTCCTCCTCTTAAGGGGCCTTAAAATTATAAATATGTTATATTTTACCATAAAATGAGTTGTAAGTGTTTAATTTTCCAAAAATATTAATTATCTTTGTACACTCGTGCGCAGTTGTATAGCTTCGGCAATATGTGCCGCTTTTATAGCTGCGCTGCCTTCAAGGTCGGCAATGGTACGGGCAACTTTAACAATGCGGTCATGCGTACGGGCGCTGAGCCCAAGCGCGGCAAAGTATTTGCCCAGCATGGCTTCGGCCTGCGGCTCCAGTTTGCAGTATTTATTAAGCTGCTTTTTGTTCATCTGCGCATTGCAGTGCACGCCGCTGCCTTCAAAACGTTTGCGCTGCACGCCGCGCGCTTTTACAACGCGGCTGCGTATAACGGCAGAACTTTCTCCTTCGGTTTTGTCTTTTAAGTCGTCATATTCAAGGCGCGGCACGGTTACCTGTATGTCAATGCGGTCTAAAAGCGGACCGGAAATTTTGCGCCGGTAACGCTCAATTTCGTGCGGGCGGCAGGTACAGCTGTGAACCTTATCGCCCAAAAATCCGCAGGGGCACGGGTTTTGAGCGGTTATTAAAATCAGCCGTGCGGGGAAAGACAAGCTTGCCTGCACGCGGCTGATTGTTACCACGCCGTCTTCCAACGGCTGGCGCAGAACCTCCAGCGCCTGGCGTGAAAACTCCGGCAGTTCATCCAAAAACAGTACGCCGTTATGGCTGAGCGTAACTTCGCCCGGCTTCGGCACGCTGCCGCCGCCAATTAACGCGCTTGCCGATACCGTATGGTGCGGGCTGCGGAAGGGTCGTTCCAGCACAAGCTGTTTTTTGCCGTTTAAAAGCCCGGCTATGCTGTAAATTTTGGTTATTTCCAAAATTTCATCTTCCGTCATCGGCGGCAATATAGTTGGCAAACGGCGTGCCAGCATAGTTTTGCCGCTGCCCGGCGCGCCAACCATCAATACGTTATGCCCGCCTGCCGCGGCAATTTCCAGTGCGCGCTTAACAACCTGCTGACCGCGTACTTCGGCAAAGTCAACATCGCCGCAGCCTGCCGTTCCCGTGCCGAACTGTATTTTTGGCAGCGGCGTTAAACGCTCCCGCTTTTTCAAATGGCTTACAAGCTCGCTTAAACTGGCAGGCGTATATACATCTATGCCGTCCACCAGTTCGCCTTCCGCCGCGTTGCCCTGCGGTATGTAAATTTCACGCCAGCCATGTTCGCGGGCATATAAAATCATCGGCAAAACGCCTGCAACCTGGCGTATACTGCCGTCAAGAGCAAGTTCGCCCACAAAAATTTTTCCTTCTGCTTCTTCCTGCAATAAACTTCCGGCTGCCGTTAATATGCCAACGGCAATCGGCAAATCAAGGCTGCTGCCGTCTTTGCGCAAATCGGCCGGAGCAAGGTTTACGGTAATGCGCGTCATGGGAAACATCAGCCCGGAATTTTTCAGCGACGCCCTTACGCGCTCGCGCGATTCCTTTACCGCCGTATCAGGCAGCCCTACAATGTCAAATCCCGGCAGCCCGTTGGATATATCAACTTCAACAATTATTTCTTCACCATTAATACCACAAACAGTTTCCCCGAAGGTTTTTGCGTACATTATATCTCCCCTAAAAACAATTTTGCAGATGGCGCAATTTTGCCTTGCCGTCATCTGCCACAATTTCTATTACATCAAAAGCTATTTTATTGTACCCTCCGCCGCACTGCTGCAAATAGTGCAGCGCCGCGGTGCGGATTTTCTGCTGCTTGGCATAAGTTACCGCCATGCCCGGCGTGCCAAACTTTAAGCTGCGGCGCGTTTTAACCTCAACAAACACCGCTCCGCCGTCTTTAGCCGCAATTATATCAATCTCTCCGCGGCGGCAGCGGTAATTACGCTCTACAATGCTGTAACCGTGCCGCAGCAAATAAGCGCAGGCCGCATCTTCGCCGCGCCTGCCAAAATCACCGCGCCTGTCAGCCATCAGCTTCCTCCGGCAGGCGGATTATTTTATTCGGAACAGGTTCGGCCGGAGGCAGGTGCATACTTTTTACCGGTTCATAGCTGCGGCGGTGCCAGCTTGTTGCGCCGTATTCCAGCACTGCCTGCATATGCTCCGCACTGCCGTAGCCTTTGTTATGCGCCCAGCCGTACTGCGGATACTCTGCCGCAAGCTGTTCCATCATTCTGTCACGGGTAACTTTTGCTATTACAGAAGCCGCCGCTATCGAAGCGCTGAGAGCATCGCCGTGAATAAGTGAATAGGTTTTAATATCCCCTGCCTGCACGGGCATGGCATCTATAAGCGCCGCC
Organism: Phascolarctobacterium sp. ET69; assembly: GCF_023336935.1. GTDB lineage: Bacteria > Bacillota > Negativicutes > Acidaminococcales > Acidaminococcaceae > Fusicatenibacter_A > Fusicatenibacter_A intestinipullorum. The sequence goes on from NZ_JAMBLR010000005.1 coordinate 10,000, forward strand.
TGCGGGCGGATTTTTAAGCTTTCAAGCACTTGCGCCATACCTTCCTGCGTGGCACGGTAAATATTAAGCCTGTCGATATTATAAACGCTTACTATATTAACCGAAACCGCCAGCACTTTTTCCAAAATTTCCCCATAAAGCTGCTCACGTTTGGCTGCCGTAAGTTTTTTGGAATCGTTCAGCCCTTTAATAAAAACATTCTGCGGCAAAATAACCGCGCCTATAACCATAGGCCCGGCCAGCGGCCCGCGCCCCGCTTCATCAACGCCTGCCACAAACTGCGCCCCGTCATTATAGCAGTTATTTTCGTACATCAGCATTTTGGCAAAACGTTCGCGCTCTGCCTGTTCTGCCTGCTGTTTTTTATAATAAGCCGCCACAAGTTTCTGCACGCCGCTGCGGCCGTCTTTGGCAAGTTCTGCCAAAAGTTCTTCATTCGGGTTATTGGCAAGCAGTTCTTTTATTTCTGCAATTTTCATCTTTACAGCCCCTTAAACAAAAAGCCGCTTACAGCGGCTTTAATTTCAGTTATTATTTATCTGGTTCATCCAGTGTTACACGGCCGGTTTTGCCGCTGCGGAAATCACGAAGAACAAGCTGCACCACTTTATCAAGGTCAAGCAGCCCGCCGCTTTTCAGGCAGCCGCGGCTTACGGCAATTTTTTCAAAAACGTCCTGCACCGGTGCTCCCGCTTCAAAATCAACGGCATATTTGTCTTTTAACAATTGCGGATAAGAGGCAATTAATTTTTCCGTTAAAAGCCAAGCCGCCTGTTCACGGTCATACACGTCTTCTTTAATGGCGCCGGTAAGGGCAAGGTTAAGCCCAATCTGCAGATCATCAAACTTTGGCCACAGCACGCCCGGTGTGTCTAACAGTTCCAGCCCTTTGGCAATGGTAACCCACTGCTGCCCGCGCGTAACGCCCGGTTTATCGGCCGCCAGCACTTTGTTTTTGCCAACAAGCCTGTTGATAAGCGTCGATTTGCCTACATTAGGTATGCCGACAATCATAACGCGTATGGAACGGTTTTTAACGCCGCGCTTCAGCCATTTGTCTATTACAGGCTGCGCCGCTTTCTGCACTGCGGCTACAAGCTGTTTTACGCCTTTGCCTGTATTGCAGTCGATAACGCATACCGGCAGACCGTTATTTTTAAAAATGTCTTTCCACGCTTCGGTTTTGGCAGGGTCTGCCATATCAACCTTATTTAAAGCTATAATTTTAGGCTTCTGCCCCAAAAGCTGATTCAGCATGGGGTTGGTGCTGCTGCGCGGCACACGTGCGTCAAGCATTTCCACAACCACGTCCACCAGTTTAAGCTGCTGCTCCATCATGCGTTTGGCTTTGGTCATATGGCCGGGAAACCACTGTATTTTAAAGTCCATTTATAACACTCTCCCTGTCAGGGCAGCATGCGCCATCTGTCAACCGGCCAGAACGCCAGGCTGGCTTTGCCTTTAACCAAATCCAGCGGCACAAAGCCTACATCGGCAAAACGGCTGTCCTCAGAGTTGTTTCTGTTATCGCCCAGTACAAAAATATGCCCTTCCGGCACAACGGATTTTCTGTAATCAGAAAGGTTAGGCCCTTTGGGGTCTTCCTTCCATGTGTAAGGCTCGTCAATTTCCGTGCCGTTTACAAGCACTTTGCCGCTGCGCATTTCAACGGTATCGCCTGCCGTGGCAATAACGCGCTTAATAAAATCGCGGCTTTCGTCTTTAGGGTAACGGAAAACAATAATTTCACCCTTCTGCGGGTCGCTTACAAAATAGGTAAACTTATTTACCAAAAGCCTTTCATGGTTTACCAGCGTGGGGTACATGGAAGAACCTTCTACCATATAAGGCTCTACAATAAAGGTTCTGATGCAGAAGGCAAGCGCCACCGCAACAATAATGGAAACCAGCCAGTCGCTGACTGTATCCTGCCAGGAAGTTTTTTGTTTGCTCATTTTATTTTCCGCTCCTTTTTCTGCCGCAGCAACGCGGCCTGCCAACGTTAATATTCCAACACAATGTGCGTGTTTCTACAACTTATACAGTATGCTTTCTTATACTAACAAACATTAGCCTATTTGTCCATACTGTTCACGCTTTTGACACATAAAAAAATATTATACTATTAACGATTTTACTTGCATTATAGCCCGCGTTTGTTGTAAAATTCTTTTGTTGTGCTGTACATTTTTTGTAGTAAATTTTACATTCAGCCCTGCTTGCGGCAGGATTTTTAAATTGAATAGCCAATATAATAATATTGTACACTATTTCTTGTATGTAAATTTAACATTTTAAAGGTTAAAGGAGCATGAAGCATATGACACAAATCAGTATCGCCGTTATCGGCAGCTGCAATATCGACGTTGTTGTCGAAGCGCCGAAACGTCCGCTGGCAGGCGAAACCATTTTGGGCAGCCGCCTTATTATTGCCCAGGGCGGCAAGGGGGCAAACCAGGCAGTTGCCGCAGCAAGGCTCGGCGCCAAAGTTTATATGGTTGGCTGCGTCGGCGACGACGATTACGGCCGTTCCGTAATTAAAAATTTTGAAGCGAACGGCATTGATACAGGAAACGTAAAGGTTGTGCCCGGCGTAACTACCGGCACCGCACACATTACGCTTGCCGAAGGCGATAACAGCATTATTGTTATTAAAGGCGCCAACGACCTTGTAACGCCTGAACTTATAGATGAAGCCTGGCCGCAGATTGCAGGCTGCGATATGGTAATGCTGCAGCACGAAATTCCTGCCGCAGCCATTGCCCACACCTTAAAAAAATGTGCGGAAGCCGGAGTAAAAGCATTGCTGAACCCGGCACCTGTTCTTGAAGGCGCACAGGACTGGGCCAAAGACGCCGCCTTTATAACACCTAACGAACATGAAGCGCAGGCTCTTTTTCCCGGCAAAAGCACCGAAGAAATACTTTTGGAAAACGAAGGCCGCCTTTTAATGACGCTCGGCAGCAAAGGCGTTGCTTATGCCGAAAACGGTGCAATTAATACCGTGCCCGCCTTTAAAGTGCAGGCAGTTGATACTACCGGTGCAGGCGACACTTTCAACAGTGCTTTCGCCGTTGCACGCGCTTGCGGCAAAACCATGTCCGAAAGCATTACTTTTGCCAATGCGGCAGCCGCCTTATCCGTACAAAAAATCGGCGCACAGGGCGGAATGCCTTATTTAGATGAAGTGGAAGGGATGTTGTCCGAATGCAGAAAATAGGAATTTTAAACAGCGAAATTGCCAAAGTACTGGCAGATATGGGGCACACCGATACTATCGTTATCGGCGACTGCGGGCTGCCTGTACCGGACGGCGTAAAAAAGATTGACCTTGCCTTGAAGCTCGGCACGCCGCGTTTTTTGGAAGTTGTTGAAGAACTTGCCAAATATATGGAAATTGAAAAAATCCATGTTGCTGCCGAAATGCAGAGCAAAAACGAAGAATGCTGGCAGCAGATGCACAAACTGTTTGACGGCAAAGAATGGATTGTTACCGACCACGAACATTTTAAGCAGGCCACCAAAACCGCTAAAGCAGTTATACGTACCGGTGAAACAACACCGTTTGCCAATGTAATTTTACATTCCGGCGTTATATTCTGATTTAAAGGAGTACTGTCAGCTATGGAAATTACCATGCAAGGTATTTCAAAGGCCTTCGGTTCCAACGAAGTTCTGCGCGGGGTTGATTTCACACTGCATTCCGGGGAAATCCACGCGCTGATGGGCGAAAACGGGGCCGGCAAGTCAACTTTGATGAATATCCTCACCGGCATACACAAAGCCGATGCGGGCAAAATTTTCGTTGACGGCCAGGAAGTACATTTTAAAAACGCACGTGATGCCGAAAACCACGGCATTGCCTTCATTCACCAGGAGCTTAACATCTGGCCCAACCTTTCAATACTTGAAAACCTGTTTTTAATGAAGCAGATTACCAACTCCTTCGGCATACTCGATACTAAAAAAATGCGTAAGCTGGCCGAAGAAAAATGCGCGCAGATTGGCATTGAGCTTCCGCTTGACGCCGAAGCCGGCGAATGCAGCGTAGGCCAGCAGCAGATGACGGAAATCATCCGCAATTTAATGCTGGACGCCAAAGTTGTAATTATGGACGAACCTACCGCGGCGCTTACCGAACGTGAAACCGCCAAACTGTTTGAAGTTATGCACGCATTAAAGGACAAAGGCGTAGCCATTGTTTATATTTCGCACCGTATGGAAGAAGTATTTACCCACTGCGACACTATTACCGTTATGCGCGACGGCCACTCCATAAGCTGCCGCCCGACACGCAGCACTACCATGGAAGCCGTAGTACAGGATATGGTTGGCCGTGCTATTACGGAATATTATCCAGGACGTACCACCGAACCCGGTGAAGTGGTTCTGGAAGTTAAAAACCTGTGCCAGCCGGGCGTGTTCGACCACGTTTCCTTTAATTTGCGCAAAGGCGAAATTTTGGGCGTTGCCGGGCTGATGGGCGCCGGACGCACAGAAATTATGCGCGCGCTGTTTGGCATTGATGACTGCCGCCAGGGCGAAGTTTACCTGCACGGACAGAAAATAAACATTAAAAAACCGGAAGACGCCATTAAGGCAGGCATTGGTTTTATTACCGAAAACCGCAAAACCGAAGGCCTGATTCTGGACTTTTCCATTTTAAAAAATATTGCCCTGCCAAGCGTTGATACCTTCGCTTCAAAAAGCGTCATCAACGATAAAAAGGAATTTAATTTCTCCAACGAATTATCGCACAAGCTCGGCGTTAAAGCCAATTCCATCCAGCTTCCGGCCGGTGCGCTTTCCGGCGGCAACCAGCAGAAGGTTGTTATAGCAAAATGGATTGGCATGCACCCGTCCATTATCATTATGGACGAACCTACGCGCGGCATTGACGTAGGCGCCAAGCGCGATATTTACGATTTGATGAACGAACTTACCGCACAGGGTGTTGCCATTATCATGGTTTCTTCCGACCTGCCGGAAGTTATCGGCATGAGCGACCGCATCCTTGTTGTGCACGAAGGCAAAATTGCCGGGGAAATACCGCATGACCAAGCAACCCAGGAAAATATCATCACCCTTGCAACAGGAGGAATATAACAGATGAACGTTTCTGCCTTAGTTAGAAAAATGGGCCCGTTAATCGGGTTAATTGTACTTTTTGTTGTTATATCTGCTTTAAACAGCAGCTTTATCGACCCGTCCAACTTAAAAAACCTGCTGCGCCAGGTTTCCATTAATGCACTGATTTCCTTCGGCATGACCTTTGTCATCCTTACAGGCGGTATCGACCTTTCCGTCGGCAGTACGCTGGCTCTTTCCAGTGCAATTATGGCAAGTTTAATTAAAGGCGGCATGGACCCGATTATGGGCATTGTTGTTGCTGCCATTATCGGCCTTATTCTCGGCACTATTAACGGCGTTGTAATTTCTTACGGCAAGGTTGCTCCCTTTATTGCCACTCTGGCAACCATGACTATTTTCCGCGGCTTGACTTTGGTTTACACCGACGGCAACCCTATCAGCAGCTTAACAGATAACCAGCTGTTCCATATGTTCGGCCAGGGCTATTTTGCAGGCATTCCTGTACCGGCAGTTGTTATGCTTTTAATGTTTGCCCTCTGCTGGTTTATTCTTAACAAAACACCGCTGGGCCGCAAAACCTACGCTGTCGGCGGCAACGAAAAGGTTTCCTTTATTGCCGGCATTAAAATTGAACGCATTAAAATTTTTGCTTATGCAATTACAGGCCTGTTCTGCGCACTGGCAGGCGCTATTTTAACCTCGCGCCTTAACTCCGCACAGCCTACCGCAGGCACCGGTTATGAACTTGACGCCATTGCGGCAGTAGTTCTCGGCGGCACAAGCCTTTCCGGCGGCAAAGGCCGCATTGTGGGCACGCTTATCGGCGTACTTATTATCGGTACCCTTAACAACGGCCTTAATATTCTTAACGTATCCAGCTTTTACCAGCAAGTTGTCAAAGGTATAGTTATCTTACTTGCAGTTCTTATGGACCGCAAAAAATCGTAGGAGGTTATGTTTTAAATGAAAAAAACTTTATTAGCTGTTATGGCAGTACTTATGATGTCGGTAATGCTTATTGCTGGCTGCAGCTCTGGAGAAGAAGCTGCCCCGGCTACCGATAAAAAAAGCGGCACTACCACTATCGGTTTTTCCATCTCTACTTTAAACAACCCGTTCTTTGTTTCCGTTAAAGACGGCGTTGAAGCAAAAGCCAAAGAGCTTGGCGTTAACGTAAAAATTGTTGATGCCCAAAACGACCCGGCAAAACAGGCAAACGACGTTGCAGACCTGCTCCAGCAGGGCGTAAGCGTACTTTTGGTAAACCCGGTTGACTCTGCTGCCATTTCCACTTCTGTTGAAGCTGCCAATAAAGCAAAGATTCCTGTAATTGCTCTGGACCGCAGCGCCGACAAAGGCACCATTGCTTCCCTTGTTGCTTCCGATAACGTAAAAGGCGGCGAAATGGCTGCTGAATACATTATTAAAAAACTTGGCGAAGGCGTAAAAGTTGCTGAACTCGAAGGTATCCCCGGTGCTTCCGCAACCCGTGAACGCGGCGAAGGCTTCCATAAAGTTGCCGACCAGAAATTAAGCGTTGTAGCTAAACAGTCTGCTGATTTTGACCGTACCAAAGGCCTGACCGTTTCCGAAAACATGCTGCAGGCTAACCCCGACATTCAGGCAATTTTTGCCCAGAATGACGAAATGGCTCTCGGTGCTATCGAAGCCTCCAAGAGCGCAGGCAAACAAATCTTTATCGTTGGTTTTGACGGTACTGACGACGGCCTGAAAGCTGTTGACGCAGGCACCATGGCCGCTACTATTGCCCAGCAGCCGGAACTGATGGGCCAGCAGGGCCTTGAAGCTGCCGTTAAACTGGCTAAAGGCGAAAAAATTGATGCCAAAATTTCCGTTCCTCTTAAACTTGTAGAGAAAAAATAATTTAACTTTCCTTTGACAAATTGCGTACAAAAAAATCCCGCTCACCGAGCGGGATTTTTTATTTTATTTACTTTTAAAACATAATGTCGCCGGGTTCGTAATCAACCGTGGTTTTTACAAAAGCAATTTCGTTGCAGTACGGATACTGCGGGCAATAAACACATTCTTTCCATACCTTCTGCGGCAATTTTTCTTTGGCGGTTTCAATGTAATCGCACTTGGCAAAAAAGCCGGGCTGGTAAGTAAGCGTAAAAAACATTTTTACGCCGCGCTCTATGCCCTCTTTTTCCAGCAAATGCACAATATTGCGCCCTATGCCGCTTGTTTTGCGTTCCGGGTCAACGGCAAGCGAACGTATTTCCGCAAGCCTGTCCCACACAAAATGCAGCGCGCCGCAGCCAATCAGGCGGTTATTTTCAATCGCCACAATATAATCGCGCAGGTTTTCGTAAATTGCGTTGCGTGCGCGCGGCAGCATCAAGCCTTCGTGCGCATAATCATTCAGCAGTTTATGAATATTTTCTACATCATCAAACGTAGCACGACGATACGTAATCATGCACCATGCCCCCTCAAATAACTGTTAAGCCATATCCTAACACTCATTTAATAAAAATGCAATATCTGAGCGCGCATTTTACAAAAATTTTTCCGTCCCCTAAAGAGGCCAGTTGTTTTAAGAAATGATGATTGGGTTCGTTAATTTTAACGGCGTCCGTCCCTGTATCAGGGTAAAAAACTTATTTTTACGCCGCCCATGCCCAGCGCTGTTTTAACGCCTATACCGGCATATTCGGCGTATGCGGCTAAAAGCGCCGCAATCCTGTTCTGGCTTTGCATGCCGCGGAAAAGCAGCCTGTAACGTCCTTTAAACGCGTCTATCGGCGCACCGCCGACAGAATACTGCTGCAAAGATAAATTATAGCCGGTAACCTTCACTGCCTGCGCCAAATGTTCTTCAAGATTATTTTCTTCAAGCACAAGCCCGCCGCAAAAAGCATTCCAGCGTTTTAAAAGGCTGCGGAAAATATAAACATTATCCGGGTAAATTTTATAACTGCCAAATGCCTTAAACGATGCGGAAGTTATAAAATTAAATTCTGCCTGGCGCGGAGGCTGCGGCATGGTAAAAAACTGCTCTGCCATGTCTTTATAGCTTCTTTGCTTTACAGGCTGCGGTTTACTTAATTGTACCACATATTCTTTTTGCTTTAAATATAAATTTTGCGGCAGCCTGCCTAACGCATATAAAATTTCTTCCGCAGCTTCTTTGTTAAGCGCCGCAAGCTGCCATACCGCGCTGCTGCGTGCCTTATCGTAATACACAAACTGGCTGAACGGGCGCAGCGCAGAACGATGCATGGCTTCCGCAAAATCCGTATGGGCGTACTGCATCAGCGCGCCATGAAGCACGCTGCCAAACGATTGATGCAGGCGCTGCCCTTCCGGCAGATGCAATAAAACTTCCCAAATTTGCAGCATAATTATTCCTCCGTAACTGCGCAGACGCCCATTAAAGTTATGCCCTTATGCGTTTTGGCCGTTTGCAGGCCGCGCGGCGCAGCAAACTTATCAAGCCGCAGGTGCGCGTGCTTATAAAAATTATTATGCAAAATTACCGCTGCCGCATCTGTAAACGATTTTTGGTCCGGCGCAAGTGCCAGCAGCAGGCTTTTGCTTAAAAAGCCACTGCCGCTGCCCAAAAACAAATTGGCATTTTCTGCACGGGTAAATTCCTGCTTTAAGGCCTGCCCGAAAATAATTTTTTCACGCTGCAGCACAAAATCGGTAAAATCACGCTGTCGTTTAACAAGTTCTGCCGCCGAGGTAATGCCGATACCGCCAAACACCGCTTTATCAAGCGTTATGCTGAAATGCTGATGCGCGCCCGGCGGCAGGCATTCACGGAATAAAGTAAGGTTTTTGGTTTTTACCTGCCCTGTTTTAACAATATATACAGCCTCGCGCTTCTGCACAATTACAGGTATTGTTTTGCCGCTGCTGTATGAATCGCTTACCGACAAGCCCTTCATAATACTGCAGTTCATGCTGGCCTGCGCCATTAATTCCGCACTGTACTCGTTTTTAGGTATTTTTAAACGGTGCAGCAGCACAATTTCCAACTTCTGCGCAAGCCTGGCAAAGGCAGAATTTTTATCGCGCAGGCGGTTATCATTAATAATGCGGCTGACTTCGTCCCAGGCAGCATTACGCAGCTTGTCTTCCTGCAGCAGCAGGCTGAACAGCAGCCCTGTGCGCAGCGCGCCCTTAATGCTGCTGCCCGGTATGTACGGCTGGCCTTCAACATTGTGCACGGTGCGCACAATTTCCGTAAGGCGCATTTTATTGGCAGCCAGTATTTCCGGCGCTACTTCAACATTGGCATAATCTGTTACAGCGTCTCCCAAATCTTCTATTTTAAAGCCTTTTTCCTGAACCCATTCGCATAAAGTTCCGGCGCGCAGCCTGGTTTTTATCAGTTCTTCAAACTCTGCCAGCAAATTATGTTTATACAAAAATTTTACCCACAGGCGTTCATTCAAAAAATATACCCGCCTGCTGCCGGCATCATACAAATACTGATAGCTGTATACCGTTCCCACTTCGTCGGTTATATGCACCGGCCCCATGCAGGTTACAGACATTTTTTTATATTCAAAATTACTGATACTCATACAGGCAACCCCATATATACGGCCTTGCCATAGCGGTACACGGCGTGCTGCGCCCCCAAAGCCGTAAATTCAAGCAGGCGCCCTTCCACCCTTTCGGGGAAGCATGAACCCGCCTTTAACATGTATACACTGCTGCGTTTTTCAAAATTCTGCGAGTTTTGGTTATAAACAAAACCGCTGCGTTTTAATAAACTGAACGCGCCTTTTTTTACGGTGGCAATCTGTTCCTGCACCGGGCACAATACGGAAAGCGACATTTGCAGGCTGCTTGTTTTGTTTTCGAGCAAAACCTTAAGCATACCGGCATCACCGCCGCAGTCTTCGCTTAAAAGCTGCGGAGCGCCTTTTAACACAAACTTACCAAAGCCGCTGCTGCGCCTGCCGCCAATGCCGCCCAGCCCCAGCAGTTCAACCGCTTTAACCAGTCCTTTAAGCAAAGCTTCGTCATCCAACCCAACTATGCAGTATAACCCGGCGCCTTCTGCAAAAGTATAATTGCTTACATAATATGCCCGCCCGCCGTTTCTGAAATCAAGCCTGCGCTGTACGCCACTCCAGCCAAAATCGTGCTTTTCCTGCTCTTTAGCCGTGCTTTCATACGGGTGCAGGTAATCATAAATGCCGCTTACGCGGATATAAGCCATATTTTCGTGGTCACGCAGCGCTTCATACTGCAAGCACAGTTCTTTAAAAGACAGCTGCAAATCAAGCGGATTTACTTTTTCCTTACAGTTATACGGCACCGGCACATACAGTTCTTCTTCCGCGCCGCTGTAATAAGGCAGAAAATCGCTGAAAAGCAGCCCGCCCTTTTGCACGGCTTCAATAAACCGGCTGCAAAGCTCTCCGTCAAGCGCAGCAGTTTCCGTTACAAGCGCGCTGAAAAAAGTATCGGCGCAGCAGTTAAAAGACTGCAAATTGCCGCTTTTTTTATTTTCGGCTGTGCCAAAATGCACCGGAGTTAAAAACTTAAACTGCAAAATATAATACTTCATTTTAAGCAGCTTCCTTCAAGAGCAGTTTTAAGCCTTCCGGCATACTCCTCAAGATTTTTGTTTAAACCGGCGTACCGCACCGAAAAATTACTGAAAGCCACCCTGCCGTAACCGCGCGAACCATGGCCGCCAAGGTAGTCCATCTGCAGCATCATAAGTGCTGCCGATAAGGTTGCAAAATCTTCTTCAATTTCCTTTTCGTTTTCGATGTTGTACACAAGTTTAAACGCAAAATCGGTACCTGCCGGCACCCTTTCAATCTGGCGCGGTATTGCCGTTGCCGTAAGCCTTGTAATGGAGTTTTCAAATTTTACTTCGCCCATGTAGGTATCGGTGTCCATACGGCTTATTTTTTCAATGCTTTCCGGCGTTACAAATACATCATAAAATTGCAGGCGTGCGCCTATAACACCGTTTTTGGAAGTAGAACCGAACAAACGGCAGATAACTTCGTCATCATCTTCAATTTTATTTAAAACATAACCCGGCGAGCGCATTTTAGCCAGCAAAGTGCGCAGCTTGCCTTTAAGCGAACTGCCCGGAATAATGGGAACTTTGGTAAAATGGTCACGCACAAAGGGGCTTTCTACCGCGCCGATAGGAGTAAAATCGCTGGAGGTGCCAATGTGCAGCCCCGTTACCAGAGTAATAACAGCCTCTATTAAAAACTTTCCTTTTAAAACCGTCTGCTTCATTATTTATCCTTGCCTCCGTAAAATTTATGAAATGCCCCCAGCGCCTGTACGTATTTGGCAAAAGTGTCAAACCTTTCCGTACTGTCGCCAATGCTGTCAATCATTTCTATCAACCCGGATTTTTCTACAAACGCGCCAACAATATTTTTTTCGCGCCCGGCCAGATACATTAATTTAACCTTTAAAAATTTTACCTCCGCAACCAGCTCCGGTGGCAGCCTGTCCGGCTCCTGCCCGCGCATTTTATAAACCTCCACGCGGTCGCGCACAAGGTTGACCGAAGTTAAAAACTTACGGATATGGCCGGTTTTTAACAGCAGTATATTATTATTAAATTTGTCTTTAACCATAATGCCTTTAATGGCATTTTCGGCCCTGGCTATAATATCCATTAAAAGTCCTCCTTAGGCGCATTGGGCAAACTGTAAATTAAAAGTTCCAGCGCCGTTAAAAGCTGCCTGCGCCCTTCCGCATCAAGCGCCCAGGCATACAGCCTGCTGCGCAGATTATTATATATTTCCGCCTGTGCGGCATTTTCCGATTTCGGTTCAAGCAGAGCAACCGCATAAGCAAACTGAGCCAGATTAAACCTGCCTGCCGCTGCGGCAAGCACGCCGTGCAGCTTATACAAAGTGTTCCTGTCGGCTTTTATTTTGCCGGGTATTGCGGCAATGCCGAAACTTAAATTGTTTGTTAAAAAGTTAAGTTTTTCGCCGCAAACCTGTTTTTCAAAAACGTTCCAGTCATAAACATGGGCCAGCCCGCCTTCCGGGCCGCTTACATAATCCGCATTCTGCCCGAACAAAGCAATTTTGCCGGTACCCGGAACATTTTTAGCGGTTTTTTTCAGCAGCTGCGCCTGAATAAACATCTGGCTTACGGGGAAATCGGGCGTAAACATGCCTATTCCCGCCGAAAATGCCAGCTTGCCGTTGGTGTAGCTTTCAAACGCGCGGTGAATATCAACCGCCACTTCCACAACGTCATCCCATGCGCCAAGCAGAAAAATGTTATCGCCGCCGCTGTAAATTACGTGTATGTTGCGCCAAAGCTGCTTGGGCTTGTTAAACAGCCTGAACACAGGCGTTACTTTGCCGGAAGCGTTCTGCATATCGCCTTTAAAAATTTTATTTAAAATTACTTTAAAAAAGAATGACAGCCTGCCGGAAAACGCCGCCTGCCTCGATAATGTAAGATACCTCAGCGGATCGGGCAAATCGTTGCGGTAAAAACCTGCTTTTAAAGCTATGCCAATAGCATCGACGTCCGCCATTAAAACGCCCAGGCGCTTAACACCGGTGTAAGTTTCGCCCATACTTTTGGCCGCCAGCATCTTCATATCGGGCAGCCTGCCGCTTTTAGCGTCGCGCACGCAGTAATCGCAGCGGCGTATGCGGAAATACGGGCAGTTATCGGAAGCTCCGCCTTTAATACTGTAAAGATATGCCAGTTTATTATGCTGCTTAAATTTTTCCAAATCTTTGGCAGCTATTATTTTTAAATACAGCACCCTTTTATAGCCCGGCACCGCAATACATCCGCTGATGCGGTTTGAACATACTGCCAGCACCTTGTCATCCATAAAAGAGGCTTTGCCGAGTTCAAGCAGCGCACGGCAGTTGCTGCACAGGCCGTCTTTGCGCCCTTCATCGGCAGCAGCAACGTTTCTGTGGCATACGCAGCATTCCGATGCCGCTTCATTATGGTTAAAGCTGCTTTCCGGGTCAAACAGCCCTGCAAGAACCGTTTCCGAATAGCGGTTCTTTTTATTGTTTTCCACCTGCAAATCGGCACGCGCCATAACATCGCTGCCAAGCTGCCTGCCAACCAGCTCTACCGGCGTAAATTCCGCCGCGCCGACAGATACATAAAGCTGAGTGCCAAAATTTTGCAGCAGCCACCCGTTAATGTACTCCGCAAAAGTTTTTACACCCTCTTTAAACTGCGGCGTATTAGGCGCCAGCAAATACAAACGCCCGCCGCCGGTATAAATAATGTTTGCACGTGAAAGTTTTAAATAATTTACAAGTTCGTCTGCTATAAGCTGCGAAAAATATTCCAGATACAGCGAGCGCCCGCGCATGGTAGCAAGCGGTGACTGCTCTGCCGGAGTTGTTAAAAAGCCGTAAATGCCGGCAATATCGGCAGAAACAATTAAAAACAGCGGCTCGTTTTGTATTTGGGCAATTTTTTGCTTTTCACAAAGCGAAGCATACGAAGTAATTCCGTTAGCTTCAAAATAATGGGCTATACTTACCGCAAGCGCCGCCGTTATTTTTACATGCTCAAACATCGAAATATCGCGCGGCAAATCCTCGCGCACCGTAAGCGGCACATAATACAGAGCATCTTCAAGAACCTGCAAAAGCTCATAGGGGTACATCTGCGCCAAAGGCTTTTGCTTTAATTTGTTTTCAATTATTTTTAAAAGTTTTAAATAATCTTCCGGGCTTGCCTTAATGTTATCACGCACTGCGTAATTAATTTCTTTGCCGGTATTTATCTCTTTAGGCAAAAAATAGCGCTTATAAGTATCGTGGTCCGAAAAATAATTAAATACCGATTCCAGGCACAGCGAAGCATCAAACTTATCATCCTGGCGGCGTTCGGTCTTTTCTGCGCCGAACGCAATCGTATCGGCAAAATAAACTAAATATGCCAAATCATCGTCTTTAAGTTTTACTGCTTCAAAATCGCGCCTGCGGTGATAGCTTATGCAGCGCAGAAGCTGCTGCATGGCTTCATCATCTTCGGGCAATAAACGCGCCAGCCACCGGGCACCATATTCGGGATATGTTTCCGGCTCATTTGTAAGCCCTGCACGATAGCATAATTTGCCAATATCGTGCAGCAAAGCAGCTTTTGCAAGTAAAGTATAATCCACCATAACAGACTCCATAAAACACACTAAAATATATAATAATTAATTCGACAAAAATATAAGAAATCCTTTATATTTTAAATATCTGATATTAAACATCTATTAATTACCCATAATAATAAATAAAAGCCGATAAATTACAACTAATTAAGCAAATTCATCGGCCAAAGATTGGTATTTTTATTACTAATATTTACATTATAATACTAAAAAACATTAATCCATTATAATGTTTTTGTTGTTATTTTTTATATAATTTAAATAATCTTCTTTTGTGGCTATCATTTTAGAGCCAGTACATAAAATTCCATTATCATAATCCCCAAAATAATATTCACAATAAATACAATCATCTCTAAAATTAGCATAGGGTTTTCCTCTATAAGTCCTCATTTTTATAGGGCAATAATCTATATGCTGTGCCATTCTTCGTACACTAATAGCTTTTTTATCTGCTATCATTTTAAATTTTTCTAACCACAATTCTGTATTTACATTATATTTCCATGATTTTTCTTCACAATCATCTAATATAAAATGTTTTAACTCTTCATCTGTAATTTCTCTATCAATTTTACTCAGGTCAATTTCTATTGTTGAAATTTTAGATTTTTTAATTTTCTTTAACTTATCTTCATCAATTGCATGTGTTACAAATATCTCAACATAAAATTTTCTACCAAGACTATACACAATTACATCAGGAATAATATTATCCTGTGTTTTTTCAACTTCAACGTTATCAATTTTTACCATTTGAGCATCAACAATTTTTATAGGATAACGATTACTAAAAGGAATTTTTAAAAACAAAGCTGGTATAAATATTTCTTTAGCATTTAAAAGAATTTCCTTAGCCGCTAAGTGCAGAGATGTTTGATATCCATACTCACACTCATCAGCATTATAATGTGCAAAATGATGTATAACTTTATTCCCTTTTTTTGCTATGAGTCTACCTTTGCAAGCAGGACATGTGCAATCGCATTTTATACCTTTTTCCACTTCTGAAATATGAACTAATTTATTATTTCTAATTCCATATAACAAATGCTGTTTTTTCATAAAACCCTCCACAAAAAGTTTTAACTTTATTGATCTTCTAAAAAATAAATGTTATATTAAAATTGTATCATAATTTTAAGGAGTTGTATTATTATGAAAAAAATTCTTGTAACATCTCTTTTGCTTTTATCAATCGCAAGCACAGCTCTAGCTGCAAATTCTTTTATAGAAAGATTTTACGCCTTCTCTAACAGAGATACTGGGACTATTGAAGAAGTAAATTATTATCTTGAAAAAGGTGGCATTGTAAAAGACTTTAAATGCCTTCGCAGAGGCGATGACGGAACTTTTACAACTATGGTAATTCAAATTCCAACAGAAGTATTTAATAACCAACGCTATACAAAATAAAAATTATAACCCCTGCATTATGGTTAATCCACTTTGCAGGGGTTATATATTTTAAGATGTTGTTAAATTAGTTTTATTCTTCCCTACTCTACCTTTTTAAACCTGCTTTTGGGCTGCCGGCAGATGGGGCAGGTAAAGTCGTCCGGCTCTTTGGTTAAATCTCCTTCGTACACGTAGCCGCAAATAGTACATACCCATTTTTCGCCTGCGGTTTCCACAGTTTCTTCCTGATAGGTGGGCGCGTTTTTAGGTGCTTTGCCTTTAATTACATCATGGTAATATTTATAGGTCATGGGCGTATAATCGCCAAGCACTTCCGCATCAATAACACGCGCCAAAATTACAAAATGGGTTTCCATTTCATACTTGCCTAGCACTTCTGCTGTAATATAACCGCTGGTTTTATCCGTTATAACAGGCAGGCCGTTTTTCATTTCCCAGCTAAAGCCGCAAGCCTCAAATTTATCCGTATCGCAGCCGGAGCAGAAGCCTAATCTTGCAATAACATTCTGCGGTGTGGCTTCCGAAAGAATTGTTAAGGCAAATTTTCCGGATTTTTCGAGCGCGGTAAAGGTATAGTTATTTTTATTAACGCTGATAGCAATGGTCGGGTTATCGCTTGTTACCTGCACTGCGGTGTTTATAATGCAGCCTGTTGGCCTTTCGCCGTCCATTACCGTAAGCGCATACATGCCATACGAAATTTTCCACAAAACTGATTTATCCATTTCACTGCCTCCGTTTCTTGTTAAAAAGTTTTATGCTTTGCACTTTTTGTTAACAACACAATTATTACTGCTATAATTATTATAACTTTTACATATTGTAATAAGCAATAAATATTTAAAAATCTGCAAAAAAATAACCCGGCTTGCAGCCGGGCTGTTTTATATTGCCGTTATGCCTATCCAAGCACAACCATGTCTTTGCCGAGCATTGGCAGTTTGTTGCCAAAAGCATCGTACTTATATAAATCAAGGCGTTCTATATCTGCTTTTTCGGCAGGCAGGTTTAAATTATACTGCTGGTTTAAGGTGTTTATTAAATCAACCGCTTTCATGCTGCCGTTTGGCGTTATGCGGCAGCTGAAAGTAAGCACCAGTTCTCCGCCGCTGTTTTGAGCCGTAATATGCGGTATAAAAAACTTAACGTCAATTTCTTTTACTTTTGTTTTGGCTTTTGGCGCTGCTTTGGCATAAATTATGCTTTCAGCTTCGTTAAACGCCGCCACAGCTTCGTCAACCGGCTTGTCATACGGCAGGGTTACGCGGTAATCCGCGCCGCCTGCTTCCGCCATAAGCGCGGGAGCATTGGTTGCCGTTACATCTGCCGCCAAAATGCGGATTCCGCGCGGCAGTGCTTTTTGCATTTTTTCTGCGGCTTCTTCTGCCGTCATCGGTTCGGCCAGTTCAATTTCGCAAAATTCGGCATAACTAACCACGCCAACGCCCAGTGCCGATGCCAACGAAAATTTTAAATGCGGGTTAAATCCTTCGCTGTATGCGGCAGGCAATTTTGCCCTGCGGATAGCGCGTTCGATAGTACGCACGTATTCAAGATGGGATATAAACCTTATGCTTTTATCTTTGGTTATTTTTAATCTCAGTTTCATTTTATTAACCTTCCACTTTAACTTGTACGCCAAGTTTTTGGCAAACACCGCAGCCGGTGCAGCTGCCGCGGCGGCAGTCGTGCGTCAGTTCGCCGCGCTGTGCTTTTTTATATTCATTGCGTAAAAAGGCGCGCGATACCGCAGGCTGAATATGTTCCCACGGAAACACTTCGTTTTCGCCGCGCTCGCGGGCAATGTAAAATTCTTTATCAAGCCCGCAGTCCTGCAAGGCCTGCAGCCAGCGTTCATAATCAAACTGTTCGCTCCAGCCGTCAAATTTGGCTCCGCGCTGCCATGCAAGATATAACGCTTTGCCAAGGCGTCTGTCGCCACGCGCAAAAACGGCTTCCATAATGCTGGTTTCCGGGTCGTGATACTGGAAAGTAATATTTTTTACCTTTAAGGCGTCTTTTAACAAATACTGTTTGCGGCGCAGTTCGTCCATGCTGTTCTGCGCGCTCCACTGAAACGGCGTATACGGTTTTGGCACGAAGCTGCTGGCGCTTACGGTAACCTTGCAGCCGCCTTTGCCTGTAATTTCGCGGTATTTATACTGCACCTTCTTCGCCAAATCGGCAATAGCAAGTACGTCCTCATCGGTTTCACCGGGCAGGCCAATCATAAAATACAGTTTTACGCTGCTCCAGCCCGATTTAAATGCCGCGCTGACGGCGTTCATCAAATCTTCTTCGGTTACGCCTTTATTAATAACGTCGCGCATACGCTGGCTGCCTGCTTCCGGCGCAAAGGTAAGGCCGCTTTTGCGCACTGCCTGCACTTCTTTGGCCAGGTCTACCGAAAAGCTGTCAATACGCAGCGACGGCAGCGAAACACTTACGCGTTCATCTTTAAATTCGGCAATCATGTCGTGAATCATCGGCGCAAGGCAGGTATAATCAGCCGTGCTTAACGATACCAGCGAAATTTCGTTATAACCTGTGTTATCTACCAGTTTGCGCGCCAAAGCCTTTAAAACTTCCGGATGGCGTTCACGCACGGGGCGGTATACCATACCGGCATGGCAAAAACGGCAGCCGCGTGTACAGCCGCGGAATACTTCAAGCATAATGCGGTCGTGTACAATTTCGCCAAAAGGCACTACCGGCGCTGTCGGGAAATCAACATCGTTCAAATCTTTTATAACGCGTTTTTCAATAACGGCAGGCGCACCTTCATAAATAGGCACCACTGCTTTTACGGTGTTATCTTCGTTGTATTCGGTTTTATAAAAACCTGGTACATAAATGCCTTTAATTTTTACGGCACGCTCTAAAAAGCCTCTGCGTCCGCCAGAGCGGCCTTGTTTCTTCCATTCGCGGTAAGCGTTTAAAAGCTCTACCAAAACTTCTTCACCTTCGCCGATAACGGCCATGTCAAACACATCCGCCAAAGGCTCCGGGTTATATACGCACGGCCCGCCAACAACAACAAACGGGTCGGCTTCGCTGCGTTCTGCCGCTAAAACAGGCACCTGCCCCAAATCGAGCATGTTTAAAATATTGCTGTACGAAAGTTCATACTGCAGGGTAAAACCAACAAAGTCAAAATCCTTCAGCACTTTATTGGTTTCCAGGCTGCGCAAAGGTATGCCGTGTTCACGCATTTTTGCTTCCATATCGGTCCACGGCGCGCATACGCGTTCTGCCGCCAGCCCGCTTTCTTTATTTACAATATGGTACAAAATTTTAAAGCCCAAATAGCTCATGCCAATTTCGTACACATCCGGAAACGCCAGGGCAATGCTTACTTCGGTTTCTTCCGGCGTTTTTACAATGCTGCCGAACTCATCGCCGGTATAGCGTGCAGGTTTGGCAACACTGCTTAAAATATCTATCGTCAGTTCTTTGTTCACGTTCTTCCTCCTCAAAATTGCAGCTGCTGCTTGCGCAGGCGTATGTTAAGCAAAAGCCCCACCAAAAACATATTGGTGGTAAGCGAGCTTACGCCGTAGCTTAAAAACGGCAGCGGTATGCCGGTTACAGGCATTATGCCGGCCGTCATGCCAATGTTTACAAACATATGGAAAGTAAACATAAAAGTTATGCCCACTGCCAGCAATGTTCCGAAGTCATCTTCGGCATTAAGGGCAATGGTAAGCCCGCGCCAGATAATAATGCCGTATAAAAATAATATTACGCACACGCCGATAAACCCGAATTCTTCGCCGGCAACGGCAAATACAAAGTCCGTATGGTTTTCCGGCAAAAAGTTCAGCTGGCTCTGCGTGCCCGAAAACCAGCCTTTGCCGGTTAACAGCCCGCTGCCAATGGCGATTTTCGATTGTATTACATGGTAGCCTGCACCGAAAGGGTCAAGCTCCGGGTCTAAAAACACGCGGATACGGTTTTTCTGATATTCCTTTAAAATCATCCAGAAGGCAGGCAAAAGCACCACGAAAGCGCCGCTTAACATTGCCAGCCAGCGCATTTTAAACCCGCTTATAATTAGCATGCCCAGTGTTATAACGGCAAAAACAAGTGAAGTACCTAAATCCGGCTGGCGCATTACCAGCACAAACGGCACAAACACATAGGCAACGGCAGGCAGATAATCTGTAAAATCAGTATAAAGCTCTGCCCTTTTTGCCAAAAACGCCGCCAGGCAGATGATAATTATCGCCTTGGCAAATTCCGAAGGCTGTATTGTAACCGGTCCTATCTGAATCCACCTTTGTGCGCCCAACGCCGAATGCCCCACAAACATTACCGCCAAAAGCAGCACCAGGTTAAAAATATACAAAGGCTTTGCTATCTGCTGCAAAAGACGGTAATCAAAGCGCAGGCAAAAAATCACCAGCAGCACGTTAATGCCAAAAAATATGCCCTGGCGTTCTACAAACCACGCTTCCCCCCTGGCAACGGCATACGAATGCGTAGCGCTGGCAATCAGCATCAGCCCAATGCCAACAAGCGCGCACACCGCACCTACCAGCCACCAGTCTATGTTACGCAAATATCTCTGCATTTACTGCCTCCGTTATTTAGCGGCAGGGGTATCGGTTATAAAACCCTCCTGCCTGAACCATTCTTCAAAAACTTTATATACAATAGGGCCTGCGGCCGAAGTACCGAAACCGCCCTGCTCTACAATGCAGGCTACAACAAGTTCCGGGTTTTCTGCCGGTCCGTAGGCAACAAAAAGGCCGTGGTCGCGCCCGTGCGGGTTTTCTGCCGTGCCTGTTTTAGCTGCAATTTGCTTTGGCAGGCTGGCAAAATACGATGCCGTACCGCCTTCTTCAGCTACGCCCTCCAATGCGTTCTGGATAAGCCTCAGCGTATGCATGGATATGCCGATATTTCTTGCCGGAGCGTGTTCTGCCATCTGGTATACGCTGCCGTCATTATTCAGCAGGCTTTCTACCAGATACGGCGGATGGTAAACGCCGTCTGCCGCCACGCAGCTCATCAGCATAGCCAGCTGTATCGGCGTTGCCAAATCTATGCCCTGCCCGATAGAAGCATTAAAGGTATCGCCAAGCATCCAGCTTTCGCCGGGGAAGATTTTCTTCTTGTTTTCCGGTGTCGGCAAAAGCCCGGAAAGTTCTCCTTCAAGCTCTATGCCTGTCGGAGAACCGAGCCCGAACTTTTTGGCAAATTCCACAATATTGTTTATGCCAAGGCGGTTGCCCATTTCATAAAAGTAAACGTTATCAGATTTACGCAGAGCTTCATGAAAGTCAATCCACCCCAGTGCCTCGCCGCCGGCGTTGCCCATCGGCACAAGCCAGTGCTTGCCGCTGTCAAAAATCTTTTCTTCGGGCGTTACCTTGCCAAGCTCCAGCGCTGCAGAGCCGGTAACAATTTTAAACGGCGAACCCGGCGGATATTCACCGCCGATAACTTTATTGCCCATAGGATAGTTAGGGTCATTATTAATGATATTCCAGTCTTTTTCACTGATACCGTGCACAAAAAGGTTCGGGTTGAAAGCAGGGCGGCTTACCATGGCACGCACAGCGCCTGTTTTAGGGTCGATAGCAATAATTGCCGCCGCCCTTGCCCCCGGTGCCACCCCGGAAGAACGCAGATAAGCCAGATGCTCATCCACGGCTTTTTCCATGCACAGCTGCAAATCTTTATCTATTGTAAGTTTAAGGCTTTTGCCGGGCACAGGGTCTATCTGCCCAAGCTGCTTAACTACATTGCCTCCAACGTCAACTTCTTCGTCATAACTGCCGTCCTGGCCGCGCACATAACGGTCGTAAGTTTTTTCCAGCCCAAACTTGCCAACCACGCTGCCAACCGGCATATTTTTGTAAGAGCCTTCTGTAATATCGTAATTGCTTACTTCGCCAACATAGCCAATGGCATGTACCGCAAGCTCTTTATATAAATAGTTGCGCACCGGCTGAATTTCAATCATTACACCCGGCAGCTCGTTCTTTTTTTCTTCCAGTTTGGTAAGCATTTCCGGAGTAATATTTGTTTTTAAACGCGTCGGTTCATAACTGTCGCTGTTGGCTTCTATTTTCTTCTGCATTTCTGCCACAGGCATTTCAATTATTTCTGAAAGCAGGTTCAGAATTTCCGCATCATAAGGGCTGTTCTGCCTGCGCAGGGCAACTACATAGCCAGGCAGGTTATTAACCAGTTCTTCGCCGTCACGGTCATAAAAAATTCCGCGCGGAGCCACAACTTTTGTTCTGCGCAAACGGTTGCCGTCAGCCTGGTCGCCGTAAAAATCGCCGCGCCACAGCTGCATATACGCCATACGCCCCAGCAATACCAGCAATATGCAGATAGCGGCAACAAGCATCGCCTGTAATCTGTTAGCATATCTTTTGTTCAGCATTGCCTAAACTCCTTTAAAACAAACCTACTCATCTTTATGCCAATGGCTGATAAAATAACATAATTTATAAACGGGAACTATAAATAAAATATTTCCCAGGCAATATGCAAGCGACTGCTGCAAATACCCGCCCACAAAGGTTAAATCTGCCGCAGGCGTTAAAAACAGCGCCACAAAGAAAAACAGCATGCGTATGCCTGCTGTTATTACCAATGCTGCCACAATATGGTAAGCAAAATGTTCCTTAAACACCTGCCCTTTAATAAACCCGGCAACAAAGCCTACCATACAGCGCGTTATTGTATGAAAGCCAAACACCGCTCCGCTCAGAAAATCATACATTAACCCGGCTGCGGCACCTGTAAGCGCCCCTGTTTGCGGGCCATACAGCATTGCCATTGCGTAAACAAACAGCAGCACCAGGTCAAATTTCAGCCATGCAGGCTGCGGCACTGTTACCTGAATGCCAAAAAATATCAAATAAACAACAAAGAACAGCAGTTTTCTCATTTTACATTACCGTCCTGCTGATGCCATACTACTACAAAAACTTCTTCCAGCCCTTCTCTTACTGCCGCAGGCTCAACGGTTGCGTTGCGCAAAAGGCCTGCCGCATCAAGGCTGCTTTCTTTTACCGTGCCTATTACAATACCGGCAGGATGGTTCTGGCTGTAACCGCTTGTTACAACAACGTCGCCGGGCAATACATCAGCCTCACGCTGCAAATGCTCCATTAAAAGCGGCACATTATTGCCGCCGCGGCCTGTAACAATACCTACCGCACGCGAATTGGCACGCAGAATGCGCGCACCTACATTACAGCGAGTGCTTGTAACCAGGGTTACACGTGCCGACGAAGGATATGCTTCATCCACCAGCCCTACCAGACCGTTAACGGTTGCTACCGCCATGTCCTGCTGCACGCCGTCATCCGTGCCTTTGTCAATATACAGGCTGTCGCTTAACTCGCCGGGCGTACGCCCCAAAACCTTAGAAACTACAAGCCTTTGTTCCGGATGCGCATTTTTATAATTCAGCATTTCACGCAGGCGCTGATTTTCTGCATAAATTTCTGCCATGGCAAGGTTGGCGTAACGCAGTTCGTTAATTTCGCTTTGTAAACTTTCGTTCTGCTGCTGCAAGGTTTTAACAGTCGTCATAGCCTCGCCGGTATCATCAACCCAGCCGCCAACGGCAGAACTTGCCGCCGCAAAAGGCGTAATAACGGCAGTTACCACCCTGTTTATTACAGGAAACCTCAGCGGGTCGTGCAGCGCCATGGCAAACAAAGCCACAAGCACCGCTGCTGCCAGCCCAAGGCTTAAATACTTCTTATTCACGCTTCATTCCTTCAGTTCGTACTATTGGAGGCCATAAAGCCTTTCTTGTAAACGTCAACATTTTCTACTGCAAGGCCGGTACCCAAAGCAACACAGCTCAGAGCGTCATCCGAAACATATACCGGCATGCCGGTATCCCTGCTCATAATGCGGTCAAGGTTGCGCAAAAGCGAAGAACCGCCCGTCATAACAACGCCTCTGTCCATAATATCTGCCGCAAGTTCAGGCGGAGTACGTTCCAGAGTGTTTCTTACAGCATCAAGAATATTGGTAACAGGTTCGTTAAGTGCTTCACAAACCTGATTGGAATTAATGGTAATGTTTTTCGGTAGGCCGCTTACAAGGTCGCGTCCGCGGATATCCATTTCTTCAGGATTTTCCAGCGGCATAGCCGTGCCGATATTAATTTTTACTTCTTCAGCCGTACGCTCGCCAATAAGCAGGCTGAAAGTTTTGCGGATATAACGCACAATAGCGTCATCCATAGCATCGCCGCCAGTGCGGATGGATTTACTTACAACAATGCCGCCGAGGGAAATAACGGCAACTTCGCAAGTACCGCCGCCGATATCGACAACCATGCTGCCGGTAGCTTCCTGCACGGGCAGCCCTGCACCGATAGCCGCAGCCATAGGTTCTTCAATCAGATATGCTTCGCGCGCACCGGCCTGCACCGTAGCGTCAATTACCGCACGTTTTTCAACTTCGGTAACGCCGGAAGGCACGCCTACAACGATACGCGGGCGCACAAGCGAATTTTTGCCGATTGCCTTTTTGATAAAAAATTTCAGCATCGACTGTGTAATGTCAAAATCAGCAATAACGCCGTCTTTCATCGGACGGATGGCAATAATATGCCCCGGGGTACGGCCAATCATCTGCTTTGCTTCAGCGCCTATGGCCAGTACTTCGTTGTTGGCTTTGTCAACCGCAACTACCGAAGGCTCACGGATAATAATGCCCTTGCCCTTTACATGCACCAGCGTATTGGCTGTGCCAAGGTCAATGCCCATATCATGCGAAAATTTATTAAAAAAACCAAACATTACTTACACCTCATTCATCAAGATAACCATTTTCTCTAAAACTGAAATACCTGCCGTCGCCAATAATAATATGGTCTAAAAGCGGTATGCCCATCACAATACCTGTTTCCTTCAATGCAGAAGTCAAACGCCTGTCCTCACGGCTTGGCGCCGGGTCGCCGGAAGGATGGTTATGTGCCGCCAGAACGCACGCAGCCCTGTGCAGAACAGCCGGGGCAAATACCTCGCGCGGATGCACCACCGAAGCATTAAGCGAACCTTCGGAAACCTGCTGCATTTTTATCAGCTGGTTTTTGCTGTCCAGCAGCATTACCACAAATTTTTCATTTCCTTCATAGCGCAGGCGCGGCATTAAAAAATTAACGCACGCCTCAGGCGAAGAAAACCTTATTTTCTTCTGCGGCTGTGCCCCGGCCACGCGCCTGCCTAACTCTACTGCGGCCAGTATCGTGGCGGCTTTTGCCGGGCCAAGCCCTTTTATTTTTGATAAATCAGCCACACTGCGCGCTTTGGCGATATTGCTGTAAAAACCGTCATCGTCAGTCAGTTCCCTTGCTATATCCAGTGCCGAACGCTGCGGCGTGCCTGTTCTGATTAAAATTGCCAATAATTCCGAATTACTCAATATATCCGGGCCATGTTCTATCAGCTTTTCTCTGGGCCTGTCATCCGCCGGTAAAAGCTTCATCTGCTGGCTCAAAAATTAATCACCCTTTCAAAACATCTTACAAGTAACAGTAAACGCCAACAGGCCCGTACTTATAAACATTCCAATTAATTATATCAAATTTTTCCGTATATGTGTATAGACAAAAAAATATCTGTAAAAAAATTCACAAATAAAATAAAAAACTGCCTGCTGATTAAACAGGCAGTATAATTCATTAAAGCATATTTAATTTTAATCTTTTATTTTTCTTTCAAAATCAAGCTCAAACCATCTGCGGCGGCAGCCGGGCAATTTTTTCCAGCCATCTACGGCAAGGGTTAAAACAGCTTTTTCAACAAGGTCACGGTATTTTTTGCTTACTTCTTCCGGCCCGTCATAGCTAAAGCCGCTTACTTTAAACTTTTCGGACTGATAAATTACCTGTCCGTCATCGGTAACAGCCTGAAATTTGTTGCGGGTGTTGCCGAAAAGCGACCAGGGGCTGTCTATTTCAACAAGTTCGAGGCGGCAATGTTCAACCTTTTCAGCCGGCGGTGCAGCCTGTTTTACAGGTTCGGCAGCTATGTTGCCATCATGCTGCACTTTTTTGCCGCACTTGCTGCAAAATGCAGAATCGTCCGGCAGCTGCTGTCCACAATATCTGCAATACATAATCCTACACCTCTTTATTTCTTATCCTGCTTTTTAGATTTAGCTGCGTCTTCTTTAGCTTCCTGTTCGGCAACCATTTCCTTGGCAATTTTTTCTTCGGCATCAAGCTGTTCTACGCTTTTATCCAAAATTTCAGCTTCAGCTTCTCTCAGTTTTCTTTCGTTATTTACAATTACGCCCTCTTTAACAAGCATGTTAAAATCTGCCAGTTCTTCAGGTACGTTAACACGGTTCGGCATTTTCTCAGCCAGTGCATCCATAACCTGCTTGGACGCTTTAAAATAAATACGTACGTTGGCTTCGCTGCCGTCATCAAATCTTCTGCGCCATGCCAAAGTCCATAAAGTACGCGCATCCAGTGCGGAATTTAATCTGTAAGAATAACGGAATTTTACGGTGCGCATCAGCTTGGGCTGATAGCTGAAAATAGCAGCAATTTCACGGTACGGGATTTCGTAAACCTTGGTTTTACCCCAGATAGTGTGCTTAACGATTCTTAAATATTTGCGTTCCACGCTGATATCGTAAGTAGGTTTGCAGCGCAGGAGCAAAATCCATACCAGCATTGCATAAAAGAAAATTGGCACTGGTTCCAGCACATTAAGGTATACATAACGTAAAATAGATACAATAAACATAACAAAGCATGCTATGCCTACTACAGTGTAAGTAATAACATATTTTTTACTGCGTTTGGTTGTATCAACAGCTAAACTCATTAAACAGCCTCCTAAATTTAATTATAATTAACGTTATTATTATATAACAAAAAAGCATAACGGTAAAGGAAAAGATAGACAGCATATTAAAATTCGCAGTAAAAAAGGATGGGCACAAGTACCCATCCTGATATCAATTAAAATTTTAAGTTGGATTAGATTGAGAAATATAAGAATTAAACTGCTGCTACTTCATGCAGTTTTGCAATTTCAGCATCGTCAAAGCCAAATTCTTTCAGAACTTCGTCAGTATGCTGGCCAAGTACCGGAGCTGCTTTTTCTACGCCGCAAGGAGTTTCGGAGAATTTAATAGGTACACCGGGGATTTTCATCTTGCCGGCAGTCGGATGTTCAACTTCTACAATCATCTCACGGAAGTTAACCTGCGGGTCGTTTACAACCTTATCAATGGTATTGATAGGTGCGCACGGAATAGCTGCTGCTTCCAGTTTTTCCAGCCAATGTTCAATGGTATCGGTTACAAATACTGCATCCAGAATTTCTTTCAGTGCAGGTTCGTTGTTAGTTCTGTCAGCATTGGTAATAAAGCGCGGATCTTCAATGAGTTCCGGTTTATTGATCAAATCACAGAGCTTCTTCCAAAGTCTGTCGTTGCCTGCGCCAACAATCAACAGGCCGTCGCTTGCCGTAAAGGATTCGAACGGAGTGATGGAAGGATGGCGGTTTCCAAGCGGAGTCGGGTTTACGCCATTTACAAAGTAACGGCTTACTGCGTTTTCCAGAATTGCAACCTGGCAGTCAAGCATAGATACGTCAATTTCCTGGCCAATGCCGCTTACTTCGCGTTTATAAAGAGCAGTGGTGATACCGGTTGCAAGGAAGATACCTGCAATAATATCGCCTACGGAAGCGCCAACACGGCAGAAAGTATCTTTATCCGGGCCGGTGATGCTCATGATGCCGCCCATTGCCTGTACAACAACGTCATAGGCAGGTTTCATGGTGTAAGGTCCGGTCTGGCCGAAGCCGGAGCAGGATGCGTAAATAATTTTCGGGTTGATTTCTTTCAATACGGAATAGTCCAGGCCGAATTTTTTCATGGTGCCCGGTTTAAAGTTCTCAACAACAACGTCAGCTTTTTTAACCATTTCTTTGAAAACGGCTTTAGCTTCTTCAGACTTGAAGTTCATAGTCATGGAACGTTTGTTGCGGTTCAAGCTCATGAAATACGCGCTTTCTTTCCCGATAAAAGGTCCGTAAGCACGGCTGTCGTCGCCAATTTTCGGCTGCTCGATGTGGATTACATTTGCACCCATATCAGCAAGCATCATAGCAGCATAAGGGCCGGACAATACACGAGTGAGGTCCAGTACAACTACATTTTCCAACGGTTTCATTATCATTTTCCTCCTGTTTGTAAAAAACTCTCTGATTCAAGCAATACATCCGGATTTCTCCTTATTTATTGCCCATCAGCCAAACAATATTTATTCTGTGAGAGCCGCACAGATCAAATATTAACAACCTTATCTTAACAAATTATTGTTAAAATTGCAAATCTTTTTAGTTAAATTTACTGATAAGAATAAAATATTATGCAGGTACGGATGAACCGTACCTGCATAAGTCCGAATCTTAACTCTAATTAATTAGAAGCCAAGGATACCAAAGAATACGTAGCAAACGATACCGGAAACGATGGACATGGAAAGACCCCAAATCAAAAGTTTACGGAACAGTACGCCTTTGTCTTCTTCTTCACCGGCAGATGCAATGCACAGTGCGCCCAAAGTGGAAAGCGGAGAGGTATCTACCAGATGGGAACCTACGTCGATAGCGGAAATGATGGAAACAGGATCGCCGCCAGTCAATTCTACCAGACCAGGAGTCATCGGCAGGAACATCGGCATTACTACACCAGAGGAGCTGGAGTATGCAGAGATTACAGCCGGTACAAATGCTGTCCAGAAGCAGATAGTGGTCGGGCCGGCAACGGACGCCATTACTTCTACGAGGAAGTTCAGGCCGCCAGCCTTATCCATAACGTCAATCAATACGGATACGCCGCAAACCATCATGATTACGGACCAAGGCATTACTTTAACAGCAGCTTTGGAATCGCCATAACCGGTAAGCATGAGTACGATTGAAAGTACGAAGGAAATAGAACCTACGTTGGAGAGCATGTTGGTAATAGCTTTCGGGAATACGCCTTTCATACCAGGCAGGCCAGGAACAACTACTAAGATAATCAGGATTGCTACCATGAGCAAAGTGGTTTTCTGTGCAGCGTTGAACGGTTCCGGTTTCGGAGCCAGTTCATCAATATCAAGAGCAGCGCCTTTCTGTTCTCTTAACCATTTCAAACCGCCCATTACAAAGAAGCCGCCGATATTAACGAAGCCTTGTGCAAGTTCGGAGTTGAAATGAATTTTCCATGCTAAAGTATTCAGATAGTCCGGAGAAAGTCCGAGTTCACCAGCCATTTTTGCGATAAGGCCGTTGGAAATGATGCCGGTAGGAGCAAACGGAGAGAATGCTGCACCGTTGCAGGCACCAACAACAAGCAATGTCATCAAAAATGCAGGCATTTTAACTTTAGAAGCAATAGCCATGGATACAGGAGCCATAAGTGCGCAGCCTGCGATATTGCCAGGGCCGATAGTGGTTACGAAAGTACAGAGAATATAAATGATTAACGGTACAAGGGCAGTGTTGCCTTTGCAGGCACGTACGGAATAAGCCGTAAGTTTTTCCATAGTGCCGTTGGTCTGAGCCATACCAAAGAGGAAGGTTACACCAACCAGAATCATGAAAAGGCTAAGCGGGAATGCGTTCATGATTTTCGCTGCAGTGATATTGGAGAATATACCGCCTACGATAATACCGAACGCAATACCCAGGAAGCCTACGTTTAAATCTTCGTTTACGCAGCTGATGCCTACGAGGATTACCAGTGCGAGAATGGACACTAATGCAGGAAGTGAAATATCCATAATTGTTTCCTCCTATTTACGCAAAGTAAGACGGAATGCAGAAACCGGATATTAGCACAACGCAAAATACCATTCTAAAAATAGTAAACTATTTTAGATTGCGTTAGTAACTTAGCCTAACTATTCTTTGCTTAGAAACCAAGCAGACCAAAGAATACGTAGCAAACGATACCGGAAACGATGGACATGGAGAGGCCCCAAATCAAAAGTTTACGGAACAGTACGCCTTTGTCTTCTTCTTCACCGGCAGAAGCAATGCACAGTGCGCCCAAAGTGGAGAGCGGAGAAGTATCTACAAGGTGAGAGCCAACGTCGATTGCGGAAATAATAGCAATCGGGTCGCCGCCAGTCAATTCTACCAGACCAGGAGTCATCGGCAGGAACATCGGCATTACTACACCAGAGCTGGAGGAGTAAGCAGAAATTACAGCCGGTACAAATGCTGTCCAGAAGCAGATAGTGGTCGGACCAGCTACGGAAGCCATTACTTCAACGAGGAAGTTCAAGCCGCCAGCTTTATCCATAACGTCGATCAATACGGATACGCCGCAAACCATCATGATAACGGACCAAGGCATTACTTTAACAGCAGCTTTAGAATCGCCATAACCGGTAAGCATGAGTACGATTGAAAGTACGAAGGAGATAGAGCCTACGTTGGAAAGCATATTGGTGATAGTTTTCGGAAGGGTACCTTTAACGCCAGGCAGACCAGGAACAACTACCAGGATAATGAGGATAGCAACGAGCAGCAGAGTGGTTGTCTGTGCAGCGTTGAACGGTTCCGGTTTCGGAGCCAGTTCATCAATATCAAGAGCAGCGCCTTTCTGTTCGCGGATCCATTTCAAACCGCCCATTACAAAGAAGCCGCCGATGTTAACGAAGCCTTGTGCAATGGTGGAGTTGAAGTGAATTTTCCAAGCCAAAGTGTTGAGGTAATCAGCAGGAATGCCGAGTTCCGGAGCACATTTAGCGATGATGCCGTTAGAAATAATACCGGTAGGAGCAAACGGAGAGAATGCTGCACCGTTGCAGGCACCAACTACGAGCAGGGTCATCAGGAAAGCAGGCATTTTAACTTTGGAAGCAATAGCCATTGCAACCGGAGCCATCAATGCGCAGCCAGCGATGTTGCCAGGTCCGATGGTGGTGATAAAAGTAGCAAGGATGTAAATAATGATAGGTACAAGGGCAGTGTTGCCTTTGCAAGCACGAATAGAATAAGCAGTAAGTTTTTCCATAGTGCCGTTGGTCTGAGCCATACCAAAGAGGAAGGTTACGCCGACCAGAATCATGAACAGGCTTAACGGGAAAGCGTTCATAACTTTAGATGCAGGAGTACCTGCGAAAACGCCGCCTACGATAATACCGAATGCGATACCGAGGAAGCCTACGTTCAAATCTTCATTAACGCAGCTGATGCCTACGAGGATTACCAGTGCGAGAATGGACACTAATGCAGGAAGCGAAATATCCATAATTTAGTTCCTCCTATTTGTTAGATTAAGATGGAACTGGAAATCAGATATTCGCACTTTGCAAAATACCATTCTAAAAATAGCGAACTAATTTTAGATTGCGTTAGCAAACGTTCGCTTGATTACTCTTGTTCTTCTTACAGACCAAGTACACCGAAGAATACGAAGCAAACAATACCGGAAACAATGGACATGGAGAGGCCCCAAATCAAAAGTTTACGGAACAGTACGCCTTTATCTTCGTACTCAGGAGCAGCTGCAATGCAGAGTGCGCCCAGAGTGGAAAGCGGAGAAGTATCTACAAGGTGGGAACCTACGTTGATAGCGGAAATGATGGAAATAGCATCGCCACCAGTTAATTCTACCAAACCAGGAGTCATCGGCAGGAACATCGGCATAATTACACCAGAGGAGCTGGAGTATGCAGACAGAACAGCCGGTACGAAGGATGCCCAGAAGCAGATAGTGGTCGGGCCAGCTACGGAGGACATAATCTGAACAAGGAAGTTCAGGCCACCGGATTTATCCATAACGTCGATCAATACGGATACGCCGCAAACCATCATGATTACGGACCAAGGCATTACTTTAACAGCAGCTTTGGAATCGCCGTAACCAGTGAGCATGAGTACAATAGAAAGTACGAAGGAAATAGAACCTACGTTAGAAAGCATATTGGTGAGCATTTTCGGCAGAGTGCCTTTAATACCAGGCAGCCCAGGAACTACTACCAAAAGAACGAGGAGTGCAACCATCAGCAAAGTGGTGGTCTGTGCAGCGTTGAACGGTTCCGGTTTCGGAGCCAGTTCATCGATATCCAGAGAAGCACCGCGCTGTTCTTTCAGCCATTTAGCGCCGCCCATTACCATAAAGCCTACTACAGTTACGAAGCCTTGTGCAAGAGTGGATTTGAAGTATACCATCCATGCAATAGCATCGAGTTGATCAGCAGGGATTCCGAGATCAGGAGCAACTTTAGCGATGATGCCGTTGGAGATGATGCCGGTCGGTGCAAACGGAGAGAATGCAGCGGCGTTGCAGGCACCTACTACGAGCAGGGTCATCAGGAATGCAGGCATTTTAACACGGCCGGCGATAGCCATAGCTACCGGAGCCATAAGTGCGCAGCCTGCGATGTTGCCAGGGCCGATAGTGGTCAAGAAGTCGGAAAGTAAGAAAATAATGATAGGAATTAAAGCAGTGTTGCCTTTGCAGACACGAATGGAATAAGCAGTGAGTTTTTCCATGGTGCCGTTGGTTTGTGCCATACCGAAAAGGAATGTAACACCAACCAGAATCATAAACAGGCTAAGCGGGAAAGCATTCATAATCTTACTTGCAGGGGTGCCGCCAAAGACGCCGCCTACGATAATACCGAACGCAATACCGAGGAAGCCTACGTTTAAATCCTCATTAACGCAGGAAATACCTACAAGAATAACCAACGCGAGGATGGACATTAAAGCAGGAAGTGAAATATCCAATTTCGTCACTCCAATCTTCATAAATTAGCTCAGATGAGCTAAACATAATAATGCCGTTAAGTTTCTGGCTTGACGGCTTATGCGGTACGCGGGCGGCATAACCGCCCGTTTAAACCGCAAGTAAACATTTTGTTAGCTATTTATTCAGCTAAGTTTAAAATTAATCTTCTTCTGCCGGGAAAGATTTATGGAGCAATTTCGTTAAACCAACGAAAAGTCCAATAACGATAAACATGGTCGGCAGAGCTACAGCCATCATAATAACAGCTTTTTCAGTTGCTCCCATTTTTACACCTCCAAAAATATTCCAGTGGAAAGCACGCTATAAGGAAAGTTACAAATTACAGATTACATTTTTTCCAGAGCAGGAATCATAGCAAGAACCAGACCACCTGCTACTACGGATGCAACCTGACCAGCAACGTTTACGCCGATAGCATGTTGGATGATGAAGTTAGTCGGGTCTTCTTTCAAAGCCATTTTAGCGATTACACGGCCGGACATCGGGAATGCGGAAATGCCGCAAGCACCGATCATCGGGTTGATTTTCTTAGCGCTGAACATGTTGAGAAGTTTAGCGAAGATAACGCCGCCAACGGTATCGAATACGAATGCAACAGCGCCGAGGCACATGATGAGAAGTACCTGAACATTCAGGAAACGTTCAGCAGTCATGGTACCGCCGATGGTAATACCAAGTACGAGGGTTACCAGGTTGGACAGTTCGTTCTGAGCGCAGTTGGACAGGTTATCAACAACACCGGATTCTTTAAGAACGTTACCGAACATAAGAGCACCGATAAGAGCAACAGACAGAGGAGATACAACGCCTGCTACGATAACGATCATGATCGGGAACAAGAATTTAGTGGTGTCAGATACAGGTTCTTCGTTTTCAAAGCCCATACGGATTTTGCGTTCGTTCTGAGTGGTAACAGCTTTGATAACAGGCGGTTGGATAACCGGAACCAAAGACATGTAGCAGTAAGCAGCTACGGACAGAGGTCCAAGCAGTTCTACTGCATAACGGCTTGCTACATAAATGGTGGTCGGGCCGTCAGCTGCACCGATGATACCGATAGAAGAAGCATGCGGGAAGGAGAAGCCCAGGAAAGTAGCGCCGATAGCGGTAGCGAAGATACCGAACTGAGCAGCTGCTGCGAACAGCATTACGGACGGACGGCGAATCAACGGAGCGAAGTCGCACATTGCGCCGATAGCAACGAAGATAAGTACAGGGAACAGTTCGTTTGCGATACCTGCATTGTACAGGGTAATCAAGAAGCCTTCAGCACCAGGTTCGGTGGATACTGCAGAAGAATGAGGAATGTTAGCCAGGATAGCACCGAAGCCAATCGGAAGCAGCAGAGCAGGTTCGTAGTCATATTTAACAGCGAGCCAAATCAGGATGCCGCCGATAATCCACATAATAATATGAGTATAGCTAAGACCAATAATACCCTTCAGGAGTTCTTCAAGGTAAGGGTATTGTACGAGTAAAGAATCCATTCTTAAACCTCCAATATTCAATTGCTTTCCTATAAATTCATCTGATAGCAGTGCCGGTAGCTAACTGCCGGCACGCTATTATGTTTGAAGAATTGAAGGAAATTAGCCGATAACTGCCATGATCTGGCCAGGTTTTACGTTTTCGTTAACGTCTACGTTGATGGATTTAACGGTGCCGTCAACAGGTGCAGCAATTTCGTTCTGCATTTTCATAGCTTCGAGCATAAGAACTACGTCGCCTTTTTTAACAGCGTCGCCAGCTTTAGCTACGATTTTGCTTACTTTACCAGGCATCGGAGCGGTAAGCGGGGTGTCGCCAGCTGCTACTGCTGCCGGAGCCGGAGCTGCTGCCGGAGCCGGAGCGGGAGCCGGAGCTGCTGCCGGAGCAGGAGCTGCTACCGGAGCCGGAGCGGGAGCTGCAACCGGAGCTGCTGCTACCGGAGCTGCTGCTACAACGCCTTCTTCTGCAACTTCAACGGTGTAAGCTACACCATTAACGTTAACTTTGAATTTTCTCATTTGAAATTCCTCCATTTCACTTTTTAAAAAATTTTATTTTCGTGCAGCAGATAACTGGTATCTGCTGCAGTCAAAACTAAAAATTAGTAGCACTCTTGTCTTTTGTTCATCAAAGACAAGCGGCCAGTCTGAGCCCAAAGCGTACTCGGTTTTTTAATACGTACTACAGCTACGCCGCCGCCAGCATGCTGGATAGCTGCTGCCATTGCTGCAATCATTTCATCGTCATTCATAACCATGCTGATTGCACCGCTGATAGCTGCAATTACTTCGGGGGGAGTGCCGGCGGGAACCGCAGGAGCCGGAGCTGCTGCTACCGGAGCCGGGGCTGCAGCTTTAGGAGCTTCTTTTTTCTTTTTGCTGCCGCCAAATAATCCAAAAAATCCCATTACGATTTCCCCTTTCTATGCATTAAAGCGGAATGTTACCGTGTTTCTTAGCCGGACGGCTTTCACGTTTGGAATCCAGCATTTGCAATGCATTGATAATGGTCGGGCGGGAATCTTTCGGTTGAATTACGATATCAACCATGCCACGTTTTGCAGCCTGATACGGGGTTGCAAAGTTGTCAATGTATTCAGCAGTTTTAGCTTCAACATCAGGATCTTTACGGAAGATGATGTTAGCTGCACCAGCAGGGCCCATAACTGCGATTTCAGCAGTCGGCCAAGCGATAACCTGGTCAGCACCAAGTTCCTGAGAGCACATTGCGAGGTAAGAACCGCCGTATGCTTTACGGGTAATCAAAGTAATTTTAGGTACGGTTGCTTCAGAGTATGCATAGAGCATCTTAGCGCCATGACGGATAATGCCGCCATATTCTTGGTTGGTGCCAGGCAGGAAGCCCGGAACGTCTACCAGGTTCAACAGAGGAATGTTGAAAGCGTCGCAGAAGCGAATGAAGCGGGAAGATTTGTCAGATGCATTGATATCAAGGCAACCTGCCATAACTTTCGGCTGGTTAGCAATAATACCTACGGTCTGGCCATCCATACGTGCGAAGCAGGTAATGATGTTCTGAGCGTAGTATTGCTGAGATTCATAGAATTCACCGTTATCAACAATGCTCTTGATAATGTCTTTCATATCATAAGGATGATTGGAATTATCAGGAATAATGCTGTTCAGTGCTTCGTCGGTTCTGGTCGGGGAGTCACCGGTTTCGATAATCGGTGCGCCTTCCATGTTGTTGGACGGAAGGAAGCTGAGCAGATAACGGATTTGTTTAATGCAGTCTTCGTCATTTTCAGCTGCAAAGTGAGCTACACCGGAAGTCTGGTTGTGGGTCATAGCGCCGCCCAGTTCTTCTTGGGTAACTTCTTCGCCGGTAACGGATTTAACAACTGCAGGGCCGGTAATGAACATTTTGGAAGTGTTCTTTACCATGTAGATGAAGTCGGTCAGAGCCGGGCTGTATACAGCGCCGCCTGCGGAAGGACCCATGATAGCAGAGATC
This sequence comes from Phascolarctobacterium sp. ET69, assembly GCF_023336935.1. Taxonomy (GTDB): domain Bacteria; phylum Bacillota; class Negativicutes; order Acidaminococcales; family Acidaminococcaceae; genus Fusicatenibacter_A; species Fusicatenibacter_A intestinipullorum. Next base: position 45,869 of record NZ_JAMBLR010000005.1, read on the forward strand.
TGAGGAATAACACCGGATGCGCTGGTGTTTTCGAAGAAGATCTTGCCATAGCCGCCCAGAGCGTCAACAGCTTCTTGGATACGAGCACCGCCGGAATCGTTCAGGCCAACGCACGGAGCACCCATTTTGAGAGCAAGGCGCTGTACTTTAACGATTTTGTTAGCATGCATTTCGCCGAGGGAGCCGCCTTCAACGGTGAAGTCCTGAGCGAATACATAAACCAGACGGCCGTCAACAGTGCCGTAACCGGTGGTTACACCTTCGCCCGGGAGTTCTTTTTTGTCCTGGCCGAAGTTGGTGCAACGATGGCTTACGAAACGATCCAATTCAACGAAGCTACCTTCGTCAAGTAATAATGCGATTCTCTCACGAGCAGTCAGTTTACCGCTAGCATGTTGTTTAGCAACTTTCTTTTCGCCGCCAGCTGCGATAATGTGTTCGGAGAGTTTGAGCATTTTCTCAATTCTTTCTTGAGTAGACAAATCTTACACCTCCATATAATTGGGGAGAACTTATTTATACATGCAGGCGGGCGTAGTATCAGGCGCCCGTCTGTTATGTATCTGATTTTTGATTGCTGCACAAGCAGCTTAATTTCTGTTCAGGCAGAAATTATTTTTTTGCAGGAGCGCAGAGTTCGAGCAAAATGCCAACAGATTTCGGATGAACGAAAGCAATGTCCATTCCGCCTGCACCACCGCGAGGTGCTTTGTCAATCATGATGCCGCCTTTTTCCTGTACGCCGGCGATAGCAGCTTCGATGTCGTCAACACGGAGAGCAATGTGCTGGATGCCCTGGCCGTTTTTAGCAATGTATTTGCCGATCGGGCCATCATTGTTTTCGGTAATATCAACAAGAAGCTCAAGCAGAGTTTCGCCGCAAGGAATGAATACGGTTTTTACGCCCTGTTCGGGAACCGGTTCTTCACCAGTGCATTCCAGACCGAGAACTTCGGTGTAGAATTTTTTGGATACATCCAAATCTTTGCAGGCAATACCTACATGGTCAACACAAATTACTTTGAACATTTTTAATTCCTCCTTAAAGAATTAATTTGGTGGTTTTATTTCAAAACTTTACCAACAATGTCATCAACTACAGAGTACGGTTCAATTTCGCGGCCCTGCAGTTTTTCTACCAAGGAATCAAATTCATCGGTAGCTACTACATTTTTATCAATGTAACGGTTTACTTTATCGTTAAGCATCGCAGTAACCTCGTTTTTAATGCGGGCTTTGCGGATTTTAACGATTTCACCGCTATCATTCAGATATTTCTGGTGCTCCTCAATGGAGTCTACAACTGCTTCTATGCCTTCACCCTTGCTGGCAATGGTCCGGTTGATCGGCGGACGCCAGCCAACATGTTCGGGATTTAATTCCAACATCATTTCAATCTCTATGTTGAGCTTGTCTGTGCCTTCACGATCAGCTTTGTTAATCGTGAACAAATCACCGATCTCAAGTATACCTGCTTTAATAGCCTGAATATCATCACCCATGCCCGGGATTACAACAACCATGGTGGTATCGGCAGTTTTTACGATATCAACTTCAGATTGCCCTACGCCTACGGTTTCAATGATAATGATGTCAAAGCCAAAAGCATCCATCAATTTGACTGCATCGCCTGCTTTTTGCGATAAGCCGCCCAAGCTGCCTCTGGTAGCCATAGAACGGACAAAAATGCCTTCATCCGAAGACAAATCCAACATTCTGATACGGTCGCCCAAGATAGCGCCGCCGGAGAACGGACTGGTGGGGTCTACTGCAATAATGCCAACAGTTTTACCGCGTTTACGGAATTCTTTGGCAAGTTTATCGGTCAAAGTACTTTTGCCAGCACCCGGAGGTCCGGTTATACCAATGACATAAGCATTGCCGGTGTGGGGATATAAAGCTGTCATAATTTCAACAGCATTGTCATACTCGTTTTCAACGGCCGTAATTGCTTTGGCCAGTGCCAAACGGTTGTGGTTTAATACGCCTTCAACAATGTTCAAATTTCACACCGCCTTGTTGAGGTCTGATAAAAATTTTAGGTTGCAAGGCGGACAAACCGCCTTGCAAATTTTTAAGACCTAATTATTTTACGTTTGCGTTGATGAAGTCAACGATAGCGCTGGTCGGGGTGCCAGGAGTGAATACTTCGGCAATGCCAGCAGCTTTCAGGCCCGGGATGTCAGCGTCAGGAATAACGCCGCCGCCGATAACCAGAACATCGTTCAGACCTTTTTCTTTCAAAAGTTCTACAACTTTCGGGAAAAGGGTGTTATGAGCGCCGGAGAGCAGGCTCAGAGCAACAACTTTAACGTCGTCCTGCAGAGCAGCTTCAGCGATTTGTTCCGGGGTCAGACGGATACCGGTATAAATTACTTCAAAACCAGCGTCGCGCAATGCACGAGCTACAACTTTAGCACCGCGGTCGTGTCCATCAAGACCCGGTTTTGCTACTAAAACTCTGATATTAGACATTATCTACTTACCTCCCTATTATTGTTGGCTAAGTTAATTACAGCTGGGTATGAGCCTGGTATTCGCCGAATACTTCTCTCATTACGCCGCAGATTTCGCCTTCGGTTGCATAAGCTTTAACAGCTTCGAGGATCAAAGGCATCAGGTTAACGCTTTCATCAGCGCAGCCTGCTTTAAGAGCAGCAAGGGTTTCTTCAACTTTAGCGTTGTCACGGCGAGCTTTCAATGCAGCAATTTTTTCAGCCTGCAGTTTGCCAACAGAGCCGTCTACGCGCAGCAGGTTTTTCGGGGGTTCTTCTTCCTGCTGGAATTTGTTAACGCCAACGATAATACGGTTGCCTTTTTCAACGTCCATCTGCCATTTGTAAGCGGAATCCTGAATTTCTTTCTGGATGTAGCCTTTAGCGATAGCTTCCGGAGCGCCGCCGAGTTCATCAATTTTCTTAATGTAATCCCAGCATTCAGCTTCGATCTTATTGGTCAAAGCTTCTACATAGTAGGAACCGCCCAACGGGTCAATGGTGTCAGCCAGGCCGGATTCGTAAGCAACGATTTGCTGAGTACGCAGAGCGATGGTTACGGATTCAGTGGTCGGCAGAGCCAAAGCTTCGTCTTTGGAGTTGGTGTGCAGGGACTGGGTACCACCCATTACTGCAGCTGCGGTTTGCAGAGCAACACGAACGATGTTGTTGTTCGGCTGCTGAGCGGTCAGCATGGAACCAGCGGTTTGGGTATGTACGCGGAGCATCATGGATTTAGCTTTCTTAGCGCCGAATCTTTCTTTCATAACTTTAGCCCATACACGACGGGAAGCGCGGAATTTAGCAACTTCTTCGAGTACGTTGTTGTGAGCATTCCAGAAGAAGGACAGACGGCCAGCGAAAGCATCAACGTCCATGCCAGCTTTGATAGCAGCTTCTACATAAGCAATGCCGTCAGCGATGGTGAATGCGATTTCCTGAGCAGCGGTGGAACCAGCTTCACGGATATGGTAACCGGAAATGGAGATGGTGTTCCACAGCGGAACATTTTTGGAGCAATATTCAAAAATGTTGGTGATCAAACGCATGGAGGGTTTAGGCGGGAAGATATAAGTGCCGCGAGCAGCATATTCTTTCAGGATATCGTTCTGAATGGTGCCGCGGAGTTTATCAGCGGAAACGCCTTGTTTTTCAGCAACTGCGATGTACATGCAGAGCAGTACGGATGCAGGAGCGTTGATGGTCATAGAAGTGGAAACTTTGTCCAGAGGAATACCGTCGAACAGGATTTCCATATCTGCCAGGGAGTCGATAGCTACGCCTACTTTACCAACTTCGCCTTCGGACATCGGGTCGGTGGAATCATAACCGATCTGGGTCGGGAGGTCGAATGCGCAAGACAGGCCGCTGCCGCCGTTAGCCAGCAGGTATTTATAACGTTTGTTGGATTCTTCAGCAGTGGAGAAACCAGCATACATACGCATGGTCCAGAAACGGCCGCGGTACATGGTAGGTTGTACACCACGGGTGAAAGGATATTCACCAGGGAAACCGAGGTCTCTTTCATAATCGAAACCTTCGATGTCAAGCGGGGTGTAGAGTCTGTTAGGCTCCAGGTTTGCGCGTTCAGGGAATTTAACCAGTTTAGCTTCTACTTCTTCATGGTATTTAGCTAAGCCAGCTTTCAGAGTTTCATTTGACATTCTCAAATCCTCCTTAAAATTTTTGTTTTCATACTCGGGTTGGACTTCCCGGGTACGGTGAGAGTGTCCGTCAAAGACGGTCTATGGCAAAGCCTTTCGGCTTCGTCAACATATTTATTTAAGCTGTGCCGGAGGACTCGCTACCGCCGGCACAGGCTTAAGCCCCAATTAAACTGGGATTATTTTTCCATGGTGCCGGTTTTGTTGAAGCGGTTATGGAAATCGAAAGCTTCTTCAAGCAGATGCGGAGTCTGGCTGTTGCCGCAAGCTTCGCAAGCTCTGTGGAAGTAATCCAGCAGCATCGGCTGATATTTCGGGTTAGCAATCTGATCAATGATGATCGGAGCTTTTTCTTTCGGAGTCAGGCCACGGAGGTCAGCAACGCCGCGTTCGGAAACGATAACGTCAACGTCGAGGGTTGCATGGTCGATATGGCTGCAGAACGGAACAACGGAGCTGATTTTGCCGCCTTTTGCCAGGGAGTTGGCGAAGAATACGGTGAGGTAACCGTTACGGGCAAAGTCGCCGGAACCGCCAACGCCGTTCATCAATTTGGTGCCGCAGATATGAGTGGAGTTTACGTTGCCGTAAATATCAACTTCAATAGCGGTGTTCATTGCGATAACGCCAATGCGGCGTGCAACTTCAGGGCTGTTGGAGATTTCCTGCGGACGGAGAATCAGGTAAGGTTTGTAATGGTCAAGGTTTTCATAGAATTTTTTCTGGCATTCCGGAGACGGAGTCAGAGCGGTACCGGAAGCAACACGGAGTTTGCCGGCATCGATGAGGTCGAACATACCGTCTTGGATAACTTCGGTGTAAACGGTGAGGTCTTCGAAGTCGGAGTTAACAAGGCCGTTGATAACAGCGTTAGCAACGGAGCCTACGCCGGACTGCAGCGGAAGCAGGTTTTTCGGCAGGCGGCCTTCAGCAACTTCTTTTTTGAAGAATGCTACGAGGTTTTCGCCCATGTGTTTAGCGTCTTCGTCGATTTCGCCGAGCGGACGAACTTTATCGGTGATGTCGCAAGGAACAACAGCAACGATTTTGTCGAGTTCGCAAGGAATGTACGGAGTACCAATGCGGTCTTCCGGTCTTTCGATAGGAATCGGTTTACGGTACGGAGGATCAAGAGGTACATAGGAGTCATGCATGCCTTCCAAACCTACCGGTTGGCTGGTGTTAACTTCTACGATAACTTTTTTAGCGCCTGCTACATAAGAGGAGCTGTTGCCCATGGAAGTGGTCGGGATAAGGCCTACTTTGCCGTCGCCGAGGTCGTTGATTTTGCATACTTCAACGATTGCTACGTCTACGCCTTTGCGGTTAGCCATGAAGCCATAGCGAACCATCTGTGCCATGTGGCTGAGGTGAATGTCAGCATATTTTACTTTACCTTCGTTGATAGCTTTGCGGAGGGTGCCGTTGGTCTGATAAGGCAGGCGGCGGTCCATAATGCCAGCTTCTACCATTGCCTGGTCAATTTCAGGGCCTACAGAAGCGCCGGTCCAAACGTTAACTTTGAAATCGGTGCCTTTGTATCTTTCAGACAGGGCAAGAGGTACAGCTTTCGGATAGCCAGACGGAGTAAAGCCGCTGACACCCAAGTTGTCACCATTGTGAATAAAGTCGGTTGCGGCTTCTGCGCTCATTACTTTGCCAGCAACCGCATCGCAAATACGATCTTTAATATCGATCATGTTCCTTCCTCCTTGAAATTAAATATATATGGTTTCTGCCTTTCGGCACTTAACTTATCCGGCGAAAAATACTCTGCAAACGCCAGGCGTTTGTCTATACCGTCCGCCAAATAAGGCAAACCCATAACATAAAAAAGGAGCACTTTAGTGTTATCCCGAAATTTAATAATTAAACTCAATAACGCCAAGTGCCAGCTCACGCATTTTCCGGAGCGGGCACGCCCGGACTGCAAGCCGCCGGCGTAAGGCTTCCGTAAGGGTTCCGCTACCCTGTTGTCTGCCAACGCCTGAACATACCTTCTTTTGGTTTCTTTATATACTTCGACACCACCTGCAAAATTCCTTCTGCCGAAGCTCTATTTGTGATATTTTTTTGAAATTTTTTATGAAATTGCCGTTAAATATTCAGATTTTCATCTAACGATATTATAGCACATAACTTGTCAGGATATTTTCTGAATTTTTAACAAGCTCAGGCCCTTTTCTGACCCTTACAATATAATAGCAGTAAAATTGTAACATGGCAAGCCTTTTGTTTACATTTTTTAAAGAAATACCCTTCAGACTCAAAAGTCCGAAGGGTATTTTATAGCATTTTATTAGTATATTTAACGTATTTGCCGGTGATAGTGCGTGTGCAGGAGATTGTGTGCTTTTTCTCCAAGCGGTTTGCCCAGCCAAGTATCATAAAGTTCAATTATTTCAGGATTTTCGTGCGATTTTCGTAACTCATTGGCTCTGTCACAATCAAAGAGTCCCTTTCTGCGCAGTTTCCTGATTTCGGCATTAACCGGAACAGGCTGCCCGCCGCCGCCGATACATCCGCCCGGGCATGCCATTACTTCAATGAACTGATAATCGGCAGTGCCGTTTTTAACTCTTTCCAGCATTTCCATTGCCGATTTAAGAGTATGTACAACGGCAATTTTTATTTTTTTGCCGGCAATTTCAAGCTCCGCCTCGCGGGTATGTTCCATGCCGCGCACTTCTTCATAATCAACGTGCGGCAGGTTTTCACCGGCAAGCACATCGGCAACTGTTCTCAGCGCCGCTTCCATAACGCCGCCGGTTGTGCCGAAAATTACGCCCGCGCCGCTGCCCGTGCCAAGCGGAGAATCAAAGTTTTCTTCCGGCAGGTTTTTAAAATCAATGCCTGCTTCGCGTATCATGCGCCCAAGTTCGCGCGTGGTAATTACTATATCAACGTCGCGGTAACCGGAATCGCACATTTCAGGCCTTGCGGCTTCCGCCTTTTTGGCCGTGCACGGCATAACAGATACACTGACTATTTTGGCAGGGTCAATGCCGGCTTTTTCCGGATAATAGGTTTTGGCGATTGCACCGAACATCTGCTGCGGCGATTTGGCCGTGGAAAGATGGTCCAAGAGCTCAGGATATTTCAGTTCAATCATATTAACCCAGCCCGGGCTGCACGAAGTAATCATTGGCAGCAGCCCGCCGTTTTGCAGGCGGTCTAAAAATTCATAACCTTCTTCCATAATGGTAAGGTCGGCAGAAAAATCAGTATCAAAAACTTTATCAAAACCCAGATGGCGCAGTGCTGCAACCATTTTGCCTGTTACAATGCTGCCGGGTTCCATGCCCAGTTCTTCGCCAATGGCAACGCGCACGGAAGGAGCAGTCTGCACAATAACGATTTTATCGGGGTCGTTAATGGCGTCCCAAACTTTCTCGGTGTCGTCGCGTTCAACAATGGCGCCGGTCGGGCAAACGCTGGCGCACTGGCCGCAGTAGCTGCACGCCACATTGCCGAGGTCCTGTTCAAACGCAGTTGAAACGATGGTATCAAACCCGCGGTTGGCAAAGCTGTAAACATTCATGCCCTGCACATCGCGGCAAACGCGTATACAGCGCCCGCAGAGAATACATTTTTCCTGGTCGCGCACAAGGCAGGGGTTGCTGCCGTCAATGGTATGGGCTTTGCGTGCGCCGCCTTCAAAGCGGATTTTGCGCAGGCCAAGGTCTGCGGCAATTTTTTGCAGTTCGCAGTCCCCGCTTTTCTGGCAGGACAGGCAGTCTTTGGGGTGGTTCGCCAAAAGCAGTTCAACAACCATTTTGCGCGCTGCCCTTACTTTAGGCGTGTTGGTTTTAACTACCATGCCTTCCGCTACCGGATATACGCAGGAAGCGACAAGGCTTCTTGCCCCGCTTGCTTCCACCACGCACAGGCGGCAGGCGCCTTCCGGCGCAAGCTCCGGATGGTAGCACAGAGTTGGTATATAAATTCCGGCACTGCGTGCCGCTTCCAAAATTGTTGCATTTTTAGGGGCCTGTACAGTTTGCCCATTAATTGTTAAGGTAACCATTTCCATTGTTCTGCCCCCTTATCCCTTAACTATTGCCTTAAACGGGCAGGCTGCCATGCAGGCGCCGCATTTAATGCATTTAGTGGTATCAATAACGTGCTGGCTGCGCGGCTGGCCGCTGATGGCCTGAACCGGGCATTGGCGCGCGCAGAGGCCGCAGCCTTTGCATTTATCCGTAATCTGATAGTTGGCAAGTTTTTCACATACTCCTGCCGGACAGCGTTTTTCTTTAATATGTGCTTCGTATTCGTCGCGGAAATATTTAAGCGTACTGAGTACGGGGTTAGGCGCTGTCTGCCCAAGGCCGCAGAGTGCAGTTTCTTTAATATTGCCGGCCAGTTCCTCCAAAAGTTCAATATCGCCTTCGCGCCCCTGCCCTTCCGTAATGCGGGTTAAAATTTCCAGCATACGTTTGGTGCCTTCGCGGCAGGGTGTGCATTTGCCGCAGGATTCGGACTGCGTAAAGTTAAGGAAGAATTTGGCAACATCAACCATGCAGGTATCTTCGTCCATAACTACAAGGCCGCCGCTGCCCATCATTGCGCCGACGGAAATCAGCGAATCGTAATCAACGGAAAGGTCGAGCATGGATTCCGGCAGGCAGCCGCCGGACGGGCCGCCAATCTGTACGGCTTTGAATTTTTTGCCATTGGTAATGCCGCCGCCGATATCAAAAATAATCTCGCGCATGGTAATGCCCATCGGCACTTCGGCAAGGCCTGTGTTGTTGATTTTGCCGGTAAGGGCAAATACTTTGGTGCCTTTGGATTTTTCCGTGCCGAAGCCGCAGTACCAATCTGCGCCGTTGGTAATAATGGAAGCTACGTTTGCGAAAGTTTCTACGTTGTTAATATTGGTAGGCTTGCCCCACAGGCCCGATACTGCCGGGAACGGCGGGCGCGGGCGCGGCATGCCGCGGCGTCCTTCGATAGATGCCATAAGCGCGGTTTCTTCGCCGCATACAAAGGCACCGGCGCCTTCTTTTATATGAATTTTAAAACTGAATTTGCTGCCGAAAATACTCTTGCCCAAAAGGCCCATTTGTTCGGCCTGGTCAATAGCTATGCGCAGGCGCTTGATAGCCAGCGGATATTCCGCACGCACATAAATATAGCCTTCGTCGGCACCGATGGCATAACCGCAGATTGCCATACCTTCAAGCACTTTATGCGGGTCGCCTTCAAGCACGCTGCGGTCCATAAAAGCACCGGGGTCGCCCTCGTCGGCGTTACAGATAACATATTTTTTATCGTTTACGGAATTAGCGGCAAACTGCCATTTCATACCGGTGGGGAAACCGCCGCCGCCGCGTCCGCGCAGGCCGGATTTTTTAACTTCGTCAATAACCTCCTGCGGAGTCATGGTGGTAACGGCTTTGGCAAGCGCCTCATAGCCGCCTACCGCAATATATTCTTCTATCTGTTCCGGGTTAATGGCGCCGCAGTGTTCAAGCACCAGGCGTTTTTGCTTTTTATAAAAATTAATTTCCGAATAGAAAGGAATCTGTTCATGCGTAAGCGGTTCGTGGTATAAAAGACGCTCAACAATGCGCCCTTTAAACAAATGGCTTTCTACAATTTCTTCCACATCTTCCGGTTTTACGCGGCAGTAAAAAGTACCTTCCGGGTAAATAATTACCAGCGGGCCATGCTCGCAAAAGCCGTGGCAGCCGGTTTCTACAATCATAACCTCGTCGCTCAGCCCTTTTTGTTCAAGCTGTTTGGCAAACTCCAGCTGCACTTCTTTGCTGCCCGCAGATTTACAGCCGGTACCGCCGCAGACAAGGACATGTGCTCTTATATGCTGCATAAAAAACCCTCCCCGATTTTATTCCTGTTCTATCTTGCCTACAACAAGCTCCTGCACTACTCTGCCGTTAACTACGTGTTCGGCAATAATTTTTTTTACATCTGCCGGTTTTACTTTGCCGTAGGTAATGCGCGGTTCTCCGGGCCGCACAACATCCACCAGCACTTCTTTTTCGCACATGCCGATGCAGCCGGTCTGCTGCACCTGCACATCCGTCAGATGGCGTACAGCCAGTTCGTCAAGCACGGCTTTCATTACTTCGCGCGCACCGGCAGCAATGCCGCAGGTGCCCATGCCGATAATAATTTTGGTAGTGCTGTTCTGACGGACTTTAATATCGTTTTTCAGCTTTTCCCTTAAAGCCTTCAAATCCTCCAAAGTTTTCATTTTATTCCTCCTGCCCGGCATGCAGCGCGCCAAGCTGCTGCCTCAGATATTCTTCAGTCCAGCGGTAAATTTCCGGATGCGCAAAATCGGTGTCTTGCCCCAAAACCTCACGCACTTGGCGAGTGTCAAAGCAAAAAGCGCCGTTTGCCGCTTTATAGTTAAAAACAAGGTTAAGCTCAGGCGCGCCTGCCAGCAAAACGGCAATGCTGCCTGCAATATCGCCCAAGGGCGGACGGTCAATGTTATCTGCCTTAAAAGCGGCTTTAACAACTGTGCCCTCTCCCGGCTGCGATTTAATATCAAAATAACCGCCGCACTGGCTTGTTACCATATCCATAAAAGGTATGCCCATGCCTACTTTGCGTGTAAGGCGTGTAGTAACAAACGGGTCGCGCACTTTTTTAACCATTTCTTCCGTCATGCCGCGCCCGTCGTCACTGATGGAAAAAGTAAAATATCCGTTTTCGTTTTCATCAATGTCAATTTGCAGATTACGGGCACCGGCCTCAACCGAGTTTTGCGCCAAATCAAGTATATGCAGTGAAAGTTCTCTCATAATTACTGGTATTTTGCCAAAATAGCCTTTAATTTATCCGGCGTCAGCCTGCCGTGGGTATCTTCGTTAACCTGCATAACAGGGGCCAGGCCGCATGCGCCGATGCAGGCAACCGTTTCCAGCGTAAAGCGCAGGTCGTCAGTTGTATGGCCAGCTTTAATGTCAAGTTCTTTTTCCAGCGCCTGCAGAATAGTTTTACCGCCGCGTACGTGGCAGGCAGTGCCCTGGCATACGCGGATAATATTGCGCCCGCGCGGATTAAGATGGAACTGCGAATAAAAAGTTACAACGCCGTAAATCTGCGCAATGGGGGTGCCGGTTTGTGCGGCAACATATTCCAGCGCGTCTTTAGGCAGATAATTATACAAGGATTGTACTTCCTGTAAAATCGGAATCAGTGCGCCCTTAACGCCTTCATATTTGGCAAGGATTGCGTCAATGCGGGTCTTTTCCGGATTTTCGCCGCCGCAGCAGCTGCATGTTCTCTCCACAAAGCTCATAGTACATTCTCTCCTTACTGTTAAATTTAAATGTACATATATTACTATAACAAAACACCGGCTTATATGCAACACTAATTAACATGTATACTTTAATTAGTGTACACTATATCATTTTTAATAATCACGGTTCTCCAAAAAACAGCCCGGCTGCCAGCTGCGTCCGTCCTCTGCCGCAAGCGCAAGTTTCAGCTCTGCCACCGTTAAACTTTTAACCGTAATTAAATTTTTAGGGCCGTTAATAAAGCTGTCCATCATGTGTGCGTCGCTGTCGGTAACATAGTTTAAGCCGCCAAGCGCCAGTTTCAGCTTCTGTTCTTTTAATTCTCTAATGCCGGCAGGGCTTATTTCAGCCGCTGCCAGCCCCATATCCGAAGGCAGAAAGCCAAGCTGCATCAAAAGGCTGTACGAGGGCCTGTCAACATGCGCAGCTATTGCCATGCCGCCCATGGCGTTTACTTTTTGTATAACTTCCGCAGCAGGCAGTTTTAAAGGCCCAAGCAGCATGCGTTCTTCTTCGGCTATAAAGTTATCGTCATCATCAACAATAAACTGCGCGCCAAAACGCTCTGCGTTGTTTTTAAGCCCGCTCATATTGGCATCAACTATTTTCTGCCACGCAGCCAGCTGCTCCAGCGTATCAAACAGCACAACTATGTGCGCTTCTTCGCGGCATTCAACTTCCATGCCCGGAAAAACCTTAACACCGTAGTTTTTGGCTGCTTCAACCGCCGCCGCGGCATTGGCAGAAGCATTATGGTCCGTAATGGCAACCGCATCTACGCCGTACTGCGCCGCCCGCATAACAATATGGTGCGGCGTCATTTCTATTTCCGCGCAGGGCGAAAGCAGGGTATGGATATGGAAATCAGCCAGTAAGGTTTTCATTTTCCGTTGGTAATGCCAAGGGCATAAAGCTGCCCGGCTACAACATAAGCAGGCAAATCAGTAACGGCAATGTTTATATTGTTGGCATCGGCTTTTTTCAGCGTTTCTTCTTCTACCGGAGCGCCGCCTGCCACAACCACAGCCGCAAGGCCTATTAAAGATGCCACTGCAGCCACGTTCTGATGCCCCTGCATTGTTATCCATACCATGCCGGGTTCGGCCTGACCCATAACATTGCTTAAAAGGTCAGAAGCATAGCCGCCCGTAACCTCGCCCTGCATGTCACCGGTATGCGTTAAAAGCTGCAAATTCAAACTGTTAATTACTTCCTTTATCTGCATTGTTTTCTTCTCCGTTATCGTTAAAATCGTTATTGTCAATAGGTATCTGCCGTGCAAGTTCCAGCATGCCGTGCGCAAGCTTTTTAACGCTGGCACGCAGTTTAAAAATGCAGTCTATTTCCGTTGCCTTACCCTGAACAATATCTTCCGCAAGGCACTGGCAGTTTGGCGCGCCGCACGCGCCGCAGTCCAGCCCCGGCAGGGAATTGAGCACTTCTTCCATTTGTTCAAACTTCTTCATAGCTTCCAAAATATCGTCGTCAAGCTGCATCATCGGGCGCGGCACCAGTTTTTTTACATAAGCGCCGGATTTTGGGAAACCCTCGCAGACCATGCTCTGCTTCATTGCCTCCACCCTGTCTGCCGGTTCGTGTTCACGCATCCGCGCAAGGCGCAGCTTAAGGTTCTTTTCCGCCACAAATTTATTTTCAGCCGTCAGCGGGCCGCCGATACAGCCGCCACTGCATGCGCTGCATTCAACATAATCAACGTCCGGCATTTTATTCATGGAAATCTGCTCCAGCACGTCATACACGTTTTCTATGCCATGCACCGCCAGACCTTTTTCCACGCCTACGGCCGCAAGTTCGCCGCCGTAACAGCCCCAGCCCATGCCGTAGGAAGAAGCCGCGGTTATTTTTTTGCTTTCTTTAACGCTGCCGATAGAGCGCATCAGCCTGCCGTAAATTTCCGAAATGGCAATGCTGCCGCTGAGCTGTGTATGCACTACGTCTACCGACTGGCGGATATTGGCGTCTTTCGAAGGGCAGGGCGCCAGAAACCATACGCCAACCTGTGATTCTTCAAGCCCCAGCCGTTCCATAGCCTCTTTTTTTACATAAATTGCGGCAGCCTCCACAGGCGGAAGCACCGGCACTACCTGTTTGATAAGTTCCGGGAACTTAACCTGAATAAGGCGCAGCACCGCCGGGCAGGTGCAGGAAATTAAAGGCTTGCGCCCACCATTGTAGTTTTTAATGTAGTCTGCAATTTCCAGGGAAATATATTCCGAAGCCACAGCAACGTCAAAAATTTCATCAAAGCCAAGGTTGCTTAAGCCCCCACGTATTGTTTCCTCCGAAATATCGGCCGGAAACTGCGCGTACAGCGAAGGAGGAGGCAAAACGATATTATATTGGTATTTTTTTATTTCTTCCAGTTTGTCCGAATATGCTTCCACCGCGTGATACGCACAGCGGCGCATACATTCGCCGCAGTCTATGCAGCGCGCCGCTATAAGTTCGGCCTTGCCGTTGCGCACCCTGATAGCATCGGTAGGGCACGCCTTAACGCAGGTTACGCAGCCTTTGCATTTGGAAGGCACAAAGCGGACGGAATGAATATAGCCTTCTGCCAATGGGCTCACCTCTTTTACAAGTCTTCGCTGATATGCTTAAACTCCATTGTGATGGAGGTTCCTTCTCCTATTTTAGATTGTATGTCAAATTTATCACTGCATTTCATCATGTTGGGCAGGCCCATACCGGCGCCAAACCCCATCTGGCGGATATAATCCGGCGCTGTCGACCAGCCCTCCTGCATGGCAAGCTTAATATCCGGTATGCCGGGGCCGTGGTCGGTAATGTTTATTACGGTATGGTCCTGAAAAATTTCCGCAGCAACCTTGCCGCCGCCGGCGTGAATAAGCACGTTCATTTCCGCCTCATAAGTACCGATGGCTATGCGGCGCACAATATCTGCCGGTATGCCTATTTTTTGCAGCATGCGCTTAATGCCGCTCGAGGCTTCCCCGGCACGGTCAAAATCGCCGCCAGCTACGTCATAGCTTATTTTTACAGATTTAGCCTCCGTCATAACCCGCAGCCCCCTTTTTCCTGCGAACATCCGCGCAGCCCGGCCACATATAACAGCCCGCAGGCTTCAAACAGAGTGCAGTTTGTTGAAAGCACCGGCATCTGCGCTTCACGCGCAAAGTCCAGAAAATCCGGCCCGGGCAGCTTGCCGCGTACTATAATAATGCCGCACAAATCGGTAATACCCGCCGTACGGATAACCTGCATATTTGTAAGGCCTGTACACAAAAGGGTATTGCATTTGGTAAAAGCCAGCACATCACTCATAAGGTCGCTGCCGCAGCAGGTTTCAACGTGGCGTTCCATCAATTCTTCTCCCACAAGGATTTTTGCTTTTAAAACCCTCTGTACATCCTTTAAATTCATTTTTCCCTCCATAAAAATTAAAAATTTTCTGATTTTATTGTAGCGTGTCTGTCCCGGTATGTAAAGCAATTTTCTGCCGCCCGCTGCGGCTCAGTCTGTTTAAAAGGCTGCACTGCATCATTACCATCGACACGCACCAGAACAAAAGTCCCATATCCATATTAAAGTATACATGGTCGGTAAGGCCGCCTGCCAAAATGCCAACCAACGCCGCCAGATACCCCTGCCCTACGGCGCGCAGCCACGGGCGCACGCCTTTTGCTGCCAGTTTAAAGGCATGCCAGGCAAAAACTGCAAGCACCAGCACAAAAACAATCAGCCCGTGCCAGCCAAGTTCTGCCAGAATATTAAGCATCAGGTTATGGCAGTGGTACATAATTACATTGGGGTTGTTCAAATAAAAATCGTATTCCGGGTAAATATACTGAAACCCGTACCAGCCTACGCCGTATGGGTGTTCTTCTATAATAAAAAGCGTGCTTTTAAGGTAGGCAAAGCGCAGCGCCACGGAGGTATCCTGCGTGCCGAAAATAGACATCAGCCTGTGCCATACCGCACCGTGCATAAAATATACGCCGCCTGCCGCGCAAACTGCCAGCGGAATGAGCCATTTGCGCCAGAAAAACAAAAAGTAAAAAATCATGGCGCAGGCGCAGGCCACCCAGTTGCCGCGCGAAAAAGTATAAACAAGGCTTATGCCAAGCACTGCTGCCAGCACCAGTAAAAAGCCGCGTATTTTACCTGTTGTTATTTTTATAAACGGCACGGCTGTGCTTAAAAGCAGCACCAGATAACCGGCAAAAATGTTGGGGTTAATTAAAGTGCCGACAACGCGTGTTTTAAGTTCTGGAAACTGCGAAGGGTCTACCCACGGGTCGGTAGGCACAACGCCGGTAAAATGCTGGTAAACGCCAAGCATGCCGTTGACAAAGCCTGCCAGCAAAAGCACGGCCAAAAGCAGCAAAGGGCGCGGCCATTCGCGGGGTTTCTGCCAGTCAAAATCAAGTTTGCCGTCGCCGCCATAGTGCAGCACAAGCCATACCAAAAGCACGTACTGCCCCACAACATAGCCAAAATTATAGGCCGAAACGGCACTATCTGCCGAAAAGCGCAGCGAATACCAGGTAATTGCCAAAAGCAGGTATAAAAGCCCCTGCTGCACACGCGGCAGCACAGGCACGCGCTTTAATTTGCGGTACTTAACGGCCACCGCCAGGCCCGCAAAAAAAGTTACCGCCACCATCAGCAGCGTAAACACCTGGTTTACCGGAATTACTGCCGCCGTAAAAAGCAGCAGCAAAAATACATATTTTTCTGCACTGTGGTATTTGGCAACGCCGCCCATTAATTGCACCTTGCCTTTTCTTCCATTAATCTTGTTTTAAACGTGCCTACCAAATATAACGAACCGCAAATAACTACAACGCCGCCGCTGCCGGCTTCGTTAACCGCCTCAAGGTACGCCTCATAAACGTCACTGCGCGGCGCGGCGTTAGCGCCGATAATATTTGCCAGCTCCTGCGGCTTTGCAGCCCGTTCGCCGCCGTCTGCCGGTACGGTGTAAACCAAATCCATCGGGCGCACAATGGTATGCAGAACTTGCTGCATATCCTTATCCCCCATCATACCGATAACAAAAATGCGTTTCTGATTCGGATAAAATTTATCAAGCGCCTTGCGCAGCGCTTCCGCACCGTTGGGGTTATGCGCGCCGTCTAAAATAACATCCGGCTTTTCGCCAATGCGCTCCAGCCTTCCGGGCCAGAAGGTATTGGCAACGCCGATATGCAGCGCAAGTTCGTTAATGCGGTCATCCTGCTTGGAAACAAGTTTTGCCGCCACAATCGCCACAGAAGCATTGGCAATCTGATGTTCACCGGCCAGTTTAATGGTGTAGTCGCTGCTGTAAACATCGCCTGCATGCAGGGTAAAGGTCTGCCCGTCCATCGTGCTTTCTTTTTCTTCGCCCCAAAAAGCGCGCCCGTAAATATACACCGGTGCCTGCTTAAACATGCTTACGGCGCGGATAGGCCCAATGGCGTCGTCACCCGCAGCTGCTGTAACAACAGGCACTTTTTCTTTTATAATGCCTGCCTTCTGCATGGCAATGCGCTCTATGGTAGTGCCGAGCTTGTCGCAGTGGTCAAGCGCCACATTGGTAATAACGCTTACCACCGGCGTAATTACGTTAGTGCTGTCCCACAGGCCGCCAAGCCCTACTTCTATAACGGCATAATCAACTTTTTCCAAAGCAAAATGCAAAAAAGCCGCCGCCGTTAAAACTTCAAACTGAGTGGGCTGTTCGCACACGCCCTTGGCAACAATGCTGTCTGCCGCCCGCTTAACGGCGCTTATAACCAGTGCAAAAGCCTCGTCCGTAATATCGTTATTGTTAATGCTGATACGTTCATTGTATTTTACAAGATGCGGCGAAATAAACTTGCCGGTTTTTAAATTACCTGCCAAAAGAATATTGGCAATCATGCTGCTAACGGAACCTTTGCCGTTGGTTCCCGTTACATGCACGCTTTTAAATTTATCCTGCGGATTGTCAAGTTCTTTTAAAAGCGCTTCAATGCGCTCCATGCCAAGTTTAATGCCAAATTTTCCAAGGCTGTCCAAATAAGCCAAACTTTCATTATAATTCATTGCTATTCTCCTGGTTATGTTAATATATGCAAAACGGCACGGCCAAAACTGCCGTGCCGTTTCAACCCTTTATTTAATTTTACTTTAATTCTGCCAAATATGCCATACGTTTTTTCACGGCTTCAATTTTACCGCTTAATTCTTCATATTTAGCACGCTCTTTGGCAATAACGTCTTCCGGCGCTTTAGCCAAAAATCCTGCATTGTTCAGTTTTCCGCCAGCGCGCTGCAAATCTTTTTCCATTGCGGCAAGTTCTTTGCTCAGGCGCTGGGTTTCTTTTTCAACATCAATCAAACCGGCTAAAGGCAGGTATACTTCAATGCCGGTTACAACGGCTGCCATGGCGTTTTCCGGTTTTTCGCCGTTAAGCGGGCGCAGCTCAAGGTTATCAATGCCGCCCAGCAGTTTAATGTAGCTGTCGTTATGGGCAACAACCTCGCGCAAATCTTCGCTTACAAGCATAATTGCCGGAATTTTTTTGCCCGGGTTGGCATTAACTTCGGCGCGCATATTGCGGATAGCCTTAATGCTGTCCATAATGGCGTTCATGCCGCGTTCTGCTTCGGGGTCAACCAGGCTTTCGTCAGCCACAGGCCATTTGGAAATCATAATGCTTTCCGCTTCGTGCGGCAGGCACTGGTAAATTTCCTCGGTAATAAACGGCATGTACGGATGCAAAAGCTTCATGGCAGATACCAGCACGGTTGCCAGTACATGCTGCGCGGTTGCGCGTTCAGCCGCAGCTTCTTTGTTGTAAAGGCGCGGTTTGGCAATTTCAATGTACCAGTCGCAAACTTCGCTCCAGATAAAATCGTAAATGGCGCGTCCTGCTTCGCCAAGCTCAAAGCGTTCCAACAGGCCGGTAACGTCTTTAACGGTATCCTGCAAACGCGAAAGAATCCATTTATCAGCCAGCGTATAAGGCGCAAGTTCTGCGTCCTTGTCGTAGCCTTCCATATTCATCAGCGCAAAGCGCGATGCGTTCCAAATCTTGTTGGCAAAGTTGCGGGTGCCTTCCACGCGTTCCCAGTAAAAACGCATATCGTTGCCCGGAGTGTTGCCGGTAATAAGCATAAAGCGCAGGGTATCGGCGCCGTATTTTTCAATAACTTCCAGCGGGTCGATGCCGTTGCCGAGCGATTTACTCATCTTGCGTCCCTGGCTGTCGCGCACAAGGCCGTGGATGAATACTTTTTCAAACGGAATTTCCTTCATAAATTCCATGCCCATAATCAGCATGCGCGCAACCCAGAAGAAAATAATATCGTAACCGGTTACAAGCACGCTGGTAGGATAGAACTGTTTAAGCAATTCGGTGTTGTCCGGCCAGCCCATGGTAGAGAATGGCCACAGGGCGGAACTGAACCAGGTGTCCAGTGCGTCCTCGTCCTGATGGATATGCGTGCTGCCGCATTTCGGGCATTTTTCAAGGTCGGTGCGGCTGGCGCTCATTTCGCCGCAGTCATC
Organism: Phascolarctobacterium sp. ET69; assembly: GCF_023336935.1. Classification (GTDB taxonomy): domain Bacteria; phylum Bacillota; class Negativicutes; order Acidaminococcales; family Acidaminococcaceae; genus Fusicatenibacter_A; species Fusicatenibacter_A intestinipullorum. Next base: position 64,833 of record NZ_JAMBLR010000005.1, read on the forward strand.
GCAGTACCAAACAGGAATGCGGTGGCCCCACCAAATCTGGCGGCTGATGCACCAGTCGTGAATGTTTTCCATCCAGCCGGTGTAGTTTTTGGTAAAGCGTTCCGGCACAAACTGGGTGCGGCCGTCGGTAACGCAGTCCACAGCGGCTTTTACAAGCGGCTGCATTTTTACAAACCACTGAGTGGAAACAAGCGGCTCTACAATATTATGGCAGCGCTGGCAATGGCCAACTGCGTGGCTGTGTTCTTCTATTTTAACAAGGTAGCCTTCTTCTTTTAAACGCGCAACAATCTGTTTGCGGCATTCGTAGCGTTCCAAACCGGCAAACGGGCCTGCTTCTTCCGTCATAACGCCGTCTTTGCCGATAACAACAATCTCCGGCAGGTTATGGCGCAGGCCCATTTCATAGTCGTTGGGGTCATGCGAAGGGGTAATTTTTACAGCGCCGGTACCGAATTTGGTATCAACATAGCTGTCGGCAATTACCGGAATTTCGCGGTTCAAAATAGGCAGGCGCAAAGTTTTGCCGATAAGTTTTGCATAGCGTTCGTCTTCCGGGTTAACTGCAACCGCGGTATCGCCGGGAATAGTTTCCGGACGGGTGGTGGCAATGGTTAAATAGGTATCTTCTTCGCCAACAACCGGGTAGCGTACATACCACAAATGGCCCGGAGTATCTTCGTGTTCAACTTCGATATCGCTTAAAGCGGTATGGCAGTTAACGCACCAGTTGGTAATACGGGTGCCTTTATAAATAAGCCCTTTTTCAAACAGGCTTACAAAAGTTTCGCGTACGGCGCGGCTGCACCCTTCGTCCATTGTAAAGCGCTTGCGTTCCCAGTCGCACGAAATGCCCAGGCATTTTAACTGGTTAATAATACGGTCGCCGTATTCTTCCTTCCAAGCCCAAACACGTTTTACAAATTCTTCGCGGCCAAGGTCAAAACGGGTTTTGCCTTCTTCTTTTTTCAGCACTTCTTCTACTTTAATCTGAGTGGCAAGGCCTGCATGGTCATAACCGGGCATCCATAAAGTGTTGTCGCCCATCATGCGGTGCCAGCGGATTAAAATATCCTGCAAAGTGTTGTCAAGCGCATGGCCCATGTGCAGCTTACCGGTAATGTTCGGAGGCGGAATTACAATGCTGAACGGCTTTTTGCCCGGTTCCGGCTCTGCATGGAAATATCTGTTCTTTTCCCAAAATTCATACCATTTCTTTTCAACAGAAGCGGGGTCATAAACTTTGGGGATGTTGTGTTCTTCTGTCATGTTTATTCCTCCAGTCATAAATTTGCAAAAGTAATAAAAAACGTCCTGTTTATTACAAACAGGACGACAAAATCGCGGTACCACCTATCTTCCCGGCCAAAGCCGGACACCTTGAAACGCTTAACGCACGCTTACGGGCAAGCTTACTTTCAGTTCAGCCTGCCAACTCCCGGACTACTTCAAAGCCATTGCTTTAGGCACGTTGCAGCCGTGCGCGCCCTCTCTGCAAAAGCCTGTGCTTTTACTACTTCCGTTCATAGTTATTAACAGTATTTTGATAGTTAATATCTTATCAATTTCAAGGCGCGCTGTCAAGCGCAGAACAGGGTTATAAAGTTATTTTGTTTTACCGGCAGGTTCGTGGCAATGGCAGCAGCCGCCGCTTTCGCAGCCGGAACAGCCACCGCCCGGGCAGCCTATACATTCGCCGCGGCGGAATTTTTTCCAGCAATAGCGCGCCGCCATAAAAATTGCAGCAAGTAAAACAGCACTGATAATCCATGTAGCCACAGCTGTTTGCTCCTTTCTTTAAAAGACGCTGTAAACTGCGCAGGAACAAAGCCCGCGCAGTTTACGTTTTAACATTATTATATCACAAAGGTTTTAATTAAGCATTTACCGAACGCAGGGATTCTTTTGCTTTCGGCGCCGGGCGGAACATCATGTACAGCATGATGAGCGCAACCACGCAGGCGGCAGCAGTCATGCCTGTAAAGGCTTCGCCCATAATAAGCACAAGCCCGAACTGATAAATCATAAAGGTCATGGCATAAGCAAATACGTTCTGGAAGATGATGGCAAACCAAAGCCATTTGCGGCTGCCAAGCTCTTTGTTCATGGTGGTAATTGCTGCCAGGCACGGGCTGTCAAGCAGGTTGAACACCAGGAAGCTGAACGCCGCCATCGGGTTTTGGAACATGCCCATGGTTGCTGCCCACAGGCTTGCATCGTCTTCGGCAAGTTCGCCAACGCCAATCAATACGCCGATGGTGCTGACAATGGCTTCCTTGGCAACGAAGCCGGAGATAGAAGCCGCAACAGCCTGCCATTCGCCGAAGCCCAGCGGTGCAAAAATCCAGGCGATTGCCCCGCCCATGGAAGCGATAAAGCTGTCTTCAGGTTCTACCATGCCGTAACCTTCTGCGCCAATGCCGTAAGTGGAAAGATACCACATTACCACGCAGACAAGGAACAGAACGGTTGCAACCTTTTTAATGAAGGCAAAGCAGCGTTCCCATGTATGCAGCAATACGTTTTTTGCAGCCGGAATATGGTACTGCGGCAGTTCCATAACAAACGGTGCAGGGTCGCCTGCAAACATTTCGGTTTTCTTTAAAATCAGGCAGGAAAATATAACGGAAATAATACCGATGAAGTACATAATCGGTGCCATGTACCAGTCGCCGCCCATAATTGCACCGGCAATCAAAGCGATAACCGGCAGCTTGGCGCCGCAGGGAATAAAGGTTGTCGTCATAATCGTCATACGGCGGTCGGTTTCAGTTTCGATAGTGCGGGTTGCCAGAATACCGGGCACGCCGCAGCCGGAGGAAATAAGGAACGGAATGAAGCTCTTGCCGGACAGGCCGAATTTATGGAAAATACGGTCCATAATAAACGCGATACGCGCCATATAACCGCAGTCCTCAAGCAATGCCAGCAGGAAGAACATAATTGCCATCTGCGGCACAAAGCCAATCGGTGCGCCAAGGCCGCCGATAATGCCGTCAACCACCAGCGATACCTGCCATTCGGCAGCACCGGCATTTTCCATAGCTTCCTGTACGGAAGGCATAATCATTTCGCCGAACAGCACATCATTAGTCCAGTCGGTAACATCCGTGCCGATTGTAGTAACGGCAATATAATAAACAAAGAACATTACGGCTGCAAAAATAGGCAGAGCCAAAATGCGGTTCGTAACAATCTGGTCAATCTTATCGGAAGTAGTCATGCCTACTTTAACTTTTTTAACGCAATCGGCCATTAAGCCGGTAATGTAATCATAACGGGCGTTGGTAATGATGCTTTCGCAGTCGTCATCAAGCTTTTCCTCAACGCCGGCAATAATTTTTTCAAGCTGCTTTTGAATAACATCCGGCAGATTATATTTAGCCCATACTTCGCGGTCGCGCTCAAACAATTTAACAAGCGTCCATCTTGCACCGGTTTCCGGCAGGGAACTGCCCATAATGTATTTAATTTCTTCCAGCGCTTTTTCAACATCAGCGTTAAAATGCAAGGGTTTGCACTCAACGGTTTTGGCTTTGGCCATTTCAACGGCTTTGGCGGCAGCTTCTTTCAGCCCCAGCCCGCTTAAAGCGGAAGTTTCAACAACCGGGCAGCCAAGCTTTCTGCCAAGCGCCGCAGTATCAATTTTATCGCCGTTTTTACGGACAATATCAATCATATTCAGCGCAATAACAACAGGCACGCCCATTTCAAGCAGCTGGGTTGTTAAATACAGGTTGCGTTCAATGTTGGAACCGTCCACCAGGTTTAAAATAACATCAGGATGTTCATTAATAATATAATTACGGGAAACAACTTCCTCCAAAGTATACGGAGAAAGCGAATAAATACCCGGCAGGTCGGTAACAATTACATCGCTGTAACCTTTCAGCCTGCCTTCTTTTTTCTCAACAGTAACGCCCGGCCAGTTGCCAACATACTGGTTTGCACCGGTTAAATTGTTAAACATGGTTGTTTTGCCGCAGTTAGGGTTGCCAACCAATGCAATTTTTACAGCCACTTCAATCCCTCCTCAAATCATTCAACCACAATGTTTTCAGCTTCACCTTTGCGCAGCGAAAGCTCGTAGCCCCTTACAGTTACTTCAATAGGGTCACCGAGCGGCGCAACCTTACGCACATAAATTTCTGTGCCCTTGGTAATGCCCATATCCATAATACGGCGTCTTACAGCGCCTTCTCCCCCAAGCCGGCTTACTTTAACAGTCTGGCCGCACTCAACATTTTTAAGCGTTTTCATGGCATACCTCCGTTAAATCATTATTTTTGAAGCAAGATCTTTGTTTAAAGCAACACGCGCGTCTTTAACATTGACGATTAAATTTCCGGCAAGTTTGGATACGACGGTAATAGCTGCCCCTTCTACAAACCCCATGCTTTCCAAAAAACGTACTGTTTCATTTCTTCCGCGTACGGCTTTAATGGTGTTTACCTCGCCGGTTGCGGCAAAAGTCAACGGCATAATTGGAACCATCCCCTTCTTCTGTATAGCCGGAGCTAACCTTATATTGCTTTTTAAGTTAGTTTATTCTAACTTTCTTTGCAAATTGTAGTTTACTACCGCTAACAAGTTTTGTCAATAAGTTTTAGTAAACTTTTTTGTAAATAAACTTTTACAAAACATACTTGACAAAAAAACAAAGCCTTATTACAATTTAGTTAATCTTTTTGCACTGCAACTACAGTACAAGCTGATCAGGCCGTAAAATCGGCCGGGCCTTACGGCAGCAGATTATCCTACATCTGCGGGACAGGAGTAGTTCCGCAGATGTATTTTGTTTTAAGGAGAAATTTAAATGCAGCAAGACCAATCTTTAAATCAAACCCTTGCCCTCAGCACGGTAAAAAAAGGCATTGCCCTTAACGTGTTTCTGGCAGCCTCCAAATTTGCCGCAGGCATTTTGGGCCATTCGGCCGCCCTTGTTTCGGATGCAGTCGATTCGGCGTCTGATATTTTCAGCAACCTTATTGTTATGGCCGGCATAAAAATATCGCACAAAGCCTCCGATATGGAACATCAGTACGGACACGAACGCATGGAATGTGTTGCCTCCATCATCATGTCGGCGCTTCTGGCACTGGCAGGTGCGGGCATCGGCTTTGCCGGAATACAAAAAATACTGCACTTTTCCGCCGAAGGCGAACTGGCCGCACCGGACGGCATAACGCTTGCCGTTGCAGCCCTTGCCATTATAAGCAAGGAAGGCATGTACTGGTACACCCGCAGCGTAGCAAAAAAAATAAACAGCGGCGCGCTTTTGGCAGACGCCCTGCACCACCGCAACGACGCCTTAACCTCAGTCGGCAGCCTTATCGGCATCAGCGGAGCCATGCTTGGCTACCCCATTTTTGACCCGCTGGCCGCCATTGCCATTTGCCTGATGATTATTAAAGGCGCATACGATGTTTTTACAGACGCTATCGACCGTATGGTAGACCGCAGCTGCGACGAAGAAACCGTTGAACAAATGCAGGAGCTTATTGCCGCGCAAAAAGGCGTAGACCATGTAGACAAACTGCAAACGCGCATTTTTGGCTCGCGCGTATATGTGGATGTTGAAATAAGCGCAGATGACCACTTAACCCTTGTTGAAGCACACGCCATTGCCGAAAACATTCACGAGCAGATAGAAAAACAGTTTCCGGAAGTTAAGCACTGCATGGTGCATATTAACCCCTGCAGCGAAACGCACCATAATTTTTAAACAGCTTATCAAGCAAAATAAAAAGCCTGTACGGCGTTCAGCACTGTACAGGCATAATATATAATTTGACTTTTTTACTGTGTTTGTTATAATAAATATAGAAATAACAAATGTGCTGCCGATAGACGGTTAGCCGCAAATTTATAACTTGGTTATTGATAACCGTCACAAATTGGGCTTGTGGCGGTTATCTGTTTTTCCGTGATATATCTTTTCCCAGGGAATAACCCACAGAAAAGATTGTTACTGTATAGCCTATTACAGCTAACAGCGATAATATATCCACGCTATTCCCCTCCTCAATAGTATTTCCGTCAAGCGGATTCTATATTACCGGAGGGTCACAGTCCCTCCGCAGAGGGCTAACCGCCTACCGTTATGGCAGCACATTTGCCTGTTTATTTTAACAAAAAACTATACTTATGTAAAGATAATAAGCATGCCGCTGTTATACAGCAGCATGCTTATTTATTTTTTATTCACTATCAACGAAACGGAAGGCTGGCTCATATTAAACAAATTAGCCAAAAATAATTGTGATAAACCTTCTTCGTGGTACAGGCGGTAAATTTCTTCGTTGCGCCCATCACGGTTTTTAAAAGGGGTTATCTCCACTGTTTTGCCATCGACCTTATAACCGTAATCGCACAAAACTACTATCATATAGTCGCCGTCAGGCTTTTGTGCTTTAATCTCCCAGCAGCGCATACCGTTTTTGCCGCGCGGCATATAGTTAACGTATTCTGCCGTACAGTTACCGGCAATTTGCTTAAATTTTGCTTCGTTAAAAGGTACTTTTGCCATAATTATCATCTTTTTATGTATAACATAATATTAAAATACAGTAAAAAATAAGAAAGTTTGCACTGTTCGGCTCTGCAAAAATGCTGCGGCTCCTCCGATTCCGTCCTGGCACAGCACCGGACTCTCTAAAGCAATTACCTTAAATTAAGCCGCCGCAGTTTTTGCATGCCGCCTTACAGTACAAATCTTTCTTAAACTATATAAGCTGTCTTAATTACCTTACATTAAAAATCAAATCTTACACCGGCATTCCACTGCCACGGAGTTTCAATATCTCCGCCGTATGTTTTTTCCACATCAAAATACAGGTGCGAATTTTCACTGAGGTTGATGTTGGTGCCAATGCCTACTTCAAACCAGCCGCCGCCAAGGTCCTGGTCATAAACGGCATTGTTTTTGCCGTCTGTCATTTTTACATTGGTATCTCCGTCAAAATCGTACAGATAGCTTGCTTTTACATATACATTGCCTGCACCAATATCTTTGCCTGCCGCAAAGCCCAAACGCCCTACTACGCTGTCCATTGCGTCCTGCGTTACTCTTACGTCACGGCTCGTGGTATAGTTAGCACTGCTTAAATGACCGTAAGTTAACTGTACCTGCGGCTCTACCCAAAAATCATTGCCAGCTTCAATACGTTTGCCATATTCAGCGCTGAAGGCATAACCGTTGTTTCTGTAATCGCCGGTGCTTTCAATGCCGCTGCATCCAAATACATCAAATTCGTTATCCAAACGTGCGTATTTAGCGCTTAAATCAACATATTGTCCGTCGTCAGCAACGTAAGTACCGTATACGGTAAAGCCGGTGGACTGGTTTTCACCACTGCCGGTTGCAAAGCTGCTCTTGCCTTCGGTACGGCTGATGGCGCCGCCGATATACCAGTTGCTGTCGCCTACTTTTTCATCATAGCCTAACTGATAAGTGCTGTACTGGTTTTTAATATCCATATCGCCGTATTTGCTTTCGCCGCGTTTCATGCGTGCCCAAATACCTGCTTCGCCGTTACTGCTGCGCAGTTCACCCATACGCTGGTGCATTTCGTCATTTTCTGCACGCCATGCCATAAAGGCTACATTGGCAAGTTCGGTAATGCCTTCGTTGGCAATATGCCCTTTTTCAATAACAGTATTAGCTATAATATTGCCATATTCATCTACCAATGCAGTAGTTTCGCCTATAATACCACTTTCCTGTGCAAGTACGCTGTCTAACTGATTACCATTTGTAATTTCAACAGTATCTGCTAAATCCTGCAAGCTACCAGCAAGGTCGTTTCTGTTAAACTGGCTGGTTGCTTCACTTGTGCCTGTAACCTGCAAGCCGGTGCTGTGATTGGTGCCGATAGTAACTTGCGCTTTATCAAGGCTGTCTAGCGTAATATTGTTATTTTCACCATTTAAAGTGCCAATATTCATTTTGCCTTCGTTAATAATGCTGGAATTAGTACCGGTTAAAGCATCAACTGTAAAACTACCAAAAGCGCTTGTCCAATCGCCGCTATTAGTTTGTCTATCTGCGTTTTCTAACGTAGCACCATCTTCTAAAGTAATAGTTCCTGCTTTAAAAGATGAATTTTCTCCGCCATTATTTGTAATGCTCAATTTACCATTAACTGTTACTGTACCAACATTAATAGCAGTATCATTTGTAGAATTATCCCAATCCCACGCTTCTATTGCACCATTGCCGTCCACATTAACACTATCAATTTTAATGCTTGTACCGCCAGCCTGCAATGAAGCGTCATCACCATTAAGGTTTACAGTTGTTAATTTTACAGCTCCCGTATTATCACGGAATTGAATATTATCGTTAACATTTACAGTATTAAGTGTAAGCTTACTGCCATCGGCGTTAACTTCAACAGTATCATTTACAGTTAATTCATTAATCTCGGCAGTACCATTAATTTTAGTATAACCTTGAACAATAACTTCCTTCGCTTTTATAAATGAATTTTCATCAGCTGACGATAAACTGGAGTTTCTGCTTGAAGTACCGGTTACAGTCAACGTTCCGTTCACAGTAACTTTGCCTTGGTTATTTAAAGTACCATATACATTTTCTTCAACACTAATTTCAGAACCAGCTCTATTTATGATATACAAATCCTTTTTATCACCATTAATGCTGCCTTTAATGGTTAGTGTGGCTTTATTAGTTCCATCACCATTTATCATAGAAGATTGTACATTTAAATTTTTTGCTTCAAAGCTTCCAAAATTTTTTAACTGCCCATCCCATGTAACATTTTGTGTCGTCCCGGTAACAGTTACATCACCGCTTACAGTAACAGTTCCGCCAACATTATTGGTTACTTTTTTACCGGTAATAGAAGCAGCTTCGGTAGTTCCGTTATTAGTAAAATTAGCTTCAGTTGAAACAGCAGCATCAGTTGCTGTTAAAGTACCACTATTAGTAATATTACCGACGGCACTCATACTATCGGTAACTTTAATAGTTGCACCTATATCATTGTTGATATAACCAGTAGCGATAATAGTATCTGCAACAAACTCTCCATTATGTGCGTCACCTTTATTATCTCCCCAGTTATCTAAATTATTAAATTCAGCAGAACCGGTAACGGCAATTTTATTACTGTTAACCACGTTGCCAGATACGTTTAAACTGCCAACAGTAATAGTACTATTATACGTACTTGTTCCATTTGTTAAATTACCGGTTGTAACCAAACTTCCAATATCCTGAATAGTACCTCTATTAGTCAGATTTTGATTAACAGTTAAACTTGCCGCATTTTTTATACCAGCTTCATTTTCAACAGTTAAAGTATCTACGCCTTTATAAACGATAGTATCTTCGGCATTAATACCAGTTATTGTTTCACCGTTTACATATTTACTATCAATAGTAATTTCATTCGCACTTACAACGCCATACGGCATTGCCAAAATTAAACCAAGGGTAATACTTTTTGCCAACAGCTTATTGCTTTTCATAAATTAACATCCCTTTCATCATCTTTAAGATTTTTTAATATTTATTTATAAACAACTCGCTTACTGAAATTATACCATACCTTTACCCCCCCGCAAGACGCTTACTAAATAAATAATCCGTACTGTACGTTGTCTTGCGCACCGGTAACTTTTTTTGTAAAGCCAAAACTTTTAATTTAACATATAAAAATTTTTAAAACAAGGTCTTTACAAATCGCCAAACATTCCGTTATAATCTTGCTTACGCCGCTTTTGCGTGGCCACGGTAAAGCTGGTAAGTTTAAAATTTGGAGGTTTTTGTGATTCAAAGAAAAAATTTGTCATCTTTCAGCCAAATACCGGGCAGGGTTTTAAAATCTGCCGTGCCGGAAATGGATATTATTCCCAAAACCGTACGCCACAAAACTTTTACCACTTTGGCAAATAAAACAAAAAGTTTAATTACTGCTGCCCAAAATGGCAATAAACAGGCTTTGGAACAGCTTTGCCTTGCTTTTGAGCCTTTGTTCCACAGTGAAATGCGCCGCGATATGTTCTACAATGCCCTTGGCTTTGATGAAGGTTTAAGCCTTGCAAGGTTAAAGTTTATTGAGCTTGTATTAACATACAACGGCGCTGATTACGAGCATTTTGCAGGATATGTTAGATGCCGTATTCACTTTGCACTATATGACGAAGTTAAAAAAGTTTGGGCGGATGAAAATAAAAAAGCGCCCCTGCCCGACAGTAAGGCAGAAGGCGCTGAGTTCAGCGACGATGTTATTGAACGTGAGGAATTAAGTATTTTATTGAAACTGGCACTTAATAAGTTAAGCGCCAAACAGCAAAAAACTATTAACGCTTTATATTTTGAAGGCTTAAGCGGCAAAGAAACAGCCAGATTATTAAACTGCACGCCTGCCATGGTTACCAAACACCATAAACAGGCTCTTAAAAATTTAAGGTATAAAGTTTCATAATAAAAATAAAAAAGGTTGTACTGTATGGCTTTTGCCAGCCGGTACAACCTTTTTTGTTAGTTTGTTATTTTGCGGCAATTACTTCAATTTCGCAAAGTACGCCTTTGGGTATGCCTTTAACGGCAACGCAGCTGCGTGCGGGTTTGCCTGTAAAATATTTGGCATAAACTTCGTTAAAAGCGGCAAAGTCTGCCATATCTGCCAAAAAGCAGGTGGTTTTTACTACGTTTTCGTAGCCAAGGCCTGCTTCTGCCAAAATTGCGCCTACATTTTTGCAGCTTTGTTCTGCTTGTGCGGTAATGCCTTCCGGCACTTCGCCGGTAGCAGGGTCAACAGGAATCTGCCCGGAAGCAAAAAGCATGCCGCCAATTTCAATTGCCTGAGAGTATGGGCCAATAGCGGCCGGAGCTTTTTCGGTAGAAATTACTTTCATTTTAAAACCTCCTGAAAATATTTTTTCTGTTTTAAGTATAACAGCAAAAGAGATTTTGCTCAACTTTTTGCGGCAAAATAAAACAGCCGCCGTAAAAACACGGCGGCCAAAGCAGCACCTGCACCCCAACGGGCACTGCAAGAGGAGTAGAGAATGAGTATCTGAGAATGTTAAATGAATTTTAAAAATCAATATTCCAACCTGCGCAGGCAAGATAAAAACCCGTCTTTCCAAAACGAAAAGACGGGTTCAGATAATTACAATCAAGAGGCCCTGCCACTCTCACATAAACAAAGCCGGTTGGTTAGTAAACATCTCCTTCCTGTCTCCCGCAGGTCAAGCAGTGATGCTTATACAGGCTGGGTGACCGGCTCCGGCTTTTATTGCCGTTACGGCGACGGGATCGCATCGGATTTGCACCGATAAACATTTAAACAGTTACTGTACCTGTACGAAATATTGATTTGTTGCCCTAATTATAACTATTACTAATAGTGTTGTCAAGCCTTTTGGTAAAAATTTACCATTTTTATTTTTGCGTTATAATATCCTAATTGATATTATTTATCTTTAAAGTACCACGTCAGCCCCATTGGCACGGTGATATTTAAAATAAGCATTCTAACCAGCTGATAGGTTAAAATTATCGAAACGTTTTCGCCCATGCTCATGCCTGCAAGGCACATTTCGGCAATGCCGCCGGGGGCCATTGCCAAAAAGGCGGTTATAAGCGAAAAGCCGTAAATACCGGAAAGATAGTAGGCCATGGCAACGCTGACAGCAATAATTATTAAGATGCCTGTTATTATAAACGGCATAAGGCGGGCAGTTTCTTTTATGCGCGCAGGATCAAGCAGCATGCCCATGTACAGGCCGATGCTTATTTGCGCAACCGTCATGAGAGGGTCGGGCACGGGCTGAAAGGTGCCGAAGAAGTATGAGCAGGCAGACGCGGCGATCGTTGGCCCCAACAGGCGCGGCGTTGGTATATGCAGCTTTTGCAGAACAACAGCGCCAATTGCTGCGATAGGCACCATCCACAGCCAGGTGTAGCCACCTGTTTGTGCTGCCGGAAGTGCGGTGTCTTTTATTTCTGCACCAAGGCCATGCACAACCAGAAACGGTACGATGATAATGGCGCTCATGAGGCGCAGGGTTTGCATTACCATTACCACGCTGAAATCAACGCGCTTGTCGGTTTCGCTCATAAGCATCATCTGCGTAAGCCCGCCGGGCATACAGCCCATTACGCAGCTTTGCAGATTGGCGTAGCTGTGGCGTGATGTCCACCACGCTATAATAACCGAAGCGCCTACGGCGGCGCCGGTTGCTTCAAGCACACCAAGCGACTGCATGGAAAGTTCGTGCATGGTTTCTGCCGTAAAGTTGCGCCCAATGCCGTAACCGGCTACGCAAAGGCCCAGTTCGCGCCACTGGCGCGGCCAATATACCTGTGCGCCTATAACTTTCCAGAACATGGATGATACTATGCCGCCGAGCAAAAACGGTATAGGTATTGCCATGTATTGAAAAAGAAAGCCTATAAGCACTGCCAGCCCGAACATCATCAGGCGCCTTACATGCAGCATTATGTCAAAAATCCCCATACAAACCACTCCCTACAATCTGTGCGCTTACAAAATCATCTGTGGTTTTCCAGTGCCGTCATAATACGGTTAATAAGTTCACTGCGCATAGTGTTCTGCGTTACCGAATAAGTTATAATGCGGCTGTCATCAAGCCCAAGTTCGCGTTTAAAAAGTGCTTTCTGAGCCATGGCTGCATTTTTGGAAAGTTTATCGGCTTTGGTGAGAATAATCTGCACGTTAAGGCCGCAGCCCAGCAGCCAGTGGTAACACTCTATGTCGCTTTCCATCGGCTTATGGCGGATATCAATCAGCTGGCATACTAATGCCAGGTTGTCCGAACCTGAAAGATATTTGCTGATAAAGCCGGACCATAAATCTTTATTGGATTTGCCTGTTTTGGCAAAGCCGTAACCGGGCAAATCGACAAGGTAAAACTGTGCTGTATCGGCGCCGCCTTCTACATTGCGTTTGGCATTCAGCAAATAGTAGTTAATTGTTTGCGTTTTGCCGGGGGTGGCGCTTACGCGTGCCAGCCCGTTGCGGCGGCAGAGCGAGTTAATAAGAGAAGATTTGCCGACATTGGAGCGCCCGATAAAGGCGGCTTCAATCATTTGCGGCGAAGGGTACTGTTCTGCCTTAACGGCAGACGTGACAAACTGCGCACGGACTATGTCCCAAACTCCTTTGTTCATCGCGTTAATCCTCCAATGCTATTTTTAACACCTCGTCCATATGTTTTACGGGAATAAAGTGCATTTTTGCACGTACGTTTGCGGGCAGTTCTTCCAAATCCTGCTCGTTTTTAGCCGGCATAATTATGGTTTTTACGCCGTAGCGGTGGGCAGCCAGGAATTTTTCCTTAATACCGCCAACCGGAAGCACTCTGCCGGAAAGCGTTATTTCGCCAGTCATGGCAAGGTTCTTTTTAACTTTGCGGCCCGTTAACGCCGATATCATTGCCGTTGCCATGGTAATGCCGGCCGAAGGCCCGTCTTTAGGTATTGCGCCTTCCGGAAGGTGAATATGAATATCGGTAGTTTCGTAAAAATCTTTGTCAAGGCCAAGTTCATCTGCGCGCGAACGGATGTAGGTATAACCCGCCTGGGCAGATTCTTTCATAACGTCGCCAAGCTGGCCCGTTAACGCAAGATGCCCCTTGCCTTTGCAGGCCACAACTTCTACCTTAAGCAGTTCGCCGCCGACGCGGGTCCACGCAAGGCCGGTGCAGATGCCGGCTGCTGCTTCAAGGCTTACATCATCTTCCAGATAAATTACTTTGCCGAGATATTTATGTAAATTTTTAGCTGTTACTTTTGCGCTTTTGGCTTCGCCGTTAACAATGCGCAGAGCGGTTTTACGGCAGACTGCCGCAATTTTGCGTTCCAGATTGCGCACGCCTGCTTCGCGCGTATAGCCGCGTATAATCATGCGCAGCGCATCTTCCGTTATGGAAAGCGTTTTGGCAGTTAAGCCGTTATTCTGGCGTTCTTTCGGCAAAAGATGCAGTTCGGCAATTTTTACCTTTTCATCTTCGGTATAACTGGAAAGCTGCACCACTTCCATACGGTCGAGCAGTGCGGGCGGAATTGTTTCCACGGTGTTGGCCGTTACAATCCAGAATACCTGCGACAAGTCGAAAGGTATTTCAACATAATGGTCGCTGAAGGTGTTGTTCTGTTCCGGGTCTAAAACTTCAAGCAGTGCGGAAGCAGGGTCGCCGCGGAAATCGGACGACATTTTGTCCACTTCGTCCAGCAGGAAAACCGGGTTCATAACGCCGCAGGTTTGCATGCCGTGAATAATGCGGCCCGGCATTGCGCCGATATAGGTGCGGCGGTGGCCGCGGATTTCGGCTTCGTCATGCACGCCGCCCAGCGACATGCGTGTAAATTTGCGGTCGATAGCGCGGGCAACAGACTGCGCCAGTGAAGTTTTGCCCACGCCCGGCGGCCCGACGAGGCACAAAATAGGCCCTTTGCCGCTTTTGGTAAGAGCACGCACCGCAAGGTATTCCAAAATGCGCTCTTTAACTTTTTCAAGGCCGTAGTGGTCTTTGTTAAGCACTTTTTCGGCGTGTTTTAAATCAAAGTTATCCTTGCCGTAAATACCCCACGGCAAAGCAAGAAGCGTTTCCACATAATTGCGGATAACGCCGCTTTCTGCCATCATCGGCGGCATTTTATACAAGCGGTCAAGCTCTTTGTTAATTTTATCTGCTACTTCGGGCGGCAGGTCGCGGCCTTCCATCTGTTTTTTATATTCGTCAACTTCGGCCTTGCGTTCGTCGCCTTCGCCAAGCTCTTTGTTAATAACCTTAATTTGCTCGCGCAGATAATATTCACGCTGGTTTTTTTCTATTTGTTTGCGTACTTCCTGCGTAATGTTTTTTTCGAGTTCGGCAATTTCAAGTTCTTTGCACAAAAAAGTATGCAGCTTGTGCATACGCTCTTTTACATCGGCAAGTTCCAGCAGTTCTTCTTTTTCGTCAATGCTGATTGTTAAATAACCGGCAATGATATCGGCAATTTCACCGGCGGTAGTTATGTTTTTAAAGTTAAGCATAACTTCGGTGGTTACTTTTTTGCCGGTAATAAGCCATTTTTCAAAGCTTTGCAGCAGCACGCGGCGCATAGCTTCGGTTTCGGAATTTTCTTCCGGCTCAACGCTGGCTACCGGCATGGCAAAACCTTCAAGGTAAGTATCTTTAAAAGGTGCGTCAATTAACGAAGTAAGTTCTGCCCTTTCAAGCCCCTGAATTAAAATACGGATTGCACCGCTCGGCAGTTTTAAAAGCTGCTTAATTTCGGCAACAACGCCATAATTATACAGTTCTTCGCGTTTCGGGTCTGCGGTTTCGGCATCGCGCTGAGTTACCAGCAGTATTTTTTTATCAAGCTGCATGGCAGCATTAACCGCATTTATTGATTTATCCCTGCCTACATCAAGGTTTACCGTCATTCCCGGGAATACGATAATTCCTCTTAACGCCAGCAGGGGCATTAATTTTCCTGATGCTTCCATTTATATTAGCATCCCCCTATTTTATATTAAAATTCAAATCTCTTATAATTGTATCACAAAAGGCCCATAAAACCAAAAAGAGGGAAGGTTAAAATCCCCTTCCCCCATTATTTTTCTTTCAGCCTGCCGCTACAATCATTTTAGGTTCTGCATGATTGCGGATGGAATCGGCCGTTACAATACATTTTACAACATCACTGCGCGAAGGCACGTCGTACATTACATTGCGCATTACCGCTTCAATAATGGCGCGCAGTCCACGCGCACCGGCACTGCGTTTCAGTGCTTCTTCGGCAATGGCGTCCAGTGCATCCGGCTCAAATTCAAGTTCTACATTGTCCATTGCCAAAAAGTGCTGATACTGTTTTACCAGTGCGTTTTTAGGCTCCTGCAAAATCTTAATCAGCGCAGCCTTGTCCAGTGCTTCAAGCGTTACAACAACCGGCAGGCGTCCGGCAAATTCCGGTATCAAACCAAACTTCATCAAATCTTCCGGCAGTACCTTTTTAAAGGTATCCGTCAGGCTGATTTCGTCCTTGGTTTTAATATCGGCGCCAAAGCCCATATTCTTTTTGCCCGTGCGTGCGCTGATGATGCTTTCCAGTCCGTCAAACGCGCCGCCACAGATGAACAGAATATTTGTGGTATCAATCTGCAAAAATTCCTGATGCGGATGTTTGCGCCCGCCCTGCGGCGGAACGTTGGCAACAGTGCCTTCCAGAATTTTCAGCAGAGCCTGCTGTACGCCTTCGCCGGAAACATCCCTCGTAATGGAAGGATTTTCGGACTTGCGCGAAATTTTGTCAATTTCATCAATGTAGATAATGCCGCGCTGTGCGCGTTCAATATCGTAATCTGCATTTTGGATTAAACGCAGCAGAATGTTCTCCACGTCCTCGCCTACATAACCGGCCTCCGTTAAAGCGGTGGCATCGGCAATGGCGAAAGGAACCTGCAATATTTTTGCCAGAGTCTGCGCCAGCAGTGTTTTGCCGCTGCCGGTAGGCCCAAGCATTAAAATGTTGGATTTTTGCAGTTCAACATCCTTGTCGCCGGGAACATGGTTAAGTTCGTAGTCAATGCGTTTATAATGGTTGTAAACGGCTACGGCAAGGGTTTTTTTAGCTTCTTCCTGACCGATTACATATTCATCCAAAATTGCTTTTATTTCTTTGGGTTTGGGCAGTTCGGCAATTTCAGTATGGTTTACAGCCCTTGCCCGCATTTCTTCTTCAAGCATTTCATTGCAGAGTTTTATACACTCATCGCAAATAAACAAATCACCTTCGCCAAGCACTTTGCTGAACATTTTGCTGACCTGCGCTTCGCGCTTGCCGCAAAAAGAGCAAACCGGGGCATCGTGGTGATTGTCCCCACCGAATTTCATTTTGAGTATCTCCTTAAAGCCTTTATTTTTCATTAGCAGGTTTACGCGATACCACTTCGTCAATCAGGCCGTATTCTTTGGCCTGCTGGCTGCTCATGTAGTTATCGCGGTCAGTATCCTGCGCAATCTTTTCTTTGGTTTGTCCGGTATGGCTGGCTAAAATACCGTTCATTTCATCACGGAGGCGCAGAATTTCGCGCGCGGTGATTTCAATTTCGGAAGCCTGCCCCTGAACGCCGCCCAGCGGCTGATGAATCATAACTCTGGAGTACGGCAGGGCAAAACGTTTGCCCGGAGCACCAGCAGCCAGAAGCACGGATGCCATGCTGGCGGCCATGCCCATGCAGATTGTGGAAACATCAGGCTTTATGTACTGCATTGTATCATAAATTGCCAGGCCGGCGCTTACGCTGCCGCCCGGGCTGTTAATGTAGAGATGGATATCCTTATCGGGGTCTTCCGACTCTAAAAAGAGCAGCTGGGCGATAACGAGATTGGCCATAGTATCATCTATTTCGCCGGTAACAAAAACTATCCTGTCCTTTAAAAGGCGGGAATATATATCGTAAGAGCGTTCTCCGCGGTTTGACTGTTCTACAACTATTGGCACATAATTCATTATTGTCACACCCCTTTACTGTGGTTTAACCGCGCTTAAATTATTTTGCGCTGTCAATGATTACATGGGCAGCTTTGCGGCGCAGAATGTTTGCGAGCAGCAGGCCCATAGTGCCATTGGATTTAATGATTTTCTTAACGTCTTCAAGAGTTGCGCCATGCTGGGAAGCGATAGCGGAAAGTTCGCTGTCAACATCTTCCATGGATACCTGGATGTTTTCAGCTTTGGCAATAGCGTCAAGAACGAGGTCGGTTTTAACGTTTTCAACAGCAGCGTCATGCTGGCGTTCACGAAGCTGTTTCATGTCGATGCCGCTGTACTGCATGTACTGTTCCAGAGTGAGTTTGCGTGCTTCAAGGCTCATGCGCATTTCGTCAATCATCTGGGTTACGCGGTCTTCAATCATAATTTCGGGAACTTCAAATTCCGCATTGGCAACTGCAAGGTCAATCAATGCTTTTTCATAAGCAATCTGGGCATTGTTTTCAGCTGCTTTCTGCATGCGTTCTTTGTAGCTTGCGCGCAGTTCTTCAACAGTTTTGCAATCGCTGTTTGCTGCTACATATTCATCGGTAAGTTCCGGCAGTTCTTTGCGTTTTACATCCTGTACGTTTACTTTGAAAATTGCCTGTTTGCCGGCCAGTTCTTTAACAAAGTATTCTTCCGGGAAGGTTACGTCCACATCGGTGGAATCGCCTTTTTTAAGGCCTACAAGCTGGTCTTCGAAGCCGGGGATAAAGGAGTTGGAGCCAACTTCCAGAGGATAGCCTTTGCCTTCGCCGCCGCTGAACGGTTCGCCGTCAACAGTGCCTGCAAAGTCGATAATGGCAAAGTCGCCTTTTTCAATTACGGCGCCTTCTTCAGCTTCTACCATTTTTGCATGGCGGCTGCGCAGGCCCTGTACCTGTTCTTCAACTGCTTCGTCGGTAACTTCAACTGCTTCTTTTTCTACATGCAGTTCTTTGTAATCGCCAAGTTTAACTTCCGGTTTGAGGGTTACTTTAATGGTAAGTTCCATATCTTTGTTTTCTTCAAATACAGAATCTTCAACCTTCGGGTCGGATACCGGAATCAGTTTTTCCTGTTCCAGAGCTTCGGTATAGCACTGGTTAGCAACCAGTTCAAATGCTTCTTGTTTTACTGCTTCTTTGCCATAATGCATTTCGATAATATTGCGGGGGGCTTTGCCTTTACGGAAGCCGGGGATATTTACCTGGCCTGCAATTTTTGCAACGGCTTTTTTAAAGCCTTTGTTTACTTCCTCTGCGGGCAAAGTGATTTTAAGAGTTGCGTCGTTGCCGACTCTTTCTACTGTTACGTTCATTAATAAATCCTCCCTTAATTATATGTGCTGATTATTACAGCATGTTTTTTACATTAGTTTTATTGTTAAAAATGCAGCTGTTTACACACATTGCTCATAATATAATATCACAACCAGCGGTACTTGACAAGAATTTTACTGCTATTCCTACAATATATCATTATTCTTTTCTGAATAAATTCAAAAAACCCGGCAGTAAACTGCCGGGCTGACAATTCATGGAGCGGAAAACGAGATTCGAACTCGCGACCCCCTCCTTGGCAAGGAGGTGCTCTACCACTGAGCTATTTCCGCGTCTCTCAACAACGAAGTTAATTATACAGCAGTAAAATCTGTTTGTCAACAGTTTTTTTAATTAATTTTAAAAAATTCCCAAAACAATCTGGCTTATATTTTTGGAATGGTCGGAAACGCGCTTCAGATTTATCAAAATTTCCATCATCATAAACCCGGCAACAGGGTCGCAGCGTTTTTCGTTAAGGCGTACAATATGGTTTTTGCGGATTTCTTTCTGCGCTTTTTTAACCTGACGGCAAATATCCCACGCTTCCTGCGCCAGCACCTTATCGTTATTGGCAAGCGCTTCCATGGCTTTGCCGCTGGCCTGCATAACCAGTTCGCCCAAAGCGCGCAGTTCGGTTTTGGCTTCTTCGCTGAATTTAACATCATCTTCAAACATGCGGCGGGCATCTTTGGCAAGCGCTTCGCCGTGGTCGCCTATACGCTCAATATCCGTGCAGGCGTGCAGCAGCCTTGTATGCATTGCCGAAAGTTCGGCGCCCATTTCCTTTTCGCTCATTTTGGTAAGGTAACGGGTTATATCTTCTTCAAGCGCATCAATTACAGGCTCATGCTCCAGTACGTATTTAATTTTATTTTCGTCCTTGTCTTCCAGTGCCTGCATGCCAACTTCAACATTATGGCGTGCCATGTTGCCCATGCGCACAATTTCCTTAACGGCAAGCCCCATGGCAATGGAAGGAGTTACCAGCATTTTCTCATCAAGATATGCAGGTTTGCGCGAAATAATTTCGCCTTTGCCCGGCAGGCATTTTTCTATAAATTTAATGTATAAACCGGTAAACGGCATAAACAGCAGCGTATTTACCACGTTAAACGCCGTATGCGCGTTGGCAATCTGGCGGGCTATATCGTCCGCCGGGGAAATTGCCAGCACCAGTTTTATAAACAGCCCCATAAAGGTTATAAAAATAATGCTGCCGATAAAGTTAAACATTACATGCGCCAGTGCTACCCTTTTGGCCGTAATATTGGCACGCAGCGAAGCAAGCACCGCCGTAATGCAGGTGCCGATATTATCGCCCAGAAGCACGGGAATTGCGCCTTCCAGCGGAATAAGCCCCTGATTGGCAATGGCAATTAAAACGCCGATTGTTGCGCTGCTGGACTGAATGACCATGGTCATTACAAGGCCTACGCCCACGCCGAGAATCGGGTTATCGGAAAAGCGGCCGATAAAATCAATAAAGCCCTGGTATTCGCGCAGCGGCATTACGGAATCGCTCATCATTTCCATACCCAGCATTAAAATGCCGAAACCCAAAATTACCTGGCCGATATATTTGCCGCGCTGGCGTTTTGCCAGAAGATGCACGGCAAAACCGATAGCAAGAAACAGAGTGATGTAATCGGTAAGCTTAAAGGCAATAAGCTGTGCCGTCATGGTGGTGCCGATATTGGCACCCATTACAACGCCGAAGGCCTGCTTTAAATTCATCAGCCCTGCGTTTACAAAACCAACCGTCATTACCGTTGTGGCACTGCTCGACTGCAAAATACCTGTTACAACGGCGCCAAGCGCAACAGCCACCGGCAGAACGCCTGTCAGCTTTTCCAGTATTTTTTGCAGTTTCTCGCCTGCGGCACGCTGCAGGCCTTCGCCCATAAGCTGCATGCCGTATAAAAATAACGCCAGTCCTCCCAAAAATCCGAAAAAGTAAACCATAAGCCCTCCTGTAAGTTGTTTAACTTAATTTTTACTTATACTTTACATTTATTATACAAGATTAAAGAGGAATGGCACAAGTGATTTTCATTTATTTTGTAACAGATAATACAAAAGGCCCTGCAATTTGCAGAGCCCCGTTTATTATGCGTTTGCCTCTCCGGCAGGTTTATAATGTTTTTCTTTCCATTTTTCAAATTCCATATACACAACCGGCACAACCAGAAGTGTAAGCATGGTTGAAGTGATGAGGCCGCCAACAAGCACCACGCCCATGGACTGGCGCAGCTCCGCGCCTTCGCCAATGCCCATGGCGATAGGCAGCATGCCTAAAATTGTTGAAAGCGTTGTCATCAATATCGGGCGCAGGCGCAGTGAGCAGGCTTCCAGCGTTGCGCTGCGTATATCAAGCCCTTTTTCGCGCTGCTGGTTGGCATAGTCAATCAGCAAAATGGCGTTTTTGGTAACAAGGCCCAAAAGCATGGTAAAGCCAATCATACTCATCATGTTGGCCGTCTGCCCCGCCATTAAAAGGCCAAGCACGGCGCCCACTACAGCAAACGGCAGCGAAGCCATAATAATTACCGGCTGGCTGAAGCTTTCAAACTGCGCCGCCAGAACCATATAAACAACTACAACCGCCAGCACAATGGCCTTAACAATTTCGTTAAACGAACGCGACATTGTATCGGCTTCGCCAATCAGCTTATAGTTGTAGCCCTGCGGCATATTCATGCTGGGTATCAGCTCGTTTTGTATTTTGGCAATCAGTTCGCCCGGAGATGTGCCTACCGTGTTGGCGTAAACAACAATCTGGCGCTGCTTGTCCTCGCGTTCAATACGCGTAGGGCCGCTGCCAAGGCTTATATCGGCAACGTCGCCAAGCCGGATGAACTGCCCGTCCGGCGAAGATACGCGCAGATTTTTAACGTCATTAATATCGGTACGCTTGCTTTCCGGCAGCTGCAAAATAATATCGTAGTCATTATCGCCGATTGTAAAGCTGTTGCCGGTGCTTTTGCCCATAAAGGCCATTTCCACAACTTCGCCGACGGAATAAGAATCGAGCCCCAAAAGGCTGGCGCGCGCCTGGTCAAGCCTGATTAAAATTTCCGGCTGTTCGTCCGAATCGGAAATATCGACATCCGTTGCACCCGGAACCTTACGCACCAAATCGGCAAGCTCCAGCGCGTATTCTTTAAGCTGTTTAATATCGCTGCCGCGCAGGCCAATCTGCACCGGCCTGCTGTCGCCGCGGCCGCGCCCCTGATTGGACACTACCGTAACGCTCAGGCCCTGAACGTTGCGCACTTCGGCACGCAGGTCATCCATAATCTGCTGCATGGTGCGGTCACGCTCGTTACTCGGCACAAGGCGGATATCAATAGAACCCTGGTTTACCGGGTTGCGCCCGTTGCCGATATTCAGCGCCGCTATTTTTACTTCCGGCATGGCCGTTATTTCTTTTTGCAAAGGTGTTGCCAGTGCTACCGTTTTTTCCATACTGGTGCCGATAGGCGCTTTAAAATTAACGGTAAACTCGCCGGAATCATACGTCGGCTGGTATTCCGTACCTACAAACGGCAGCAGCACAATATTCATTGCCAGCGAAACTATACCGGCGGCAATAACTTTTTTGGGGTTGTTCAGCGCCGCTTCCATAATGCCGCTGTACAAACCGCGGAAAATCTGAAAGCCCGCTTCAAATTTATCAAGCGCCAGCTGCACATATTTGTTGCGGTGGCTTTCACCAGGCTTTTCTTCTTTCAGCCAGTAGGCGGAAACCATTGGCGTAAGCGAAAACGCTACCAGAGTGGAAAACGCTATGGCAAAGGCAACCGTTAAGCCAAACTGTTTAAAATACTGGCCGATAATTTCGCCCATGCTGCCAACCGGCACAAACACTGCCATTAACGACAGCGACGTTGCCAGTATTGCCAGGGAAATTTCCTGCGGCGCTTCTTTGGCTGCCACAAACGGCGTTTTGCCCATTTCGATATGACGGAAAATGTTTTCGATTACAACAATCGCGTCGTCTATCAAAATGCCTACCGCAAGGCTCAGCGCCATCAGCGACATGTTGTTCAAGGTAAAATTCATTGCCTTCATCATAAAGAAGGTTGCAATTATTGATGTTGGTATGCACAGGCCGCCGATAATGGTGGCGCGGAAGTTGCCGAGAAACATATAAGTTATAAACAGCGCCAGCGCGCCGCCGAAGAAAATCGTGTTCCACACGTCGGCAATGTTTTCGCGTACGTAGGTAGACTGGTCGCGCACAATATCAACCTTAATATCGGGCGGAATTACGCGCTGTTTAAGTTCTTCCATTTTGGCGTTAACGCGGTCGGTAACGTCAACCGTGTTGGTTTTGGATTGTTTGCGCACGAAGGTCATAACGCAGGGCACGCCGTTGGCACTGGCAAAGGTGTCTTCATCTTCCCAGCCGTCAATAACGTCCGCCACGTCGCCAATGTACACGGCTTTGCCATTATGGTTGGCAATAACAACTTTTTTAATATCGTCGATATTGCTGTATTTGCCAATGGTACGCACGGTTATTTCCATGTCGTGGTTTCTGGCTTTGCCGCCCGGAGTATTGTAGTTTTCGTCATCTACCTTCTGCAGCAGGTCCTGAAACGAAATTCCGTATTCCATTAATTTATCGGGCTTTGCCACAAGGCGTATTACACGCTGGCTGGCGCCTACCGCAGTTACTTCGGCAACGCCTTCAACCATCTGCATTTCGTCAAGAATGCTGTCTTCTATCAAACGGCGTATTTCGCCGCGGCTGCGCGATTCGGAAGAAAACGTGTACGCAACAATAGACTGGGAGGTTAAATCAACCGTTTGTACTACCGGTTCGTCGATATCGTCCGGCAGACGGTTGCGCACACTGGCAACCTTTTCGCGCACTTCGCTGGCCATAGCCTGCGGGTCAACGCCCATGTTAAACTCCAGTACGGTTTCGCTGTAGCCTTCAAGCACGGTACTGGAAATGGTTTTATAGCCTGCAACCTGGCTGACGCGGTTTTCTATCGGCTTGGTAATAAGCGTTTCCATTTCTTCCGGCGAAGCGCCGTCGTAAGTAACGCGCACGCTGACGATAGGCATATCAACGTCAGGGTTCAAATCTACGCCGATTTCCGGGTAGCAGCGGATGCCGAACACTACAAGCAGTAAAATAAACATGGTAGTAAAAACCGGCCGGCGGATAAAAGTCTCTATCATAATTAATTACCTGCCTTATCAGTAACTACCTTGCTGCCTTCGCGCAGCTTGTTGTGCCCTTCGGTTACAATTACTTCATCGCCTTTCAGTCCGCTTAAAACTTCGGCAACCTTGTCGTCCGTATAGCCAATGTCAAGCACCTGGCGGCGCACGGTGTTATCATCTTCCACAATAAATACGGTTTTCTGGTCATCACGCATTACAATGGCGTAAACCGGTATTGTAAGCACATTCTGCCTGGGCTGCGCAGTAAGCTTTACCGTTGCAAAAACGCCTGCCAAAAGCCCTTCGGTGTTGTCAACACTTACTTCGGCGGCAAAGGTATGCGCAGGTAAATCGGCAACAGGGGCAATGCGCGTTATTCTGCCGATAATTTTATGCCCGGCAAAGGCAGGCAATTCTATTTCGGCTTCGTTGCCAACGGATACGCCGCTGATATTGCCTTCCGGAATATTAATAACGGTTTTTAAAACGCTGATATCGGCAATGGCAAAAAGCGGGGTGCCTGCCGTTGCGTAATAACCCTCCTGATGGTAGCGCTTGGAGATAATGCCGTCAGCCGGGGCTGTTATTACAGTACCTTCAAACTGTGATTCCATAGCCTGCACGGTGCCGCGGGCTGCATCCAGCTTGGCAGCTGCGTTGTCACGCGCAAAAGCGTAATCGTCGGCAACCTGTTCGGAAACCGCACCCTGTTTATATAAAGCGCTGTAACGTTCAAGGTCGCGCTCGGCCTTGCGGAGATTGGTCTGCGCGTCCATGTAATTGCCGCGCGCCTCACGCAGGGCAGCGTCAGTATCGCGCTGTTCCAGTTCCGCCAGCACCTGCCCTTTGGTTACACGGTCGCCCTCATTAACATATACACGCTCCACACGTCCGTCAACCTTGGCGGCAACATCAGCCTGCCACTCCGGGTCAAGGCTGCCGCTGAACTCCAAAAGCGGGGTAATCGTCCTGCGCTCCGGCTTTGCCGTAACAACTGCCACCGCCTGCACGCGCGACATTCTTTCCGCACGGGCGCGCTCCGTTTGTATATTATCAAAAATACGGTAACAAACAATTAAAACAACGGCAATGCAAATGCCGATTAAAATTTTCATATTACGGTTATGCCAATCCATAGTACGCACCCAACCTTCTGCAAGTATAAGTTATTTTAATTATATAACTTTTTAAACTGTTTTAGCAAACAAATATCCTTGCATTAATGAAACAATTGTGTAAAATTGCTTAATAAATTCTGCTTGCGCTTAATTCTGCGGCGAATTATAATGGCTTTGGGAGGCGAAATTATGGAAGCAATGTCACTTTTTGAAAACAATTTATCACAGCCGCTGGCGGCAAGGCTGCGCCCAAAAACGCTTGACGAATACGTTGGCCAGACCCACCTTTTGGGCAAGGGCAAAGTGCTGCGCCGTTTAATTGAAAGCGACCAGATTTCCTCCATGATTTTCTGGGGGCCTCCCGGCGTGGGCAAAACCACGCTGGCGCGGATTATTGCTAACACCACCAAAGCGGCGTTTATTGATTTTTCGGCCGTTACAAGCGGCATTAAAGAAATACGCAGCGTAATGCAGAAGGCGGAAGAAAACCGCCGTTACGGCGAAAAAACCATTGTTTTTGTAGACGAAATACACCGTTTTAACAAAGCCCAGCAGGATGCGTTTTTGCCCTTTGTGGAAAAAGGCAGCATTATTTTAATAGGCGCAACAACGGAAAACCCTTCGTTTGAAGTTAACAGCGCATTATTAAGCCGCTGCAAGGTTTTTGTTTTGCAGGAACTTAAAACAGAGGAGCTTGTGCAGCTTTTAAAACGTGCCTTAACAGATGAAAAAGGCTTTGGCACACAGAAAATTAACATTGAAGATGAACTTTTGGAAATGATAGCCGTTTTTGCCAACGGCGATGCCCGCACTGCGCTTTCCACATTAGAAATGGCAGTATTAAACGGCGATATGGACACAGGCGGCGCAACGACGGTAACACGCGAAACGCTGGAACAATGCACCTCAAAAAAATCGCTGCTGTACGATAAAACAGGTGAAGAACATTATAATTTAATTTCCGCACTGCATAAATCCATGCGCAACAGCGACCCGGACGCGGCCGTGTACTGGCTGGCACGCATGCTGGAAGCAGGCGAAGACCCGCTTTACATAGCGCGGCGCGTTACGCGCTTTGCCAGCGAAGATATCGGCCTTGCCGACCCCAAAGCACTGGAAATTGCCGTTGCCGCCTACCACGCCTGCCATTTTATCGGCATGCCGGAATGCAGCGTGCATTTAACGCAGGCCGTGGTGTATATGTCAGTCGCGCCAAAATCCAACGCACTTTATATGGCGTATGAACACGCCAAGCGCGACGCCGCCAAAATGCTGGCCGAGCCTGTACCGCTTGTTATCCGCAATGCGCCCACAAAACTGATGCAGGAACTTAACTACGGCAAAGGCTACCAGTACGCGCACAACACGGAAGAAAAACTTACCAATATGCAGTGCCTGCCCGATTCGCTTCTGGGAACGGAATATTACAAGCCAACAACGCAGGGGCTGGAAGCACGCGTAAAAGCACGGCTTGATGAAATAATGCGCTGGAAGCGTGAGCACGGCGGCAGGTAAAGAACAGCAAAAAGTAATATAATATGCAAAAAGCCAAAGCACTACTTTAAGCAATGCTTTGGCTTTTATTATTTAAATTATTTTATTGGCAGCCAGTTTGTTCAAAAATCCAAAAGGGTTGTGCTGTGAAGCAGTAGTTAAAACTGCGGCGGCTTAATTTATAACAATAACCTACGAGAGTCCGGTGCCATGCCCGGACGGAATCGACGAAGCCGCAGATTTTAACAATGCTGAAAAGTATAACCCTTTTGATTTTTTCTGTTAAAGGTTCATAAATTTTGCTCATCATTCAATCGCAAAATTTGCGTAACTTCGCTGGCACAATTATTGCCTTCGCTATCACTTGGCACTAATTGACGGCTCAGTTAAAAATACACTTTTTTATCTACCGGCGCGGTAGAAGCAATAAGTTTGCCTTTGCGGTAATTACGCAGCACCGGCGCATTGTTGTTTAATGCGTCATACCAGTTTTTGGCGTCAAGAATAATAAAGTTTGCCTCTTTGCCGACCGCAATGCCGTAAGCATCGCCCAAATGCAGGGTGCGGGCAGCATTTTCTGTAACAAATTTATAAGAATTGCAAATTTCTTCATAGCCAAGCATGTGCCCGGTATACAGCCCCATAAATACCTGGTCGCGCATATTGGCATTGCCAAGCGGGTTCCAGGGGTCAAAAATATCATCCGAGCCGAAAGAAACATTAATGCCTTCGGCGGTAAGTTCTTTTACGCGCGTCATGCTGCGGCGTTTGGGGTAAGTATCCGCACGTCCGCCCAAATGCACATTAACGCACGGATTTGCCACAAAGTTGATGCCGGACATTTTTAAAAGACGCATCAGGCGAATCATATAAGCGTTGTTGTAGCTGTGCATGGCAGTTGTATGCGAAGCCGTTACCATATCACCCATGCCGGTTTCATAAGCGCGGGCGGCAACAGTTTCCAGCCCGCGGGATGCCTCGTCGTCAATTTCATCGCAGTGTACGTCAATCAGTTTGCCGTATTTCTGCGCCAGTTCAAAGCAGATGTTAAGCGATTCAACAGAATATTCACGGGTAAATTCAAAATGCGGAATGGCACCGGCAGCATCGGCACCCATTTTCAGTGCTTCTTCAAGCAGGCCTTTGCCGTTGGGGTAACTTAAAATTCCGTACTGAGGGAAAGCAACGATTTGAATGTCAATATAATCCTTAACTTCCTCGCGCAGTTCCAAAATTGCACGCAGGGCGGTCAGTTCCGGGTCGTTAATATCTACATGGGTGCGCACATATTGAATGCCGTTACCTGCCTGCAGGCGTAGTGCCTTATTTACACGGTCTTTTACTTCCTGTTTGGTAAGGAAAGGCTTATATTCTTCCCAGCGCTGAATACCTTCAAACAGCGTGCCGGATAAATTCCAGTGCGGGCGTCCTGCCGTAAGGCAGGTATCGAGATGTACGTGCGATTCCACGAAAGGCGGCAGCACCATTTTTCCGGCACAGCAATCAACCACTTCTTCACCGGGCAGCGCTTCCAGCTGAGGAGCAATAGCGGCAAATTTACCATCCGTAACGCGGATATCTACCGTTTCCGTGGCATTTGCCAGATACAGTTTTTGCAGCAGCATAACAATTCATCCTTTCTTTACAGTTATTATTTATTTTTGCCAAGCATTTCGCCGATAAAGAAGAATGCAGCAGCAACCACCATGGCATTAATGGCGGCAATGCCCCACTGCAGCAGGTTTGCACAGGCAGCGCCAACTATAATACCGGCAATGTTGAACCAGTTAATGGTATATTCGTTAAAATCGCTGCCGAATTTTTTATGGTTAAAGAAATAATCTAAAATAACGATAATGCCAATCGGCGGCAGAGCGCAGTTAAGAATGCTGAGCCAGCTTACAAAATTGTAATAAAGCCAGATTGCAAGCGCCGTGCCGATAATGCCGGAAATCCATGTAGTCCATTTCATGCGTACTTTGGAAATATTGGAAATGGCAAGGCCGCCGGTGTAAAGAGCATTATTATTGGTAGTCCAGATATTGGCACCAAGTACAATCAAAGCCGGAATGGCAAGGCCCTGTGCAATCATAACGTAGAAAATATCATCCTTGCCTGTATAAGCGCCGCCAACCGCGCCAAAGCAGAACATCAGCGTGTTGCCTAAAAAGAAGGCAATAACCGTAGTCCATACGGCAATACTGCTGTTTTTGGCAAAACGTATAAAGTTAGGCGTTGCAGTACCGCCGGAAATAAAAGAGCCAATAACATAGCCAATGCCGGTAAACAGGGTAATCTGCCCGGCAGACTGCGCAAAAATGTAAGCCAGCCCGCCGCCTTCTGCGGCAGCAGTAACCATGGAATAAACGCCCAGAATAATGATAAGCGGAACGGAAATATAGCTGACAATTTCCAGAGCCTTCATGCCGGTGGCTGCAGTTGCCGTCATTAAAAGGCCGGCAATAATTGTCAGAGTCCATTCGTTCATGCCCATAAGTTCCGCCGCAGGAATGGAAAACATTGCCACGCCTACGCCGAACCAGCCGATTTGCGTAAATCCCAAAATAGCAGACGAAAGATAAGAGCCCTTGCTGCCAAAAGTACGGCGGCAGAGCAAATCCATATTCAAACCGGTTTTAGACCCAATAAAAGCCAGTACACCGCAGTAAGCCGACAGGATAATACCGCCAATCAGGCAGGCCCATACAAAGCCTGATAAATCGAGCCCATTACCCAACTTTGCGCCAACGCTCATACTTGCCGAGAAAAACGTGAACCCCAGCATAACGAAGAACATTTGCCAAAAGCCCTTGCGTGCTGAATCAGGCACGGCCTCCAGCGAATAATCCGCATCCACAGGAGCGGATGTGTTTTGCTTAACAGATTTTTCCATTGATTGTACCACCTTCCAAAAATATCTTTTTTGGGGGCAGAGAGCTTTTTTCTGCCCCTGCGCAATACCTAATATACTATACCATTGCAGGCATGCTTTGTCCACAAGTTAAAAGAAAAATAACCTGCACAAATACCGGCACTTTTAAGCTAATGCCCATTGTTTAATTCATTCGGGCATAAAAAAAGCAGCCTGTTTTACAAGCTGCTTCATTGCATTTTTGGTGCGGTTGGTGGGATTTGAACCCACACGGGTCTCCCCGCCACCCCCTCAAGATGGTGCGTCTGCCGTTCCGCCACAACCGCATTGGGGTATTGCTATTAAATTAAATGGTGCGGTAGAGAGGATTTGAACCTCCACGGGGTTGCCCCCACTAGCTCCTGAGGCTAGCGCGTCTGCCGTTCCGCCACTACCGCGTCAACATTGATTATTATAGCGCGCAAAAATCAATCTGTCAATACTTTTTTATTTTATTTTTATAATAAAGATAATATTTGTCGCGGTCGCGCAAAACTTTTTTTACATACTCGCGCGTATCCGGGTAAGGTATGTCTTCAATGCGGTTAAAATCATAGTTCCAGCCGTTTTCCTGCATCCACGCGCGCGTGTTGCCGCGCCCCGCGTTATAGGCAATCATCATCAGCACCCAGTTGCGCTGAAATTCATACTCCAGTTCGCCCAGATACCAGCAGCCAAGCCGCACGTTATATTCCGGCCTGCGCAAAGCTTCCATGTCAAAATGGTCAAGCCCCATCTGCGCAGCAATCCATTCGCCGGTTTCCGGCATAATCTGCATCAGCCCCACGGCACCGGCATGCGATACAGCTTCAGTATCAAACCCGCTTTCGTTTTTTATAACTGCCGCAACCAAAAATGGGTCGATTTTGTTTTTGGAGCTGTACTCCAAAATTTCGTTCTGGTAGGGCCACATATAAACAAAGCGCGTCTGCACGGCTTCGCTGCTCCATATTTTCATACCGGCTCCACCTATGAGAAAAATGGCAGCAGCAACCATTAAGAATTTTACCCACCATCTGTCGATAAATTTTTTCTTTTTCCGCCTGCCCAACTTATGCCTCCGCCGTAAAATTTTTCCATGCTGCGGCAACGGCTTTTTCCGTTTCGGCAAAGGTGCCGCTGTTGTCAATTACAAGGCTGGCATAAGCCTTTTTTTCTTCCAGCGTCATCTGCGCTGCAATGCGTGCCTTAACTTCTTCGCGCGTCATGTTGCTGCGTGCCATGGCACGTTCTATCTGCGTTTCGCTGTCTACGGCAACAAGCCACACGGCATCCACATCTTTATACCAGCCGCATTCAATTAAAAGCGGTACGTCAAGCACTGCCGCCGGCAGATTTTTACTGCGGCATTCTGCCAGAAAGCTCTGCGCTGCCGCCAGTACGTTTTTATGAATGATTGCTTCCAGTTTTTTCAGCGCTTCTTTATCGTGGAAAACAAGTTCCGCCATTTTGGGGCGGTTAAGCTCGCCGCCATCCGTAAGGTATTCAATGCCAAAGGTAAGGGCTATTTCGTTAAGCGCAGCACGCCCTTTGGCAACCAGAGCGCGGCTTTCAGCGTCAGCGTCAAACACAGGCGCGCCAAGGCTGCGCAGTAAATTTGCAATTGTACTTTTACCCGAGGCTATGCCCCCTGTTAAACCTATTACTTTCATTTCTTCACCGTTTTATTTTTGGCAGTGCGGGCAGTATGTTGTGCCTCGCCCGCCTACTTTGGTGCCCAAAAGTTCGCCGCCGCACATTTTGCAGCACAAGCCTTTGCGCCCATATACCAGCAAATGATTTTGGTTATCGCCCTTGTTGCCTTCGCCGTCTTTGTAATCGCGGAAGGTTGTGCCGCGGTTGGCAATGCCCTGCGCAATAACCTTGTTTATGGCGTCATGCAGGCGGTCAATTTCTTCGTCAGTCAGCGTGTTGGCCGTGCGCATCGGCAAAATGCCGGATAACGCCAGGCACTCGTCGGCATAGATGTTGCCCAGCCCTGCGATAAAAGTCTGCTCCAAAATCAGAGTTTTTATAGGCTTTCTGCTTTTGGCTATAACCGGGCGCATATAATCCGCCGTAAAGCCTTCGCTTAAAGGCTCGGGGCCTAAAGTTTCGTAGCCTTCAATATAAGCGTCATTATTGGTAACAAGATACAACGTGCCAAAGGTGCGGATATCGCAGAACCACATTGTTACGCCGTCCGTCAGTTCAAACTTAATTTTGGCATAAGGCGGCGCAGGTTTCTCCGCTTCCTGCGCAATCAGGCTGCCAGTCATGCGCAAATGCACAATCAGCTTCTGGTTTTCGCCTGTTTTCAGCACCAGGTATTTGCCGCGGCGTCCTACATCAAGAATTGTTTTCCCGGTTAAACCGGCAATAAATTCTTCCGGTGCCGGGTATTTTATCAGCCTTGCAAGGTTAATTTCTATATTTTTAATGGTTTTGCCCTTAATGTGCGGAAGCAGGGTTTTGCGTACCTGCTCCACCTCCGGCATTTCTGGCATGGTAATTCCTCCCTATTTGGCGTCTGCCCAGTTTACGCCGTAGTTAACATCGGCAATCAGCGGTACGCTGAGTTTTACGGCGCTTTCCATAGTTTGTTTTACAAGTGCGCCAACTTCTTCGCGTTCGGCCTCCGTAACTTCAAGCAAAAGTTCGTCGTGCACCTGCAAAAGGATGCGGCTTTTATAACCGCCCTGTTCCAGCATTTTCTGCACGTTCACCATGGCAATTTTTATAATGTCCGCCGCCGTACCCTGTATCGGCGTGTTAATGGCGGTACGCTCCGCAAAGCCGCGCAGGTTAAAATTGCGGCTGTTAATATCCGGCAGGTAACGCCTGCGCCCGAACAGCGTCTGCACATAGCCCTGTTTTTTGGCGCTCGCCACCATATCATCCATATATTTTTTAACGCCGGTGTAGCGTCCAAGATAATTTTCAATATATCTGCCCGCCTCGCCGCGATTGATATCAAGCTGCTTGGCAAGCCCAAAATCGCTGATGCCGTATACAATGCCAAAGTTTACCGCTTTGGCGCGCGTACGCATGGTGCCGGTAACTTCGTCCAGCGGCACGCCAAACACTTCCGCAGCCGTGCGTGCGTGTACATCCTGCCCGTGCAGAAAGCTTTCCAAAAGCAGTTCATCCTGCGCAATATGCGCCAGAACACGCAGTTCTACCTGCGAATAATCGCAGCTTAACAGATAATCGTAACCTTCGCCCGGCACAAAAATTTCGCGTATTTTTTTGCCAAGTTCCGTGCGGGTAGGAATATTCTGCAAGTTCGGGTCGGTGCTGCTCAAGCGGCCGGTAACAGTAACAAGCTGCTGAAAATGCGTATGTATACGCCCTGTAACAGTATTTATCAGCGGGCGCAGCCCTTCAAGGTAAGTGCTGTGCAGCTTCGTCAGCTTGCGGTGTTCCAAAATCGTCCGCACCAGCGGATGCTCGTTGCGTAGCTGCTCCAAAACGGATACATCCGTGGAATAACCTGTTTTAGTTTTTTTAATTACCGGCAGGCCCAGCTTTTCAAATAAAATAGCACCAAGCTGCTTGGTAGATTTTAAATTGAATGTTTCTCCAGCCTGCTCTACCGCCAAAATCTCAAGCGCTGCAATCTGCGCCGCCATTTCTTTGGTTAATTTATCCAAAAGCGCTGCATCCGGCTTAATGCCCGCCAGTTCCATTTTGGCAAGCGTGCGTGCCAGCGGCAGCTCCATTTCTTCATATAATTTTATCTGTTCGTGTTCTGCAAGTTTGGCACGCAGCACAGGCACAAGCTCGGCAACGGTTTTGCATTCCTGCGCATACTCCTGCGTCAGGTACGCTCCGCCAACGGCTTTAATGCTGTATTCGCTGCGCGCAGGGTCAATAAGGTATGCAGCAATGGCAATATCATCCGTTATGCCGCGCGCTTCAACCCCAAGGCACAAAGCAGTTTTAATAATCTTTTTGCTGTCGCAGCAGGCTTTTTGGCAGTTTTCATTTGCCAGCCAGTCATAAAACTGCTGCCAGCCGGGGCACTCGCCTTCAAAAATATAAACGCGCCCATCACATAAAAGCTCCGCACGTTTAAAATATAAATCCGGCAGCGTACCGCCAATTTGTACAGTAAGCGGCGTAACTTCACGCCTTACGGCGATAAGTTTAAACAGTGCTTCCGCATCGTCGGCACTTTTTACAACTTCTTCCGGCAGCCCGGCAGGCTTGTCTTCCACAAAGTCGCCAAACAGGCTGAAATCGCCTTCCGGCGCGCCCATAACGGCATTAAAACGGTCGTACATATTGCGGAATTCCAACCCGGCAAGCAGTTCGCGCGCTTCCGGCTTTAATGCTTTCAATTCATAATTTGCCAAATCCGCATCAACCGGCACATCCGTAAAAATTGTTGCCAGTTTTTTGGAAAGCAGCGCCGAGTCTTTGTTGTTCTGTACTTTTTCGCGCAGTGCCTTGCCGCTGATTTTATCGGCGTTAGCGAGCACATTTTCCACGCTGCCGTACTCGCCAATCAGCTTAAGAGCTGTTTTGGGGCCAACGCCCGGTATTCCGGGAATATTATCCGAAGTATCGCCCATCAGCCCTTTCAGATCAATAAGCTGCTTCGGTTCAAGGCCTTCATATTCTTCTGCGAAAACTTCCGGCGTATAAATTTTAAGGTCCGAAATGCCGCGTTTGGTAAAATATACGCTTGTGCGGCTGCTTAAAAGCTGAAGTTCATCGCGGTCGCCCGTTACAATAATCACGTCCGCGTCCTGCGGCGCGTGTACAGCAAACGTGCCAATGATGTCGTCCGCCTCGTAATTATCAAGTTCCAGCACGGCAATGTTCATTGCCTCCAGCACCTTGCGCGCCAGCGGAAACTGCTCCGACAGCTCGCTCGGCGTCGGCTTGCGCTGCCCTTTGTAATCGGCAAACATCTCCGTGCGGAAGGTTTTGCGGCTTTTGTCAAACGCTACCGCCAGCCACTTGGGCTGTATGTCCGCCAAAAGGCGCAAAAGCATATTGCAAAAACCGTACACAGCACCTGTATGCACACCGCTCTGCGTCGTCAGCGGCGGCAGGGCAAAAAACGCCCTGTGAATCAGGCTGCTGCCATCTATAACTAAAAATTTATCAGCCATGTTTGTTCCTTTCGTTCAATAAATCTAATAATATATTATACCACAAGCAAAGGTGT
The DNA here is from genome assembly GCF_023336935.1 of Phascolarctobacterium sp. ET69. Taxonomy (GTDB): domain Bacteria; phylum Bacillota; class Negativicutes; order Acidaminococcales; family Acidaminococcaceae; genus Fusicatenibacter_A; species Fusicatenibacter_A intestinipullorum. The sequence continues at coordinate 99,523 of NZ_JAMBLR010000005.1, forward strand.
AGGTAAAATTAATATAACAAAACCACCCTGCTTACTCCAAACGGAATAAACAGGGTGGTTTACTTTACCTATTACAACTTATTAAGCTTTTCTGCTGTTATGCAGTAAAATCAGTTATTAGTAGGCACGTTATTGTATTTTACTTTAACGTCACGGTATCTGCTCATGCCGGTACCTGCCGGAATGAGTTTACCGATAATAACGTTTTCTTTAAGGCCGAGCAGCGGGTCAACCTTGCCTTTAATAGCTGCGTCCGTAAGTACACGGGTGGTTTCCTGGAAGGAAGCCGCAGACAGGAAGGAATCGGTTGCCAGGGATGCTTTGGTAATACCCAGAAGAATCGGATGGCCTTCTGCCGGCTGCAAGCCGCGGTCAAGCATCTCGCTGTTCTGTTCTTCAAATTCACCGATATCAACATATTCGCCCGGCAGCATTGTTGTATCGCCGGCTTCGTCAATACGTACTTTACGCATCATCTGGCGTACCATAACTTCAATGTGTTTGTCGTTAATTTCTACGCCCTGAGATTTGTAAACGCCGAGTACCTGCTGTACCAGATAACGCTGGGTTGCACGCACGCCGCTGATGCGGATAATATCATGCGGATTAAGGGAACCTTCGGTAAGACGGTCGCCTTTTTCGATTTCCTGCCCTTCGGTAACAGCAAGTTTTGCGCCGTACGGAATAGCATAAACTTCTTCCATGCCGTCTTTATCGGTAATGGTAATTTTACGCTGGCCGCCTTCTTCAGCAATATGCACAACGCCGGTGGTTTCTGCCAAAATACCGGGGTGTTTCGGTTTGCGTGCTTCAAACAGTTCTTCAACACGCGGCAAACCCTGGGTGATATCGTCGCCGCCTGCTACGCCGCCGGTATGGAACGTACGCATGGTAAGCTGGGTACCAGGTTCGCCGATTGCCTGTGCTGCAATGGTGCCGACTGCTTCGCCGACATCAACGTTTCTGTCGGTTGCAAGGTTGCGGCCATAGCATTTGCGGCAAACGCCAACTTTAGATTTGCAGTTAAGCACACTGCGGATTTTAACGGTTTCGCGCAGGGCTGCAATTCTGTCTGCCATATCTTCGGTAACATAATCGTTGATATGATAGAGCACTTCGCCGTTTTCATCCAGAATATCTTCGGCAAGGTTACGGCCGACAATACGGTCACGCAGAGATTCGATAACCGTCTGTTTGTTCTTGCCTTCGGTAATAGCACCGATTTCGATACCTTCGATAGCATTGTTGCGCACTTTCATTTCGCGGACAGTACCGTCTGCCAAAATTGCGTCAATCATTGCTTCGGTGTAAGTATCTTTTGCATGTGCCAGCACCTCACCTTCTGCGTTAACAACGTCTTCGGCAACTTCTTTGCCGTTGAAGTGATGCATCAGGTGTTCTTTCATCACCTTGTTGGCATCTTCGCTGCTAATGTTAATCTGAACGGTTTCAGTTGCTTCGCCGTCCATATCATCTGTTGCATACAGGTTAACTTCAAGCACGTGGCCTGCAATAAGTTTATTGTAAATATCTTCCGTAATAACGGTATCTGCTTCGGCAATCAGTTCGCCGGTTACAGGGCTTTCAACGCCGGAAGCAAGGTTACGCCCGATAACGGTTTCGCGCAGTTTGTTCTGGCTTGCGCCAAGGGTTTGTTTGCACAAGCGGCTGCGTTCTTTAACAAGGTTAAAGGTTACAACGTCGCAGTCATCTTCGCGTACAATAACATCCTGCGCAACATCTACAAGGCGGCGGGTAAGGTAACCGGAGTCTGCCGTACGCAGTGCGGTATCTGCCAGGCCTTTGCGGGCACCGTGGGTAGAAATAAAGTATTCCAATACGGTTAAGCCTTCGCGGAAGTTTGCCTTGATAGGACGGTCGATAATACGGCCGGACGGATCAGCCATAAGGCCGCGCATACCTGCCAGCTGACGGATCTGCTGGGTGTTGCCGCGGGCGCCGGAGTCAGCCATCATGTTCAGGGAATTGAATTTATCCATGGTCGCGCTCATCAGTTTTGCGGTAACGTCGTCCGTTGCCTGGCTCCAGATTTCAATAACCTTGCGGTAGCGTTCGTCCTCGCTCATTAAGCCGCGGCGGAACATACGCTCTGTTTTATCAATCTGTTTTTCGGCGTCAGCCAAAATCTGCTGTTTTTCTTTCGGGATTTTAATATCGGATACGGCAATGGAAATACCTGCCTTGCAGGCGTTATCATAACCGTTCTTTTTAACAATATCAAGAATTTCGGCGGTACGCAGGTTGCCAAACAGCTTGTGTGCTTTGGCAACAAGGTTGCCAAGTTCTTTTTTGTTAATAAGTTTGCTTAAATGCCAAACCTTAACTTCTTCGCCTGCAGCATTCTTTTCGGTTTCCTGATGGAAGTACTGCAGTTCTTTCGGCAGGTCTTCGTTAAACATGATATTGCCCGGCGTAGTGGTAACAAGGCTTACGCCTTCGTTCTTTTCTTCACCGTAAATATCTTTGTTAGGTACATAAACCTGAATGCGTGCCTGCAAATCAACAACCTTATGGAAGTATGCCAGCATAGCTTCGTTAATGCTGCTGAAGCGCATGCCTTCGCCTTTGGCTCCTTCTTTCACCATGGTGATGTAGTAAGAGCCCAGAACCATATCCTGTGTAGGTACGGCAACAGGTTTGCCGTCTTTCGGTGCCAGAATGTTGTTAACGGAAAGCATCAGAATTCTTGCTTCTGCCTGTGCTTCCGCGGAAAGCGGCAGATGCACTGCCATTTGGTCACCGTCGAAGTCGGCGTTGAATGCTGTACATACCAAAGGATGCAGTTTGATTGCACGGCCTTCGGTAAGGATAGGCTCGAATGCCTGAATACCGAGTCTGTGCAGCGTCGGTGCACGGTTAAGGAATACAGGATGTTCTTTAATTACTTCTTCCAAAACGTCCCAAACAACATTATTGGCGCGTTCTACCATGCGTTTGGCGTTTTTGATATTGGTAGCCTGTCCGCTCTGAACAAGGCGTTTCATTACAAAAGGTTTAAACAGCTCCAGTGCCATTTCCTTCGGCAGGCCGCACTGGTGCATTTTAAGTTCCGGGCCTACAACGATAACGGAACGGCCGGAGTAGTCAACACGTTTACCCAAAAGGTTCTGACGGAAACGGCCCTGTTTGCCCTTCAGCATATCGGAAAGGGATTTCAGCGGGCGGTTGCCCGGGCCTGTTACCGGACGGCCGCGGCGGCCGTTGTCGATAAGGGCGTCAACTGCTTCCTGCAGCATGCGTTTTTCGTTGCGTACGATAATATCCGGCGCGTTAAGTTCAAGCAAACGTTTCAAGCGGTTGTTGCGGTTAATAACGCGGCGGTATAAATCGTTAAGGTCGCTCGTTGCAAAGCGTCCGCCGTCCAGCTGAACCATCGGGCGCAGTTCAGGCGGAATTACCGGTACAACGTCCAGAATCATCCATTCCGGGCGGTTGCCGGATTTCAAGAAGGCTTCGCATACTTCAAGGCGGCGTACAGCACGGATTTTGCGCTGGCCGCTTACTTCTTTCAGTTCTGCACGCAGTTCTGCGGTAAGTTTGGGCAAGTCAATTTCCTGTAATAAAGTTTTAATTGCCTGAGCGCCCATGCCTACTTTAAATGCGCTGCCGTATTTATCACGGTTTTCAATATATTCGCTTTCGGTCAGCAGCTGTTTTTTAGTCAGCGGAGTGCTGCCCGGGTCTAATACAATGTAGTTGGCAAAGTACAGTACTTTTTCCAGAGAACGCGGGGAAATATCAAGAATTAACCCCATGCGGCTCGGAATACCTTTGAAATACCAGATATGGGATACAGGTGCAGCCAGTTCAATATGGCCCATACGCTCACGGCGTACTTTGGCACGGGTTACTTCAACGCCGCACTTGTCGCAGATAATGCCTTTATAGCGGATTCTTTTATATTTGCCGCAATGGCATTCCCAGTCTTTGGTAGGCCCGAAAATTCTTTCGCAGAACAAACCGTCACGTTCCGGTTTCAAAGTTCTGTAATTGATGGTTTCCGGTTTTTTTACTTCGCCATAGGACCAAGCCCTGATTTGCTCCGGTGAAGCCAGGCCGATACGCATAGATTCAAAATTATTTACGTCTAACAAGAACCGATCGCTCCCTTCTATTCCATATCTTCACTGGCGGCGTCATCCGCATCTTTTGCTTCCATATTCATGTTGCCAATATCGGCAATCAAATCAAAATCGGGGTCTTCCGCTGCGCTGTCATCACTGTCGGTGGTGTAGTCATCCTGTACAATCTCCGTGTTAGGAGCTTCGGGAATTGCACCGTCGATGTCAAGATCCAGCTTGCGTGCTGTTTCGTTGATATCGTCATCGGTATCACGCAGGGAAATTTCTTCTTCGTCCTCGTTGAGCACTTTAATGTCAAGGCCGATGGACTGAAGTTCTTTAATAAGTACCTTAAAGGATTCCGGAACACCAGGTTCAGGAACGTTTTCACCCTTAACGATGGCTTCGTAGGTTTTAACACGGCCGACAACATCGTCGGATTTTACGGTTAAAATTTCCTGCAAAGTGTAAGCTGCGCCGTATGCTTCCAGCGCCCAAACTTCCATTTCGCCGAAACGCTGGCCGCCGAACTGCGCCTTGCCGCCGAGAGGCTGCTGGGTAACAAGAGAGTACGGGCCGGTGCTGCGGGCATGGATTTTATCATCAACAAGGTGATGCAGTTTGAGCATGTAAGTTAAGCCGACGGTAACTTTGTTATCGAACGGTTCGCCGGTACGGCCGTCATACAGCGTGGTTTTGGCGCTGCGGTCGATACCTGCAAGGTCAAGCGCATCATTAATGTCTTTTTCGTGAGCGCCGTCAAATACCGGTACGGAAATCTGTACGGCTTTAATGCTCTTATCACCGAATTTACCGATTTCAACGGTTTCTGGGATACCATATTTTTCAACGTCATAGCCAACACCGGTCAGGCGTTCTACAAGGCCTTCGGCATTGTTTTCAATCTGCATGCCGAGTGCACGTGCTGCCCAGCCCAGATGGTTTTCCAGAATTTGTCCGATGTTCATACGGGAAGGTACGCCCAACGGATTCAGCACAATCTGTACCGGTTCGCCGCTCGGCAGGAACGGCATGTCTTCGCGCGGCAGAATACGGGAAATAACGCCCTTGTTGCCGTGGCGGCCTGCCATTTTATCGCCGACGGAAATTTTACGTTTCTGTGCAATATGTACGCGAACCTGTTCGTTAACTCCCGGAGGAAGTTCGTCGCCGTTTTCGCGGGTAAATACTTTTACGCTGACAATTTTACCTGCTTCGCCGTGCGGAACACGCAGCGAGCTGTCGCGTACTTCGCGTGCTTTTTCGCCAAAGATGGCGCGCAGCAGGCGTTCTTCTGCGGTAAGCTCGGTTTCGCCTTTCGGAGTTACTTTGCCGACGAGGATATCGCCCGGGCGTACTTCCGCACCAATGCGGATAATGCCGCGTTCGTCAAGGTCTTTCAATGCTTCTTCCGATACATTCGGAATATCGCGGGTAATTTCTTCTTCGCCCAGTTTGGTGTCGCGGGCATCGCAGTCGTATTCTTCAATATGAATAGAAGTAAATACATCGGCTTTAACCAAATCTTCGCTAAGAAGAATAGCATCTTCGTAGTTGTAGCCTTCCCAAGGCATGTAGGCAACAATTACGTTGTAGCCAAGTGCAAGTTCGCCATGGTCCGTTGCAGGGCCGTCTGCCAGTACCTGGCCTTTAACAACCTTGTCACCTTTGTAAACAATCGGGCGCTGGTTAACGCAGGTGCCCTGGTTGGAACGTTTAAATTTCAATACGCTGTATTTATCTACGCCGCCGTCATCTTTGCGGATAACAATTTCATCGCCGGTAACGCGTTCTACAACGCCGGCATTTTTAGCCAGAATGCACACGCCGGAGTCAACGGCAACTTTATATTCCATACCAGTACCGATGATCGGAGCCTGAGTGCACAGAAGCGGCACTGCCTGGCGCTGCATGTTTGCACCCATAAGAGCACGGTTCGCATCATCGTTTTCGAGGAACGGAATAAGCGCGGTAGCGATAGATACAACCTGTTTCGGCGAAACGTCCATGAAGTCTACCTGGTCAGGAGGCAGGGAAAGCACTTCGTTCTGGTAACGTGCGGTTACACGTTCGCCTTCAAAGTAACCTTCATCATCCAAAGGTTCGTTCGCCTGAGCGATAATGTAATTATCTTCTTCATCAGCGGTAAGATAAATAATTTCATCAGTTACGCGCTTGTTTTCTTTATCAACACGGCGGTACGGGGTTTCCATAAAGCCGTATTTGTTAATAACAGCAAAGGTAGAAAGAGAACCGATAAGGCCGATGTTCGGACCTTCAGGGGTTTCAATCGGACACATACGGCCATAGTGGGAATGGTGTACGTCGCGGACTTCATAGCCTGCACGTTCACGGCTCAAGCCACCGGGGCCCAGTGCGGAAAGACGGCGTTTATGGGTCAGCTCGGCCAGCGGGTTGTTCTGGTCCATAAACTGGGAAAGCTGGCTGCTGCCAAAGAATTCTTTAATTGCAGCAACAACAGGACGGATATTAATAAGCGCCTGCGGCGTAATAACATCAACATCCTGAATGGTCATACGTTCTTTTACAACGCGTTCCATACGGGCAAGGCCGATGCGGAACTGGTTCTGCAAAAGTTCGCCGACACGGCGTACACGGCGGTTGCCCAAATGGTCGATATCGTCGCCGGTGCCAAGGCCGTCCATCAGGTTCAGCAGATAACCGAAGGAAGCCATAACGTCTTCAACGGTGATGGTACGGTGGTCTTCCGGAATATCGGAAGTGCAGATGATTTTCATCGGCTGTTCTTTCAGGCGGATGAAAACTTCTTTCAGGCCGGGGCCTGCAAAAATACCGCTTTCTTCAATTTTATCAATAACATCAAGGTCAATCTTGGTGCCTGCTTCAGCAATAATTTCACCGGTAGATACATCAACCAGCGGCTGATCCAGTACTTTATCCAGCAGGCGGCGGCGCCAGCCGAGTTTTTTGTTCAGCTTATAACGGCCTACGCTGGCAAGGTCATAACGTTTGTTGTCAAAGAAGGTTGCTTCAATAAGTGCGGAGGCGTTTTCCAGAGTAGGAGGTTCGCCCGGACGCAGCTTTTTATAAATTTCAATTAAAGCTTCTTCGCGGGTAGTTGTTGTATCCCTTTCAAGCGTTGCAGCAACGGAAGGATGGTTATTAAAGAGCGCTAAAATATCTTCATTCTGGGTTAAACCCATAGCGCGCAGCAAAACGGTTGCCGGCAGCTTTCTGGTACGGTCAACACGTGCGTAAATAACGTCATTTAAGTCGGTTTCATATTCAATCCATGCACCACGGTTAGGAATGACTGTTGTACCATACATTTTTTTGCCGCTGGGGTCCATCGTAACAGCGTAATAAACGCCCGGGGAACGTACCAGCTGGCTGACGATTACACGTTCGGCACCGTTGATTACAAAAGTACCGGTTTCCGTCATCAGCGGAAAATCGCCCATGAATACTTTAGATTCTTTAATCTCGCCGGTATCTTTATACAGAAGGCGCACGTTTACATTTAACGGCGCAGAATAGGAAGCATCGCGTTCCTTGCATTCTTCTACTGTATATTTAGGCTCACCGAGAGTAAAGCCTTCAAAGGAAAGTTCTAAATTACCTGTAAAATCTTTAATAGGAGAAATGTCATGGAAAATTTCGCAAAGACCTTCTCGCATGAACCACTCATACGATTTTCTTTGGATGTCAATCAAATGAGGCATTGGCAATACTTCATTGATTCTGGCATAACTGTACCGAGTCCTATTACCTACGGGAACCGGTTTAAACATGTAATCCCTCACCCCTTAATGTATATGTTGTCAGGCAGACTTAAACAAGCGCGTTTTTACCATGACAAAAAAAGCAAGGCTCCAAACAATATTCAGGACCTTGCATGTTGTCTTCGATGAACGCACCTCATCTAAATCCATATAAGCACGGTACGGTGCTCAACCACTGAACCCCCGGTACCGGTTGTCAATACCTGCAATCTACTAATGTTGTAGTATGATATGTTATCATATATTTCGCAATTTGTCAATCATGCGGGCATAAAAAAATTCCGCTGCAATGCAGCGGAATTTTTATTGCCGTTAAGCAAAATTATTTAATTTCTACGGAAGCGCCAGCTTCTTCGAGTTTAGCTTTGAGAGCTTCAGCGTCAGCTTTGGAGATTTTTTCTTTAACAGCTTTCGGAGCTTCGTCAACGATAGCTTTAGCTTCTTTCAGGCCCAGGCCGGTTACTTCGCGAACAACTTTGATTACGTTGATTTTGCCAGCGCCAGCAGCGGTCAGGATTACATCGAATTCAGTTTTTTCTTCAGCAGCAGCAGCGCCACCAGCAGCCGGAGCAGCAGCTACAGCAACAGGAGCAGCAGCGGATACGCCGAATTTTTCTTCCAGAGCTTTAACGAGTTCGGAAAGTTCGAGGACGGTCATAGATTCAATAGCTTCAATGATTTGTTCTTTATTCATTATAGTTACCTCCATAAATTAGATGTTTTAATTTTATTGTTAAATTTTTATGCGATAAGCCTCAGCTTATGCGGATTCTTTTTGTTCGCGGATAGCGTCAAGCGCATATACCACTTTGCGGATAGTACCTTGAAGTACATTGACGAAACCGGAAATCGGAGCATTCATGCTGCCAAGCATTTTGGCAACGAGTACTTCTTTCGGCGGCAGTTCTGCCAGAGCTTTGATAGCTGCATCGTCAATAACTTTACCGTCAAGAACACCTGCTTTAACAACAAGTGCTTTGTTTTCTTTAGCAAAATCGCAAATGATTTTTGCTGCGGCAACAGGGTCTTCCGGAGCAACCGCAATAGCGGTGTTCTTTTCAAGAACCGGCTCCAGACCTTCAATGCCTGCTTCTTGTGCTGCAATACGGAGCAGAGTGTTTTTAACTACAATGTAGGTAACACCGGCTTCGCGCATTTTACGGCGCAATGCAGTATCCTGTGCAACAGTCAAACCGCAGAAGTCTACCAGAACAGTGCATTTAGAGCTGGTAAGAAGTTCTTTAATCTCTGCAACTTTAGCTGCTTTTTCAGGTCTAATTGCCATACATCTGCACCCCCTTCTTTATTTTGATATTTTTTATTAAATCAAAAAGACCTCTCGGCCGCAGCCGGAGGTCGCGAAGGTCTATCTTCAACGTCTCCAACCTCGGCTGGCGCTATGCTTACGCGGCTGTGCCGCACCTGCTGTCTATGGCCCGATTATCTTCTGATTTATAAAATTATTTGTCGCTGTTAGCCTTCAGAACGTCAACTTTAACGCCAGGGCCCATGGTAGTAGAAAGAGTGATGGTTTTCATGTACTGGCCTTTTGCTCCGGAAGGTTTAACTTTTACCAGAGTATCGGCAAGTGCAATGTAGTTAGCCAAAAGCTGTTCGTCTGTAAAGGAAACTTTGCCGATAGGAGCCTGTACATTACCTGCTTTATCGGTGCGGTATTCAATTTTACCAGCTTTAATTTCGTTTACTGCACGGGTTACGTCCATAGTTACGGTACCAACTTTCGGGTTAGGCATTAAACCTTTAGGACCGAGGATTTTACCAAGACGGCCAACCATGCCCATCATGTCAGGGGTTGCTACGCAGACATCAAAATCTGTCCAGCCGCCCTGAATTTTAGCGACATATTCTTCACCGCCAACATAATCTGCGCCTGCTGCTTCAGCTTCTGCAACTTTGGGGCCTTTAGCAAAAACAAGAACAGTTTTGCTTTTGCCGGTGCCGTGCGGAAGAACCATAGCGCCGCGAACCTGCTGGTCAGCGTATTTAGGATTAACACCGAGTTTGAAAGAAACTTCAACGGTGCTGTCAAATTTGGTAACGTTAGTTTTCTTTACTAATTCTATTGCTTCTTTCGGAGAATAGAATTTGTCAGCTTCGATAAGTTTCAAAGCTTCCTGGTACTTTTTGCTTCTTTTTGCCATTAACTTTTCCTCCTATGTGGTAATAACGGTTTTTGGCCTCCCACTTAATTAAGTTAACTAATATTATCAGTCAACTACGGTAATACCCATGCTGCGGGCAGTACCTTCAACCATTCTCATTGCAGCTTCAATATCTGCTGCGTTGAGGTCAGCCATTTTGGTTTCGGCGATTTCGCGGATTTTGTCGCGGCCGAGGGTGGCTACTTTTTTCTTGTTAGGTTCGCCAGATGCTTTTTCCAGACCGGCTGCTTTTTTCAAGAGAACCGGAGCCGGAGGAGTTTTGGTAATGAAAGTAAAGGAACGGTCTTCAAATACGGTGATTTCTACCGGGATAATAAGACCAGCCTGCTGTGCAGTACGTTCATTGAACTCCTTAACGAAAGCCATGATGTTTACACCGGCCTGGCCGAGTGCAGGGCCTACAGGAGGAGCCGGAGTAGCTTTACCAGCCGGTACCTGTAATTTTACCATCTTAACGACTTTTTTCGGCATTTATTACACCTCCTTATTCAGCTTCTTCAACTTGAGTAAAATCAACTTCAACAGGTGTTTCGCGCCCAAACATGTCCACAAGAACCTTCAGCTTGCCGCGTTCTTCATTAATTTCGGAAACGCTGCCAAGGCATCCGGCAAACGGGCCGCTTTTAAGGCGTACAATCTGCTGTAATTGTAAATCAATTTTAGGACGGCTTTCTTCCACGCCCATAGAACGCATAATTTGTTTTACTTCCTCATCTGTAAGAGGAATGGGCTTGGTGCCGGAGCCAACAAAACCGGTTACGCCTGGAGTGTTGCGGACGGCATACCAGCTGCGGTCATTAACAATCATTTCTACCAGTACATAGCCCGGGAAAACTTTGCGCTGCACGCTGCGTTTTTTGCCATCTTTGACTTCTATTTCATTTTCCATAGGTATTACAATATTGAAAACTTCGTTTTCCATACCCAGGGAATGAACTTTGCGTTCCAGATTAGCTTTTACTTTATTTTCGTAACCGGAATAAGTATGTATGACATACCAACGTTTTTCTGATTCCATAGCGGTACCGGGAATATTAATTCCCTTCCTCCTTACTCAAACTTATTGTAAAATCAACTGGAAAAGCCCAGCAAAAATACTGTCAATTACCCAAATCAGAATTGCTGAAAGGACAACGGCAATAAATACAACGATTGTATGGGCAATAAGTTCTCGTCTGGTAGGCCAGGTCACTTTTTTTAGTTCAGATTTTGCTTCCCGCAGAAAGCGCATAATGCCGTTGGTGTCTTTCACACCCGGTAATTCTGGAACGGCCATCTTTTCACATCCTTGCTAAAATACCTAGATAAACTCAAACACAAAGATTATTTGGTTTCTTTATGTAAAGTGTGTTTTTTGCAAAATTTGCAGTACTTGTTGATCTCAATACGGTCCGGATCATTCTTTTTGTTTTTGTTAGTCTGGTAGTTGCGCTGTTTGCATTCAGTGCATGCCAAAGTAATCAAAGTACGCATTCGTTACACCTCTCTTGCTGTCAAAATTGCTGGTCTGAAAATTTCACTAATATAGAGTACCACAGTTAACGGGTTATGTCAACAATGTTTAAAAAAATAATCTAAGACCGGGCTGAAAAGTCCGGCCTTAGATATATGTACCGCTAACAGCGTTTAATTATTTTTCTTCGATAGCAGTAACAACACCA
>NZ_JAMBLR010000006.1 GCF_023336935.1 Phascolarctobacterium sp. ET69
GGAAAAGAAGCATACCTTATGGTATGTTTCTTTTTTATGTTTTCCTGTGTTTTTAATTTATTGTCTTTTTATGTTTATGTGTATATAGCGCGTTTCTATTTTATAGGTTATAATTAGTTATAATTTAAATCTAATGGCTGGCATGCTATCCTAAAAGGTATAAAAATATTGTGATTATTTGATTATCGGAACCCATTATGCGGATAATAAATTAATTTTAACACATAAAAATATTAATGAAGTTATACAACTTATTAAACAAACTTTTCTTGAATTTGTTGCGCCGGACTATGATGAATCAGGCATAAAAAACTTCTTTAAATTTGCAGAAGATGAAGATTTACTTATGCAGCTTGTATTTTATGCGGCTTTGCATAACAATAAAATCACTGGGATACTTGCCGTAGATGATAAATTAAACCATATTTGCTTATTCTTTGTCGATAAGAATTTACAAAATACCGGTATTGGAACTGCCTTGTTTAAAAGGTTTTTAAATGAATCTATGCCTAAAGCAGTAACTGTTAATTCATCTCCGTTTGCCGTAAAAGTTTATGAAAAGCTTGGTTTTACTGCAACCGGCAGCAGGCAGATTTCTGATGGGATTGTTTATATTCCTATGCTGTATAGCAGTAAATAGTTGCAGTATACAAAGCATATTATTTTTGGTGCATTTTATAATGAGGTAACAAAGTGATTAAAATACTTTTTATTTGTCTTGGCAATATTTGCCGTTCGCCGATGGCGGAGTTTTTATTTAAAGATATGGTTGCCAAACGAGGCCTGGCAGATAAATTCTATATTGCTTCTGCGGCTACAAGCAGTTATGAAATCGGTAATCCGGTGCATCCCGGCACGCGCAATAAACTTGCACAGTATGGAATTAGTGTTGCCGGTAAAACTGCCGTACAGCTTACAAAAGCAGATTATGATAAATACGACTACCTTATAGGCATGGAATCCTCCAATATCCGCAATATTTTGCGCATTGTAGGCAGTGACAGCCGGCATAAAGTATATAAACTTTTACAGTTTGCAGGCAGTGAGCGCGATATTGCCGACCCATGGTATACCGGCAATTTTGATGTTACTTATAACGATATCCACGAAGGCTGCACTGCTTTGCTGGAATATTTGCTTAAAAATAAAACCGGCGTTTAAGCGCAATCTTGTGGAATCCGACTTGATTCAAAGAGGCAAGACCTTAAACACCGATTCTGAAAATCATTATAACAGGAATGCAAATTAATTACAATTAGTCCTGCCTGCGCAGGGCTTTTTTATTGTGCTTTTGCCTGCTGATGATATAATGTTATTGTTGAAAGAAGATGCTGCAATGAAAATTATTGATGCTCATATGCATTATTTTAATATTGAAGGTTTTAAAACTGTTGCCGCAAATGCGGGATACGAAAACACTGCGGCTTGCTGGCAGCAGATTTGTGAAGAAAATAATATTGTGTTCAGCGTGGCAATGGGAAATACAGAAGATGTGCCGAGCCGTTATGGCGGAATTTCGCCGCGCCTTATTGATTTAAATGCGCCGTTTGATGACATAAAATATAATCAGCCCGATAATATTGGTTATTGCCTGGGTGTTAAAAGCGAGCAGATTACTTTGGAAAATGCCGGGAAAACAGCGCTTGAATTTGAATATTATGCTCAAAAGCCGCAATGCGTAGGTATAAAAATTTATCCGGGTTACAGGCCTGTTTATGTTTACGATAAACGCCACTGGCCGCTTTTTGAACTGGCGCGTGCCTATAATTTGCCGGTAGCCGTTCATACCGGCGATACTGCCTCCAGTGATGCGCGCCTTAAATATGCGCATCCGCTTACCGTTGATGAAGCTGCTGCCGATTTTCCGGATGTTAAATTTGTTATCTGCCACTGCGGCAACCCGTGGTTTGCAGATGCCACCGAAGTAGCTGCCAAAAATCCTAACGTGTATATAGATTTATCAGGTTTGCTGGAAGGCATACCCGGGCCGGATTTTTATAACAAGCAGAAGGCTTATTTTGATTATCTTTCAATGTGGCTTAATTATATGGGCCGCTGGGATAAGCTGATGTACGGCAGCGACTGGCCGCTTGTAAATATAACTGATTATATTAATATTTTAAAACAGGTTGTGCCGCAGGAACATCATGAAGAATTTTTTTACGGCAACGCTTTAAATGTATACGGGCGTATAAAAAATTTGCTGCATGATTGTTAACGCTTTTTAAAACACAGGTTGACGGAAAAGCCCTGTAATAATATAATTATGAAGTAATAATATTTTTCAGAGGTTGCAATGCAGAGTTTAATTGAAATAAAAAATTTAAAACATAGTTATATTGATACCGACGGCAATGAAATTCATGCTTTAAATGGAGTAAGCCTCGATATTTATAAGGGCGAATTCATAGCCGTTATTGGCGCCAACGGCAGCGGTAAATCCACTCTGGCGCGCCATTTGAATGCCCTGCTTTTGCCTACGGAAGGCAAATGTGTTGTGGCAGGCATGGACACCGCAGACGATAAAAATTTATGGAATATACGCCAGCATGTCGGTATGGTTTTTCAAAATCCTGACAACCAGATTGTTGCGGCAATTGTTGAGGAGGATGTGGCCTTCGGACCGGAAAATATCGGCGTGCCGCCGGCAGAAATCCGCACCAGGGTTGATAATGCACTGGCAGCCGTTGGCATGACGGAATATGCAAAACATGCCCCGCATTTATTAAGCGGAGGGCAGAAACAGCGCGTGGCCATTGCCGGTGTGCTGGCATTGGAGCCGGACTGCATTGTGCTGGACGAGCCTACTGCGATGCTTGACCCGCGTGGGCGTATTGAGATTGTAAACACGGTAAAAAAGCTGAACCGTGAAAAAAATATTACCGTTGTGTATATAACGCATTATATGGAAGAAGCCATGCAGGCAGACCGCATTATAGCCATGGAACACGGCGTGATAAAAATGCATGGCAGGCCTGAAGAAATTTTTACGAAAGTAAAAGAGCTGCATGCTTTGGGGCTTGAAACACCGCTGGCAGCACAGGCCGCCTTTGACCTGCGCCAGAAAGGAATTAAGCTGGCGGATGGTATTATCTCTAACGAAGAACTGACGGAGGAATTATGCCGATAAGTTTAGAACATGTTTCGTTTACATATATGAAGGGAACGCCTTTTGAAAAAACTGCTCTGCATGATGTAAATCTGCAAATAGAAAAAGGTGAATTTGTTGCCGTTATCGGGCATACCGGCAGCGGCAAATCCACACTGGTGCAGCATTTAAGCGGGCTGCTGCATCCGCAGAAAGGCAGCGTTTGTGTTGACGGCGTAAATTTAAACGCCAAAAATGCAGCCGCCAAAAAAGCACGCAATTCTGTCGGTATGGTTTTTCAGTATCCGGAGCATCAGATTTTTGCCGAAACGGTTTATGAAGATATTGCCTTTGGCCCGCGTAATAAAGGCTTAACGCCGGAGGGAACCGACAGAGCCGTTAAGGACGCCATGGCTTTTGCCGGGCTTGATTTTGAAACCTTTGCCCAGCGTTCGCCGTTCCGCCTTTCGGGCGGGCAGATGCGCCGCGTAGCCATTGCCGGTGTTGTTGCAATGGAGCCGGATTATTTAATTTTGGACGAACCTTCTGCCGGATTAGACCCGCGCGCCCGCGACGAAATTTTTAAGGAAATAATGGCGCTGTACCGTAAACGCGGCATAGCCGTTATTTTGGTAACGCATAATATGGAAGAAGCCGCGCGCTATGCAACACGCCTTTTGGTAGTGTCTGACGGGCGGATTATTTTGGACGGAGTTCCGCATGAAATTTTTACAAACCATAAGGAAGAACTGTTAAAAGTGTCTATGGATGTTCCTCCCGTTTATAAGCTGGCGGAATGTTTGCAGGAACATGGGCTGAACGTAAAAAGCACGCCGGAGCTTGCCGATTTGGAACGGCAGATACTTAAAGTAAGGAGGAGCAGACATGCTGACTGATATTACTTTAGGGCAGTATTACCCCGGCAGTTCCGTTATACACGGGCTTGACCCGCGTGCAAAAATACTGGCAACGCTGCTGTTTATCGCCGCTATTTTCTTTGCGGAAAGCATGCTTTCCTACGGAGTTTTGGCTTTGTTCGTTGCAGCAGTTATTCTGCTTTCGCGCCTGCCGGTATTAATGGTGCTGCGCAGCGTAAAGCCTTTGTGGATTATTATTCTGCTTACGCTGTTTATCCATGCTTTTACGGGTGAAGGCAGCAATGTTTTATATCAGTACGGCTTTTTCCGTTTAACGGAAGAAGGCCTTATTATGGGTATAAAAATGTCGCTGCGGCTGGTATTTTTGCTGCTTATTTCGTCTATTTTAACTTTTACTACATCGCCCATTGTGCTGACAGACGGTATTGAATCGCTGCTGCGGCCTTTTAAATGTATTGGCGTACCGGCGCATGAGCTTGCAATGATGATGACCATTGCCCTGCGTTTTATACCTACTTTGATAGAAGAAACCGACCGTATAATTAAAGCGCAGACCGCGCGCGGAGCTGATTTTGACAGCGGCAGCCTGCTGCAAAGGGCCAAAAATATGCTGCCGATACTGATACCGCTTTTTATAAGCGCGTTCCGCAGGGCAGATGAACTTGCCATTGCCATGGAAGCCCGCTGTTACCGCGGCGGAGAAGGGCGCACCCGCATGCATGAGCTGGTGTATAAAACCGGCGATTTTATTGCCCTGGCAATAATTGTGCTTTTAATTGCCGTTTTGGCAGTAATGCGCTGGGGGCTGGGCTTATGAGGCGGACATTCAAACTAACGGTTGCTTACGATGGCAGCGGTTATCATGGCTTTCAGCGCCAGCCGCGCGATATAACGGTGCAGCAGGTGCTGGAAGATGCCTTAAGCCGCATTACAGGCGAAAATGTAGTGATTGCAGGCTCCGGCAGGACAGACAGCGGCGTACACGCCAGAGGGCAGGTTGTTTCTTTTACAACCGGCTGCGGCATACCGGCTGCTAATTTAAAACGCGCCATGAACAGCATACTGCCCCCGGATATAACGGTAATTGCTTCGCAGGAGGCGGAGGAAGGTTTTCACGCACGCTTCAGCGCCAAATGGAAACGCTATTGCTACCGCATTGTGCTCAACGGTGATTACGACCCGTTCATAAGAAATTATGCATGGCAGATGCAGAACACCAAATTAAATATCGAAGCCATGAACATGGCAGCAGGTTTTCTTCTGGGCACGCATGATTTTTCTTTTTTCCGCTCAAGCGGCAGCGTGCAAAGTTCGCCTGTAAAAACAATATATAAAGCCGTGTGGCAGGAAAAAGCGCCCGGTGATTTGCTTTTTGTTATTGAAGGTGACGGTTTTTTATACCGTATGGTGCGCAACATTGTGTGGAACCTTGTTGAAGCAGGGCTTGGCAGAAAGAGCCTGGAACAGTTTAAGGAAGAACTTGATAAAGCGGAGCGCCATTTTAAAATAAGCCCGGCGCCGCCGCAGGGCCTTTACCTTGATTATGTGGGCTATACGGAATATTTGCCTTAAAAACTGCGAATTTTGCTTGACAAACAATAAGCAGATGTATAAAATATATATACGTGATTTTGTGACGTATCTTATTAGCCCCAAGATAAGTTAACAAGTCGCACTGAACAGGAAATAATTTAGGAGGGACATAAGGATGAAATCTTTTATGGCTAATCCGTCCAACATCGAACGCAAATGGTACGTTGTTGACGCAGCTGATAAAACTCTCGGCCGTCTTGCCGCAGAAGTAGCAAAAATCCTTCGTGGAAAACACAAACCGACTTTCACTCCGCATATGGATACCGGAGATCATGTAATTGTAATTAATGCAGATAAAGTAGTTCTGACCGGCAAAAAACTCGTTCAGAAAACTTATTTCCGTCACAGCGGTTATCTTGGCGGCGCAAGCTTCACTACCGCAGGCGAAATGCTTGCCAAAAACCCTGTAAGAATGGTTGAACTCGCTGTTAAAGGTATGATTCCGCACAACCGTCTTGGCAGCAGAATCTTTACCAAACTGCATGTATATGCAGGTGCTGAACATCCGCATGCAGCACAGAAACCTGAAGTTCTCGAAATTAACGTAAGATAATAACCGGAGGAGGAAACGTAAATGGCAGTAGTTACTTATAATGCGACCGGCCGTCGCAAATCTTCAGTTGCACGCGTTCGCCTGGTTCCGGGTGAAGGTAAAATCATTATCAACCAGCGTGAGCTTGATGATTACTTTGGACTGAAAACTTTGGAATTAATCGTAAACCAGCCGCTTGAACTCACCGAAACCAAAGGCAAATACGATGTACTCGTAAATGTTATCGGCGGTGGCGTATCCGGCCAGGCAGGTGCAATCCGTCATGGTATTGCCCGCGCTCTCCTGAAAGTTGACGAAGAATTCCGTCCGGCTCTTAAAAAAGCAGGTTACCTTACTCGTGACCCGCGTGAAAAAGAACGCCGTAAATATGGTCTTAAAAAGGCCCGTAAAGCAAGCCAGTTCTCCAAACGCTAATATTTGGATATTGCTTCAAAATTCAATCCCCGAAAGCCTTATGGCTTTTGGGGATTTTTTGTATTTTACGGCGGCATTTCACATAACCTTTGCTTTTGTCAGGCAGGAGTGCTTTGAATTTGGTCGAAGTATTTATATTATAAATCTCAGGCGAGGCCTGTTTGGAGGTAAGATAATGCAGAATTATGCCGCACAGGATGAAATATTATATCATGTTGGATTATCGCCCGAAATGTTAAAAGGCGCGGAATATGCCCTATTGCCCGGTGACCCCGGCCGTGTGGAAGCACTTGCCAAAGCCCTTGGCCCTGCACAGTATTTAAATACGCACCGCGAATATACAAGCTGGCTGGCAGTGGTTGAAGGGCAGAATGTGCTTGTTTGTTCTACCGGCATGGGTGGGCCTTCCGTTGCTATCGGGCTGGAAGAACTTGCCCGCCTTGGCATTAAAAACTTTATCCGCGTGGGCACAACCGGCTGTATTCAGGAAAATATCAATCTTGGTGATGTTATTATTAATAACGCTGCCGTAAGGCTGGAAGGTACTTCTGCGCATTATGCGCCAGTTAATTTTCCGGCTGTGGCGTCGTTAAAACTTACCAATGCCCTTAATGATGCGGCCGCAGCTTTAAATGTGCCGCATCATGTCGGTATTTCCGTTTCTTCCGATACTTTCTGGCCGGGGCAGGAGCGTTATGACAGTTTTACCGGCTATGTATGCAATGCCCTGCGCGGAACGCTTAAAGAGTGGCAGGCGCTTGGTGCGCTTAATTATGAAATGGAAACGGCGGCACTGTTCGTTGTGGCACAGGCTTTTGGGCTTAATGCAGCTTCAATTTGCGGTGTTATTGCCAAACGCACGCAGAGTGAAAGCATTGCTCCGCCGGAAATATACGCGCTGGCCTCCGAACGGTTTGGCGCTGTTGCCAAAAAGGCACTGCAAACTTTGCTGAAGGGGGAATGAGCATGGCAAGGGCAATAATTCTTTTGTTGGATTCTTTCGGCATTGGGCACGCAGCAGATGCGGAAAGATTTGGCGATAAAGGTGCCGATACGCTTGGGCATATTTGCAGCTGGATGGCTGAAAACCGTAAAAATGAGGACGGCAGCCCTAAATTTTTGTATCTGCCCAATATGGCAAGGCTTGGGCTTGAAAAAGCTGCCGAACTGAGCAGAGGGCAGCGCCTTGCCCATACTATTGCCGGTGAAGGCGCAGAAATTAGCGGCGCATATACTTACGCGCAGGAAGTAAGCCGCGGTAAGGACACACTGAGCGGCCACTGGGAAATGATGGGCGTGCCTGTTGATTTTGAATGGGGTTATTTCCCCGATAAACCGAACTGCTTTCCGCCGGAATTGGTGGAAGCAATTATAAAAAAAGGCAGTTTGCCGGGAGTTTTAGGCGAAAAACATGCTTCCGGCACGGAAATTATTAAAGAACTGGGCGAAGAACATATGCGCACCGGCAAACCGATAATATATACCAGCGCCGACAGTGTTCTGCAAATTGCCGCGCATGAAACTGCTTTCGGGCTGGAGCGCTTATATGACTTGTGCAAAATTTGCTATGAACTTGTTAAACCGTACCGCATTGCCCGCATTATTGCCCGCCCGTTTGTAGGCAGCTGCGCTGCTGATTTTGTGCGTACCGGCAACAGGCATGATTATGCCGTGCCTGCACCGGAACCTACCTTGCTTGATAAACTGACGGCGGCAGGCGGAAATGTTTATGCTGTCGGCAAAATTGCCGATATTTTTGCCCACCGAGGCATAACCAAACATTATCCGGCGGCAGGGCTGGAAAATATTTTTAACGCCAGCAGCAGTGCCGTTGCGGATGCGCCGGATAATACGCTGGTTTTCAGTAATTTTGTCGATTTTGATTCTTCGTACGGACACAGGCGCAATGCTTTGGGGTATGGCGAAGCGCTGGAATATTTTGACAGCCGTCTGCCGGAAATACTGGTACAGCTGAAAAAAGATGATTTGCTGCTTATTACCGCGGACCATGGCTGCGACCCGACCTGGAGAGGCAGCGACCATACGCGCGAGCATATACCGGTACTGTTTTACGGCAGCGGCATAAAACCGCAGCAGTTAGAGCCCATGCCATCTTTTTCCTGCATTGGGCAGACAATAGCCGCACATCTGGGGCTTGCGCCGCTTGCTCATGGCACGGCCGCAGCATTTAAATAAACCGGAGGGGTGAAGAAAAATGAAAAAGCTTAATTTGTTTTTTATGCTTGCTGTAATATGCTTAACTTTTACCGGCGCTGCGCCGAAGGCTTTTGCTGCCTTTGCAGAACAGCCCGCCACGCTTGTAGTGTTTGACCGCAGCGGCAACGTAACGCAGGACGTGTACCGCATTTGGCGCGAACCTGTAAGGTGGGCCTATCATTTCCCGGATTTTAAAATTGTAGACAACGCTCCGGCCAAAGCCGCTGCTGCCGAAAAAATTTTTACGCCGCAGGGAAAAGTAAAAATTGATACCAATGTAATGAAAAGTATTGCCGAAGAAGCACAGATAGAAGCCCTTGTGCTTGTTATGGTTGATGACCTCGATTCTTATATGGTTAACAGGTTTTTCGGCTTCCGTAATGATTTTGACGATACTTACATTGAAACTATTGCCAATGCGGATATTTATGTATACAGGCACGACGGCAACAGGTTCTCCAAAAAAGAAGTTTACGAGCGTGATGTAGAGCCTATGGGCAACCAGAAAGACCCGGTAGACATTATGAAATGGGCAATCTGCAAACAGGTGAACCTGATGGAAGGACGCCCGATTATAGAATAAACATACAAAATATTGCGTTTTCAAAAAGTTAAATATACAATATTTTGTAGAAAAGGCTTTACAAATAATTATTATTGCTTTATAATTAGGTCATGAAACAAGTTTGAGGAGTGAGTTTTATGACATACGAAATGGACGGTATTAAAGTTAATTGTGCGGAAGGTATTTCAAAAGAAGAAGCTGCTGTTTATTTAAAAGACCAGCTGCAGGTACGCCCGCATGAAACCCTGCTTTCTTTGGATTTAAGCCTTAAAGGCGATAATGTTGTTGTAAAACCGCATTATGATACTATCGTAAGAGTCCGCAGAATTACGGGCTATCTCAGTACACTGCCGCGCTTTAACGATGCCAAAAAGGCTGAAGTTGCCGACCGCGTATGCCATCTGCACTGATATAAATAAACTGCCTCCGTGCCGTACAGGTGTGGAGGCTTTTTTATTTTACCGCATTATTGTATAATATTTGTAAAAAAACAAAGGAGCAGCTTATGCGCAATTACACAAAAATATATATTACCTCTAAAGGCGAGCGTGCCGCAAGAAGCGGCCATCCCTGGGTATATGCAGATGAAATTACCAATATCGAAGGAACTTATGCCAATGGCGATTTGGTTGATGTTGTAACCAATAAAGGGAAATATCTTGGCACTGGTTTTATTAACGATAATTCTAAAATTAAAGTACGCATTATTTCCACCAATACCAACGATAAATTCGATACTGCTTTCTGGCAGCGCCGTTTGCAGTATGCTGTTGATTACCGCCGCACGGTAATGCCGGGTGATGATTTTAAATGCTGCCGCCTTATTTTTGGCGAGGCCGATATGTTTCCGGGCCTTACGGTAGACCGCTTTAACGATATTTTGGTAACGCAGACTCTTTCTCTGGGTATAGAACTGCGCAAAGAAGAAATTTTCCCCATGCTGATACAGATTCTGCGCAGCAGCGGTGAAAATATCCGCGGTATTTATGAGCGCAACGATGTAAAAATACGCGAACTGGAAGGCATGGCAGAAAATAGAGGCTGGTTTATGCCCGAAACAGTGGAAGATAAAAATACCGTAACAGAAATAATTGAAAACAGCATCCGTTACAGCGTGGATGTTGAAAACGGACAAAAAACAGGCTTTTTCCTCGACCAGAAATATAACCGCCAAGCTGTGGCACGCATTGCCAAAGGAAAGCATGTGCTTGATTGCTTTACGCATACCGGCGCTTTTGCGCTTAATGCCGCTGCCGGAGGGGCGGCGTCCGTAACGGCGGTGGATGTTTCTGCCGAAGCTGTGCGCATGACAGGCATTAATGCGGAAAAGAACGGTTTTAAAGACGTTGTTAAGCCGCTTGAAGCGAATGTTTTTGATTTATTAACCAAACTGGCAGAAGAAAAATCGCACGCTTATGATTTTATTATTTTAGACCCGCCCGCCTTTACAAAATCGGGCAGCACGGTTAAAAATGCCATACGCGGCTATAAAGAAATAAATTTAAAAGCCATGAAACTTTTGCCGCGCGGAGGTTATCTGGCAACCTGCTCCTGCTCGCATTTTATGAAAGAGGAGTATTTTGTGCAGATGCTTAAGGACGCCGCGCGTGATGCCAGCGTCAGCCTGCGGCAGATTGAAGCGCGCCAGCAAGCGCCGGACCACCCGGTTTTGTGGAACGTGCCGGAAACCTACTATTTAAAATTTTATATTTTTCAGGTTGTGTAAGAGGGGAGAACAATGGAAGAAAAACTGCGTAAATTAATGCTGGCGATGATTGCCTACAACAACGGCGACGCCAAACGTATTCAGCACTTTATTAAGGTACACGCTTTGGCAAAGCTCATCGGCGAAGAAGAAAAGCTGGACGCCAAAACGCTGTATATTTTGGAAGCCGCCGCGCTGACGCACGATATTGGCATCCGCAATAGCGAAAAGAAATACGGCACCTGCACCGGCAAACAGCAAGAGGTTGAAGGTCCGCCGGAAGCGGAAAAACTGCTGCAAAGCCTGGGCTTTGACGCCGCTGTTACGGAACGTGTGTGCTGGCTGATTGCGCACCACCATACCTATGGCAATATTGGCGCTGCCGATTATCAGATTTTAGTGGAAGCGGATTTTTTAGTAAATCTGTATGAAGACGGCGTAAGCCAGGAAGCCGTAAAAACGGCGTACAGCCGCATTTTTAAAACGCAGGCAGGCAAAAACATCTGCCGTACAATGTACGGATTGGCAGAATAAAAGGACATACTGTTAAATTTTTTACGGTTTTATGCGTACGTAGTTTAATATTGTGGTTAAATTTATTTGAATACTGTACAAACTAAAGTATATAGTGTATCATATTAGTAATTATAATTTTAGGGAGGCTTTTATAAATGACTAAAGCTGCAAAATTTGACGCTTTTCTGGCAGAAAATAAAATTACCTGCTTTGCAAAGGAAGAAGTAAAAAACGACCTGCATACCGTGGTATACCGTGCGCATATGGAAGTAAGCGGGCAAATGCTGCCGACAATGGTTGTTGCCGATGACAGCATTTATACCATGATTCAGGTTCGTGTTGCTGCTTCCGTAGTAAACGAAGGCAACAAACAGGCTGTGCTGGAACATATCAACGCCATGAACGGCAAATACAAAGTATTTAAATATTATGTTGCCGATAACGGCGATATCTGCCTGGACAGCTGCCTTACCGACACGGAAGAAAGCTTTGACCCGCGTCTTGTACATACCGTTATTGATGTAATTTTAAGGCATTTAACGGAAGAATATCCTAATTTAATGAGCCTTGTATGGGCTAAATAATTGTTTTAACAGGAGTTGGTTAATATATGGATCCTCTTGGGTCTGTGGTTGAGTGTATTATTGTTTTAGTCCTTATTTTATTGAACGGTTTATTGTCAATGCTGGAAATGGCGGTAGTGTCCTCGCGCAAAAGCCGCCTGGAACAGCTGGCGGAAGAAGGCAGCAAAAGTGCTGCTTATATCAGCAAACTGGCAGAGGAGCCGACTGTATTTTTATCTACCGTGCAGATAGGCATTACGCTTGTCGGCATTGGCACAGGCGTATACAGCGGCGCCATGCTGGCGGCACCGCTTGAAGTGCTGCTGCGTAAAATTCCTTTTATGGTGCCTTACGCCGCATTTGTATCATATTCAACGGTTGTTGTGCTGGTAACGTATTTAAGCCTTGTTTTAGGCGAACTGCTGCCGAAAAAACTGGCTTTGAACAATCCTGAAAAAATGGCAATGTTCTTTGCCCGTTTTATTAAAACCTTAATTACGGTTTTCCGCCCGCTTACCATCTTTTTAAGCGTATCAACAACAGTTCTGTTAAGGGTAATCGGCGTTAAGCCCAACGAAGAACCGCCCGTAACGGAAGAAGAAGTGCGCGTTTTAATTGAGCAGGGGCGCGAACACGGTGTTTTTGATGACCGCGAGCAAATGATGATTGAAAACGTATTTGCTCTTGACGATTTGCGCGTCAGCGAAATTATGACGCCGCGCACCAAAATTGAATGGCTTGATTTAAACGACACGGCAGATGTACAATTTTCTGAAATGTCAGACAAGATGTATTCCTGTTTTGTTGTGGCGGAAAATGATTTGGAACATGTTGCCGGTGTTGTTTATACCAAAAAAGTTTTTGCGTCGTGGCTGCACGGCGGCGAACGCAACCTGCGCAAATTCATTCAGCAGCCGCTTTATGTTCCGGAGGCCATGCACACGCAGAGCCTTTTGGATATGTTTAAGGTAAAGCGCATTAAAGTTGCGCTGGTTATGGATGAATTCGGCGGGCTGGCCGGTATGGTAACGTTAAGGGACGTTATCGAGCATCTTGTTGGTGATTTGCCTTCTTACGATGAAGACGTTAAGCAGGAAATTGTAAAACGTGATGACGGAAGCTGGCTGGTAGACGGCATGCTGCCTGTTTCGGAATTTAAAGATTATTTTGAATTCGAAGAACTGCCGCTGGAAGAAAAGAACGGCTATAATACGGTTGCCGGGTTTGTGGTTACAAATATCGGGCATATTCCTCAGGCCGGCAATTACTTTGTTTGGGAAGGTTACCGTTTTGAAGTTATTGACATGGACGGCACCCGCGTTGATAAAGTAATGGTTACGCAGGTACCGCAGCAGGAACCGGAAGCTGATGATGAAGATTAAAACAAACATTAAATGACAATGGTGTCATGAAGTGGGGAGGAGTCGTAATTGGTACTTTTTATTGTAGTTGCAAGTGCAATAATTTTACTCGCTGCATATTTTACTTATGGCAAATTTCTTGCCAATACGGTTTTTAAACTGGATGACAAAAATCCCGTTCCTTCCGTGGAAATGGAAGACGGCGTTGACTATGTGCCTGCCAAAAAAGGCATGCTTTTGGGCCAGCATTTTTCGGCCATTGCCGCGGCAGGGCCTATTAACGGGCCTATTTTGGCCGCAGTTATTTACGGCTGGGCGCCTGCACTTTTGTGGGTAATTTTGGGCTGCATTTTTATCGGCGGCATTCACGATATGGGCAGCCTTGTTGCCTCCGTGCGCCATAAAGCAAAATCCATTACCGAAGTTGTGCGCCTTAATGTATCGCAGCGCGCGTGGATTTTGTTCATGATTTTTGTATGGATTACGCTTGTTTATGTTATTGTGGCATTTACCGATATTACGGCATCGTCTTTTGTCGGCAACGTAACGCTGGAAAACGGCGAAGTTGTTTCCGGCGCTGGTATTGCAAGTTCCTCTGCAATGTATCTGGCTTTGCCGATTATTATGGGTCTGTTAATGCGCTTTGGCGGCTTAAAAGAAGGTTTGGCAGTAGCGATTTTCCTGCCTCTGGTTGGTGTTGCCATTTGGGCAGGCCAGTCTTTGCCGCTTAGTCTGCCTGTTGCAGACCCGGCAACTGCCCAGAAAATCTGGGGCGTTTTAATTCTGGTTTACTGCCTTGTTGCGGCAATGATGCCGATGTGGCTTCTGCTGCAGCCCCGCGGCGCGCTTGGCGGATACTTCCTTTACATTGCCCTTGTTGTAGCGGCAATCGGCATTATGTTTGGCGGCTATGAAATTAATTATCCCGCCTTTACCAATCTTAATCCCGACGGCAGCCTTGGCGAACATTTCTGGACGCCGATGTTCCCGATACTTTTCATCACCATTGCCTGCGGTGCCTGCTCCGGCTTCCATGCCCTCGTATCTTCCGGCACCAGCAGCAAGCAGCTTGCCAAAGAAACGGACGCAACTGCCATTGGCTACGGCGCAATGCTGCTTGAAGGCATGGTTGCAGTAGTTTCCATCGTCTGCGTTATGATTCTTGCCAAAGATTCCGAACTTATTACCAAAGCGCCTAACTTTATTTACGCTATGGGCATCGGCAGCTTTATGGAACTTATCGGTATTCCGGCTGCTTTCGGTATCAGCTTCGGTCTGATGGCATTTACTACCTTTGTTTACGACACGCTCGACGTTTGCACCCGCCTTGGCCGTTACGTTATTGAAGAACTTACCGGCTGGCGCGATATGAAGGGCAAAGTGCTGGGAACCGTGCTTACTTCCGCAGTGCCTATTTTCTTCATCTTCCAAACCATGACGGATGCCAAAGGCAACGTAATTCCGGCATGGAAAACCTTCTGGAATACTTTTGGTGCTTCCAACCAGCTGCTGGCAGCGCTGGCACTTATCGGCATCAGCATCTGGCTGTACAATACCCGCCGCAATTCCAAGGTATGGATGGCTGCGTGCATTCCGGCTGTGCTTATGTTCTTAATGTCCAACTGGGCGCTCCTGCTCAGCATTTATGAAGGCTGGGTACTTGGCCTTGGGCATCCTGCCGTACCGGTAGTATCCGTAATTTTGGTAATACTTTCCGTACTGGTTGCGGTTGAAACCATTTATTCCGTAAGCAAAAGCAAAGCCCAAATTCAAAAAGAGCAATAAGGCTTGACATAATTTTTAAAACTAATTATAATAATTTCCAACAACATATTTTTCACCTGAAAAACTGTGAAGGGAATAAGATAAACCCCAACGCCTTCAGAGAGCTGCCGGAAGGTGCAAGGCAGCGGCAAAGGTTTATGTATAGCTCATCCCGGAGTTGCCCGCCCGATATGTAGGGCCGGACGTTTGGCCGCGTTATAAAGCCGGGCCTTGTTGGAGGCTGCTGAGGGCCGCGTCTGCGGCTGAAATTAGGGTGGTACCGCGTGGAATTATTCCCCGCCCCTATGCTTTGTAGGGAGCGGGGATTTTTGTTTCTCCGCTCAATTAAAAACGAACGGAGGTTATTAAAATGCAGTATGCAAACAAAAAGTACATTCCATTTCAGCCTGTAAAAATGACAAACCGCGAATGGCCGGATAAAGTAATTACCAAAGCTCCGGTATGGTGCAGCGTAGATTTGCGCGACGGCAACCAGGCACTGGTTACGCCCATGCAGCTTGATGAAAAGCTTTTAATGTTTAAAACATTGGTCGATATCGGCTTTAAAGAAATTGAAGTTGGTTTTCCTTCTGCCTCCGACACGGAATATGAAATTCTGCGCACGTTAATAGAAGGCAACTATATTCCCGATGATGTAACCGTGCAGGTACTGGTTCAGGCCCGTGCCGAACTTATCAAAAAAACTTTTGAAGCAGTTAAAGGCGCTAAAAACGTTATTATACATTTTTATAATTCAACTTCAACTTTGCAGCGCAAAGTAGTGTTTAAAAAAGATATGGACGGCATTGTAGACATCGCCGTGGAGGGCGCACGCCTTATCCGCAAATTAACGGAAGAAGAAGTTGCCAAAAGCGGCATGAACATCCGTTACGAATATTCTCCCGAAAGCTTTACCGGTACGGAAATAGATTTTTCCATCCGCATTTGCGAAGAAGTTATGCGCGAACTTGGCGCAACCAAAGAAAACCCGGTTATTTTAAACCTGCCTTCAACGGTAGAAATGTCCACACCAAACACTTATGCCGACCAGATTGAATACTTCTGCAAAAACCTGCATAACAGGGAAGCCGCTATCGTAAGCATTCATCCGCATAATGACCGCGGCACGGCAGTTGCTTCGGCAGAACTTGCCATCATGGCAGGAGCAGAACGTGTGGAAGGCACGTTGTTCGGCAACGGCGAGCGTACCGGCAACCTTGACCTTGTAACAGTTGCGCTCAATATGTTCACTCAGGGTGTAGACCCGCAGCTTGATTTCAGTAATATTCTGGAAATTAAAAATATTTACGAAAAATGCACCAAAATGCACGTGCATGAACGCCAGCCCTATGCCGGCGAACTTGCCTTTACCGCTTTTTCCGGTTCCCATCAGGATGCAATCCGCAAAGGCTACGATTATATGGAAGATTCCAAAACTCCATATTGGGAAGTACCGTATCTGCCAATTAACCCGGCAGATGTTAACCGTGAATATGAACCTGTTATCCGCATTAACAGCCAGTCCGGCAAGGGCGGCGCAGCCTTTGTGCTGGAACATGCCTGCGGTTACCGCCTGCCGAAAGAGATGCACCCGGAATTTGGCGCAATCGTCAAGGCAGCCTCGGATGCTTACGGCGACGAACTGAAAGAACAGCAGATTGTAGAACTCTTTAATAAAGAATATACTGAGTTTAAAGGTAAATACACGCTGCTTCAGCACCGCTTTACGGAACTACGCGATATGGACGGCACCACGGAAACCCGCTTTGAAGGTTATATTAACGAAAACGGTGCCATCAAGATGATTGTCGGCAGCGGCAACGGCCCGATTGACAGCTTCTTCCAGGCACTTTCGAGCATCGGCATTACCGGCTACGAATTTGTAAACTACCATGAACACGCTATTAGCCGCGGCAGTGATGCGCTCGGCATTTGCTACATTGAACTTAAAGTTCCCGGCAATGGACATATCTTTGGCGTAGGCATCAACGCCAATATCAACGTAGCGGCAATTCAGGGCATACTCTGTGCTATTAACCGTGCGGAAGCACACCATACTCAGGCGTAAAGTCAGTATTTGAAAATCCTGCTCGGACTGCGTGGATTGAAATATCACAATGTCATGCACATTATCAAGCACGTTGTTGCAGCACGCATAAGCAGCGCGTGATAAGTTATTGTGCGTAGCTACGGCCGCGTTTTCCTCAGATAATTCAAATATCTGTATTTTTAGCCTGAAAAACAAATTATTTAAATAACAAGAACACTCCCTTTTTATTCAACTGATTTTTAGCTGATAAAATGGGAGTGTTCGTTTTTTACTTATTCCTTATTTTTTACTTCAAATACTCATCAAAGAAGTTTTCAATTTTATCGAACGGAATAGCGTTTTTGCCGCCGCCGTCATACAGGTCGGTGTGAACTGCGCCGGGGATGATTAACAGTTCCTTGTTTTCGGTGTAGGGGTTGCCGTCAATCATATTTTTGTAGGCGTCTTTGCTGAAGTAAACGGAATGTGCTTTTTCGCCATGGATAATCAGTACCGCGCTGCGGATTTCGTTGCTGTATGCCAAAATCGGCTGGTTTAAAAAGCTCATAGTGCCGGTAACGTTCCAGCCGCCGTTAGAGTTTAAAGAGCGTGGATGATAGCCACGTTTTGTTTTGTAGTAATCGTAATAATCCTTTACAAAAAAAGGCGCATCTGCCGGGAGCGGGTCTGCTACGCCGCCGCCAAGTTTGTAAGTGCCGGTTTTGTAGTCTTCGGTGCGTTGTGCGTTTAGCGCCTGTCGTTTGGCGTAGCGCGCATCACTGCTGTTTTCGGCGTCAAAATAACCGTTGGCGTTCACGCGCGACATATCATACATGGTGCTGGTTACGGTAGCTTTAATGCGGGTATCCAGCGCGGCGGTGTTCAGTGCCATGCCGCCCCAGCCGCAAATGCCGATAATGCCTATTTTATCGGGGTCAACCATTTCATTTGCTGCAAGGTAATCTACTGCTGCCTGAAAGTCCTCGGTGTTAATATCTGGCGAAGCCATATAACGGGGCTGGCCGCCGCTTTCACCGGTAAAGGAAGGGTCGAAGGCAATGGTTAAAAAGCCGCGTTTTGCCATTTCCTGTGCATAAAAGCCGGAGGCCTGTTCCTTAACTGCGCCAAACGGTCCGCAAACGGCAATGGCAGGCAGTTTGCCCTGCACGTTTTTGGGTACATACATATCCGCAGCCAGCGTAATGCCGTAACGGTTGCGGAAGGTTATTTTACTGTGATTTACTTTATCGCTTTGCGGAAAAATTTTGTCCCATTCCTGAGTTAAATTAAGCTGTGCTGTCATGTTCGTATCAGTCCTTTCTGCGGTAATTGCCGTGCCTGCCGGTGCGGCGTAAGCTGCGGCTGCGCCTGTGCAAAGCAAAAGCGACAGGCCGAGTGCTGTAAAAAGCTTCATACTGCTCATCCTTTCTTACATATTAGCTGGGGCTGCGTTTTTTAGCTGGTAAAGCAAAAAATCCAGCAGGTCTACTTTTTGTTCTGTCCGGTGGAGTTCTGCCAAAAGCAGGTGTTTATGGCGGCGCAGCAGCAGTGCTGCGTTTTGGGTATCGCCGCTTCGCAGCAGCTGCATAACAGTATCGGTCAGTTCGGTGCTGCACCCTAACTCCCGCAGGCTGTTTTGGTAATCTGCTAATTTTATCTGCTGCATTTGCGCACCTCTTTTCTGTTTTTATTATAGCCAGGCGGCGATTTTTGCGCTAATGGTAAAAACTCATATCGTGATATGAAATAAATTCAATTCATGCTATAATAAACTTACGGAGGTTTTAGAGTATGGAAATCAGAACCCTGCGCTATTTTTTAGAGGCGGCGCGCGAAGAAAATATGTCCAAAGCGGCGGAGCGGATGCACATATCGCAGTCGGCGCTTTCCAAACAGTTAAAAGGGTTGGAGGAGGAGCTTGGCAAAAAGCTGTTTGTGCGGCACAGCTTTTCGATTGAGCTGACGGAAGAAGGGATGCTTTTGCGCAAGCGCGCGGAAGATTTGCTTTCGATGGCGGATAAAATAACGGCGGAGTTTGCCTCAATGGACGACATTATCGGCGGCAATATTTATTTCGGCTGTGCGGAATCGTACCAAATCCGGCATTTAGCGGCTTTAATAAAGCGTTTTAAAAAACAGTACCCGGGGTTTCATTACCACATTACCAGCGGTGATACGGAGCAGGTAACGGAAAAGCTGGATAAAGGGCTTTTGGATTTTGCCGTACTGGTAGAGCGCCCGGATTATGCAAAATACAATGTTGTTAAAATGCCGGAATCGGACCGTTGGGGGCTGGTAATGCCTGCCGGGTGCGCACTGGCGCAGAAGGATTGCATTACTTTTGAAGATTTGCTCGGGCTGCCGCTGTTTTGCTCCGGGCAGGGCTGGCACGCCGATTTGCCGCTGTGGTGCGGTGAGCGCATTAACGAGCTGACGCTGGAAGGTTCATTCCGGCTGTCGTATAATGCTTCTGTTTTTACGCGGGAAGGACTGGGTTATTTATTAACCTTTGAGCATCTGGTTAATACCAGCAGTGAAAGCGGGCTTGTGTTCCGACCGCTGTACCCGGAGCTGACGACGGATATGTTTATTATCTGGAAGAAACATCAGGTATTTACGCCAATTGCCGAGCGGTTTATTAACGAGCTGCAAAAAGAATTTGGGAGAAACTATTAAAGTTTTCTGGCATCGGCCTGAAAAGTGAAAATGCAAAAGTTTTTAAATTGCTAATCGAAAAACAGAGAAAAATTTGATAGAATTAAAAATATAAAAAGAGTTAAAAATTTTTTAAGGAGAAAAACTATGCGTACAGTTGCCTGTTTTGGCGATTCTTTAATTTTTGGTTTTCCGTATGGCCCTAAAGAATCATGGATTGCGGAAGTTGAGGCAGAAACCGGGGTAACCATGCTTAATTACGGCGTGTGCGGCGATTGCTGTGATGATATTGTGTACCGCCTGAAAAATATGTATCTGCCTGAGCAGGTTGAAGCTGTTTTATTTTGGGGCGGAGCAAACGATATTTTAAACGGACGCCCGCAGGGCTTTGTTATTGATGATTTGAAACGTGCGGCGGAATTTTGCGCGGCAAAAAAATGGCCGCTGGCTTTTGTGCTGCCGCTGTTTTCGGCTGATGACGATTTTAACGCAAGGGCAGAGCTTTTGCGGCGCCGTATGCAGCTTGAGTTCGGCGGGAAAGTATTTTTGCTTGATTTGCAGGAGGCTGTTGGCGAAACTGACAGAGAATTGCAGGCTGCGTATTTTGACGGCATTCACCCTACAATAGCAACCTATAAAAAACTTGGCATGTGCGCTTCGCAGCTTTTGGCAGGCTGGCTGAAAGGCGAATGATTTGCTTTAAAGAGGCGGCATGGGGTATAATAATAGATAATAATAAAATGGCTTTAACAGGCCTTAAAATATGATACAGGAGATTTTATAATGTTTATTGACAGAGCGAGAATTTATGTGGAAGCAGGCGCCGGCGGTGACGGTATGAGCAGCTTCCGCAGAGAAAAATTTGTAGAAAAGGGCGGCCCTAACGGCGGCAACGGCGGACGCGGCGGCAGCGTTATTCTGCGTGCCGATAAAAATCTTAATACGCTGATTGACTTCCGCTATAAACGCAAATTTGTTGCAAAACGCGGCGGACAGGGCGGCAACAGCAACTGCACCGGGCACAGGGCTGATGATGTTATTGTAAAGGTGCCTATGGGCACGCTGGTGCGTGACGACGCAACCGGTGTACGGCTGGCTGACCTTATTGAGGACGGGCAGGAATACGTTGTTGCCAAAGGCGGGCGCGGCGGTAAAGGCAATGCCTGCTATGCAACGTCTACCAACCGTGCGCCTACTTTTGCCGAAAAAGGCGAACCCGGTGAAAACCGCTGGGTTAAGCTGGAGCTTAAACTTCTGGCGGATGTAGGGCTTGTAGGCTATCCCAGCGTAGGCAAATCAAGCATTATTGCGCAGGTATCGGCAGCAAGGCCGGAAATTGCGGCTTACCATTTTACCACGCTGACTCCGGTGCTTGGCGTAGTGCGTATCGACGCCGAACGCAGCTTTGTGCTGGCAGATATTCCGGGCCTTATTGAAGGCGCGCATCAGGGCGTTGGCCTTGGGTATGACTTTTTGCGCCATGTGGAACGCACAAAGGTGCTTTTGCACGTGCTTGATGTTTCCGGTACGGACGGGCGCGACCCGATTGACGATTTTGAAAAAATTAATTTTGAACTGAAAGAATACAG
This sequence comes from Phascolarctobacterium sp. ET69, assembly GCF_023336935.1. GTDB lineage: Bacteria > Bacillota > Negativicutes > Acidaminococcales > Acidaminococcaceae > Fusicatenibacter_A > Fusicatenibacter_A intestinipullorum. The sequence continues at coordinate 21,491 of NZ_JAMBLR010000006.1, forward strand.
CGACAAGCTGGCACGCCGCAAGCAGCTTGTTGTTGCCAATAAAATGGACTTGCCAGAGGGCAGGGAGAATTTTGAACGCGTAAAAAAATATGTGGAAGAAAAAGGCTTTGAAATTATGCCGGTATCGGCAGCAACTGGCGACGGTTTGCAGGCATTGATGTTTAAGGCTTATGAAATGCTGCAGGATTTTGTTCCGGAAGAAGATGAGGAAGAAAACCTGCTTATTGAAGAAATTGACCCGGACAGCTTTGAAGTAGTGCCCGGCAACGATACTGATTTTGAGGTGCGCGGCAAAAATATTGAGCGCCTTGTTGCCATGACGAATTTTGACAATGATGAAGCGTTGTACCGTTTCCAGCTTATCTGGAAAAGCCTGAAAATTGATGATGCCCTGAAGGAAGCAGGCATTACCGAAGGACAGACTGTGCGTATACGCGACATGGTATTTGAATTTAAAGAATATTAAATGGGGTGAGGGGTATGGTTTTACAGCGGAGTGATTTAAAAAAAGCCAAAAGGGTTGTTGTTAAGGTAGGTTCAAGCACAATTACCCATCAAAACGGCAAACGTGATTTTGGGCGTATTGACAGGCTGGCGCGTGAGATGTCTGATTTGCAGAATCAGGGGCGCGAGATGATTCTGGTAACGTCCGGTGCGGTTGCAGTTGGGGTGGACAGGCTGGGGCTGCCCGAAAAGCCGCGTACCATACCCGGAAAGCAGGCTGCTGCTGCAATAGGGCAGGGCATTTTAATGCACACTTACGAAAAGTTCTTTGCCGAATACGGGCAGATTGTGGCGCAGGTACTTTTAACGCGTATGGAGGCCATCGACCGCCACCGTTACACCAACGCGCGCAACACTTTTATGGAACTTTTGAAAAACGGTGTTATTCCCATTGTTAACGAAAATGACGTAGTTGCGCTGGATGAACTGAAAATAGGCGATAACGATAATATGTCGGCGCTGGTTGCCGGAATTACCGACGCCGATCTGGTTATAATCTTATCTGATGTGGAAGGTCTTTATACGGCCAACCCGCAGACGCATCCGGAAGCAAAACTCATCAGCCAGATTGAAGAAATTACGCCTGAGGTAGAAGCGTTAGCCGGCGGTGCAGGCAGCTCCGTTGGCACGGGCGGCATGTTTACCAAGCTGCAGGCGGCAAAAAATGCCACAAGCTCCGGCATTAACATGGTTATTGCCAGCGGCAGCGAAAAAGATGTTATCGCGCGTATTTTAAACGGCGAGGAAATCGGCACGCTGTTTGCATCGAAAGAAAACCGTTTGCAGTTCCGCAAACGCTGGCTGGCGTTCGGCGCGCGCATTATGGGCAAAATTATTGTTGATGACGGCTGCGTAAAAGCAATTAAAAAAGCTGGCGGATGCAGCATTTTGCCGGCAGGCATAAGCGGCGTGGAAGGTGATTTTGAAGCAGGCAACACCGTAAGCGTTGTTACGCAGGACGGGTTTGAACTGGCAAGGGGTTTATGCCACTATTCTTCGGATGAATTGCAGAAGATAAAGGGCTGCAAAACATACCATATAGAAAAAATTCTTGGCCACAAGAATTTTGATGAAGTAATTCACCGCGACGATTTGGTAATTTTAAATTAGGAGGCTGACATGATGACTACATTTGAACTGGTAAGAGCTAAAGCAGAAGCGGCTCATAAAGCTGCGTGCGCACTGGGCGTAGTATCGGCAGCTGTAAAAAACAAGGCGCTGCTGGCTATGGCGGATGCGCTTCTGGCAAAAACGGATTTTATTATTGAAGCCAATGACAGGGATATGCAGGCTGCCAGAGAAAACGGCATGAAAGAATCCATGCAGGACAGGCTGCGCCTTACGCCCGAACGTATTGAAGGCATGGCGGAAGGCTTGCGCCAGGTAGCGGCATTGCCTGACCCTGTCGGCAATGTTATAGGCGGGCAAACGCTTGCCAACGGTCTTAAAATTACCAAAGTACGTGTGCCGCTCGGCGTTATCGGCATTATTTATGAAGCACGCCCCAATGTAACGGCAGACGCTATCGGCCTGTGCTTAAAATCCGGCAACGCGGTTGTGTTAAAAGGCGGCAGCGAAGCCATGCAGTCTAACATGGCGGTTGCAGGCGTGCTTACCGAAGCCGCTGAAGCAGCAGGCATACCGCAGGGGGCAATTCAGTTTATTGATACTGCCGACCGTGCTGCGGTAACGGCGTTAATTAAACTTAACGACTTTGTTGATGTAGTAATTCCGCGCGGCGGTGCAGGCTTAATTAAGGCTGTTGTACAAAACGCCACTGTGCCTGTTATTGAAACCGGCAGCGGTGTATGCCATACTTACGTGGATGCAGCGGCAGACTGCGCGATGGCGCGCAAAATTGCCTTTAATGCCAAAGTGCAGCGCCCTTCCGTATGCAACGCCATGGAAACGCTTTTGGTGCATAAAGATGTGGCAGGTGAGTTTTTGCCGCAGATGCTGGACGAATATTTTAAAGCGGGCGTAACTGTTTTTGGATGCCCGGCAACGCAGGAGTTTGATGAACGCGTACAGCCTGCAACGGAAGAAGACTGGGCAACGGAATACGGCGATTTGCGCCTTTCCGTTAAAATTGTGGAAAGTATTGACGAAGCGCTGGAACATATTGCCAAATACGGCACCAAACATTCCGAATGCATTGTAACGGAAGATTATAATGCGGCGCGTAAATTCCAGGACTGCGTAGATGCGGCGGCGGTATATGTTAACGCGTCAACACGTTTTACGGACGGCTTTGAGTTCGGCTTCGGTGCGGAAATCGGCATCAGCACGCAGAAGCTGCATGCGCGCGGGCCTATGGCTTTGCCGGAACTTACTTCGTATAAATTCCTTATTAACGGCAGCGGGCAAACCCGCGGTTAATAAGTGCGGAGGTTAAAATGGAAGAAATTGAACAGGAAGTGCTGGATTTATTACAGCGCAAAACTGATAATACGGATGAACTTACCGTACGCTTCCGCAATGCGGTAATGCTTGAGCGTGTTAAGAAAAAACTGCTTGGCATACCTGTGGCACGTTACGATAAAGAAAAACGCCGCGCATATCTTGAATATCCCGACGGTAGAAAAGTGTATGAAGATGAACAATGATAAAAAGTCGGAAATAATTGTTTTTGCCGGGCCCAACGGCAGCGGCAAAACAACTGTTACCATGCTTGCCAAAATAATTCAGCCGTATATTAATGCGGATGAAATAAAAAAGAATTTGCTGTGCGAAGATTTGGAAGCGGCCAAAATTTCCGAAGGCCTGCGTGAAAAAGCACTGGCGCAGAAACAGAGCTTTACGTTTGAAACAGTGCTTTCAACACGCCGCAACCTTGATTTGCTGCACCGCGCCAAAGAACAGGGCTATTTTATAAGGTGCATATATGTTTTAACGGTTGACCCGGCAATTAATGTGTACCGCGTGTTTTCGCGCGTGGCGTCGGGCGGGCATCCTGTGCCGAAAGATAAAATTATTTCTCGCTGGCATAAAGCGCTGGGGCTGGTGCCGGAACTTATCGGCGTGTGCGATATTGTGCATATGTATGATAACTCGGATGAGCCGTTCAGAATTTTTAAAAAGCGCAAAACGGAAACCTTTACCTGGCCGTGCGATTTATGGCCGCAGGAGGCCATAGAAAAACTTATAACTACCGGAACAACAAGTATAGAACGTAAATAATATAATACCGGAAGCCTTTATACGGTTTCCGGTATTTTTTTGCGCTAAGTTAAGTAAAAATAAAGCAGTATTAAAAAGAAAACAAACAAAATATCCTAAAGTAAAACCTTGGTAAAAAATGCCCTGTAGAGCTTGCAGATACGGAAAAAGATTTGTAAGATAAAAATAAAGTTAGCTATGGGAAACAGGTGCGGAAATGAAGGCGGATTTACATATACATTCTGTATTTTCGGACGGCAGCGACAGCAGGGAGAGTATTTTGCAAAAGGCTGCTGCCGTTGGAATTAAGGTTTTGGCATTTACTGAACATGACACAACAGAAGGCTGGCAGGAAAGCCTTGCGCTTGGCAGAAGGTACGGAATAACTGTGCTGCCGGGTGTGGAAATATCTGCATGCGATGCTGAAACAGGCAAAAAGGTGCATATTTTAGGCTACGGTTTTAAAAGTGCAGAAGCCATAAACGCTTTATGCAGGCCCGTTGCCGAAGCGCGGCACGAAAATTCACTTCAAAAAATAAAAGTGCTGCAAAAACTTGGGTATAAAATAACGGAAGCAGACGTTTTGCCCTATGCTCATAAATATATTTTTAAAAAGCACATAGTCCGCTATTTATTTGAAAGCGGGCAGGAAGATAAAATATTCGGGCATGTTTATCATAAAATTTTTCACGGCGGCGGGCCGGGGGATTTTGGCATAAAATATGTAAATGCCGCAGGCGCTGTAAAAGTAATAACGGAAAGCGGCGGCAAAGCGGTGCTGGCGCATCCGGGGCAGCAAAACAATTTTGAAATACTGCCGGAATTAAAAAGGGCAGGCTTATGGGGTATAGAACTTAAGCATCCGGTGCATAATGCTTACTGGCAGAAAATTGTATTGCAGGCAGCGGCAGATTACGGCTTATTTTGTACCGGCGGCAGCGACTGCCACGGAATTTATTCCGAAAAATACCACGCTGTTGGTTCCAATTTATGCCCTGCGGCAGCGGCCGAAGAATTGCTGAAACAGAATAAAAACTTTTGAAAATATTATGCTTGTAAGCAGGCATAATATTTTTTTGCTTTGCGGCAGTTTTTAAAACGGCAGGGAATAATATTTTTTTGTAGAATTATATAAAAGAATTCTTAATATGGATTCGAAGGAGGCGTGACGATGAAAATTACTTTTTTGGGTGCCACAAGGATGGTTACCGGTTCATGCTATCTTATAGAAACAGGCGGCAAAAAAATGCTGGTTGACTGCGGTATGTTTCAGGGTTCTAAACTTGTAAACGCTTTTAATGAGCGTGATTTTGTTTTTAACCCCGGTGAAATTGACGCCATGGTTTTAACGCATGCGCATATTGACCACAGCGGCCTGATACCGAAACTGGTTGCGCAGGGCTATAAAGGGCCGGTGTACTGCACAAAAACCACGCTGGAATTATGCGGCATTTTACTGCCGGACAGTGCGCATATTCACGAATCGGATGCGGAATTTGCCAACCGTAAGGGAATGCGTGCAGGGCGCAAATTCGTTAAGCCGCTTTATACGGTTGATGAAGCCTATGCTGCGCTTAAAAATTTTGTAGTGCGCGGTTTTGACGAAGAATTTGACGTTATTCCCGGCATTAAGGCCAAATTTAAAGTAGCCGGGCACATTGCCGGTTCTGCCATTGCAGAAATTTTTGCCGAGGAAGACGGCAAAAAAACAAAAATTATTTTTACCGGCGATGTAGGTCAGCCCGGTGCGCCGATTCTGGAAGACCCTGAACAACTTCAAGGTGCCGATTTTATCATAACGGAATCCACTTACGGCAACCGCGTGCATAAAGTTTACGATAAAGCTGCTGAACTGGCGGAAATTGTTAACGATACGGCAGAGCGCGGTGGCAATATCATTATTCCGGCGTTTGCCGTTGGGCGTACGCAGGTGCTTTTGTATTATTTCCAAAAGCTGGCGCACGAAGGAAAAATTTCCAGCGATATACCTATTTACATAGACAGCCCGATGGCTAATAAAGCCACGCAGATTGTGCTTGGCAACCCACAGGAGTTTGACGACGAGGCGCGCGCCATTTACGAAATGCAGGGCAGGCACCTGCTTTCGATGAAACAGCTGCATTTTACAGCCACGGCGCAGGAATCGCGCATGATTAATGAAATGCCCGGCACCAAAATTATTTTGTCTGCCAGCGGTATGTGCGACGCCGGACGCATTCTGCACCATTTAAAACATAACCTCTGGCGTGAGGACAGCAGCGTTATCATAGCCGGTTATCAGGCGGACGGCTGCCTTGGGCGCAAACTTATTGAAGGCGTGCGCCAGGTAAAAATTATGGGCGAGGATATCCGCGTTAATGCGCGCATTTACAATTTAAAGGGCTTTTCGGCTCATGCCGATAAGGAACAGCTTTTAAACTGGTACGGCAAAATGGCGCAGAAGCCGAAAGCGTTTTTTGTAACGCACGGCGAAGTGGATGCTTCCATGGAACTTGCCGGAGAATTGCAGCGCCGTATCGGCACGGCTGCTTATATACCGCAGTATGGCGACAGCGTAAACATCAGCGGCAGCGAATGGCAGGTAACGGAAGCTGCCGTTGCCAGCGATGTTCCGGAAGTTGCAGCGCTTAAAGATTATCTTAAAAATCTGGAGCGCACTTATTTGCAGCACCGTGCCAAAATTGAGCAGGTTGTTGCACGCGACAGCGGAAAAGTTAAAGATATACGCAAAAAACTTGAAAAAATTAAAAAATATGTTGACGATATGCTGTCATCGTTGTAAATTTATTAGTATATAATAATATGCTGCCCTTGGTACTGTTCCCAAAGGTAACACGCTTTGGGAACAGTATTTTTTGCGGCATAAAATATAAAGGAGGCACTTTATTTGGAAAAATCTGCTAAAAAAGAACAAATGGGAGGCATCCTGGGGCTGATTGAGCGTGTCGGCAATAAAATCCCGGATATTACCGTTTTGTTCATCGGCGCATTCGTAATTGTTTGCGTTGTGTCTGCAATTCTGTCGCAAATCAGTTTCGACTATGTGCACCCCGCAACAGGCAAACAAATTACGGTTAACAACATGTTAAGCGGTAAGGAACTGGTAACGTTAATGAGCAAAATGGTTACCAACTATGCTAACTTCCCGCCGCTGACAATGGTTATTGTGGCAACTCTCGGTATCGGTATTGCCGACGGTTCCGGCTACATTAACACCGGCTTGAAAAAACTTTTGTCTGTAACACCTAAATTTTTAATTACTCCGGTAGTAATTCTTGCCGGTATGGTCAGCCACCTTGGCCCGGATACCGGTTATGTTATCATTATCCCGATTGCGGCATATATGTTTTATGCAACGGGCAAGCATCCGCTTTCCGGCGTTGCGGCATCTTTTGCCGGTATTGCCGGTGCTTTTTCCGCCAACTATACCCCGTCTGCAATCGACCCTGTAATTCAAGGCTTTACGCAGAGCGCAGCGCAGATTATCGATCCGACTTATCAGGTTAACGTACTTTGCAATTATTTTTATGCGCTGGGTTCTACCTTCCTTGTAATTGCTTCCTGCTGGTGGGTTACCGAAAAAGTAGTTGACCCCTGGCTGTGGAGAACTTATCCGCTGCCGGATGACCTTGACCTTGGCAACGAAAACAATACCGATATTACTCCGCGCGAAAACCGTGCTTTTATGATTGCTACCGGCATTTTAATTTTAATGATTATCGGTTTGTTTGCAGCTCTTTATCCGGAAGATTCCCTGCTGCGTGCGCCTAACGGCGAAATTGCCAGCTTCCAGGCTCCTATTATGCAGTCCATTGTAGCAGTAATTTTTATTTTTGCAGCTGCTGTCGGCCTTGTATACGGCATTTTGTGCGGCAAATTCCGTTCTCCTAAAGATGTTACTGCCGCTATGGAAGAAATTACCAAAACCCTTGTGCAGATGGTTGTATTCTACTTCTTCGCAGCACAATTCCTGTATGCGTTTGGTGCATCCAATATCGGTGTACTGCTTGCGGTATCCGGCGCAGAATTTTTAAAATCGCTGGCTTTGCCGCCGCAGATTACAATTTTGGGCATTATAATTTTTGTAGGCCTGCTGAACCTTATCATCACTTCTGCATCTGCAAAATGGGCAATTTTGGCGCCTATTTTTGTGCCTATGCTGATGGCAGTAGGCATTGCGCCTGAACTTACACAGGCCGCCTACCGCGTAAGCGACAGTGCCGTAAACGTTGTAACGCCTATGTTCGCGTTTTATCCGCTGATTATACTCTACTGCCAGAAATACGTTAAAGAAGCAGGTATCGGTACGCTCAGCTCCATGATGCTGCCGTATACCATTACGCTGCTTGTAACTTTAACCTTCATGCTTTACTTCTTCTGGTGGTTCGATATTCCTCTGGGCTTCCAGGCAGATTATGTATATCCGCGGCGAATGTAATATTTAAGGAGGCATAATAAATTATGCAGGAAAAATTATTACAAAGATTTTTGCGTTATGTGGCAGTACCTAGCCAGAGCAACGCTGCCAATGCCAATGTACCTTCAAGCGAAGGCCAGCGCAAACTGGCAGAGCTGTTAAAACAGGACTTGGCTGAACTTGGCCTTGTTGACCTTGAAATCAGCGAATATTCCGTGCTTACCGGCAAACTGCCGGCTTATCTGCCGGAAGGCTGCACCAAAGAGGTACCTGCTGTTGGCTGGTGCGCGCATCTTGATACTATTGATATTAACATGTCGCCGGAAATTCATCCGCAGGTTGTTAAAAACTATCAGGGCGGCGATGTATGCCTGAACAAAGAAAAAGATATCTGGATTCGCACGGCAGAACACCCGGAACTTGAAAAATACGTGGGCGAGGATATTGTATTTACTGACGGCACCAGCGTGCTTGGCGCAGATAACAAAGCTGCCATTGCCAACATTATGGTTGCTTTGGAAACCATTGTTAACGAAAAACGCTGTCACGGCGATATTTACGTTGCTTTTGTTCCGGATGAAGAAATTGGCCTGCGTGGCTCTAAAAAAATGGATTTCAGCAAATTCCCTGTTAAATTTGCATATACCATTGATTGCTGCGAACTTGGCGAAGTTGTTTACCAAACCTTTAACGCCGGCACCGCCATTGTTAAAATTAAAGGCGTAAGCGCGCACCCGATGAGCGCCAAAGGCGTGCTTATTAACCCGACACTGCTTGCCGTTGACCTTGTTAATATGTTTGACCGCACGCAGACTCCGGAATGCACAGAAGGCACCGAAGGTTATATTTGGGTTAAGAGTATTGTAAGCAACGATACTTATGCCACCGTTACGCTCGACATCCGCGACCATAACAAAAAACGCTATGAAGAACGCAAAGCGGAAATTGCCGCCAATGCGGAAAAATTGCAGGCTATGTATCCGCGTGCCGAAGTTACCTGCACCATGAGCGATACTTACGGCAATATTAACGATGCCGTAACGGAAGATAATAAATACTGCATTGATTATCTGTACACCGCAATGGAAAAACTCGGCATTAAGCCGATAACTCTTGCAATGCGCGGCGGTACGGATGGTTCGTTTATTTCCACCAAAGGCATTTTAACGCCGAACTACTTTACGGCAGGGCATAACTTCCACTCCAACTGCGAATTTTTACCGCTGGGCGCTATGGAAAAATCCTGCAAACTGACGCTGGAACTTGTAGATTTGATTTACAATAAATAAATTGTAAAAGTGTTAGTGTTTAAAACTTAATATTGTTATAGAACAAGCAAAGGATTATGCTGTAAGGCGATATGTAAAAACTGCGGCGGCTAAATTTGTGGTAAAATCCTTCGAGAGTCCGGTGCTATGCCCGGACGGAATCGGAGGAGCCGCAGCATTTTTATAGAGCCGCGCAGTATAATCTTTGCATTGTGATTTGCGAAAAAGCCAAAGTATAATTTAAAATTTATATTTTGGCTTTTTTTGTTATGTCAGTATAATTTATAAAAATACGGTTTTATTTTTGTGTGCAGGCAGGAAATTAGAGAAAAATGCCGAAATATTTAATTAAACGATTGATTGAAAAGAGCGGTGATGATATGAAAAACGAAACAGGAAAAAGAGAAAAATTAATAATGTCTGCTATCGGTTTATTTGCAGAATACGGTTATGACAAGGTCAGCATCAGGCAGATTGCGGCAGATGCAGGTGCCAACAGTTCGATGATTTCGTATTATTTTGGCAGTAAGCAGGGGCTTTACGAAGCAATTCTGCGTGAATTGATAAATAATTTTGATGAATTTATAGGCGTTTTGCGTGATGAAAAATTAGACCCGCGTGAAGGGCTGAGGATTTATACACGTTCTATCAGCGATATTTTTCACAAGTATCCGCCTGCCTATGTTAAATTGATATACCGCGAGGTGATTAAGCCGTCGCAGGTATTTCAAGACGTGGTTTTAAACAAGTTCAAAAGCAATTCTGCCGTGCTGCTCAAAATGATTGAGCGCGGCAAAGAGCAGGGAATTTTTTTGAAAACACTGGATGAAAAAACAGTGCTTTTGATGCTTATTTCAATCATTAACCTTTATTTTTTAACCAAGCCGCTGCACAGCATGGTTATAGAACAGGACGAAAGTTTTACCGAAAGCTATCTGCGGCAGGTTTTAGATATTTTATTGCGCGGAATTGAGGTAAAAGGCCATGACAAAACGTAAAATTATTACCGCCGTTATTGCAGTAATACTCATTTTGGCAGCAGGTGCCTATAAATTGTATTTGCAGGGCGAAGAAGCCAAAATACTTACCGGAACTGTTGAGGCGACAAAAGCCGATGTAACTCCGCGGCTGGGCGGCTATTTGCGTGAACGTACCGTAAAAGAGGGCGACAGCGTAACTGCCGGGCAGATAATTGCCAGGCTTGATACGCGCGAATTGGAAGCCCAGCTTGCCGAAGATGAAGCAAGCTTAGCCAAAGCCCAGGCCCAGCTGACCGATTTAATTAAGGGCGCGCGCCCGCAGGAACTGCGCGAGGCGGCAGCTAAAACAGAATCGGCACTGGCAGATTACAACCAGGCTCATACCGACCGCCTGCGTTACGAAAAACTGTATCAGGACGGCGCCGTTGCCCGCCAGCTGCTTGACCAGGCAATAGCGGCAGACGTAGTTGCCGAAAACAGTTTAAAAGCGGCGCGTGAACAGGAAGCGCTTTTGATTGAAGGCAACCGTGAAGATGAAATTGAAGCGCAGCGCCGTGAAACGCAGCGTGCGGCAGCAGCACTTGAAAATACTAAAATAGCATTGGGCGATATGACTTTATACAGCCCGGTAAACGGCGTTGTACTGACAAAAAATTATGAAGTGGGCGAATACGTAAGCGCAGGTATGTCGGTGCTTACGGTTGTGGATTTAAGTGACTGCTGGGTAAGGGTTTACGTGCCTTCCGATGTGCTTGGCGTTATTAAAGTGGGGCAGGAGTGCAGTGTAAAAATTGACGCTTATCCGGACAGGGCTTTTACCGGTAAAATTAAGGAAATCAGCGACAGCGCCGAGTATACCCCGCGCAACAGCATAACAAAGCGTGAGCGCGCGAACCTTGTGTTTGCCGTTAAAGTGGCGCTGCCGAATGAGGAGGGCATCTTTAAGCCGGGCATGGTGGCGGATGTTTTAATAAAATGACAGTACGTGAACTGGCAATAGAAACTAAAGATTTAACTTGTAAATTCGGCGGTTTTACGGCGGTGGACAGGCTTAACATTAAGGTTTACAGCGGCGAAATTTACGGTTTTCTTGGTTCCAACGGCAGCGGCAAATCAACAAGCATTCGCATGCTGTGCGGTATTTTAAAACCGGCAGGCGGAACCGGCATTGTGCTGGGCTATGACGTAGTGAAAGAACCGGAAAAAGTTAAGGAAAATATCGGTTATATGTCGCAGAAGTTCAGCCTGTACCTTGATATGACGGTGTTTGAAAACCTTGATTTTTATGCCGGTATGTACGGGCTGAAAGGTGAAGAAAAATATGCCCGCATTGAAGAAATGATTGAGCAGATGAACCTTAAAGACAAACGCAATGAGTTTTCCGGCAATCTTTCCGGCGGTTTAAAGCAGCGTCTGGCGCTGGGGTGTGCAATACTGCACAAACCCAGGCTGCTGTTTCTGGATGAACCGACAAGTGCCGTTGACCCCATTTCGCGCCGCAGCTTTTGGCAGATAATTCACGCGCTGGCCATTGGCGGCACTACGATGGTAGTAACAACGCATTTTATGGAAGAAGCCGAACACTGCGACGAAATGGTGTTTTTGGATGCCGGGAAAATGGTTGCCGAAGGCAGCCCCAAAAAGCTGAAAGACAGCATTAAAGGCACGCTGGTAAGCATTGCCAGTGATGATTCCATTAAACTGCGCGAAGAAATTAAAAAGCGTATTCTGGTGGAAGATGCCTATATTTTCGGGCGCGAACTGCGTGTGCTGGTTGCCCCGCAGGATTTGCCGCTGCTTTCAGACTGGCAGTATAAAATTATTGAGCCGACAATGGAAGATGTATTTTCGTACTATCTTGATAAAAAGGGCGGTGGCAAAGTATGAACAGGCTGCTCGCTTTATTAAAAAAAGAATTTATCCAGATGCGGCGCGACCGTCTGACGCTGGTAATTTTGCTGATTATGCCGGTGGTGCAGCTTATAATATACGGCTTTGCCATTAATACGGATGTAAAGCATTTAAAAACGGCAGTATTCGACCAGTCGTTATCTGCCGAAAGCAGGGAGCTTTTAAACAGCTTTACCGCCAGCGAATATTTTGACCTTATTTACATAGAAGACAGTTTTGAAGACGTTAACCGCAGGGTTGATGCAGGGGATGCCAAAGTGGGCGTAATTATTCCGCCCGATTTGGAAGAAAACTTAAAGCATAACAGGCAGACACCGGTACAGGTTATTGTAGACGCTACCGATTCCCAGTCAGCTGCTTCGGCCATAGCGGCGGCGCAGTCTATCGGCAATGTAAAATCGCAGGAGGCTTTGCAGGAAAAATACGGCCTGCACAGCAGCCAGACTTCGCTGTATGATGTGCGTGTACGCGCCTGGTACAATCAGGATTTTGTAACGGCGTTTTATATGGTGCCGGGCATTATCGGCGTTGTGCTGACAATGACCATGGTGCTGATAACCTCCATGGCGATTGTGCGCGAAAAGGAAAACGGCACGATGGAGCAGCTTATTGTAAGCCCGCTGCGCCCGTGGGAATTGATACTCGGCAAAATAATTCCTTATATTTTTGTCGGCTATGCGCAGATTACGATTGCGCTGTTTGCGGGCATTATAGTTTTTAACGTACCGGTGCGCGGCAGCATTACCTTGCTGTATGTTCTGTCGTCGCTGTTTATTACGGCGTCGCTGTCGCTGGGGGTTTTAATCTCTAGCTGCTCCAAAACGCAGATGCAGGCCATACAGATGGGCGTGTTTGTGCTGCTGCCGAGCATTATGCTGTCGGGATTTATTTTCCCGCGTGAATCAATGCCTGACTTTTTCTATTACCTGGGAAATTTATTGCCGCTTACATATTATTTGCAAATTTTGCGCGGCATTTTATTAAAAGGCAACGGGCTTGAGATTATGTGGCCGCAGGTAATGGCGCTGGTAATTTTTATTTTGCTGACGCTTGGTGCAAGCATTAAAAAATTTGTAAAAACATTGAACTGAAAATGTTATAAAAACCCTCCGGTATGTTATAATTTAGTTGTGTAAATAACAATATTACCGGAGGGTTTATGAATATAGGCGCAAGATTGGAAGCCATAGCGGCGCTGGTGCAGCAAAACTGCGTTGTGGCAGATATTGGCACGGACCACGCGTATTTGCCGGTGTGGCTTATGCAGAAAGGCTTAATTAAAGCTGCTATAGCGGCAGATATTGCCGAAGGGCCGTGCAGGGCGGCACAAACCAATATCGGCATGTATGGATTAAAAGACAAAATAGAAGTGCGCCGCGGCAGCGGTCTTACCGTTTTAAAGCCGGGCGAGGCCGACGGTGCGGTTATTGCCGGAATGGGCGGCAGCACTATTGTGCAGATTCTGGAAGAAAGCCCGGATGTAGCCAAAACGCTGAAATTTTTAATAGTGCAGCCAATGGCAGGCGCGCCGGGGCTGCGCAGGTGGGCGTGCGAAAACGGCTGGCGCATTGCAGACGAAGCGCTGGCGGAGGAACCGCAGCATTTATACGAAATTATTATGCTGGTGCCCGGCAGCGAGCCTCCGCACAGCAGCATAGAATATGAAATTGGGCCGCGCCTTATTGAAAAGCGGCCGCCGCTTTTTGGCAGGCATATTGAAAAACTTTACGCTGCTTACGCAAGAATGCTTAAAAGCATGGCGCAGAGCAGCAAAGCGCAGCAGAGCGGTAAATATAAAACAATGCAGGAGCTTCTTGCCGGATTGGAGGAATATAAGCATGAGTGCGACTGTGAATGATATAGTAAAAATTATGGACAGCATTGCCCCGCGCAATCTTGCCGAGGAGTGGGATAACGCCGGTTTTTTAATCGGGCGCGGCAATAGTTCCATAAAAAAAATAATGGTAGCGCTTGACGTATCGCCGGAAGTTGTGCAGCAGGCTGTTGGGCAAAAAGCAGATATGCTGATAACGCATCATCCTCCGATTTTCAAACCGCTTAAAAACATCTGCGACAGCAGCTGGCAAAGCGATTTGCTGTTAAAGTGCATAGAAAACGGCATTGCCGTATACAGTGCGCATACAAGCCTTGACAGCGTGCTTGGCGGCGTTAACGATGTGCTTGCGGAAAAGCTCGGCCTGGAGAAAACCGTTTCGCTGGTGAAAAATGACGCTAACTGCGGTGCCTTGGGGCGCGTAGGTTATTTGCCGCAAAAAATGGAATTTGAAAAATTTGCGCAGGTTGTAAAAGAGGCGCTGGGGCTCTCTTTTGTTACCGGCATAAGTGCAGGAAAAACTGTTTACAAGGTTGCTTTATGCGGCGGCGCCGGCATTGATTTTATTGCCGAAGCGCTTGAGCAGGGCGCGGATACTTATGTGACCGGCGATATTAAATACCATGAAGCCCAGAATGCCGTATTCAGCGGGCTGAACCTTATTGACGCCACGCATCAGGGTACGGAGCTGCCGGTTGTGGCGGTGCTGGCAGACAAACTTTCGCTGAGGCTGGCGGCGGCAGGTTTTGCGGCGCAGGTTTTAACGGCGCGCGAAACTTTGCTTTTTAAACAATATTAATGAATTGAGGTACAATAAATGATTAGTGATTTTAAAGCCGGGTCAAAAATTTGCCAGTCGGTACTCCTGCGTGTTCAGCGCGTGGGCACATCTTCCAACGGCGCGCCTTTTGCACGCGGGCTTGCGGAAGATAACAGCGGCAAAATACCGTTTATTACTTTTGAAGCCGGCATTGTTGAAAAAATGCGCGAGATGGACGGCCCTTCGCCGGTAATGGTAAGCGGCAGCGTGGATATTAACAAATTTTCCGGTGAAATGGCTTTGCAGCTGGTTATAAAAAAATTAAGCGATATCGTTCCGGAGGATGATATCAGCAACCTGCTGCCGGAAGGCGATTTTGACCACGAAGCCTATAAAGATAAATTTGACCGCCTGATAAAAAGCGTTTTAACACCAGGGCTGCGCCTTGTTTTGGATAATGTTTTTGAAGGCGCGGTTTACGAACAGTTTTTGCGCAATCCGGCGGGAATGAGGCTGCACCACGCTTATATCGGCGGGCTGCTGCAGCATTCTGTTGATGTGGCGGTGCTGGCAACTGCTATGGCGGAATCCATCGGTGGCGTGGATAAAGATTTAATCGTTGCCGGGGCGCTTTTGCACGATGTCGGCAAGCTGCGTGAAATTTCTGCCTCCATGGGCTTTCCGTATACAACGGAAGGCAGGCTTTTGGGGCATATCAGCATGAGCGCGGCAATAGTACAGGAAGCGGCTGCCAAAGCGCGGGTTACCGGCCCAAAATTGCAGCAGCTGCTGCATATTATATTGTCGCACCACGGCGAACCGGAAAAAGGCTCGCCTGTTGCCTGCGCAACCAAAGAGGCCTTTATAGTGCATTATGCGGATGAACTGGACGCAGTTATGAACCAGTTTAAAAAGACGGATAATAAAAATCCGTGGGAATACAATAAAATGCTGCAGCGTTTTTTAATGAGTAATGTGTAAGCAAATAAGGTGATATTATGCTTTACCTGTTTTTGATTATAATTGTTTTGGGATTGCTGGCAGCTATGCTGACAGCGTTTGTTAAACTTATAAGGGATTTGGGAGAGCTTGCTGCTTTGATGCGCGCTTCGGGCAGCGGCACGGAAAATAATGCCGGGCAGGAAAACAGCCCCGCAAATAACGGCAGCGGAGTTGTGAATGGCCACCCGTACACTCAGGACGATATTATTTACAAGAACGGGCATTATTACGAAAACGAAAACAGCGAAGACTGGGAAGAATTTGAGTACGAAATAAGCGAAGACGAAAGATTTAAATAATATTTAAAAATTTATAAAACAGGTTTTTCCGGCGTTGATGTACGCAAGTGGAAAACCTGTTTTTATTTTTAATATGCACTGTTAATGATGTTACACAATAACAAAAAACATGAAATTAAAATGAAAAAGTTGCAAAGTTATCTTAAAGTTGCTATAATAACGGCGCTGAAGTTAATTTTATATAAATTAAAAATCTTAATGGTTATTATATAAAATTACAGCAAAATATTTTATTCATTGGAGGAATCAAGGTGAGAAAGTTTTTAATGTTGTTAATGATGCTTGGTTTAATTTGTTTGAACGCAGCTGCTTTGGCAGGTGCGCCTGCTGCGGAAAATAACGCGGCAAATGCTGTGCAGTGTCCGTTCAGCGAACGGCTGAATAAAGTTGCTGCTGAAGAAAACGGCGCAAAGGCGGCGGTGCTGTATGTTAATAATGCCAACACAACTTATGACGCGGATATAGACAGGGTAGTTCTGGAAAACGTGCAGGCAGCACTAAAAACTTCTGCCTGTGAGTATATAGACGGAACTGAGTTTTTAGGGCAGCTTAACGAAAACGGCATTGCCGATATTACTCAGGCCGAAAGAGCTGATATTGCAGACGTGTTTAAAGGCAGCGGTGTTGACTACGTTGTGCTGGTGCAGGTAGAACCTTTCGTCCGCAAGGAAAAAGTAACCGTGTTTACGCTTGGCAAAGAGATGACGGCAGTTGTGCCTTTTAAAATTTTTGATGTAAAGAGCGGCAAATACATTTATAACGGCAAATTTACGGAGCTTGCCAAAGACAGTTCCGTTATCGGCGACGTCGGCAACAAATCTGTCGCGTTAAAAGCGCTGGAAACGGTTAATGCCAAAATCAGCGGAGTAATTACTTCGCGCATGGCGCAGGTTAAAAATTAAATGCCTGCGGCCCACATTTTAACCCTTGACTAATTACAGGCTTTGTGCTAAAGTACTGACAGTATGAGTGTGAAAAGCAATCGCTGACGGCTTTGCCGTAAGAGGAAAGTCCGGGCATTATTACGTACAAACATTTACAACACGTAGGATGAAACCTGCGTGTTTTTGCTTTTATGTAAAGCGCATGCGAGTAAAGTCTGCAATTTAGTCAGCAAGATAATTTAATTCTTTTGCCGTGTAATAGGATAGTCCTTTGCCTAAATTTTAATAAGGGGGTAATTGCCTATGTTATTATCGGAAAGTAAAAAAAGATTTTTACGGAGATGTATTGCATTAAATCTTGCAGGGGGAACGCTTATTAAATATGACCGAACATTGTGTAGATTTTTTGAAACATGCACAAGTAGAAATATTCAACACGTTGAGGATATTACAGCTAATGATATAAGAGTACATCTTGCAAAACTTGCCAAGGAAGTTAATCCGAATACGCTAAAAGTATATTTTGATACAATCAAGTCATATTTTAATTATTTATACCGTGATAAGATAATAGCTGAAAATGTAATAGCAAGCATTGAAACGCCAAAAAGAGAAGAAAAAATAATACCAGCGTTTAATAGAATTGAAATAGATACTATTTTAAATTCTTTTGATAAAAATAGTTTTTTGGGATTTAGAAATTATACTATAGCTTGTACTTTGTTTGCTACTGGGTTGCGAAGGGCTGAATTATCTGCATTATACATAAACAGCATTAATTTTGATGTTAATATTATCAAAGTCATTGGGAAAGGCAAAAAATACCGTGATGTTCCTTTAAGTAATACTTTAAGAAAAGTAATATTAAAATATTTGCAGAAAAGGAAAGAGTATGTTGCCGAGCATAAGCTATTTAAGTCACCATACTTAATTATTAACAAGGATGGGGAAAAATTAGGTGTATCGGCAATAAGCGGTATAATAGCTAAAATAGGTAAAGACGAAAATATTACTGGTGTTAGGGTATCACCACATACTTTTCGGCATACATTTGCAAAGTTTTTTCTACTTAATGGTGGTGATTTATTTAGCTTGCAAAAAATACTCGGTCATAGTGATATTGAAATGACAAAACGATATGTTGAAATGAACGAAGTGGAATTAAAAATACAGAACGATAAATTTAATCCATTTGATAATACAAGTTGGCGTTATTATTAATTCAAGGGTGTTGTTTATGAAAGAGGATATAAAAATACATTTAGTATACCGTAACGCAGAAACAGATAAACTTGGTTATTATGGCGTTTATACAGATGAAAATGAGCCGTTAAGTCTTAAAGAATTTTTAGAGTTAATTAAGTTAAACTGTTTAAAAGGGACTCCAATAACTATACTTGAATTTAAAATAGAATAATAGAAAAGGGACTGCTTAAAATAGATTCATTTCTATCTTAGGTAGTCCCTTTATTTGTTTTCAGAATTATTCTTTTGATATTGCTTTACATACTGCGTCAGAGCATATTCAATTTCTTTGTTGGTAGAACGGCAATTTTCCTGTGCTATCTGTTTTATTTGCTCTAATAGTTCTTCTGGTATTCTCAAAGAAAATATTGGTAAAAGTGAAGGCACTATACTCTCCCCCGCTCATTGAATTTTATATTATATATACTATATTTCAATGAGAATTATGTATACGCTCATAGTGATAGCACTTTGAATTGACTTTGAAATATGTGAATATTATAATTATTCTAAAGGAGAGTGGTTATGTTGAAAAGAAAAGGAATTTTATTTGCAGCAGTTATTTTTGTAGTTTCTGTTTTTATATATGCAATAACTGTATATATGCCAAAAGTCAATGAGGAGCAAGATTATTTGAATGAAATTGCAACTGCGATTAAAAACGGAGAGTATATTAAAGCTATAGATTATCCTGAAAAAGTTTTAAGCACTGAAAATCAGAAAGAAAAAAATAATTTAGTGTTTTATGCAAAAGCTTTAGACGCGAAAGAAAAAGGTAATATTTCAGATTATAAATATTTTCTATATCGTATTCCTAAAGAATATAAAGGTAGATTGAACCATGAAATAAAAAAATCTCGTGAAGATGTAAAGAATATTATACAAGAAGAAAAAGATAAAGAAAGAAAAGCCCATGAAGATAAAATCAGGCAAGAGAAGCAATTAGAAGAACAACAAACAATAGCGGAAATCGAACGAATTTTAAATAACATGCCGTCAAAAACTGATGATGTAGAGAAAATAACGTGGTATCAACCTTGGGGCAGTAACGGATATCCTGCAAAAGACGCTATTTATTGGTACGTTGGGGAAAGAAATGGAGAGTATTGGTTAAGAGCTTTTATAGTGCATTTTGATGATGGTATTAATTGGGTATTTTGGGATAAAGTAATTTTTTCAACATCTAATACAAATTGGATATATAATATTGAAAATTGTTTTGCTGGGCAAAGCGGTGGTGGTAAAGATACACAAATTGTTCATGGTGGTAAATACGAAACTTTAGATGTTAGATTTTCTGATTTAGAACGAGGTTATAAATTACTTGCAACCGGTAAAAATCCAATAATACGGCTTCAAGGTAGAGATAGACATCACGATTATTATTTAACCAGTGCTGATATAAATCTTTTAAATACAGGTATATATTTAAACGAACAATTAAAGAAATTAAATTATAGAATTTCTAAATAAAGGAGTAATAGACAATGAAGAAAAGTATAGTTGCTTTATTATGTATATTCTTTTCTATAACCGTTTTAGGCTGTGATTTTGATAGTATAACTGACAGAGAATATTCTAAAGCTAAAGATATTATTTTATCTCAACTACATGACCCAGATAGTTATGAAATGGAATATAAGAAATATACTACGGGACGAACACTAATTAAAGTAAAATTTAGAGCTAACAATAGATTAGGTGCAAAAGTAATACAATATGCTTATGTTGGTTCATTAAATGATAAACCATCTTTATTATATATTGGTTCTGAAGAAGATTTAATGTTGGAATCTATTTTTAGTTTTAAATAAGGAGCAATAAAATGGTTACTTTAAAAAATATTGATACTGGTGTAATAAAAAATGTTCCTACGGGTTATTCGTGGACAACGTTATTATTTGGGTTCTTTCCGGCATTATTTCGTGGAGATTTAAAATGGGCAGTAATTTTCTTTATAGCTAATATTACTATTGCATGGTTTACATTAGGTATAGGTGCATTGATATTTAATATTGTTTTTGCTGCATTTTACAATAAAATTTATATTAAAGAATTAATGGCAAAAAGATTTACTTATGCAGATGAAAAATCAAAAAATTATTTGCTAAATAATGGTATAATTCAATAATAATAAAATTCAAATTTATTTTGGAGTGATAATGGTGAAAAAATTACTAATATCTTTAATTTTTATACTATTTGCTGTAGTAATAGCAGGATGTGGAAAAAGCGATACCGAAGAAGCAGCAAGGCTTGACAAAGAATATTTTGTTATTTTAAAGCAAACTTATGACGATTTTATGATAAATGATAGCAAAACTATGGATAAAAAATCTCCTGAAGAATGGTTAATTGAATATAATCAATTAAAAGATAATAAATACTTGCCTATAATTAATGATTTAAAAAGCAAATTAAAGAAAGAAAAAACAAGTAAATCTCTTGATGTAATAAAAAGTGATTTACTGAATATAACAAATTCATTGGATAATTTATTTAATTCCGTACCTAAAGCTATACAAGCAATAAAAGAACGTAATGAATTTGAATTTATAAAACTTATAAAAGCAATATCAAATGTAGAAGAAAATATTTTAATTTATCAGAATGACTATAGCAAAATCACAACTGATAAAGAAACTTTTGAACTGACTTTAAATAATTATCAGAAAATTAATCCACGGAGTCCATATCTTGATGTAATAAAAACTTTTAAAATGCCCGGTAAACTTGAAAAAAATAGCTATATTAATGGTTCGCTAAGTGAAAGTTATATTTGGGAAAGTAATGGCGCAAAAGTAAAAATGATTTTTAAAAATACGGTTTTAGAATCTATGGAGCAAGAAGGATTAAAATAGGAAAGGTGCTATTTACATGTATAAAAAATTTATATTAACAATAATAATGGTTTTAAGTTTTATTCCAAGTTGTTTTGCTGTTTCTAACATAGAAATAAATAATGTAACCAAAAAACAAGTTATGGATTATATTATGCTTTATGCAAGCAGAAGCGGTTTCAATTATATGCTTGAAAGTGTTAATGATTATGGTGCTACTTTTGTTGGCTCGCAGGCAAGAAATAATATTTTTGGTATGCAAGTGGCAACTCAGCAGAATAAAATTAGTGTTACTTTAGTTGAAAATGGTAATAATGTTATAGTAACTCTTAATGAAGTTGCTTATCTTTATTATAATAATGGACATAGTGAAGTTCATCCAGTAAATGATGTCCCAGTAGAACAAGGCATACTTGTGGCATTAAAACAATACTTTAACGATTATTATTTGTTCGGTTATACACCGACTGATAAGAAAAAAGACGGTGGTTTTGTAATAGGTGAAGTAGACCCTGATTCCCCCTTTGGCGAAAGAGGTATAAAGGCTGGTGATGTTATAGTAGCAGTTAATGGTGAAAAAGTTAGAGACAACAAACGAGCTTTTTTGTGGGGGTCATTCCACGAAAAATTTATGCCAACAACTTGTAAGTTTTTAATCAAACGTGATGGTGTTGAGCATATTTATACTATAACTTCTAAACTTTATAAAGCACCATATACTATTGAGAAAGAAAAACAAGCTCAAATTGCTGCACAAAATAACAATGTATAATTTAATTAAGGAGATGATTGTATGAAACGGATTTTCTTAATAGTTATGCTGGCTTTATCTATTTGTTGCACGGCTTTTGCAGGTCATATACCAAACAGAGAAGAATTAAATCAAATTCAAACTCTGTTTAGTGGCTACTATTTTAATGATAAAGGCAAAGATATTACTAATTACCTTGAAATTGACGATACTGGTATTGTAACCTTTATGCACAAGGGGAAATACCATACAATAAAAGAACCAAACTTACAGGTAGATTTCAATAACGGCATTAGTATTACATTTAAAGGTGATTGTTCTGAAAACGGTTGTGACTTTCAAGGTTGGAACGTAAGCCTTAGTCCTTTAGGTTATCAAAGTAGACGTACTCCGGGTATTGCTTTTAGCTTACTTTTAATGAAACCCAAAGACGTTTCTGCTATGAAACCAGAAGAAATAAAGGATATTTCAGATGTATTTTTTGAAGAAAGTTATCTAATAAGAAAAATGGATTAAATAATCTTCCAAGACGTTCTTCGGAGCGTCTTTTTTATTGGTAGCAAAAAATATATAAAATTTTGTAACAAAGTATAGAAAGTATAAAAATGCTTTTTGCTCGAAAGTGCCAAAATATAGGCACATGTGCTAAAAACACAATAAATGAGAAATAATAGCAATTATTACACATTTGCCGTATTTTACTGCAAATATACTTTTAGCTGTAAATGTCATACTCAAAACTCTTGACATTATTCTCTTTTTGTAGTACAATACATATATAAAATAAAAGATAGGAGATGAAATTTACTATCCTTGTTGAAAATTCAGTGGTTAGCTGTGATAAATTAGTTGTGAGCGGATTAGCTAATGTCTAACTGAAAATTCAGAAGGAAACAAGCAAAAAAAGTTGTTCTATTCTTGGGGCAACTCTCTGTTATTAGACAGAGGGTTATTTTTGTTTTATTAAATCTTAAAAGAAAGGACTGTTTTTTTATACTTAATTATAGTACTTATGATGGCATTGAAAAGATTATAAAGAAAGGATTGCCGAGAGAGCTGTATTTACCACGTTATATTGCAGTTAGAGTGGGACACAAAGTTTATGTAAATTTATTTCCACATAAGCGTTTTCAATGTCAAAGACGTTTAATTAATGAAGAATCTGTTGGAATATTACCGGCAGAATTATATGATTTCGTCTTATCCTTACTGTCTTTTGCAAAAGGGAAAGAAAATTATATTAAACTTAGAGGTAAATATTTAACTATTGACGACATAGCGAATGATTTTCGCAGAATGAATTATACAAAGTCTCAGGTCAATAGATATATGAAAAAATTACTTGAATGTGGCTATATTGATGAAGTTATAGACGATGGATATACAAAATATAAATTTACTTCTAAGACCATTTTGCCGGATAAGCCTGAAGAATTATTTAAAGTTATTACTGAGGAAAGTGAAGTGATGGAATGTGCGTAAGCTGTATACGCTTAAAGAGTTGACCGAACTTTTAATAGATGGCAAACATATTCTTACTATTGCTGATATTCGATATTATGTGCAGATGAGCAGAACACATATATATAATATTTTAAATGGCAAAGCAGTAATTTATACCAGTGAAATCAGACAAATTGTGAGAGGTATGAGAGAGCGTGGTTTTAATATTACAGAAGATGATATAGATTTTTCTAATTTGCGCATAAAATACCACTCTTATACTTGACAGTATGGAGCTTTTGTTTTGAGAAGATTATATAAAAGAAAATAACTATAATTATTAATTTAAATAGGTTAAAATTTGTAAAATTAAAATTAAGGTATATATTTGTATACCATTTTTAATTATTTTACACTTTTTTACGGTATTATTTTTCTAATCTTCGCAGAACCGCTTATAATGGGAGTTTTAAAGCGTATATTTTTAAATCTGCGCTAAAATTCGTCGTTTTATATAATCATTAATGTTTGTTTGTAAATAAGAGAATAAATAAAAGAAGCTGAAAATTTTTACCTAAATGATATTTTGGTAATTAATATTGACAGCAAATGCTGTGAACACATTAGTTAATGTCTGACCAAAACATTCAGCAGGAAAACAAGCATAAAATTTATTTTTCGTTTAGGGCGACTCTCTGTTTACTGACAGAGAGTTATTTTATCGTTAACAAAAATCAAGGAAAAGAGGTAATTTTTATAACAAGATTTAGACTTGTTGATTCGCCAATGGGAAGTGGTAAAACTACTGCTACAATAAACCATATTAACTATACAGAAAAGTACTATAGTAACGATAGTATAGAAAGAGTAATGGTTTGTGTTCCATATATAGAGCAGGTAGACCGATTTTTGAAAAACACAAAACTTAAAACCCCAAAAACGGGTATAAAACTTGACCATCTTAAAATGTTGATAGAAAAGGGAGAAAATATTGTAATAACTCATGCTCTTTTTAATACTTTCGATAGTGAAGTTATTGATTTATTGACAAATGGTAAATATAACTATGATTTATTTCATGATGAACAGCCGCAATTTTTTCAAGGCATTATTGGTGGAGATAGGGGCGGTGATTTCGGTAATTGCGTGCTTGATAATATCGGACAGGCAGATTTATTGTATTTAGTAAAAAATGGTATTTTATTAAAAAAAGAAGATAAATTTATTTGGAACACTCAAAGTTTTTATAATTGCGAAAAGAAAATGATATATGAGCCGTTAAAAGAACTTTGTTCCGTTGCTGATTTATATTACTATGGTGTTAACAAATTTGACAAATCATTTCCAGCCTGCTTAATTGCATTTACAAAGCCTAAAGTTTTTAATTCTTTTAATAGTGTATGGATTCTAAGTTATCAATTAAAAGGCAGTATTGTAGATAGTTATTTTGCATTAAATAATATATCTGATGTTGAATATTACCATGTAGAAGATAATAAGTTTAAAGAAGGTTATAAATTTGAATATCCAAAAGGTTTGAACAGAATAATACTACATCAAGGTAAATATAATTTTAATTTTGGACTTTCTAAAAATTGGTATTTTCAAAATGGCAATAAAGAAAATTTAGATTATATTGGCAAATGTTCTTATAATTATTTACGTTACATTTTTGGTAAAAAAAGTTTTAAAAGTAAAGATTATATTTGGACGACATTTTCTGGTTATGAACTTTATATATCTAAAGCCAATAAAAGTTTTTCCAAGAGTAGATTTGTTCCTTGTAATACTAAAGCTACTAATGAATATAAAGATTCGAGTGTAGCAATTTATTTATGTAATCGTTATCCCAATGTAATGTTGCAAGGGTTGTTAAATTCCAAAGGGCTTAATTTTGACGATAAATTATTTGCTTTATCGGAATTACTGCAATTTGTATTTAGAACAGATATACGAAATGTGGATAGTAATAAACCAATTAATGTATTCGTTCCTAACAGACGAATGCGAGAACTGTTTGCAGCTTGGCTTAAAGAAGGTAAAGATGAACAATATTTAACGGAAAAGGTAGCTGCTTAATTTATTTTATTTTCGCAACTCTGTTGAGGATTTTACTAATGTTATTTCCTCAAAATTATGTATAGACTTAGTATTTATGCTACTTTTCAGCACTATCCTTTAAAAGAAATTTATATATAAGCATTAACGTTATATACAAAGCATAAATCCTAACTCTAAATTATAACGTACTACCTTCGATTACATTACTAACCAACAATACAAAATAACCAATAAACTACACTTTCCATGAGTACTACTGACTTATCTCGGTAGTACTTTTTCTTTACAAACATAAGTATTTA
This sequence comes from Phascolarctobacterium sp. ET69, assembly GCF_023336935.1. GTDB lineage: Bacteria > Bacillota > Negativicutes > Acidaminococcales > Acidaminococcaceae > Fusicatenibacter_A > Fusicatenibacter_A intestinipullorum. Next base: position 47,151 of record NZ_JAMBLR010000006.1, read on the forward strand.
TGTTCGAGAGATTTATCCGAAGAACATAGCGATTACCAGAGTGTCAAAAGTTGTAAGTATATACAAATTACGTGGTAAATTACACTGGTATAACTAATAGCAAGACTACTACTATCACGGTATTATGACACGAATGGTAAGCGCAACTTGAAGAACTATTACTAACCGTAATTATCTTGGTATATATTGGTACTGGTAAACCATTACGAATTGCACCGTTCTCGTGATACTTAGTATCACTTCGGTCTCGCTTACACTCGACACACTACCAATCAAACAGCGACAGTGTACGCTTAGACTGGCATACTCATACACTTACAAGGTTTTTGCTCATATACAAGGCAACAATGTTGCCACGGTCTAAAAAGAGGAATCCGCATACACTGTCTTGTTTTCTTGGGCAATTCAATCTGATTTGGGTTTGTTGGCAATACCGTTTTACAGCTTTTGAGCGATTCAATATTAATAGACCGTGTAGACGTTGTCACGTCTATATATAGCTATTATCGTAGTGTTGCTGAATACGACCGGAGCAAAAGAGTTCTTTTATTTATTAGCTTTACACGAACCTTCGGTTAGCTGCCATCGTAGGGAGCTCTATTAATTACCAGCTTAATAGAATTGCTCAATTTTCACGGTCTTTGGGTTGTTTAATAGTTACTTGGTGAAAACTTCGCAATTCGTACTTACTGGTTTAAAATGTATTATTCTTCGGCAGGTAATAGAACGAATATAACTTCTATTCTGTTTAGTTTTAAATTATAGATATTATAGATTTACCTTGGTTTATATACATTGGATTACGTACAACATTAGTATTTATGAAGTTTGTACGTTGTTATGTATAGAGATGGTAATATATAAACTATTTATCGGTTGAATAGTTGGCTATAAATTTATAGTGATAGTAGTTTATATTATATTCATGTGATAGCTTTGGATTTTCTGAATCATGAACGATAGATAGTATACAGATTATTATTTGCTGATTAGCAGAACTATTTTTGAGTAAGATGTGTTATAACCTTGCTATGTTATTACTGATTTTTATATTTTGGTATATATTATTACGGTTTTTAACGGCAGATATATTAACATGGTTATAAAATTTACTTGTTTTTAATGATGAAAAGCTGATATTTAGATTATAAAAAAATGCTTAAAACTGGCTTGAATACTGGCTTTGTGGCTTATCTGGCTGAATTATTTACAACAAAGCACTTCTCGTCCAATGCCAACGAGTATAAAAAAACAGGCGGAAAATGCTCAAACTCCGCTTGTGGTCTGGCTTTGAAGGTTTAACACGGTCTTAACAATAATGTTACACTTTGGTATTAAAAACACTTATAAACAGCAGCTTTTTAAATATAAGGGTATAGGGGCTTTGTTTCTTTGACGCATTACAGCGGCGAGTATTGGCGGCGGTAGTTATTACATTGATATATTTACATTCAGCTACATTTTTAGCAAGTCTATTCTACATTGACATAAAAGCCACTTTAAATTACAATAAAAGAAAGATAAAGATTTTTTACACTCAATATTGTAATAAATTAAAATTAAATAAGATTTACCATAAGGGTGGTTATCGGACACTACAATTTATATTATGGTTTGTTTATACAGCAATAGTGTATAAAGATTCTTTTGTCTTATTCGTACTATACATTGATACTGTAATATTAGTACATCATCTAAAATGTTAGTATTAGCTAACCTATCATACAGGGTTACAGCGAATATATGTTCTTATTATAATAATTATACAGTGAATATAATAAAATAACTGTGTGCTGTACGCATACAACGTAAGGGCTGCTATATAGGGGTACTGCTGCGCTGTGGTGCTCGTGTTGTGGTAGTCTTTTTTTATTGCTTTGGCGCATTACAGCTTCTTATATATTGGCTGTTTCTTTTATATGGTTACTGTAAGGTATACAGGGGTAAGTTTATTTAAACCAAAGGGCGGCTCATTATCTGTAAAAGCGGATATAGATTTTGTGAGCCTTCTTGTGGTAATTATTATGTGGCAAAAAATATAACTAAAAAAATTTTTTCTTTTTATTCATAGACAAAAGGAAAGCTACTATGTTATACTATGTAAATGGCGAGGAAAGTTTTCTTTTGCGTCAGTAGAATTAAAATTACAGATGGCTTTATGTTGTACTTGTTAACGTAAACATTGCTTGTATGATATGAGGTTGAAATGCTTGAAACGCAGACAGCAAGCCCACATTTTAACCCTTGACTAATTACAGGCTTTGTGCTAAAGTACTGACAGTATGAGTGTGAAAAGCAATCGCTGACGGCTTTGCCGTAAGAGGAAAGTCCGGGCTCCACAGGGCAGAATGCCGGATAACGTCCGGCGAGGGTGACCTCAGGGATAGTGCCACAGAAATGTGTACCGCCTGCTTCGGCAGGTAAGGGTGGAACGGTGCGGTAAGAGCGCACCAGCGGACGGGTAACCGGCCGGCTAGGTAAACCCCATTCGGAGCAAGACCAAATAGGGAAGGGATGAAGCGGCCCGCTGATCCTTCCGGGTTGTGTCGCTTGAGCCTGCAAGTAATTGCCGGCCTAGATAAATGATTGCTGCCGCTTTGCGGAACAGAACCCGGCTTATTGAGCACTCGTATTAAGAAATTAAAAGGCTGGCAGAAATGCCGGCCTTATTTTTTGCAAATTTTCAGCAGAAATTCAAAATAAGATGTTATAATATATAAGAAATTAAAATTAATGTAAAAAACTATTGGCTAAAGGTTGGGTCTTGACAGTGAAACGGATTTCATTTGTTGTTCCTGTATATAATGAAGAAGAAAATTTACATGAGTTTCATAAAAGGCTGGGCAAAGTTATGGAAGCCCTGCCCTATGATTACGATTTAATTTTTGTTGATGATGGCTCAAGCGACAGCAGCCATTTAATATTAGCCGAACTGGCTGAAAAAGATGAACATGTGCAGGTGTATTTCCTTTCGCGCAATTACGGGCACCAGCTTGCGCTGACCTGCGGGCTTGATAATGCCTGCGGCGACGCTGTTATTACCATGGACGGTGATTTGCAGCATCCGCCCGAACTTGTGCCGGAACTTTTAAAGCTGTGGGAGGATGGTTTTCAGATTGTGCAGACGGTGCGCACGGCAACGGAAGACGCCTCTTTTTTTAAAAACATTACGTCAAAGGCTTATTATAAAATTATTAATTCCATGTCCAAAGTGGAAATTACACCCGGCGGCAGCGATTTCCGCCTGATGGACAAAGTTGCTGTGGAGGCGTTCAGGCATTACCGCGAACGTGCCCGTTTTATCCGCGGCCTGGTTAATACGCTGGGCTTTAAAGTGGCAACTTTTGAATTTACCGCTCCGCCGCGTTTTGCCGGACATTCCAAATACAATCTGCGCAAAATGCTGCATTTTGCTCTGGACGGCATTACTTCATTTTCCAATCTGCCGCTGCGCTGGGCGTTTTATATCGGCATTGTGTTCGGTTTAATGAGTTTTCTGGTAATTTTACACGTTCTTTATGTAAAATATGTTGCAGATGACGCAGTGCCCGGCTGGGCAACAATGACGGCCAGCGTACTCTTTCTTGGCGGCATTCAGCTTGTAGGCATAGGCATTTTGGGCGAGTATATAGGCCGCATTTTTGAGGAAGTAAAGCAAAGACCACTGTATATAGTAGGCAGACACCTTGGCAAACGGTAGTTCTGGTTTACAAAAGCGGCATTTTGTGCTATAATTTAGTTGTTTATAAAAGCACAAGGAAGTGATGCGGGTGATAAAAAAAGGGTTCCTTTGTTTGGCATTGACATGTGTATTCTGTTTAGCAAACATGGCAACCGCATTAGCCTCGTTTGAATACGGGGATAATGGTCCGGAAGTCCTGGCTATTCAAAAACGCTTGGTTGAATTGAAGTATGAAATCAAATTGCTTGACGGTGATTTCGGTTCTGAAACGGAAGCCGCTGTCAAACGCTTCCAGGCGGATCAACAGTTAGAAGTTGACGGAATAATCGGTGAAGCTACCTATACGGCTTTGATGCAGAAACCTATGCCTCCTAACCGTTCCGGCAGGAGTGCTACTGTAAGAAACATTATTCGTGCTGCCTATGGTGTAATTGGTACGCCTTATGTTTTTGGCGGAACGAGTGTATATGGCTTCGACTGCTCCGGTTTTACCCAGTATGCTTTCGCGCGTGCAGGCATCAGCCTTCCGCGTACTGCTGATGTGCAGATGTACAGCGGACGCCAGATTAGTGCCAGCCAGCTGCGTCCGGGAGATTTAATCTTCTTCAGCACTTATGAGCCCGGCCCGTCGCACTGCGGTATTTATCTTGGCAACGGACAATTCATCCATGCGGGTTCCAGTACTGGCGTAACGGTGTCCTCCGCATTTACCGGCTATTGGGGCGCACGCTATTATGGCGCATGCCGCGTTATTTAAAAACATTAATAAACTATCAATAAAGCAGTGCTTTGTTGGTAGTTTATTTTTTTTATCAGCGTGATTATATCTCTGTTTTGTAATATTTTTGTGAAAGCATATTGCAAAAATACCCAAACAGCGCGATTTATTGTATAATAATGCTAATAACAGTTAATGGCGGTGGTAAAGATGGATAAACAAAAAGTTTTGATTGCTGATGACGAAGCGCCGATTAGGGAAATATTAAAAATTTACTGCGAAAAAGAAGGCTTTGATGTAATAGAAGCTGCCGATGGTGCAGAAGCCATTTTAAAGGTTCAGTCGGAAAAACCGGATATTATCATTCTTGATATTATGATGCCTGTGCTGGACGGACTGGAAGTTTGCAAACAGGTACGCAAAATGAGCGATATTCCTATTATTATGCTGACTGCTAAAGATGATGATGACGACCGCATTTTAGGCCTTGAAATAGGTGCGGACGATTATATTACCAAACCGTTTAATAACCGCGAAGTTATTGCAAGGGTTAAAGCCGTTTTACGCAGAAGCTCTGCTGTAAAGAAAGATGAAGCAGGCGGACGTTCGCATATTGAATACCGCGGGCTCAGCATCGATATGGAAAAATATCAGGTTATTGCTTTCGGTAAAAAAATGACCTTTACCGCGAAAGAAATGGAACTCTTGTGGTGTCTGGCATCCAATCCCGGCAAGGCTTTTTCGCGCAACCAGCTTCTGGAAACAATTTGGGGCTATTCCTATTACGGCGATACACGCACGGTTGATACGCATATTAAACGTATCAGGCAAAAACTTAATATTCCTTCCGATTCCGATTGGGATATTACAACCATTTGGGGCGTAGGTTACAAATTTGAGGTTAAAGATAAAAAATGAATAAATCTCTGAGTACAAGGCTGATGTACAGCTTCATGGCTCTGATAATGGTTATAGTAGTCGGCGTTACGGCAGGTATTTCCTATCTTATCGCCGATTATTTTTTTAAAACCAACGAGCAGGAGCTGGCAGAAAAAGGCAATGAAATGGCCGCTACGGTAGAATATTTTATGGGATTTTCCAACAGCATGGAAATGCTGAACCGTTATGTGTTTGCCGTAGACAGGCTTGTTGGCGCCAGAATATGGCTGTTTGACGATAAGTTTGAGCTTCTGGCTGCATCCAACATCAATACAGATTATAAACAGGACGGCACACGCCCCGGCATTAAGGATTTAACCATGCTGGAAGGCTCTGTTGCAGAAATTGCCAGGGAAATAAAAAGCGGCAAGTTGGATACCAAAGTAATAACCATTTTAAAAGATGTATACAGCGGTAAATCCGTTCAGTCGCAAATCTACCATCCGTATTACAAAGAACAGGTAATGCTGGTAGGCGTTCCTTACGGCAAGCCCGGGCAGGCGCGCGGGGCAATTTTGCTGGCGCAGCCTTTAAGCGGGTTTGACAGCTTTTTGCGTGACATTTACATATATACTTCTATCGTTGCTATTTTGGCACTTATTTTAAGTATGTTCATGGTGCGCAGCCTGGCCAGAACCATCATCAAGCCGCTGGTTTCCATGAAAGACAGCGCCATGGCCATTGCTGCCGGTGACTATACACGCAAGGTTAACGTGCACGGGCAGGATGAAGTGGCGCAGCTCGGCAAGGCGCTTAATGCCCTCGGCAACGATTTGAGTGCGTTTGTTGCCAAAACGGAACGCGCCGAAAAAATCCGCCGCGACTTTGTTGCCAATGTATCGCACGAACTGCGCACGCCGCTGACCATCATCCGCGGCTATAACGAGGCGATAAGCGACGGCACTGTTACCGACAAGGATATGATTCAGCGTTACCGCCTTTTGATTAACGAAGAAACAATGCGTCTGGAGCGCATGATAAGGGAACTGCTGGATATCAGCCGCATGCAGGCTGCCGATGAACTTGCGCCTGCCAAAATGCAGCCGCTGCCTTTGGGTGCCATTGTGCGCAATGTAGCGGAAAAACTCATGGTGAACGCTGTTGAAAGAAACGTTAAGCTGCTGGTGCATGTTGATGAAAAAATACAAATTATGGGCCAGGGCGACCAGATGGTGCAGCTTGTGCTGATTATCGGCGACAACGCATTAAAATATACACCGGAAAACGGCACTGTTACGTTTGTAACAGAAATGCAGCAGGATGGCAGCGTGAAAATGACCATTTCAGACCAGGGTCCGGGCATACCGGAAGAAGATTTACCCTTTATCTGGGAACGCTTTTACAAAGTTGATAAATCACATTCGCGCAATGTGCCCGGTACAGGGCTTGGCCTTGCCATTGCCAGGGAAATTATCCGTATGCACGGCGCCAAAGTGCAGGTATTCAGCAAACTTGGCGAAGGCACGCGTTTTGAAATTACATTCCCTAAAGATAAAGTTATTTCGGAGTGATTGGAGGGGTAAAATTGAAACTTGCATTATTGCAGATGGAAGTTCTGGAGAAAAATAAAGCAGGCAATGTGGAAAAAGCCTGCCATTTGTTAAAGCAGGCCGCGCCGCAGGCTGATATTGCCGTGCTGCCGGAAATATGGACAACAGGTTATTCGCTGGGGCATTTAAGCAAAGAGGCGGAATATCTGAACGGGCCGGTAATTGAAGAAATCAGGCGCATTGCTGCCGCAAACAGCTGCGCCGTTGTTGCAGGTTCAATTCCTCTGCGCAAGGGCGACGGCAATGTTTATAACACTACCGTTGTTATAGATAAAAACGGAGAGATTGTTTTCTGTTACAGCAAACTGCATTTGTTCAGCATGTTTAATGAACAGCGTTTCTTTAAGCCGGGCAGTGATTTCAGCGCGTATGAACTGGAAGGCGTAACCTGCGCTTCAACAATTTGCTATGATTTGCGCTTCCCGGAATTATACCGCCATATGGCCATGCAGGGCGCAAAAATAATTTTTGTTCCGGCAGAATGGCCGAAAATACGCGGCGCTATCTGGGATTTGTTCCTGCGTGCAAGGGCACTGGAGAACCATACCTTTATTGTCGGCGTAAATTGCGCCGGTAAATTTCATGACCAGAAATTTTACGGACATTCTTCGGTAATAGACCCGTTCGGCAAAGTGCTTGCCGTTGGCGGCGAAGAAGAAGAAATTATTTACTGCGATATTGACCTGGCGCAGGTTGATAAAGCCAATGAATATATGAATGTTTTGAAAGATGTTAGGCCGGAGCTGATAAAATGAAGTACAGAATTTTGAGCATGCTGCTGTGCCTGTGCTTTTTTGCGGCCGGGCATGGCTGGGCAGCGCCTGCTTTTGAACCTAAAGACTGCCCGAAAGATTTAAAATATATTTTGGGAATGTATTACGGCAACGGCGAAATGTTTTTGCTGCGCGAAAATAACGGAGAAGTTGAGCTGGTTTACCGTTTTGGGCAGAAGGATTATACTTTTGCCGGCAGTAATGTTTACCCGCTTTATAAGGAACATTTCGATTCGTATACCATAAATGAAAGCGGGCCGCTAAATCATTTGGATGCCGCAGTACGTATTGAACGCAGCCGCGAAGGCTACGGTGTAAGCTGCAGTGTTGGCGGCAACCGTTACAGTCGCCGCTTTTTTGCCGGTGAAAACGGCAGACCGTTCCGCTTTGCACCTGCAAGTGACTGGCAGGCATTAAAAACTGCGGCAGCCACTGCCGTAATGCCGGCGCAGCTTGGCGCCGGGCAGCAGGCACAGCTTGTTGATTTGGCACAGGCAGTACCGGGGCTTAAATTTGACTTGCGTTATGCGCAGGCAGATAACTGTTTTGGCCAGGTGCTTACCGATGACCAGCGCGCGTTTTTGGATGCAGACGCTGCACAGGCACTGGCGCAGGCACAGCAATATTTAAAACCCTATGGTTACGGTATTCTGGTATGGGAGGCTTACCGTCCGTGGTCGGTTTCCAAACTTGCCTATGACGCACTGCCGACAGATAAAAAATCCATGCTGCCTGCGCCGGAGGCTGGTTTCAGCCATAATACCGGGCGCAGCATTGATGTAAGCCTGTATTTGCTTGCAACCGGTGAAAATGCCGGTATGATCAGCGGATTTGATGAACCCTCCGTGCGTCAGTACGCATCTTTTGCAGGCGGCACAACGCTTGAACGCTACCGCCGTGATTTGCTGCGCAGCGCCATGCAGATGGCAGGCTTTACGGCAAGCGAAACGGAATGGTGGCACTTTGATTACGGCGATATCAAAGGATTTGCACATTTGAATGTAAAACCGCAGTAACAGGCATTTACAGTATCTGTAAATGTGTTATAATATTTACGAAAAAACATAATTAATTATGAGGTGACATATAATGAACGTTTATGATTGCGCTAACGAACTGGCTAAAGCATTAAAAGAAAGCCATGAATTTAAAAAATTACAGGAAGCAAGAGTTGTTCTTAAAAAAGATGCTCAGGCTGAAGAACTTGCCAATGATTTTATTAAATTAAGCTCTGAAATTGAACTTGCCAAATATCAGAAACAGGAAGTGGACAAAGAAAAAGAAGAAAAGCTGCAGAAACTTTCTTCTTTGCTGAGCCTTAACCCGACAGCTATGGAATATCTGCACGCGTTTATGCGCTTCCAGATGATGATGGCCGATATTACCAAAACGATTAATGACGTTGTAAAGGAAGCTGTCGGTGAATAATTCCGTTAATCTGTTAGCAGAAGTTTTAAAAGAAAAAATGCCCGGCAGGGTTTATTGCAGTGAACCAATGAGCAGGCATACTTCGTTTAAAATCGGCGGCCCGGCAGATGTTCTTGTGCAGCCGGAAAATTCGGAGGGGCTTGCTTTTGCCCTTGCAGCTGCCAAAGATTACGAAGTGCCGGTAACCATTCTCGGCAACGGCTCCAATGTGCTTGTGCGCGACAAAGGTATCCGCGGGCTGGTTATTCAGCTTGGCAATGCACTTAAAAGTTTCCGCCGAGAAGGCAACAGGCTGTTCTTCGGTTCCGGTTATTCGCTGGCTTTGGCATCACGAAAAGCGTGGGAATGTGGTTTAAGCGGCATGGAATTTGCTGTGGGCATTCCGGGAAGCATTGGCGGCGCGGTGTACATGAATGCCGGTGCGTATAACGGTGAAATGAAAGGCGTTGTGGAAAGCGTAGCCGTTATGGATATGGACGGCAGGGAGTTTGTGCTTACCGCTGCGGATTTGCAGTTTGGCTACCGTAAAACAAGTTTGCAGGAAAGCGGCTATATTATTACCGAAGTTTGCCTTAATATGCAGCCCGGCGACAAAGACGCCATTAAAGCCATGATGGACGATTTCAGCAGCAGGCGCATCAGCAAGCAGCCGCTGGAAATGCCAAGTGCCGGCAGTATGTTTAAGCGTCCGCCGGGATATTTTGCCGGAACGCTTATTGAAGAAGCCGGATTGAAAGGCTATAAGGTTGGCGGCGCGCAGGTTTCGCCCAAGCATGCAGGTTTTGTTGTAAACTGCGGCAACGCCACGGCGGCAGATGTCTTGCAGCTGATAGCGGACGTGCGCAGAGTAATTATGGAAAAAGCCGGTGTGGAACTTCATCCGGAAGTGCTGGTTATCGGCGAAGAATAAAAAATTTTTCAAAGAGCGGCTGCAAAGCCGTTCTTTTTTATACAGGGCAGTGTTATTGTAGTTGCCCGCTTGTATATGTTATAATAAGCTATCACAGAAAGAGGTATTTTATAAAGTATGGATAATGTTTACGATTTAGTGGAAGATTTTTACGGGCATGACCCGGGCTGGAATTTTCTGCTCCGTCGGGAATACGCCGAGGGCTTTCTGCGTATAGAAGCATGGCATGGAAAAACGCCGGAAGAATTGTATGATATATGGGACCAGCTGACAATGCTGTGCCTTTACCTTGGTAATACGGAACTTATGCTTGGCGATATGAGCGCGGATGATTTTGTGGACTGCATTGCCTGGTGCGGCCGCAACGTATCCGAGTTTGACGCCGATTATGAGCATACAAAATATTTTCTGGATACCTGCGTGAGGCTGTACGCCTATTTGCAGAAGAAAAATGTAATTTCTGACGCCGGTGCTCCGCTTGAAGCGGAAGAAAAACTGCTGGCAGGCGGAAAAATGAATATTGTGAATCCGGACGGCAGTTTTACTGATGAAAATAAAGACCGCCGCCTGTTTACGGTGCCGGATGCTTCCAATAAAATATTTTTAAACGTAAATGAACGGATGCAGGAAATTTATGCGGCGATGCATGAATTTTTTACTGAAAGCAGGTTCAGTGTTGATTTGGAACGCGCTTCCGTGCTGTATCATGGAATTTTTGGCAATGCCATTAACGAGTCGGCAAAAAGCAGGCAGGAAGCCTTTAATTCATTTTGGGATTATTTTTTGCTTGATTACCGTTTGATGCTGCGCGATATGCACCCGCTGGAATATTTTTATGAAACTGTATGCAGCAGTGACAGCCGTTACTACGATGCAGGCTTTGCCAAGCGCAACAGCGATATTTTAAAGGAAATTATTTCTGCGCGCCTGGTGCTGTTTACCGTGGAAGGTTTTGGCGAAGAAGGCATGTATTTATGCCGTGATTTTCTTACAAACGAAACTTATCAGCTTAATTTGCCGTTAACCGAAGATATTGATACAAATGATATGCTGTTTATCGGGCATTTGTTTTACAACGATAATATGCTTACCGAAAATATGCGCGGCTACAAGATAGACAACATAAACGCTTTATGCCTGCGCGATACTTTAAAACGCGCTTATAAATGGGTAAGCGTACAGCAGAAAGAACCGGATTGGCAGTGGTTCAGCGAATATTATCCCATGGTGCTGCGCAATATGCTGTTTTTATATGCGGCAGGCATTGCGCATAAAAACTTTAACAACTATACTGAACATACCGCATTTGCGGCAGCGCCTTACAGTGATGAAACACTGGTTGCCGGTATTTTAAAAAATATTATGCTGAAAAATTACTTTGCACTTGCGGATGTGCGGCTGGCAACGCAGATGTGGTGCGATTTGCAGGCTGCGGGTGCAGATTTGGCTGCTTACAGCGAAACGGTATGGGCAGCAGGCATAATTTATACATTTGTAAAACTTAACGGTGCCTATACTTTCTTTGATGAACGCATTGCCGGTTTTTGCGGAACGGAAGTGGCTGCTATGCAAAAGGCTTCCGAAACGATATGCGAAGTGCTGCAAATAGAGAAGCATGACCCGCGTTACAGCAACGAAGAAGGCATTTTGGCAATGCTCATGAGTGCTTACATGTAAAGGAGAACTTTATGAAATGTAATTTTTGCGGCAGGGAAGTGCCTAAAGGCACAGAAGAATGCCCATATTGCCATTACAGATTCGAGCAGGAAGCAACGATACTCAATCCGCGCGAGCGTGATGAGTTTGAAGGCGTAACCATTGACGAAAGCGGTTATGAAGAAAATGCTGCCGGAAATAATGGCACAAGAAGCCCCGAATACAGGCAGACTTATGAATACCACAGCGAAGAATACAGCGGTGCGCGCAGCGGCAGAGGCCCTAAAATTTACGTTAAAAACCTTGGCTGCGGCGGTGGGCTGCTTACCGCTTTGCTGGTTATCTGCGTACTGATTGGTTTGTTTATTTTCTTTATGCCGCTGTTTGTTATAATAGCAGGCATTGGCCTGATTTATTATTTCATCAGCAGCTTTTTAGGATGATAACAAAAAAACTGCGCTTCAATCCGTATAAAACGGAAAGAAGTGCAGTTTTTATTTTGCGCGTAAGTTTTACAAAATTTCGTCGCGGACAAGCTGGTTAATCATTTTTTGTTTGCCAAGAACCCATAATAAATCGCCTTTTTCGAACACAAGCGAAATATTGGGGTTTACTATGGTGTAGCTGCCGCGTTCAAGCCCAATTACAAGGCAGTGCCATTTATTGCGGATATCGGTAGATTTTATAGACTTGCCAAGCAGCGGTGAATGTTTGTCAACCGTAATGGCGCAGGGCATGAATGCAATATCGTGGCGGCCTTCAGCTTCGTTAACAAGCATAAACTGGCGCATGCTTACTGGAGAATCGAGCATAGTAAGGCCAAGATTTTTATTTTTTATGGCGGCATTTAAAAGTTTAAAATGCGCTTTGGTGCCGATAATTAAAAGCTTTGTTCCGGCGGTGATGGTAAAGCTGCCGCCCGGCATATCGTGAATCTGCCTGCCGGTATCGGCCTGCAAAACATTACAGCCGTAAGATTCGCGCAGGGCGAGGTTCAGCAAGGTTTGCCCGGCAGTAACGGAACCTTCTTCCACTTTGTAGTGGGCTAACTGCAAATCTTCGTCAAACCAGCCATAAGGTGTGTGCTCGCCCGATTCTTTTAAAGCCTGGCGGTGTTTTAACATATGGCGCTCGTTAAGGTTAACCAAAAAGCGCGATTCCATACGCAGGTATTCGCCCATCAGCCAGTCGGAAGAAGAAATAAAGTAAGCCGTAATTAAAGTCGCGGCGGCGGCAAAAAATTCAGAGAGGTTTAAAATCCAGGCGAATACAAAGAAGATAAAGCCTGCGGCGGCAATAATTTTTAATAGAATGAGCACCATAAGCGGAATATGGTTGCTGCGTTTTTCAAACCACAGTACGGAAAACAGTTCCGAGCGCCTGGTGCGGTTAACAAGGATAGCACGCAAAAACGGTGCCGCTATAATGAAGGTAAGCACGGCGGTAATAATATCTGCATAAGGCAGTTTTAAAATATCGCGCAGGTAACCGCTTAAATAATATTCCGCAAACAGCGCTATCGCCGTCAGCAGTGTTGTAAAAATAAGCATGCGCGTAAAATATTCCCGCAAAAAATTGCTCCAGTCCGTGGTGGCTCTGGTGCTGATATTTTTTTCAGTGTAACGGTCAAGCCAGTCGTTAACACGCTGCGGCAGCAGGCGGCGGATAATTTTATAAGCCGGGTCGGCAGCCATAATGCAGAACGGCGTGGTAAAAGTCGTCATAACAGATACGGCAACGATGATAGGATAAATAAAATCGCTGATAACGCCGAGGCTCATGCCCAAAGAAGCAATAATAAAGGAAAATTCACCAATCTGCGCCAGGCTGAAACCGCATAAAATTGAAGTTTGCAGGTTTTGCCCGGAAAGCAGCACGCCGCCGGCGGAAAAAATAAGTTTGCCGGCAATGGTAACGATAATAAGCACGATAATGGGGAGCCAGTATTCCACAAGCAGTGCCGGGTCTACCAGCATGCCTACGGAAACGAAAAATACTGCGCCGAAAATATCTTTTACAGGGGTGAAAAGGTGCTCGATTTTTTCGGAGTTCGGAGCTTCGGCAATAAGCGAACCCATTATAAAAGCGCCAAGCGCGGCGGAAAAACCGAGATGCGTTGCCAGAACAACCATGCCGAGGCAAAGGCCGATGGAGGTAACAAGCATTGTTTCGTTGTTCATCAGTTTCAGCGAGCGTTTATAAAAGGTAGGAACAAGGTATATGCCAAGCACAAACCACAATACCAGAAAGAACAGCAGGCGCATAACGCTGGCCAAAAGCTCCGTGCCGGAAATGCCTGCGGAGGCAGCAAGCGTGGAAAGCAGAACCATCATGATAATACCGGCAATGTCTTCTACAATTAATATGCCAAAAACCATTTCGGTAAAGCGTTTGCCCTTCATTTTTAAATCTTCAAAGGCTTTTATAATGATGGTTGTGGATGACATGGAAAGCATGCCGCCCAAAAACAGGCTGTTCATGTGGCTCCAGCCCATAAGCGTGCCTGCGCCGTAGCCAAGTGAAAGCAGGCCGGCAATTTCAACTATGGTTGCAATAAAGGCGGTATTGCCAACTTGTTTCAGCTTGTTGAAGCTGAATTCCAGCCCAAGCGAAAACATTAAAAAGATAATGCCTATTTCCGACCAGGTGTGGATGTTGTTAAAATCCGTAACCGTCGGGAAAAAGGAAAAATGCGGGCCAGTAATAAAACCGGCAACGATGTATCCGAGTACAAGCGGTTGATTGAGCTTTTTAAAAAGAATGGTAGTAATACCTGCTACCAGCAAAATCATAGCGAGGTCGGAAACGATTGGTGGTAAATGCGCCATCTAAGGTTCCTCCTTACTTTTGTAAAATAAGATAAGCGACAAATAAAAAGAAATGTTGTATAATAAAATAGGTTTAATGTTTATAAGCGGCAGTAAAAAACGCCGCTATATTATTATACAATGACACAGTGCTTTTTAACAAGGCATACTGTTTGCAAAATATTTGAAAATACGGAGGCAAAGCATGAATACAGATTTGATTTTGATTAACGGCGATATAGTTGACCGTAAAGAAGGGCTTATTGAATACTGCGACCGCGGGCATCAGTTTGGCGACGGTGTTTTTGAAATTGTGCCGGTTTATAACGGCAAGGTTTTTGGCATGATTCCGCACATGGAAAACCTTTTTACTTCCGTAACGCGTTTAAAAATACCTGCCGTTTATATGGTAGAAGAACTTGTTGAGTTTCATGAAGCGTTAATAAAAGCCACCGGTATGGAAAACGGCGAAATTTATACGCAGGTTACACGCGGCAGTGCCCCGTTCGGGCTGGCTTTTCCGGAAATGAGCGTGCCGCAGCTTGTAATGCAGCCTGTTTTTACAGACCGCTCTCAGCTTATGGAGGCACAGCAGAAGGGTGTAAAGCTCATTACCGAAAAAGACCTGCGCTGGCAGCATTGCGACGTTAATACCTTAAACCGCCTGCCGGAAGTAATGGCACGCCAGAAAGCCGCCATCAGCGGCGCGTTTGACGCTTTGTTTGTGCGCGACGGAAAAATTACCGAAACCACCGAAAGCAGCTTTATGCTTGTAAAAGATGAAGTTTTGTGGACGGCTCCGGAAAACGAAAACATTCATAAAAATATTACGCGCAAAGTAATTAAAGAACGCCTGGCGCTTGATTTGGGCATGCCGGTTGTAGAGAAAAATTTTGACATGGATTTTGCGTTAAAAGCAGAAGAAGCCTTTATCTGCGGGCCGCGCTGCGAAATTGTGCCCGTGGTTAAAATAGACCGCAAACTGCTGAACGGCGGCGAAGTTGGCAAAGTAGTGCCGCAGCTTTTAGAGGCTTATAAAAATTTTGTTGCCAAAGAATGCCCGGCAAGGTAATAAATTATGGATAAAACTTTAGTGCGCGGGGCAATGCTTATTGCTCTGACGGTTGTTTTGCAGTCGCTGCGCCTTTTTATACCGCTGCCGCCAATGGCAAGCATGTTTTTTATAGGCACGCTTGTTAATATGATGCTTGCCGTTACAGTGCGCCTTGCTGGTTTAAAACCGGCGCTGCTGGCAGTTGTGCTGCTTCCGTTTTTTGCATATTTGCAGGGGCAGCTGCCAATACCGCTTTTAATACCGGTAGTTATCGGCGGCAACGCCGTGTTTGTGCTTATCTGCCATTGGGCGTGGCACCGCGGGCTTATGCTGGCGCCGCTTGCCAAAACAATCTGCATGTTTACGTCAAGCCTTGTGCTTTTAAAAGTGCTGGCGCTGCCTGAAAAAATGGTATTTGCCATTGGCTTTATGATGGGCTGGCCGCAGATGGTAACAGGTATTTGCGGCATATTACTGGCACGGTTAATTACAAAACGCACCACAAACTTTTAATATGGGGGCATTGTTATGGATACAAGAGTGGTACTTTTGGGCATTATTGTAGAAAACACTGCCGCTGTTGAAGAACTGAATGCTATTTTGCATAATTACGGCAGTTATATTATCGGGCGCATGGGGCTGCCCTACCGCGAGAAAAATCTGCATATTATCAGTATAGTTCTTGATGCGCCGCAGAACATTATCAGCGCGCTTGCAGGAAAAATCGGCATGCTGCCGGGAGTTACGGCCAAAGCGCTTTATGCCGGAAAACAGGCTTAGTCCTTAATGCCTTAGGGCTTTTTTATAGGAGAAATACTGACAGGGAAGGTTCGTCCTGACCTTTAAGGAGGAAAATTAAATGTATGATGCAAAATCAATGAAGGCCGAAGAATTTATTGACCATAACGAGATTATGGCAACATTGGAATATGCCGCAGCCAATAAAAACAACGCTGCCCTTATTTCCGAGATTATTGAAAAGGCAAAACTGCGCAAAGGCTTAAGCCACCGTGAAGCAGCGGTACTGCTGGACTGCGAACTGGAGGACAAAAACGCGGAAATTTTTGCGCTGGCAGAACAGATAAAAAAAGATTTTTACGGCAACCGCATTGTTATGTTTGCACCGCTCTATCTTTCCAATTACTGCATTAACGGCTGTGTGTACTGCCCGTATCACAGCGTAAATAAACACATTGCCCGCAAAAAGCTTACGCAGGATGAAATCCGTGCCGAAGTTATTGCTTTGCAGGATATGGGGCATAAACGCCTGGCACTGGAAGCCGGTGAAGACCCGGTTAATAACCCTATTGAATATATTCTTGAATCAATTAAAACAATTTACAGCATTAAACATAAAAACGGCGCAATCCGCAGGGTGAACGTTAATATTGCCGCAACTACGGTTGAAAATTACCGCAAATTAAAAGAAGCCGGTATCGGCACCTATATTCTTTTTCAGGAAACCTATCATAAAGAAAGTTATGAAAAACTGCATCCCTACGGACCGAAAAGCAATTATGCCTACCATACCGAAGCAATGGACAGGGCAATGGAAGGCGGCATAGACGATGTTGGCCTCGGCGTATTGTTCGGGCTTGAACTTTACCGCTATGAATTTGCAGGGCTTTTAATGCACGCAGAACATCTGGAAGCCGTTCACGGCGTTGGACCGCATACTATCAGCGTTCCGCGCATCTGCCCGGCAGATGATATTGACCCGTCTGCTTTCGATAACAGCATCAGCGACGATATTTTTGAAAAACTTGTTGCCTGCATCCGCATCAGCGTGCCTTATACCGGCATGATTGTATCAACCCGTGAAAGCCAGCGCGCCCGCGAAAGAGTGCTGCACCTCGGCATTTCGCAAATCAGCGGCGGTTCCCGCACCAGCGTCGGCGGCTATGCCGAACCGGAAAAAGAAAATAACTCTGCCCAGTTTGATGTAAGCGATAACCGTACACTGGATGAAGTTGTAGGCTGGCTGATGGAACTTGGCTATATTCCGAGCTTCTGCACTGCCTGCTACCGCGCAGGGCGTACCGGCGACCGCTTTATGAGCCTCTGCAAGAGCGGGCAGATTCAAAACTGCTGCCATCCCAATGCGCTGATGACCTTAAAAGAATATCTGGTAGATTACGCTTCTCCGCATGTAAAAGAACTGGGTGACGAACTTATTGCCAAGGAAATTTATAATATTCCCAACGAAAAAGTGCGCGAACTTGTAGAACGCCATTTGAAAGATATTGAAGAAGGCGAACGCGACTTCAGAATTTAAAATTGACATTTATAATCATATCGAATAAAATTTATATGTGTATTTAATGTTTAAGCCGCTTTTTACAAGCGGCTCATTATTTTTGAAAGGCGTTGATATTTTGCTGGAAAATCTGTTCAAACTTAAAGAAAACGGTACCAATGCCAAAACGGAAATGATGGCCGGGATTACAACTTTTATGACTATGGCTTATATTCTGGCTGTAAACCCCGCTATTTTATCCGCATCCGGTATGGATTCCGGCGCCGTATTTACGGCAACTGCCATTGCCTCCTGCATTGGCACGCTGTTTATGGCGTTTTTTGCCAATTATCCGTTTGCGCTGGCGCCCGGCATGGGCCTGAACGCATTTTTTGCCTATACTGTCGTAGGGCAAATGGGATATTCATGGCAGGTTGCACTGGCGGCCGTATTTGTTGAAGGCATTTTGTTTTTCATTCTGTCACTTACAAAAGTGCGCGAAGCAATTTTTAACTGCATTCCGTTTTCGCTTAAATATGGCGTTACCGGCGGCATCGGTTTGTTTATTGCTTTTATCGGCCTGCAAAACTCGCATCTCGTTGTGGACGGCGCAACGCTGGTAAGCATTTATCCGTTTAAAGCATCGCTTGCAAGCGGAGAGTTTTATACAACCGGTATTGGTGCGCTGTTGGCGCTGATAGGCGTAATTTTAACGGCTGTTTTAATGATAAAAAATGTGCGCGGTGCAATTTTGCTGGGCATACTTATTACCTGGGGCCTTGGCATAATTGCGGAAGTAACAGGCATTTATATTCCTGACCCGGCTAAAGGCGCATTTTCAGTAATGCCGGATTTTTCTAACGGCTTATATATACCGAGCCTGATGCCGAGCTTTATGCAGATGGATTTCAGCTATATTTTTACCTTTAATTTTGTTACCATAATGCTGTCATTCATGTTTGTAGATTTGTTTGACACACTGGGTACTTTAATCGGTGTTGCTTCCAAAGCCAATATGCTTGACAGACAGGGACGCCTGCCCAGAATCAGAGGCGCGCTGCTGGCCGACTCTGTTGCAACATCGGCGGGTGCTGTGCTCGGCACTTCTACGGTAACAACTTTTGTTGAAAGTTCTTCTGGTGTTATGGCTGGCGGCCGCACAGGCCTTACTGCTGTTACCGTGGCAATACTCTTTTTGGCCTCTTTGCTGTTTGCACCGGTATTTTTGGCAATACCGGCTTTTGCAACAGCGCCGGCGCTTATTATTGTAGGCTTTTTAATGCTGGCTACCGTTTTGAACATTGATTTTAACGATATGGGCGAAGCAGTGCCCGGCTTTATTGCCATTATAGCCATGCCGTTTATGTATTCAATTTCCGAAGGCATTGCGCTTGGAATAATTTCTTATGTGGTTATTAATGTTCTTTCCGGAGCGGCCGGTAAAAAGAATATCAGCGGTATTATGTATATACTGGCATTTTTGTTTGTTTTGAAATATATTTTCGTTTAAAACTTAAAATTGTTATGGCAGGGCCGGCTAACTTCCGGCTCTTTTTTATTGCCCAAATTGCGGACAGAGCAGAACAAAGCCTTGCCAGATTAGTTAAAAACGCAGGAGCGTAATGTAAAATTTAGGTTAAGCAGCATTTTGAAAAATGCGTATTGAAACCTTTTATAAGTTTCTACCTTAGCGCGGCGGGGGTTCGGGGTATTGCTGCGCAGACGGTGAAAAAGCGAAAAATTCAGATTTATCTTTAAAAGTGGTCTTTACAGGGGGGGCAAACGTGTTATAATGAGGCTGTATAAAAGACTGGGTAGTCAAAAAACCTTCTCCTCAGGAACGTTTTTCAGGTTTACTCAATACTTTATACAATAAGGCTTGCCGTTTCCTCAGGGGCAGGCCTTCACTGGGGTTTATAAACCGCAGCAGGAAGAAAAATGTAATTAAGCGTTTGCAACGGTAGAGGAAACCAGGAGACTCGCACTCAGGGCAGATGCCGAAAGCAGAAATTTCTTCCCCAAGCGTTTTATAAAAATAAAATGTGTTTTTCTAAAGGGAGGAAAACAAAATGAAAAAATCTTTAGTACTTGCAATGGCTATGGCTCTCGGCGTAACTGCATCCGCATATGCAGCTAACCCGTTCAGCGATGTACCGGCTGGCCACTGGGCTTATGACGCAGTTAACAAACTGGCAGCAGAAGGCGTAGTAGACGGTTATCCTGACGGCACCTACGGCGGTGACAAGCTGATGACCCGTTATGAAATGGCACAGATCGTTGCTAAAGCTATGGCTAAAGGCGCAAACGTAGACAAACTGGCAGCAGAATTTGCTGACGAACTGGACAGCCTCGGCGTACGCGTAGCTAACCTTGAAAAGAAAGCTGACAATGTAAAAATCACCGGTCAGATCCGTGCTTCTTATCGCGATGTAAGCGGCGACCGTGATGGTCACGAAGGTAAACTTCGTACTCGTCTGTTCATTAATGGTCAGGTAAACGAAGACTGGACTTATACTGCTCGTTTGCAGAATGAACAAGTTTACAGCGATGAAGATGCAGAAGACGATGCAAAAGTAAACTGGGCATTCGTATCCGGCCGTGTTGGCGGCGTTAAAATGGATGCAGGCCGTATGGACTTTGTTCAGGGCGATGTACTTGATACCCGTGCAGATGGCGTAAAACTTGCTTATGGCAGCGATGTTAAAGTATTCGGCTGGGCTATGAAAGCTCTTAGCGATGATGTAGCTTCTTTGGCAATTGGTGATGAAGAAGTATTTACTAAAACGGAAATTGAGGATGGCGCTTCCTTAGTTGAAGATGGCGACCGTTTCTATGTAGCAGGTGTTGAAGCTAATATTGGTGCTGTTAATACCGCTGTAAAATATTACAATGCTGATAACCTCCGCGATCAGGAAATTTGGGAAGTAGCTCTTAAAGGTGAAGTTGCAAAAGATTTGACCTTAAGAGGCAGCTGGTTCTATGGTGATTCTGATGGTTATGACGGAGTAGCTGATAGACTTAATGAATCTACTGATAACAATGGTTGGTTAGTAGGTCTTACTTATAAAGGTGCTAAAGCTTCTAAACCCGGTAGCTGGGGTTTGTATGCTAACTACAGTGATCGTCCGTTCTCCACTTATCTCGAACCTACTGTATTCAGCGGCGGCTATGCTGAATATCCTGATGGACTCGGCGCATTTACCACTGATGGTTACAAAGGTTTTGAAGTAGGTGCAAATGTAACCCTTGCTAAAAACATTGTAGCAGGTGTTAAATATGCAGACTTTGAAGGTCGTGAAGATAAAGGCCTTGGCACTCCGGATGCTCAGGTACTTTGGTCTGAAGTAATCTTCACTTTCTAATTTAATAGTTAGAACTGTTAAAGCGGATGGCTTATGCCATCCGCTTTTTCTTTACAAAAAAATGGCGGATAAAATCCGCCATTTTTTATCATAACTTAATATTTAATATTAAATTTTAAATATGTGCTGCACTTACTTTTACGCTGTAGCCCATAACATAATCCAGCATTTCTACCGGTACCATGGTTACGCCGTCGATAAGTTCAGGTTTGTTTTGCAGCTTAATGCGCATACGCTGTTTACCGTACTCATTGCTGTTAATTGTGCATACTGCGCTG
The DNA here is from genome assembly GCF_023336935.1 of Phascolarctobacterium sp. ET69. GTDB lineage: Bacteria > Bacillota > Negativicutes > Acidaminococcales > Acidaminococcaceae > Fusicatenibacter_A > Fusicatenibacter_A intestinipullorum. Next base: position 68,544 of record NZ_JAMBLR010000006.1, read on the forward strand.
CGCGGGCCGTCATAAACAACTGCGGTTTGTGCGTCCTGATTCCATGTTACGGTATAGCCAAGTGCTTCCGCTACGGCGCGCAGAGGAACATATAAAGTGTTGTTTTTGTTTACAAGTTTAACGTCGGCAAGTTCTTTGCCGTTTAAAGCAATTACTCCGGCCGTTGTGCTGATGTTAATATCAGCAAGGCCCTGCTGCAATAAAACGGCTTTGGTTGCAGTAGCCTGTCCGGGCAAACTTAAGGTAGAAATTTCATACCATAACAGCATTTTGTCGCCCGGTTTAAGTTCGGCAGCTTCCGGGTAAACTTCCGGCAGCAGGGTAACGTATTGTGTTTCGTTAACGTTAAGCACGCGCACGCTGCCGTCTTCACGCGGTTCTACTTTGCCGATATTAAAATAGGTAAAGGTGGGGCGGCTGTCTTCCGGGCCGGAAACAATGGCATCCGCTTTTCCCTGCGGCGGCAGGCTGCGCGTTAAAGCAGGTCCGTACCAGGTGCTGACATGCCCGTCTTTTTTTACATCATTGGCGCCAAGATAATAGCCGGTACCGCTTTGCAGTATATAGGTGTTGTCCGTAATATGCAGGGCAACGCTGTCGAACGGTTTATTGCTGTTTTTTACGGTAATCATGCTGCCGGTATTTTCCGTTACGGTTCCGGACATTTGCAGTTCCTTCGGCACATTCTGCGCCGCCATGGCACTGCCGCTTAACGTAAGCAGGCACAGTGCCGCTATAAGCATTTTCTTCATTTTATGCAGCTCCTTTAATGTATAAACTAAAAATATTATAGCATGTATACGCCTTCCTGTTCCAGTATGTTGCAAAGAGTTTGCAAAAGTGTAAAATTTGTGATAAGAGTTAAAAAATATATTACCAAAAAGAGGATTTTTGAAAGATATAGAGTATACTAATAATATATATGGTATTTTATGGGTTAAATTAAAGCGGCAGAAGGGGATGAGAACAATTTCTTTAAGTACAAGGCAAAAGCGTATAGCTGAGATTGTAAGACAGGACGGACCGATTACCGGCGAACATATTGCAGAAAGACTTAATGTTACGCGCGCTGCCTTGCGCAGTGATTTGGCCATTTTGGTGATGGGCGGCATTTTGGACGCAAGGCCTAAAGTAGGGTATTTTTACACCGGAAAAAACACCCTCGGTATGCTGATGGAAGAAATTTCCGGTATCTGCGTGCGCGATTTGCAGTCTGTGCCGGTTGCCGTCAACCACGATAAGAGTGCTTACGAAGCGGTTATAACAATGTTTCTGGAAGATGTGGGAACGGTATTTGTTATTGACGATGCCGGATTGCTGGCCGGTGTTGTTTCGCGTAAAGATTTGTTGAAGGCTGCTATCAATAATAATTATAACCTGCGCGAAGTACCGGTTGTTATGGTAATGACGCCGCTTTCCAAATTAATTGTTGTAACTCCGGAAGATTCTGTGGCAGCTGCTGCCCGGAAGATTATTGATAATGAAATTGACTGCCTGCCGGTTGTGCGCTGTATAGAAGAAGGCAGCCGCAGCTACGAGGTTGTGGGCAGAATTACAAAAACTAATTTTACGCGTCTGCTTGTAGATTTGGCAGAGGGCAAAGGGGGCAATTATCATAGCTAAGACACCGGTTATTTATGCTGTGTCCGATTCTATCGGCGAAACTGCCGAATCGGTTGTAAAGGCTACAACCAGCCAGTTTGTACAGGAAAAATTTGACATTATCCGCGTTCCTTATATTAAAGATGCTCAGCAGGTTGAAAAAATACTTGAAGAAGCTAAAGAAAGCGGCGGCATTGTTTGCTATACTATCGTATCGCCGGAACTGCGCGAGCATATTATGCAGAAGGCAATGGAACTTGACGTTGAAGTTATTGACGTTTTGGGGCCAATGCTGAAGGCCATTGAAAAAACTTCCGGGCTTTTGCCTAAAAACCAGGCAGGCCTTATCCATGCTTTGGACCACGAATATTTTAAGCGTGTTGAAGCAATTGAGTTTGCTGTTAAATATGACGACGGCAAGAACCCGCTGGGACTTTTAAAGGCAGACGTTGTGCTGATTGGCGTAAGCCGCACCAGTAAAACGCCGCTGAGCATGTACCTTGCACACAAGCAGCTTAAAGTTGCCAACGTGCCGCTGGTGCCGGAAATTGCTCCGCCGGAAGAACTTTTCAAAGTTCCTCCCCATAAAATTATTGGCCTGTTGATTGACCCGTTTAAATTAAACGAGATACGCAGCGAGCGTTTAAAAACCATGGGGCTGAGCGACGGCGCAAATTACGCGGATGTAAGGCGTATCAGCGAAGAACTGGAATACGCCAAAGCCATTATGCGCCGCGTACACTGCAAAATCATTAATGTATCGAACCGTGCTATTGAAGAAACAGCCGGCATCATACTTGATTACGTACAGAAAAACAGAGACAGGAACATATAAAAATAACCCCCGTTTTAACGGGGGTTATTTAGGCTGGCGTTATAAAAATTTTTTATCGCGTACATTATAGGTTAAATCACCTGTGTGCGGCGTGCCGTTAACGGTAACATTCCCGGAGAAAACAGCGTTTTTGGTTTTCCAGTTAAAGCTGCCGTTATCGGCGGTAATACGCAGGTTATCCTGGGTAAAAACCATGTTGCCGTTTACATAAGCAGTGCGTTCATTGCCCTTAACTTCAACGGAATCGCAGTCAAAATGTATTCCGGTGGGCTTGTCGGTAAGGCTGATATTGCCCTGTGCATGAACCTCCAGCTGATACAGGTAAACCTGCGCAGCATCGCCGTCAATAACGCGGTCGCCTAAATCCACGTGTACGTGCCCTTTTAAATCGTAAACTCCCGTAAAGGGGTTAAAAGTCTGGCTGTCGCTGGAAATATCCGGCTGGGCAGCAAAAGCCGAAGGTATAAACAAAAACATCAGCATAAATAAAACTGCAAAAATTCTTTTCATTGTAAAAACCTCTTTATTTTATGAATATACTATTATTATAGACTTTGGCGCGCCGGGCGGCAAGGCAGATTAAGTGAAATAAAGGTGAAAGAAATGGTTATAAGAAAGTTGATAGAAGCTACAGAAGAAAAGATTTTGGCGCCATGGGCACAAAAAAGTGCTGCTGCCGTGCGTGAGCACGAAGAAGAACCAGATGACCTGCGCACTGTTTATCAGCGCGACAGGGACAGAATTATTCACAGCATGGCTTTTAGAAAATTAAAGCATAAAACGCAGGTTTATCTGAACCCGGGCGACCATTACCGTACGCGGCTTACGCACAGCATGGAAGTATCGCAGATTGCAAGGACAATAGCCCGTGCGCTGCGCTTAAATGAAGATTTAACGGAAGCGGCGGCGCTGGGGCACGATTTGGGGCATACGCCCTTCGGGCATGCGGGCGAACGTGCCATTAACGCTTATACGGGGCATTTTAAGCATAACGAGCAAAGCTTGCGGGTGGTAAAATATTACGGACGTGAAGGGCGCGGGCTGAATTTAACTTTGGATGTATGTGATGCCATTGTTAACCATACGGGCGATACTTTGCCGAAAACGCTGGAAGGGCAGATAGTGCGCCGCTGTGACCGTATAGCCTATTTATGCCATGATTTTGACGATGGCTGCAAAGTTGGGATTATAGGGCCGGATAAACTGCCGGGCATTGTTGCAATGCGCCTCGGCACAAAACCGAGCCAGATTCTTGACATTCTTGTACGCAATGTGGTGGAAAGTTCGGCAGGAAAACAGATTGTCAGCATGGACAAATATTATGAAGAAGCAATGGATGAATTCCGCTGCTTTATGTTTGACTATGTTTATCTTTCGCCGCCGCTGAAAAATGAACACCGCAAGGCAGAACATGTTGTAACCACGCTTTTGGATTTGTATATGCACCGCCCGGAAATGCTGCCGCAGGAATATGCCGTTAACGTGGAAAGACACGGCTTGCAGCAGGTTGTGGTTGATTATATTGCCAGCCTGACGGACGCGGCTGCCGTACAGCAGTTCAGCAGGCATTATTTGCCTGTTATTATTTAATGTAGCGAAAAATAAATTATCGTCAATAAAAAAGAGGATTTTCTGTTTATATATTGAATATAAATAAAACAGATGATATTTAAAGTGACGGGAGCAAGGCAAATGAGCAGTATGTTTGATGATTTTAAAGAGCAGGTCCGCTCACAGGCAAATATCGTCGAAATAGTATCGGAATATGTACCGCTGAAAAAACGCGGCAGCAGCTATTGGGGCTGCTGTCCTTTTCATGGCGAAAAAACGCCGTCTTTTTCCGTATCGCCGGATAAGAATTTTTTTTATTGCTTTGGCTGCCATGCAGGCGGCGATGTTTTTACCTTTATAATGAAGGAAGAAAACTGCACCTTTCAGGAAGCATTAAAAATTCTGGCCAATAAACTTGGCATACCGGTTCCGGAGCGCGAAAAAACACGGCAGGAAATTGAACGCGAAAAAGAAACAAAGGAAATTATTGCCGCCAACGAACTGGCAACACGTTTTTATCAGGCCTGCCTTACAAAAAGCGAGTTTGGCAAACTGGCGCAGCGTTATCTTGCGGGCAGGGGCATTACGCCGGAAATTATCGAAAAATTTTCTATCGGCGTGTCGCTGCCGGGTTATACTTCGCTTGTAAAAGCGCTTGGCAAACGCGGCTGCCGCGAGGAGCTGCTGATAAAGGCGGGGCTTGCCGTTAAAGGGCGTAACGGCGCTTACGATAAATTCCGCGGCAGGGTTATGATACCCATTGAAGATGCACGCGGGCATGTGGTTGGTTTTGGCGGGCGCATTCTGCAAAATAATGCCGAAGCAGCCAAATATATGAATACCGCCGAAACCGAATGGTTTAATAAACGTACATTGTTGTTTGGCCTGCACGCGGCAATTAAAGAAATAAAAAGCAGGCGTCAGGCAATTATTGTTGAAGGCTATATGGACGCAATAAGCCTTCATGCCGCCGGTATCGGCTGGGCTGTGGCTTCAATGGGCACGGCATTTTCGGCAGAGCAGGCAAAACTTTTGGCGCGCGTATGTGATGAAGTTGTGTTTTCGTACGACAGTGACGAAGCCGGGCAGCGCGCTGATATGAGGGCTGTAAGCATAGCACGCGCGGCGGGGCTGAGGGTTAAAGTTCTGGCAGTGCCAGACGGCAAAGACCCGGATGAATTTGTGCGCAGGCACGGCACAGAGGCCTATCTTGAATTAGTCAAAAACGCTGCTGACGGCATTGACTTTCAGATGCGGCAGGTAATAGCGCAAAATAATGTTTCAAATTTAGCAGGAAAAGTGGAAGCGGTGTCGAATATACTACCATTCCTGTTAGAATGTAAAAATGATATAGAAGTGGCAGGGTATATACGCAAATTAGCCCAGCTGCTGACAATAGATGAAAGCCTTATCATAAGCGAATACCGCAAAATGAGCCGCAAAAGCGGCAGCCAGGGGCATGTGCCTCTGCCGGTGCAGCCAAAAGCAGTGCGTGCGGCCGCACCGGATGACGAAGCGGAACAGCAGCTGTTGAACATACTTGCAAAAAATATCAGCCTTCTGCCCGTATACAGGGATGAAATAGCCAAAGCCGGATTCAAGTCACCGGAACATCAGGAAATTTATTCATCACTGACGGGAATGCTGGAAAATATGCCGCAGGATGTTACAGCTGAACTTTTCAGGGTGTTAAGCCCAGAGGCTTCAACGGCTTTTGCAGCGATAATGGCGAAAAATGTGCAGCCCGGCGATGAAGAAAAACTTATTGCCGACTGCATACGTATGATGAATAAAAGCAGGCTGGAGGCTTTATATGAAAAGCACCGGCTGCTTGCGGATGAATATGAACGTTTGGGGGACAGCCGCTTTTTGCAGGAACTTGCAGAAAGCCAGAAGATAAAAGATGCTATTAAAAATTTGTATTGAAATGGTTAAAGCAGTTTATCACGAAGGGAGGGAACACCATGGCTAATACAAAAATACCGTCCGAGCAGGTTGAGGAATTATTGTCTAAAGGAAAATCACATGGCGGTGTTCTCACTTATCGTGAAATTATGGACTCCATGCAGAACGCTGAAGACATGAGCGCCGACGATATGGACAGCATGTATGAACTGATTGCCCAGAAAGGCATTGATGTTGTTGACGACGCTAACGACGACCTTGACCTGGAGCCGGAAGCAGTAAGTGAAGCCGACGAAATAAACGAGGCCGAGCTTGCCAATATGAGCGTGCCCGAAGGCGTAAGCATTGACGACCCGGTTCGCATGTACCTGAAAGAAATAGGGCGAGTGCCTCTTTTGGTTGGCGAAGACGAAGTTAAGCTTGCCAAACGCATGGACAAGGGCAAACAGGCTTACAGGCTTCTGCACGGCACAAGGCACGGCGTGGTTGCGCCCGTATATACCGGCAAAGATTCCACGCAGGAACTTATTGCCAAAGCACGCGAACTTATTAAAGACGAAAAAACAATCTGCGATTTGCGCAGCATAACCAAAGCGCTGCAATTTATTGAAGCGAGAGAAAAAAGCGGTAACCCCTGCACAATAGAAGAATATAAAGCACTTGTTGCCGATTTTACCCGCGACGAATGCATGCGCCTGCACAAACTTTTGCAGGATGAACATATAACCATAAGCGGCAGCGAAAAAGTAACTCCCGATGCACATACCAGTGATAAAGAAATTCATTCGCTGTTTGATTTAAAAACCATTCTGGAAGAAGTTAAGCGCCGCCTGCCGGAAGAAAAAGATACGGCTGTTTTTGATGCTTACCTTGAAATTGAGGACGATTACAAAAAACTGCTGGAAGAAGTTTATGAGCAGGGTGAAGAAGCAAAACGCTGCCTGTCGGAAGCAAACCTGCGCCTTGTTGTAAGCATTGCCAAACGTTATGTAGGGCGCGGCATGCTGTTCCTTGACCTGATTCAGGAAGGCAATCTCGGCCTTATTAAAGCAGTTGAAAAATTCGATTACAATAAAGGCTTTAAATTCAGTACCTATGCAACATGGTGGATACGCCAGGCCATTACAAGGGCTATTGCCGACCAGGCGCGTACTATCCGCATTCCTGTGCATATGGTGGAAACCATTAATAAACTTATCCGCGTATCGCGCCAGCTTTTGCAGGAACTGGGCCGTGAGCCGCAGCCGGAAGAAATTGCCAAGGAAATGGACACTTCCGTTGACCGTGTGCGTGAAATTATGAAAATTGCCCAGGAACCGGTATCGCTGGAAACTCCTATCGGTGAAGAAGAAGATTCGCATTTGGGCGATTTTATTGAGGACCATGACGCACCGGCACCTGCTGATGCTGCTTCGTTTACGCTTCTGCGCGAGCAGCTTGACGAAGTGCTGGAAACATTGACGGTACGCGAGAAGAAAGTACTGGAACTGCGCTTTGGCCTTGAGGACGGACGCAGCCGTACCCTGGAAGAAGTAGGGCAGCATTTTGGCGTAACACGTGAACGTATCCGCCAGATTGAAGCCAAGGCTCTGAGAAAATTAAGGCATCCGAGCCGCAGCAAACGCCTGAAAGATTTTCTTGAATAGTTGACAATATATACTAACTTTAGTAAAATATTACTGTTGGCTAATTGCCATCAGCTTGGGCCTATAGCTCAGTGGTAGAGCCATCGGCTCATAACCGATTGGTCGTAGGTTCGAATCCTACTGGGCCCACCAATCCAAAAACAAGACGCAGATTTCGGTCTGCGTCTTTTTGTATATCCGGAAGGTTTTACTTAGCCTGCTATATATGTTACTGCGCTGAAAACAGCAAGCAAAAGTGCCGACATCGGTACAAGTGTTTTTAGGCATTTAAAATAATCGGCTTTAAAATAATCGAGCGTTACAAGCAGGCACATATGTGTCGGTGTAAGCATCTGCCCGGCAACGCCAAATACCATGGCAATGCCCGCAAGCGTTAAATCTCCCGGTGCCATAGCGGCGATAATGGGCATTACTATGGCAACATGCCCCTGCGACATACCCGTAAGTATGCCGATAATAAATGATACGGCGGCAACAATGGCAGGTACCGGCAGCGGCGATTTTTGAAATTCGCTTACTATAAGGTGCAGTATGCCGGTATCGGTTAAAATTTGAATGAAGTAGAAAATGCAGACGATATTAAGCAGCATTTTCCTGTCGTACGCACCTGCAAAAACTTCTTTAATATTTAATGTATGGTTGGTAAAGCGCAGTACAAATATCATTGCAAAAACAACCAGAGCCATAGCGGCAGCCGCCGTAAAATTAAAAGCGGTTATTAAAATAAAGTTGGCGGCAACCGGGGCAATGGCAAAGCAAAGGGTTTTTAATTCTTTTGCAAGATTTACTTTTCCGGTTTCTGTAATAATGTGCGGCGGAAGTTTTAACGGGCGCATTAAAACCAGCCAGCCTACCAGGAAAAACAGCGGCGTAACCCACGCCAAATGCAGCAGCAGGCTGCTGAAGGGTATTGCGGCAATGCTGCATGCCATCAGCATGCCGGGAATAATAGGGCTGGAAAATTCAAAAATATGGCGGAACCAGAAATTAATATTGGCTTTGTGTTCTGCCGTCAGGTTTAAACCTTTGGCTGTTATTTCAACAATAGGGGCAGAAAAGCGCGCTCCGCCAAGCGAAGGCAGAAGCCCTAAAAATGCCGGCATAATGGCAAGCGTAAGGCGCGGGCTTTTAAGCAGGCGGTGCAGTGAACGCACAAGGTCATCCAAAATGCCGCCGGTGCGCAGCTCAATTTCCAGGCACATAACAAAGTACAAGGCAAAAATTAAATCGTAAGTGCGGTAAGCGCTGAAGGTTTCTATCCAGGCGTCCCACAAATAATGCGGCTGCGGGGCGGCAGCTGCCCAAATAAAAATTCCTGCCGTTAAAATTGCCGGCCCTATTGGCACACGTCGGCGCAGCAGTACAATAATAATTAAAAGTGCTGAAATTAAAATTACAAAAATATTCATAATTTAACCACCTTTTTTATTTATGAAGAAAGTTTAACACGTTTTCAGGCTATTGAAAAATATGAATATAGTAGTAAGATAATAAGTAAATACTAATAACGAGGAAAATAAAATGACAATCCGTTATCTGGAAATTTTTGTGGAAGTATGTAAATACATGAACATGAGCAGAGCGGCGCAGTCGCTGATGATTTCGCAATCGTCCGTCAGCCAGGCGGTTAAGGCGCTGGAAAAAGAATATAATGTGCTTTTGTTTGAACGCCTGAACCATAATCTTTATTTAACCGCTGCCGGAGAGAAAATGTTATACCTTGCAACGCAGGTTTTAAAAAGCATCGGGCGCTTGAGTTCTGCCATGCATAATGCGCCGGTATCGCTTAATATCGGTTCGTGCAATACGGTGGGCGCAAGTTTTCTGTATCCGCTGCTGGCGGAATTTAAAAAGCGCAGCCCGGATATTCATATCAGCGCCGAGATAAGCAATACACAAACCTTAACGGAGAAAATTTTAAACAGCAGCCTTGATCTGGCAATAGTTCCGGAAACGGTGCAGCAGGATTCTTTTGAGTATCTGCCGTTTTTTGATGATGACATAGTTGTTATATGCTGGCCGGGGCATCTGCTGGAAGGACGTACGGCAGCGCTTGAAGAAATTGCCGGAGAAGTTTTTGTGGGCAGGGAAAACGGCAGTGCGACAGACCTGCTTTTAAAAAATGTATTTGCCAAAAACGGGCTGCCGCTGAAGATTAACTGCGTCTGCAACAGTGCTGCTTCTGTAAAGCTTGCTGTAAAAAATAAAATGGGCATAGCTTTTATTTCGCGCTTTTTGGTTAAGCGTGAGCTTAAAGAGCATAAACTTGGGTGCATTAACCTTTGCAGCAAGGTGTTTACGCGGCGTTTTGGCATTATTTACCATAAGGATAAAGTTTTAAGCAAAGAATTTACCAGGTTTACCGGTTTTTGCAGGCAGCTTGGGCGGCAGGGATTGGAAACTCTGCTTGACGATAATTAAACAGGAGGGGTTACAATGGAAAAAGATTTGCAGGTTTTAATAGAAAAAGCACTGGCGGCAGGTGCTTCCGCAGCCAGAGTTGTGGATGTAAACAAGATAAAAACGGGTTCGTGGACGCGCTGGAAATGCCAGTACGGCTGCCCGAATTACGGTAAAACTTTGTGCTGCCCGCCGTATTCTCCGGATTATGAAGCTACGCAGCGCTTTTTGAGCGAGTATCAGAAAGGCATTATTGTGCAGTACACCATGCAGCTTGACCCTACCGGACCGGCTGATTTTGAGCGTGCGGATTTGCAGCTGAGCAACGAACTTCTGCGCATTTTGCTGGAACTGGAACGCGAAGCATTTTTGCTTAATCATTATAAGGCATTTGCGCTTAAAGCGGGGCGCTGCCGTTTGTGCGAAAAATGTAATCTGGAGCATTGCGTGCATCCAACCAAAGCACGCCCCTCGCTGGAAGCCTGCGGCATAGATGTGTTCGCGCTGGCGCGTGACAACGGTTTTGACATGGATGTAGTAACCGGGCCGATAACCAAACTGGATATTTACGGCATGGTGCTGGTGGAATAATTGTTTACAAATTTGTCAACGGGTGTTTGCCGTTATGGCTTTAAAAGCAAAAACGAAAATGATATAATTATACTATTAGATAATTTTTATATTTTATATAGAACAGGATGTGGATTGATTAATGAAATTAGTTTCGTGGAATGTAAATGGTTTAAGAGCCTGCATGAATAAGGGCTTTAAAAATTTTATGGACAGCGTTGACGCCGATGTTTTCTGCGTGCAGGAAACCAAGATGCAGCGCGAGCAGGCTAATTTTGAGTTTCCCGGTTATTTTGAATACTGGAACAGCGCCGAGAAAAAAGGTTATTCCGGCACGGCAATTTTCAGTAAAACGGAACCAATCAGTGTAACTTACGATATGGGCATTGAAGAACATGATAAGGAAGGGCGCATTATTTGTGCGGAATACGATAAGTTTTACCTTGTCAATGTTTATGTTCCCAACGCCCAGCGTGATTTGGCGCGTTTGCCGTACCGCGTAACATGGGAAGATGCCTTCCGCAGTTATGTCGGCGAACTGAACGTCAGGAAACCGGTGCTTATCTGCGGCGATATGAATGTGGCACGTAATTTCATTGATATTAAAAACGCCAAAAACAATGTCGGCAATGCCGGTTTTACCAACGAAGAACGTGCAAAAATGGAAGAACTTTTGCAGTCCGGCTTTGTAGATTCTTACCGCCATTTATATCCTGATAAGGAAGGCGCTTATACATGGTGGTCCTACATGTTTAAAGCACGCGAAAAGAACGTGGGATGGCGTATTGACTACTTCCTTGTATCACAGAAAATGCAGGACGAAATTGAGGACGCATTGATTTACCCTGAGATTATGGGCAGCGACCACTGCCCTGTAGGTTTGATTTTAAAATAATGCTGTGAGGCGTTAATTATGGATTTTAACATAAAGGCACCGTTTGAACCTGCCGGTGACCAGCCGCAGGCCATAGAAGAACTTGTTGACGGTGTAAACAAAGGGCTGCATACGCAGGTGCTTCTGGGTGCAACCGGCACGGGCAAAACCTATACCATTGCGCAGGTTATTAACCGTGTGCGCAAACCGATTCTTGTTATTGCGCACAACAAAACACTGGCGGCCCAGCTTGCCAGCGAGTTAAAGGCGTTTTTTCCGGATAACGCGGTTGAATATTTTGTATCTTACTACGATTATTATCAGCCGGAAGCCTATATTCCGCAGAGCGATACTTATATTGAAAAGGACGCTTCCATTAACGACGAGATTGATAAACTGCGCCACTCTGCCACCAGCGCGCTGTTTGAACGCCGCGACGTAATTATTGTAGCCAGTGTGTCGTGCATTTATGGCCTGGGCGCACCGCAGGAATACTACGATATGGTGCTTTCGCTGAGGACGGGGCAGATTATTGACCGCCAGGCTATTTTGCGCAAGCTGGTGGAAATTCAGTATGACCGCAACGATATTGCTTTTCAGCGCGGCACATTCCGCGTGCGCGGTGATATAATTGAAGTTATTCCTGCCGGTTACAATGAAAAAGCCGTGCGCATAGAAATGTTTGACGACGAGGTAGACCGCATACTGGAAATTGATGTGCTGACCGGTGAAGTGCTGGCGCAGCGCACGCATGTGGCAATTTTTCCGGCATCGCACTATGTAACTTCGCGCGAGAATCTGGAACGCGCGATGGAAGACATAAAGGTTGAACTGAAAGAACGGCTGGAATACCTGAATGAGCATAACAAGCTGCTGGAGGCGCAGCGCCTTGAGCAGCGTACAAATTACGATTTGGAAATGATGAACGAAATGGGCTACTGCTCCGGCATCGAAAACTATTCGCGCCATCTGGCAGGGCGCAAGGCTGGCGAAGCGCCGTTTACGCTGGTAAATTATTTCCCGGATGATTTCTTGCTGGTGGTTGACGAATCGCACGTTACGCTGCCGCAGATACGCGCCATGTACGCCGGTGACCGTTCGCGCAAGGAAATGCTTGTGGAGCACGGTTTCCGCCTGCCGTCGGCGTTTGATAACCGCCCGCTGACTTTTGACGAGTTTCAGTCGCAGATAAAGCAGGCAATTTACGTATCGGCAACGCCTGCCAAATACGAACTGGAACATGCCGATAAGGTTGTGGAGCAGATTATCCGCCCGACAGGGCTTTTAGACCCCAAAATTGAAATACGCCCGATTAAGGGGCAGATTGACGATTTGCTGACGGAAATAAATAAAGTAACCGCTGCCGGTGAGCGCACGCTGGTAACAACGCTGACCAAGCGCATGGCGGAGGATTTGACGGATTACCTTAAAACCGCCGGTGTACGCGTGCGTTACCTGCATTCGGAAATTGCCACGATTGAGCGCGGTGCGATTATTGACGACCTGCGCAGCGGCAAGTTTGATGTGCTGGTAGGCATTAACCTTCTGCGCGAAGGGCTTGATTTGCCGGAAGTTTCGCTGATAGCCATTCTGGATGCCGATAAGGAAGGCTTCCTGCGCAGCGATACTTCCATGATTCAGACTATCGGGCGTGCGGCCCGCAACGAGCACGGGCGCGTAATTATGTATGCAGACCGCATAACGGATTCGATGCAGCGCGCCATTGATGAAACCGAACGCCGCCGTGAAAAACAGGCGGCTTACAATAAAGAACACGGCATTACGCCGAAAACGGTTTACAAAGAGCAGCGCCAGCTGATTAAGCTGACCAAGGTTGCCGAAGAAACCGGCATTGATGATTACAGCGAAAAGGCACTGAAAAAACGCAGCATTAAAGAAATTGAAAAACTGGCGCGCACACTGGAAAAAGAAATGACGGAAGCCGCCAAAGCACTTGACTTTGAACGCGCTGCCGAACTGCGCGACCGTTTGATTGTAACCAAAGGGCTGCTGGGCGAAAAATTAGTGCCTAAGAAACGTAAAAAATAGAGGAAAACATGAAAGACCAGATTATTGTAAAAGGAGCAAGACAGCATAATTTAAAAAATATTACCGTGGAAATACCGCGCGACAAACTGGTGGTAATTACGGGTTTAAGCGGCAGCGGCAAATCGTCGCTGGCGTTTGATACTATTTATGCTGAAGGGCAGCGCCGCTATGTGGAATCGCTTTCGGCCTATGCCCGCCAGTTTTTGGGGCAGATGGACAAGCCTGACGTTGATTATATTGAAGGACTTAGCCCTGCTATTTCCATTGACCAGAAAACAACCAGCCGCAACCCGCGTTCTACCGTTGGCACCGTTACGGAAATTTACGATTATTTAAGGCTGCTGTTTGCGCGTATCGGCGAGCCGCACTGCCCTAAATGCGGTAAGTTGATTGAACGCCAGACCGTGCAGCAGATTGTAGACCATGTACTGGCCATGCCGCAGGGAACAAGGTTTATGGTAATGGCGCCGCTGGTGCGCGGACGCAAGGGCGAACATGCCAAAATAATGGACCAGATGCGCAAAGCGGGTTACGTCCGTATATTTGTTGACGGCGAAGTGCGTACCCTTGATGAAGAAATTAAGTTGGAAAAAAATAAAAAGCACAGCCTGTCCGTCGTTATCGACCGACTTGCTGTGCGTGACGGCATTACGCAGCGCCTTACAGATTCCGTGGAAACGGCACTGAAGCTGGCGGAAGGGCTTGTTGAAATTAATGTTATCGGCGGCGAAACGCAGATGTACAGCGAAAACTTTGCGTGCAGCGACTGCGGCATCAGCCTGCCGGAAATTGAGCCGCGCCTGTTTTCGTTTAACAACCCTATGGGTGCCTGCCCGGCCTGTACCGGCCTTGGCATGAATATGGAACTGGATAAATCGCTGATTATTCCGGACGGCAGCAAAACCTTTGCCGAAGGCGTTATTGCCGCGCTTTCAACAAACCAGGAAGCCTACCATATGAAGCAGCTGGCAGCTGTTTTAAGTTATTACGGTTATTCGCTTGATACCGTATGGAACGACCTGCCCAAAGATATGCAGGAAATTTTGTGGTACGGCAGTGGCGAACAGAAATTTTCATTTATGTATGAAAATTTGCAGGGCGAAGTAAAAAAACATACCACGCCGTTTGAAGGCATAATTCCGCTTTTGCGCCGCCGTCACCGCGAGGCGTTCAGCGAGCGCATGCGCCTTGATATTGAAAGCTTTATGACGAGTACGCCCTGCCCGGTGTGCCACGGTGCGCGTTTAAAACCGGAGGTGCTCTCGATACTCGTCGGCGGCAAAAATATTTGTGAAGTTACTGCCCTTACCGTGCGTGACGCGATAAACTTTTTTGAAACGCTGAACCTTACGGAACGCCAGCAGTTTATTGCCCGCCAGATTTTAAAGGAAATACTGGCACGCCTGCGTTTTTTAAATGATGTAGGGCTTGATTATTTAACGCTTGACCGTGCTGCCGGTACGTTAAGCGGCGGCGAAGCGCAGCGCATACGCCTTGCTACGCAGATAGGCAGCGGGCTTGTCGGCGTGCTGTACATTCTGGATGAGCCTTCTATCGGCCTGCATCAGCGCGATAACAGCAAACTTCTGGCAACTCTGCAGCACCTGCGTGATTTGGGCAACACGCTGCTGGTGGTTGAACACGACGAAGAAACCATGTATGCGGCAGACCAGATTATTGATATCGGCCCCGGTGCCGGTGAACACGGCGGCAATGTGGTTGCGCAGGGCACGGCAGAAGAAATCAAACTGGTGGAAAACTCCGTTACCGGGCAGTATTTAAGCGGCCGCAAGTTTATCCCCGTGCCGAAAAAACGCCGTGAGTGCGACGGGCGTTATATAGAAATTATCGGCGCTAAAGCCAATAACCTTAAAAACATAGATGTAAAAATTCCGCTGGGCGTGTTTACCGTTGTTACCGGCGTCAGCGGCAGCGGCAAATCCACGCTCATTAACGATATTTTGTACAACGCGCTGGCTGCAAAGCTGCACGGTGCGCGTCTGCGCCCTTCGGAACATAAGGAAATCCGCGGGCTGGAAAATATCGACAAAATTATTAATATCGACCAGTCGCCGATTGGGCGTACACCGCGCAGCAACCCGGCAACATATACGGGCGTGTTTGATTTTATACGCGAATTGTTCAGCCAGACCAACGAGGCCAAAATGCGCGGCTACAAGCCGGGGCGTTTCAGCTTTAACGTAAAGGGCGGCCGCTGCGAAGCCTGCCGCGGCGACGGTATGAACAAAATTGAAATGAACTTTCTGCCGGATGTGTATGTGCCGTGCGAAGTTTGCCACGGTGCGCGCTATAACCGCGATACGCTGGAAGTGCATTATAAAGGCAAAAGCATTGCCGAAGTGCTGGACATGACGGTAACGGAAGCCTGCGAATTTTTTAAGAACCTGCCGCGTATTGCACGTAAATTGCAGGTGCTGGAAGATGTTGGGCTTGGCTATATCCATCTGGGGCAGGCGGCAACAACGCTTAGCGGCGGCGAAGCGCAGCGCGTAAAACTGGCAACGGAGCTCAGCCGCCGCAGCACAGGCAAAACGCTGTATATTCTGGACGAACCTACAACCGGCCTGCATATTGCCGATGTACACAAGCTGCTGGATGTTTTGCAGCGTCTTGTGGAAGCCGGTGACAGCGTTGTTGTTATCGAGCACAACCTTGATGTTATTAAAACTGCTGATTATTTAATTGACCTCGGCCCCGAAGGCGGCGATAAAGGCGGCACGCTTGTTGCCTGCGGTACGCCGGAAGAAATGGCCAAAGTAAAAAAATCCTACACCGGCCAGTATGTAAAGCAGGTTTTAAAACAGGCTAAAGACAACGGGTGGTACCAATGAACGAAAACATAGCCAAAGCACTGGCGGTACTGCCCGATAAGCCCGGCGTATACCTGATGCACGACGAACACGGCAAAGTAATTTATGTCGGCAAGGCCGTTGTGCTTAAAAACCGCGTGCGCAGTTATTTCCGCAATCTGGCCTCGCATACGGTTAAGGTTAAAGCGCTGGTCAGCAAAGTTGCGGAAATTGAAACCATTGTTACCGACAGTGAAGTGGAAGCGCTGATTCTGGAGTGCAACCTTATAAAAAAATACCGTCCGCGCTACAACATTATGCTGAAGGACGATAAAACCTACCCTTATTTAAAGGTAACAATGGCAGAAGATTTTCCGCGTATTTATGTTACGCGGCGGCTTATCCGCGACGGCAGCAAATATTACGGCCCTTATGCCGATGCCGGTGCGATGCACGCCACGGTAAAACTTTTACGGACGATGTTTCCGCTGCGTACCTGCCGCAAAATGAATCAGGAGCGCCCGTGCCTGCAATATCACATTAAACGCTGCCTTGCTCCGTGCGCAGGGCTTGTAAGCAGGGAAGAATACGGGGCAATGATACGCAGCGTATGCATGGTGCTTGACGGACGTACGAGTGAGCTGGAAAAAGACTTAAAGCAGCGTATGCAAAATGCCGCCGAAAATTATGCTTTTGAAGAAGCGGCGCGCCTGCGCGACCAGCTGGCGGCTGTAAAACGTCTGGACGAATCGCAGAAGGCAGTTACCGGCGGCGGTGATATGGATGTAGTCGGTTATGCCAAAGACGATACCGGCATTTGCCTGCAAATATTTTTTGTGCGCAGCGGCAAGCTGATTGGGCGTGAGAATTTCTTTCTGCCCGACGGCGGCGACAGCAGGCAGGAAGTGGTAACGGCGTTTATCAAGCAGTATTACAATGATGCTTCGTTTATACCGCGCGAGATAATTCTGCCGGATTTGCCGGAAGAAGATGAAACTGCGGTGCTTACTACCTGGCTGACGGAAAAAGCCGGACACAAGGTTGAATTTATCCGCCCGCAGCGCGGAACCAAGCGTGACCTTTTGCAGCTGGCTGATGAAAATGCGGGCAAGCTTCTTGAAGAACGCCTGCGCAAAGGCAAAATTAGCTTAAAAACGGACGAAGAAGCTACGGAAGAACTGCAAAGGGCACTGAGCCTGCCGGACCCGCTGGAACGCATGGACTGCTTTGATATCTCGCATACGCAGGGCTCGGAAACGGTTGCATCCATGGTTGTGTTCCGCAACGGAAAACCGAGTAAAAAAGATTACCGCAAATATAAAATTGTCAGCGCCGAAGGCAAGCCCGACGATTTTAAATCCATGCAGGAGGTTGTGTACCGCCGCTATAAGGATTACGAGGATTTGCCGAGTTTGGTTGTTATTGACGGCGGCAAAGGTCAGCTGAGCAGCGCACTGGAGGTTATCCGCGGGCTGGGGCTGCACGAACTGCCGGTAATAGGCCTTGCCAAGCGCGAAGAAGAAATTTTTACCGAAGGCAGCCACGAAAGCATTATGCTGGACAGGGAATCGGCATCGCTGCATTTAATTCAGCGTATCCGCGACGAAGCGCACCGCTTTGCAATAACCTATCACCGCAAGCTGCGCGGCAAACGCAATCTGCGTTCGGTGCTGGACCATATCGAAGGCATTGGCCCCAAACGGCGGCAGGCTTTGTGGCTTAAATTTAAGTCTATTGACGCCATTAAAGCGGCCAGCGTGGAAGAACTTGCGGATACGGAAAGCATGAATTATCCTGCGGCGCAGAAAATATATGACTTTTTCCGCATGGATTTGCCGGAAAAGGCTGAAGTGTTAAAAAATTGAAACATTTTCAATAATTATTTTCTTTTAGAATAAAGTGTGCTATAATAGGCACATAAGCAGTAACGGCTTGAAAAGATTTAAAATGAAATAAAAGGAGATGGAATTTATGGCAAAATGGGTATGCAATATCTGCGGTTACATTTATGACCCCGAAGTAGGTGACCCGGACAACGGCATTGAAGCAGGCACCGCTTGGGAAGATGTACCGGAAGACTGGGTTTGCCCCCTCTGCGGCGTAGGCAAAGACCAGTTCAGCGAACAATAAGAAAATAAAAACAGGCTTCGTACTTTTAATTAAGTATGGGGCCTGTTTTGTTTTCAGGATAAACTGATTGATAATTTTATAAAAGTTAGTTAAAAAATATAGGAAGTATCTCTGTTCAGCTTGTCAAAAACGTCGCTCCTATTTGCGTTCGCCGAACCGGATATGCGGTCCGGCGCATGGGGGCTACAACAATTATTTAGCCGTCGCGATTTTGATCTGCGCTTCACATTGATACTTCCTATATCTTTTTATATCACGCGCAGTTTTTATAATTCCGTGCCGTCTGCCAGATAGATAGTTTTCTCTTTAGCGGCGTTGGCAACTGTTTCGCCTATAAAGCCGCGTTTAACCATGGTATCAAGCACTAAATGCTGGCGTTTTTTGCAGCCTTCGGGATTTTCGTACGGGTTAAGCGCGGACGGTGCGTACGGCAGCGAAGCGATAACCGCACATTCGGCGAGGTTCATTTCGGCAGGCGTTTTGCCGAAGTAACTGCGTGCAGCGGCAGTGATTCCGGTTGCTCCGTTGCCGAAGTAGGTAGTGTTAAAATACATTTCCAGAATCTGGTCTTTGCTGAATTTATCTTCCAGCATCAGCGAGAACATGACATCATAAACTTTGCGGCTCATTGTCTGTTCCTGGCTTAAAAACATATTTTTGGCAAGCTGCTGCGTAAGTGTGCTGCCTCCCTGCACAATTTCGCCGGCAGAAATATTTACGAAAGTTGCACGCAGTATGCCGCCCATATCAACAGCACCGTGGCGGTAAAAATCGTGGTCCTCTATGGCTACCAGTGCCTGCTGCATAGCCGTCGGTATATCGGGCAGTGCAGTCCATTCCATACCGGCAGTACGTTCCTTAACCGTATTTTCAATAGTAAAGAGCATAAACATTTTTTGCAGCGGGTCAGGCCAGGTGTCACGCTCCGGCAGATATGGCAAAATTGTCATCAGCGTGCTTTCTGTCTGCTGATATTCGCTGACATGGTTTGCCTGTTCCTGTATCTGCGTTGTTGCTGCCTGCTGCGCCGGCTGCGGGTCTGTTTCGTAGCCTGCTATATTGGGGTAGTACATAAAAAGACCTGTTACAGCTGCCAGTATAATTAATAGTTTAATGATTTTTCCCATAATTACCTCACCTGTTTTCTTATATAATATTGTACCAAAAATTGCGCCAAGGTAAAATTTAAATTTTATTTTTATTTTTTACCGAAAAAATTTTGAAAAAGGGATACTAAAGTAGTACAATATACATGATAATGGCATAGTGTTTTCTTTTTGCAAAAACTGGAAACAACTGCGAAAAAATTAAAAAATACTATTGATTAATTATACATAATAGTTGTATAATTATAAAATCATAAATTCAAGGGAGGTTCGGTATGAGAGCAAGTGTTATCGGTGCAACCGGGTTTGCAGGTGCTGAGCTTTTAAGGCTCCTGGACGGGCATCCGCAGGCAGAAGTGGCTTATATTACTTCTGAAAGCAGTACCGGTGAAGATATAGCCGCAATGTATCCGCATTTGCGCGGAAGAATAGACAAACAGCTTATTTCCATGAATGAGCTGGAAAAAATTGCAAAAGGCAGTGATGTAATATTTATCGCGCTTCCGCACGGGCATGCTATGAAGATTGGCAAAATGCTGCGCGGCAGCGGCGTTAAAATAATTGACCTTGGCGGTGATTACCGTTTCAGGGATGTAAAGGTGTTTGAAAAATGGTATAAAGTTCCGCATGCTGACCCTGAAGCAAAAGCTGTTTACGGGTTAACGGAATTGTACCGCAAAGATGTTGCCGCTGCTGAACTGGTGGCAAACCCCGGATGTTATACAACCTGCAGCATTCTGGCTCTGGTGCCTCTGCTGAAAGCAGGTTTAATTGAAACAAAAGGCATTGTTGTTGATGCCAAGTCCGGCACAACAGGAGCCGGGCGCGGGCTTAAACTTGGCAGCCTGTACTGCTCTGTCAACGAAAACTTCCACGCTTATGGCGTGGCAACGCACAGGCATACCCCTGAGATTGAGCAGATTTATTCTGAATTTGCAGGCGAAGATGTTGTAATTCAGTTTACTCCGCACCTTCTGCCGGTTGACCGCGGCATTTTGGCAACCTGCTATGCTATGCTTAAACCGGGCGTTACGGATGCCGATATTGAAAATGCTTTTAAAGAAATGTATGGCGCCGAATTTTTTATCCGCCTATTAGGCAAAGGAGCATGCCCGGAAATTAAAAATATCAGGGCTTCCAATTATGTCGATATAGGCTGGCAGACGGATGCGCGCACCGGCAGAGTGATTGTAATGAGTGCGCTCGATAACCTTGTAAAAGGTGCTGCCGGGCAGGCCGTACAGAATATGAATGTAATGTTTGGCCTTGATGAAACAACCGGGCTGCGTCAGCTGCCCGTATATCCTTAAGGAGGTTGGCTAATGAAAAAGATTGACGGTTGGGTTACAACGCCGCAGGGCTTTTTGGCAGCAGGTGTCAAAGCCGGAATTAAAGCCAGCGGCAACCATGATGTAGCCGTTATTTACAGCACAGTGCCGGCGGCAACCGGTGCCGTGTTTACGCAGAATAAAATGTGCGCGGCCCCTGTATTGGTAAGCCGCAAAGTTGCCGCAAAATCTTATGCGCAGGCTATTGTGGTAAACAGCGGCTGCGCTAACGCCTGCACCGGCGAACAGGGCTTAAAAGACGCCGAAGCAATGCAGGCACAGACGGCAGAACTTTTAGGCGTTGAAAACGATGCTGTTTATGTTTGCAGCACAGGTGTTATCGGGCATTTTATGCCGATGGATAAACTGGCAAAAGGCATTGCCGATGCAGTTGACGCTATGGACGAAACCGGCGGCGAAAGCTGCGCCATGGCAATTCAGACAACGGATACTTTTATCAAGCATGCGGCTTATGAGTTTGAATTAGGCGGCAAAACCGTTAAAATTGCCGGTATAGCCAAAGGCGCCGGCATGATTCACCCCAATATGGCAACCATGCTTACCTTTTTAACTACCGATGCTGCCGTTGCGCCGGATGTTTTAAAACGCGCGGTTAAGGCGGCTGCCGATAAATCCTTTAATATGGTTGTTGTTGACGGCGATACCAGCACCAATGACAGTATGATTGTACTGGCTAACGGCCTTGCCGAAAACGAAATTATTGTAAGCGAAGAACATCCGGATTACCCGGCGTTTTTTGAAGCCTTGCTGGCATGTGCTCAGGACCTTGCCAAAATGATTGCGCGCGACGGCGAAGGCGCTACCAAATTTTTGGAAGTAAACGTTGCCGGTGCCGCAACCTGGGCAGAAGCAAAAACTGCTGCTATGGCCATTGCCAAATCCCCGCTTGTAAAAACGGCTTTCTTTGGCAAAGACCCCAACTGGGGACGCATTGTTTGTGCAGCCGGTTACAGCGGCGCGCAGATGGAGCCGGATAAGGTTAACCTTGAAATCGGCGGCGTAAGGCTTGTGGAAAACGGCATGAACTGTAATGTTCCGCTTGAAAGCCTGAAAGACATTATGGAACAGCACGACATCAGCATGAAAATAGACCTTGGCGCAGGCAAAGAAGAAGCTACCGTCTGGACATGTGATTTCAGCTATGAATATGTTAAAATAAACGGTGAATACCACACCTGATATTAAACAACATTTTATTAACGGCTTTTGCCGGATTACAGGAGGAATAATCAATGTTACGTAACGAAGAAATTAAAATTTTGGTGGAAGCACTTCCGTACCTGAGAGATTTTAAAGGCAAGACCGTTGTTGTAAAATATGGCGGCAATGCTATGCTGAATGATGAAATTAAAAATAAAGTGCTGCAGGATATTATTTTCCTGAAATGTGCAGGCCTGCGCCCGATTGTTGTTCACGGCGGCGGCCCGGAAATTACTGCACAGATGGTTAAGGCCGGCAAAAAGACTCAGTTTGTAGGCGGCCTGCGCGTAACTGATGAAGAATCGGTAGGCATTACGGAAATGGCACTGGTTGGCAAAATTAACACCGACCTTGTTGGCCGTTTAAATCGTTTGGGCGGCAAAGCAGTAGGCCTTAACGGCAAGGACGACAATCTCATTCAGGCAAGAAAACACCTTGCCGACGTTTATGAAAACGGCGAAGTAAACCTGGTTGACATCGGTTACGTAGGCACTGTTGAACACATTAACACCGAACTTTTAAACGTACTTCTGGACAACGACTTTATTCCCGTTATTGCACCTACCGGCGTTGGCGCAACCGGTGAAACCTACAACATCAATGCAGACAGCGTTGCAGGTGAAATTGCAGGCGCATTAAAAGCAGAAAAACTTCTGGTACTTACCGACGTAAAAGGCATTTATGCCGATTACCGCGATGAAAGCACTTTCCTTTCCACTATGACTTTTGAAAAAGCACAGGAACTTATCATTAAAGGCAATATCGACGGCGGCATGATTCCGAAAGTTAAAGCCTGCATTACCGCACTCAGCGGCGGCGCCAAGAAAGCACAGATTATTGACGGCCGTGCCGAACACAGCATTTTGATGGAAGTATTCAGTGATGAAGGCGTAGGCACCGAGGTTGTAAAAACTTTATAATTTTTTCTGAGGGGGCAAAAAGGTGAATAATATAGAAATCAGAGAACAGACAGATAAATATTACCTTCCGGTATTCGGCCGTTATCCGCTGGCGCTTACCCATGGCAAGGGCTGCATGGTTTATGACGCCGACGGCGAAGGCTATCTTGATTTTCTGGCAGGTATTGCCGTTAATTCTTTAGGCTATGCCCATCCTGCGCTTGTTAAGGCAATCAGCGAACAGGCCGGTAAAATTATGCACTGCTCCAACGTATTTTATACGGATGTGCAGGCACGCGCAGTTAAACTTATCAGCGAAGCAACCGGTTTTGACCGTGTGTTTTTAGCCAACTGCGGCGCGGAAGCCAACGAAGGCGCAATTAAGCTGGCGCGCAAATACGGACACAGCAAAAACGACGGCAAATACCGCATTATTACAGCCGTTCATTCTTTCCATGGGCGCACCATGATGACGGTAACGGCAACCGGCCAGCCTAAATACCAGCAGGGGTACGAACCGCTGCCGGCAGGTTTTGACTATGTTCCTTACGGCGACCTTGAAGCGCTAAAGGAAGCAATGGACGAAGATGTATGCTGCGTAATGCTGGAGCCTATTCAGGGCGAAGGCGGTGTGCATGTGCCAAGTGACGAATATTTACAGGGCGCGCGCGCTTTGTGCGATAAATATGACGCACTGCTGATTTTTGACGAAATTCAGTCCGGCGTTGGCAGAACCGGCCAGTGGTTTGCCTATATGCATACCGGCATTAAACCGGATGTGCTTACCTTTGCCAAAGGCATTGGCGGTGGCTTCCCGACAGGCGGCTTCTGCGTTGACGAAAAACTGGCGCATGTATTTAAACCGGGCGACCACGGCGGAACCTTCGGCGGCAATGCGCTGGCCTGCGCAGCTATTGAAGCAGCTCTTACAACCATTAAGGAAGAAGGGCTTGTTGAAGCTGCGGCAGAAAAAGGCAAATACTTTATGGGCAAATTGCAGGAGCTTAAGGCAAAATACCCGGAAAAAGTTACTGAAGTACGCGGACGCGGCCTGATTTTGGGCATGGAACTCTGCAAACCTGGCGGAGCAGTTGTGGAACACTGCCTTAAAGACCATGTTATCGTTAACTGCACTGCCGGCAATGTAATACGCCTTGTTCCTCCGCTTATTGTAACGGAAAAAGAAATAGACACGGTTGTTGCTGCTCTTGACGCAGCCCTGGCAGAATTTTAATCGGTTGGTGAGGGTATAAAATGGGTTTAAGAAACAAAGATTTAATTTCTATTCATGATTTGTCTGTTGGTGAAGTAGCCACAATTTTGGACGTTGCCAAAAAATTAAAACGCAAACAAAAAAGAGGGGAGCCGCACAGATATCTGGAAGGCAAAACTCTGGCTATGATTTTTTCCAAAGCTTCCACAAGAACAAGGGTTTCTTTTGAAACCGGTTTCTATCAGCTTGGCGGACATCCTATTTATCTTAATGATTCCGCTTCGCAGATTGGCCGCGGTGAGCCGGTGCGTGATACGGCAAGGGTGCTTTCCCGTTTTGTTGACGGCATTATGATTCGTACATTTTCGCATGATTCCGTTATTGAGCTTGCCAAATACGCTACCGTGCCGGTTATTAACGGATTGACCGATTTGCTGCATCCCTGCCAGGCTTTGACCGATATGTTCACCATTATGGAACATAAGGAAATATTAAAAGGCCGCAAGCTGGTTTATGTTGGCGACGGCAACAATATGGCGCATTCGCTGATGTATGCCTGCGCCAAAGTAGGCATGAATATGGTTTGCGCATCTCCGAAAGGCTACCAGCCTGACCCGGAAATTGTAAGAACCGCGCAGGAAGATGCCGCACTTACCGGCTGCACCATTGAAGTTGATGAAGATTTGTTCCGTGCTGCCAAAGGCGCAGACGTTTTATACACAGATGTTTGGGCAAGTATGGGACAGGAAGCCGAACAAAGCATCCGTCAGGAAGCACTTGGCGATTACCAGATTAACAAAGAACTGCTGAGCGTGGCACGTCCGGACGCTATGGTTCTGCACTGCCTGCCTGCACACCGCGGCGAGGAAATTACCGAGGAAGTGCTGGAAGGGCCGCAGTCCAAAGTGTTTGACCAGGCAGAAAACCGCCTGCATGTGCAGAAAGCCATTATGGCACTTTTGATGACTGATGATATCATCTAATAAAAATACACAAAATATTTATAAAAATACTGGAAATTTTTAAGATTTATGGTATAATCATATTCGTTATATATTTTTATACATAAAAGCTGTATATTATGCAAACAACAGGAGGCTGTACTTTAATGAAAATTGACAAAAGCAAAATTAAAAAAGTAGTGCTCGCTTATTCCGGCGGCCTTGATACTTCCGTTATTATTCCCTGGCTTAAAGAAAACTACAATAACTGCGAAGTTATTGCCTGCACCGCAGACCTTGGCCAGGGCGACGAACTGAATATCGTTCATGACAAGGCTTTAAAATCCGGCGCAAGCAAATGCTATATTCTTGATTTAAAAGAAGAATTCGTTTCCGATTATGTATGGCCTGTTGTTAAAGCAGGTGCCATTTATGAACAGAAATATCTGCTCGGCACTTCTTTTGCACGTCCGCTGATTGCCAAAAAACTGGTTGAAATTGCACTGAAAGAAGGCGCCGATGCTGTTGCCCACGGCGCTACCGGCAAAGGCAACGACCAGGTTCGTTTTGAACTCGGCGTTAAAGCTCTTGCTCCGCAGCTGGCAGTTATCGTGCCCTGGCGTGAATGGAACATCCGTTCCCGCGAAGACGCTATCGACTTTGCAGCAGCACATAACATTCCGGTGCCTGTAACCAAAGACCACGATTATTCCATGGACCGCAACATGTGGCATTTAAGCCATGAAGGCTCCGACCTTGAAGACCCCTGGAATGCTCCGAAAGACGAACTCTTTATCGTTACCAGCACTCCGGAAAAAGCTCCCGATAAAGACGAATATGTTGAACTGGAATTTGAAGCAGGCGTACCTGTTTCCGTTAACGGCGAAAAACTTTCTCCGGCAGCACTGCTTGAAAAATTAAACGAAATCGGCATCCGCAACGGCGTTGGCATTTGCGATATGGTTGAAAACCGCCTCGTAGGCATGAAATCCCGCGGCGTATATGAAAATCCGGGCGGCGCAATTATTGTTTACGCACATAAAGAACTTGAAAGACTGTGCCTTGACCGCGCTACCATGCACTATAAAGAAATGATTGCCATTAAATATGCAGAGCTGGTTTACGACGGCATGTGGTTCAGCCCGCTGCGTGAAGCACTGGCAGCATTTGTTGACGAAACCCAGAAAACCGTTACCGGCACCGTTCGCCTGAAACTTTACAAAGGCAATATCATGAGCGCCGGCACTAAATCTCCGTATTCACTGTACAGCAAGGAATATGTAACCTTCGGCGCAGACGAAGTTTACAACCAGGCTGACGCTACCGGCTTCATCACACTGTTCGGCCTGCCGCTGACCGTACGTGCATTGATGAAACAGGGCAAACTTAAATAATGGCTAAACTCTGGGGCGGAAGATTCAGCAAAAATACCAATGAGCTCGTGGACGCATTCAATGCGTCCATTGAGTTTGATAAACGCTTGTACCATGAGGACATCCGCGGCAGTATTGCTCATGCTACAATGCTGGCCAAATGCGGAATCATTCCGGAAGAAGATGCAGAAAAAATTGTTGCCGGATTAAAAGATATTTTAAAAGATATTGAAGCCGGTAATTTTGAATTTGATATTGCGCTGGAAGATATTCATATGAATATTGAGGCACGCCTGACAGAACGTATCGGTTCTGCCGGGGCAAGGCTGCATACTGCACGCAGCCGCAACGACCAGGTTGCGCTTGATATGCACATGTATATGAAACGCGAAGTTGTGGAAATTGCAGAACTTTTAGTGCAGTTTGAAGAAGCACTTTTAAGCGTTGCTAAAAAGCACGATAAAACCTTAATGCCAGGGTACACGCATTTACAGCGTGCGCAGCCGATTACTTTTGCACATCATCTGCTGGCATATTTTAACATGCTGCAGCGCGATTTCCGACGCCTGCTCGGCGTATGGGAAGGTGCGGACATTATGCCGCTCGGCGCCGGCGCCATTGCAGGCACAACTTTCCCGATTGACCGTTTCTTTGTGGCAGAACAGCTGAATTTCGGCAGTGTTTATGCCAACAGTATGGATGCGGTAAGCGACAGGGATTATATTATTGAATTTTTAAGCTTTGCTTCGACGCTGATGATGCATATGAGCCGTTTGAGCGAGGAATTCTGCCTGTGGAGCAGCACGGAATTTGGCTTTATTGAACTTGACGATGCTTTTGCAACAGGTTCTTCCATGATGCCGCAGAAGAAAAACCCGGATATTTCAGAACTTGTGCGTGGCAAAACCGGCCGTGTTTACGGGCATTTAATGGCAATGCTTACTACGGCCAAAGGCCTGCCTTTAACTTACAACAAAGATTTGCAGGAAGATAAGGAAGGCTTCTTTGACGCCATTGACACGCTGAAATTTACGCTTGCCGTTTACAGCGACATGGTTAAAACCATGACCGTTAATGTGGACAGAATGCGTGAAGCTGTAAGCAAGGATTTTTCCAATGCAACCGATTTGGCAGATTACCTTGTGCGCAAAGGCCTGCCTTTCCGCATGGCACACGAAGTTGTCGGCAAATGCGTGGCTTATGCCATTACGGAAGGCAAGTTCCTGCCGGAAATTTCGCTTGATGAATATAAAAAGTTCAGCGATTTGTTTGAAGCAGATTTGCTTGACGCATTAAAACCGGAAAACTGCGTGGCTGCACGTACTTCTTACGGCGGCCCGGCATTTACGGAAAACGACAAACAGTTTGTGCGCGGCGATGAAATTATTGCAGGGCAGAAAGCTAAAGTTGAAGAATTAAAACAAAAATTATAATTCAGGCTTAAATAAAAAAGAGGCGGTTCGTTATGAACCGTCTCTTTTGCTGTATAATGATTATAATTTTAAAAGCGTTTTTAATTCCTGTACTTTTTGAGCAAATTTTTGCAGGGTTACGGCAACCGGCTGCGGCGTGGTTAAATCTACACCGGCATTTTTTAAAATGTTCAGCGAATAATCGCTGCCGCCTGCTTTTAAGAAACCGAGGTATTTTTCGACGGCGTTTTCTTTGCCGCTGAGTATTGCTTCGGCGAAAGTGGTTGCGGCGCTGTAACCGGTTGCGTATTTGTAAACGTAAAACGGTGTGTAAAAATGCGGAATGCGCGACCATTCGCTGGCAAGTTCTTTATCGGCTGTAAGAGCCGGGCCGTAATATGTTTTGTTGCTTTCCAGCCAGTAGTTTTCAAGGTTTTTTGCCTGCAGGCTGCGCCCGGCGTTAATTTCTCCGTGAGTGTAAAGTTCAAATTCGGCAAATTGTACCTGGCGGTAAACCGTGGTGCGCACTGCTTCCAGAAACTGGTTGATAAGATAAATTTTTTGCTCGGCGGTAGCGTTGGCAAGTGTGTGTTCCAAAAGTAAAATTTCGTTTGTTGTGCTGGCAACTTCGGCACAGAAAATGGAATAATCACTGTTGGTATAGGTTTGCGCCTGGTTGGCAAGGTAGCTGTGCATGGCGTGCCCCATCTCATGCGCGATAGTGGAAATGCTGTTGTAGCGCGGCTGATAATTTAACAGAACATAAGGATGTACGCCGTAAATACCCCAGGAATAAGCACCGCTGCGTTTGCCTTTGTTTTCGTAAATGTCAATCCAGCGGCTTTTAAAAGCATGTTTTAAAGTGCTGATGTAATCTTCGCCAAGTGGAGCGAGTGCTTCGGCAACACGTTCGCAGGCTTCTTCAAATGTGCAGGCAAAACTTTCTCCGGCAGATGAAAGCGGCATGTATAAGTCGTATGGGTGCAGTTCATCCAACTTCAAGGCAGCTTTTTTGATGGCAATATATTCGTGCAGGGGTTCTAAATTATTATGTACTGTTTCAATTAATTTGTGGTAAAGTTCCGTCGGAATATTATCTTCGGCAAGGCTGGCCGTTAAAGTATCTTCATATTTGTGGGCAGTGGCATAAAAACGGCTTACGCGGCACTGTCCGGTTAAAGTATTGGCCAGCGTATTGCGGTAGTTATGGTAAGTGCCCATAAGCGTGCGGAAGGAATTTTTACGCAATGTACGGTCGGCGCTGGTCATGTTCAGCAAATAATTGCCTTCGCTTACATTGGCTGTATTGCCTTTGCCGTCTGTAACGGGCGGAAATTCCATATCGGCGCTGACAAGGCTGCGGAAGATAGCAGCAGGTGCTGACATGGCAAGGCTTGCCTGCGAAAGCAATGCTTCCTGCTCCTGCGGCAGTACATGCGGAGCAAGGCGCAGCAGGTTGGCAAGATAAAATTTAAATTCGTTAAAAGAAGATTCTGCCAGGCAGGACTCTAAATAATCTTTGGACAGTGAAATTATTTCCGGTTCAACAAACGATACCGCATTATTAAAATCAGCCAGCAGGCTTTCGGTTTCGCCGGACATGGCCTGTAAAGCCGGGTCGGCATTATCGGCATCAAGTTGCAGGCGTGCATAGGCATAAATTTTGGAAATTTCTTCTGAAAGTTGAGCCTGCTTTTGCAGTGCCTGCAATAAAATTTCCGCATCACCAAGGCGGCCTTTAAATTCTTCAAAACGGCTGAGTTCTGCTTTTAAATTTTGGGCGGCAGCCTGCCAGCTTTCTTTGTCTGCATATAAATCATCAATTTTCCATTTGTAAATTTCATTTATATCTTTTCTGGCAATATTGCTGCCATGCGCGGGAATATTTTGCGTCATATTTTTAATCACTCCTTGCAAAAATTTCAATACTCTATTATTATAGCACAAGACGATATATTAAAGTTAGAGGCGGTAAACATGAAAATAATTTTGACGGCAATCGGAAGCAAATACATACATACGGCATTGGGGCTGCGCAGCATCCGTGCATATGCAAAGGCGCACGGAATTGAAACGGAACTAATTGAAGATACCGTGCAGACGCCGCTGTTGGCAGTGCTGGCTGAAATAACCGGGAAAGAGCCTGATGTCGTAGGGCTTTCGGTGCATATCTGGAATAAAAATTATGTTTACAGCCTTATCAGGCTTTTGCGCAAAGTAATGCCGCAGCTTAAAATAATTGCCGGCGGTCCGGAAGTTTCGTTTGAGCCGGAACGCATTTTTAACGAATGTCCGCAGATTGATTATATTGTAATGGGTGAGGGCGAAGAAGTTTTTGTGAGCCTTATAAACGCCTTGCAGCAAAACAGCGAGCCGCCTGCACATGTTGCCTTTAAAAAGGATGGGCGCGTTATCAGCAGCGGCGGCACGGCCGTGGTTGCCGATTTGGATGTGCTTGAATTTGCTTATCCTGATTTAACAGATGTTGTTGCAGGTAAAAAAATAGTTTATTACGAAAGCACGCGCGGATGCCCGTTTAACTGTTCGTACTGCTTATCGGGAATATCGCGCAATGTGCGCAAAAGAAGCCTTGCCAAAGTTTATGCTGATTTGGACAGGATGATTGCCGCAGGTGCGGTTTTGGTTAAATTTGTAGACCGCACGTATAATCTTGACGAAAATTATTATCTGCCGATAATGCAACATTTGGCAGAAGCAGAAACCGATGCAACTTTTCATTTTGAAATAAAGGCCGATTTGCTGACTGAAGATGTGCTTAACTTTTTAAAAACGGTTCCCAAAGGACGTTTTCAGTTTGAAATAGGTGTGCAGACAACAAATGCAGCAACTCTTAAAGCCATTAACAGGCGCGATAATTGGGAGAAACTTACAGCCAATGTAAAAAGATTGCTGAGCTATGGGAATATTCATCTTCATCTTGATTTAATTGCCGGGCTGCCGTACGAAGGAATGGCGGAATTTGAAAAATCTTTTAATGATGTATATGGCCTGCAGCCGGATATGCTGCAGCTGGGATTTTTAAAAGTTCTTCCGGGTACGGAAATGGAAAAACAGCGCCTTGAGCATGAGCTGCAATATATGGATGAGCCGCCTTATGAAATACTGTCGACTAAATACATGCCTTATTGCGGTTTACGGTTTTTAAAGGTTTTGGAAGATATTTTTGAACATACTTATAACAGCGGAAGATTTGTATATACGTTAAAATATTTAACGGAAGCAGAGGGGAATGCATTTGCTTTTTATAAAAAGTTTGCTTTGTGGTGGCAAAAACGCGGAGAATATCCGCTTGGGCATAATGTGCGCGGCGTAAGCAGGCTTTTGTATGAATTTGCCGCTGAATGTTATGCTGAAAAGCTGGCAGATATCTGCGAATTGCTGCGTTTTGATGTTTTAATGTTTCAGCCCGGCTGGAAACCGGAGTTTTTAAACTGGCATTCGGAAGAATTAAATGAAAAAAGCATGGCATTCTGGCGTGATGCAGAAAGAGTGCAGCGTTATCTTCCTGATTATAATTTTGCAACATGGCGGCAGATTCAGAAAAAATTTGCCATAGAATATTTTGACATTTCGCCGTTTACTTACGAAAAAACAAGAAAGTATTACCTGTTTATGTATGAAAACGGTGCAGCCAAAACAATAGAATTAAAAGATTTATAAAAATAGCGGAAAAAGTAGTTGACAAGAGTATATTAAGA
>NZ_JAMBLR010000007.1 GCF_023336935.1 Phascolarctobacterium sp. ET69
GGCAAAGCACCTGTACCGTTATGGTATGGGTGTTTTATTTTTTATAACTTTTTTAATATTATTCTAATTTACATATCCTGTAGGGCTCATATATAAACATGAGCTTTATTTTTATTCATTTAATCTTTCTAAAGCGTTTTGCAGTATATTAAAATGCTATTTTGTTAGCATAAAACAACTGTAAATTTTGTTGCAAATATTGTGGCTAAAAAGTGAAGTTGACATAAATTTTTCGCAAATTTCCTTAATTCGCTTGACTTACTACTTTTATCCATTTAATATAAATACCAATAACCCTTGTATACATATTAAATTAAAGGGTGCGGTAATTTTTATTTTATTGTAAAGGAGTTAAGGGAAAGATGGAAAGAAAGACTATGACAAATTTTCGTTGGAAGGTTGCCTGGCTTATTTTTGCAATCAGCTTTGTATCTTATATGGACAGAGTAAATTTGTCAGTTGCAACACCTGTAATTATGCAGGAATTTGGTTTTACTAAAATTGATATGGGTTTAATCCAGTCCTTCTTTTTTGCAGGGTATGCTTTATTTCAGGTTCCGGGCGGAATGATGGCTGAACGCTTTGGACATCGCTTAACCGGTTCTCTGGCAGTTGTTTGGTGGTCTGTTTTTACAGCACTTACAGCCGTTGCAAGCGGTAAATTTTCCTTTGCAACCGTTCGTTTATTATTCGGCGTTGGTGAAGCGCCTATTTATCCTGCTGCGGCTATTGCCGGTCACCGCTGGTTTAATAAAGGCGAAAAAGGCAAAGTAAGTTCTTTCATTTTAAATGGCTGCTTTTTTGGCCCAGTTGTAGGGCCGGCCGTTACGGTAGCTTTAATGGCTGCTTTAGGTTGGAAAGCCGTATTTTGGCTGTTCGGTGTTATAGGTGTTCTGCTTGGCGTATTGTGGTTTAAGTTTGTACCCGATAATCCTAAACAAAGCCCGTATGTTAATGAAGCTGAACTTGAACATATTAATGACGGACGCGAAAATACTGTTGAAGCAAAAGAAATTGCTCCATGGGGCAAATTATTAAAATCTTCTCAGTTTTGGTCCCTTGGTTTGCAGTTTATGATAACTGACTACATTATGTATGTATTCTTGGCATGGCTGCCGCTTTATTTAATGGAAGTACACGGTTTTTCCCTTTCTAAAATGGGACTGTGGGCTGCTGCTCCGTGGCTTTCGCTGATGGCTGTGGTTTCCTGCTGCGGATATCTGTCCGATAAAGCTATTGCCGCCGGATTTTCTCAAAATCTTGTTAAAACTTCTACCGGTGCTGTAGGCATTTTGCTTTGTGCCTGCACTTTATTTATCGCAACAAGAACGGCAGACCCGATGATGAATGTTTTCTGGCTTTCGGTTGCGTTAGGTTCTTTGGGCTTAACAATGAGTGCTTCCTGGTCGAGCGTAATTTCTATGGGCGGCCGCTTTGCCGGTTCCGTTTCCGGCTGGATGAACTTTTGGGGTAATATAGGCGGTGTTTTGGCACCGAGCGTAACGGCATGGGTTGCAACTACTTATGGTTGGCAGGCAGCTTTGGCAGTAACCGCTGTTTCCGGCATTGCCGGTGCTGTATTGTGGCTTTTTGTTAAACCGGATAAAGCTATTGTATAATTTAAAACTGATAAAAGAGGATAACAGTCTGTTACAGGCTGCTATCCTCTTTTTTATGCATTTATTTCTTTTTTCAGGTATTCCAGAAATTTTTGAGAGGCTTTGGAAAAAATCTGGTATTTTTTCCAGGCAATGCTTAAATTTACTTTTAAATCCGGTTTTAACGGAAGGAAGCACAGGCCGCTTCCTTCGCCGGTGTTAACAAGTTTATCTAACGATAATACATACCCAAAACCTTCTTCTGCCATAATAGCGGCGTTAAAAACAAGGTTATAGGTACAGGCAATATCAAAATGTATATTATGCTGCTGCCCCCATGATGTAAATTCCTGGTTAACTGCCTGGCGCGATACAATCAGCGGCAAACCTGCCAAATCGGAGGGCGTAATATAATCTTTTGCCGCCAGCGGTGCGTTTTTAGGCATAATAACACCCCAGGTATCATAAGCCGGAAGTTTTAAATAATCGTATTTATCAATATCGCCTGCGGTAATAAAAATGCCGAAATCAAGCAAGCCTTTTTCCATGCGCTCGGAAACATCTTCGGCATTGCCGCTGTATAAATGGAAACGGATATCGGGGTAATCTTCCTTTAAGCGCACTGCCGTTCTCGCTATTATCCGCATGGCGTCGCTTTCCCCGCAGCCAATGTAAACATCGCCGCTGATGTCCTGCCCTTCCGCTAAAAATTCGGCTTCGGTTTTATCGGCAAGCGCTATAATTTCTTCAGCGCGTTTGCGCAGCCTCATACCGTCTTCCGTTAAAGCAATTTTGCGGTTGCGCTTACCGCGGATTAAAAGCTGTTTGCCAAGTTCTTCTTCTAAATCCATTAGCTGGCGCGATAAGGTTGGCTGGGTAATATGCAGAAAGTCTGCCGCATCGGAAATGCGTTCTTCGCGGGCGACGGCAAGGAAATAGCGCAGAACCCTTAATTCCATTTAAAACACCTCCCATTATAAAAATTATAAGTTGATATTATATGCCCGTCAAGCATGAATCTCGATTCAATATAGGTATTTGATAGCGAATTGCAGAAAGATTATACTTATAAACAAAGGAGGCGGGTGCTTTGAAAAAAGACGAAAGAGTTATTTTGGAAAGCATTTTAAAAGACTGCGGCTGTGCCAAAGAAATTATAGCTTCCTGCCTGCAAATTAAGGAAAAATATGGCGAACAGGAAATTTTGCCTGTTTTGCAGCAAGAACGTTACCGCCTTTTGCAAAAAATTCATGGAGAACAACAAAAACTTGATATTTTGGATTATGTAATTTTTAAACTGAAACAGGGTGGACTTAAAGATGTCTAAAAATATTTTGGTAATTTCGGCAAGTTTAAGAAACGGCAGCAATTCTGATATGCTGGCGGATGAATTTATGCGCGGAGCGTTGGAAAGCGGCAATAAAGCAGAAAAAATTACCTTGCGCGGCAAATGCATTAATTTTTGCAAAGGCTGCCTTGCCTGCCAGAAAACAGGCAAATGCGTTATTAACGATGATATGGCAGAAATTTTGCCCAAAATGCAGCAGGCAGATGTTATCTGTTTTGCTTCACCTGTGTATTTTTATGATATGTGCGGGCAGCTTAAAACATTTTTAGACCGTACCAATCCGCTTTTTCCGGCAGAATATAATTTTACGGATATTTACTTTTTAATTACTGCTGCCGATACTGAACAATCTGCTTCCGAAGGGCCGCTTAAAGGTATGCAGGGATGGATTGACTGCTTTGAAAATGCAGGCTTAAAAGGAGTAGTTTGCGGGCTTGGCGCGGAAAAACCGGGCGATGTAAAAAGTATGCCAGCCATGAATGAAGCGTACATGCTTGGTAAACAGGCTTAAGGCAAATAAAATGAAGAAAATAATTTTACTTTTAGTTTTGCTGGCTTTTGTTATTACAGGGTGTGCGTTTAATGCATCAGCAGGCAATAGCCCGGCTGATTGTTCGGCGGCACATGCCGCTGCCGGAGGGGAAGAAATGAAACCGTTAAAAATAACGATTAATGGGCAAAAATTTACGGCAGAATTATATGATAATGAGGCTGCACAAAAATTTATGCAGCTGCTGCCGTTAAGTTTAACCATGAAAGAGTTAAACAGTAATGAAAAGTATTGCTATCTTGACACGGCTTTGCCAACAAATGCACAAAAGCCGGGAAAAATTAATGCCGGGGATATTATGCTTTTCGGCAATGACTGCCTGGTTGTGTTTTATAAAAGCTTTAATACCAGTTATAGTTATACCAGAATTGGCAGAATAGAAAATACGGAACATCTGGCGAAAGCCGCAGGCAGCAGCAGTGCAAAAATTGAATTTAGTTTATAGCAGGGGGTAAAAATGAATATTATTCAAAACCGCACAATGGATGAAGAACGTGCGTTATATGGCTTACATAATGCAGACGTAGTGAACTGCGAATTTTCCGGACCGCTTGATGGGGAATCTGCATTGAAAGAATGCGGTAATATTAACATAAAAAACTGCCGGTTTTTGCTGCGCTATCCTTTATGGCACTTAAACGGCGGCAGTATGGAAAATTCGTTAATGACGGAAACCTGCCGTGCTGCAATGTGGTATGACAAAAATTTTGTTATTGAAAGCACGGAAATAAACGGCATTAAAGCCGTACGCGAATGTGATGATGTAACGATAAAAGACTGTAAAATAAATTCTGAAGAGTTCGGCTGGTTCTGCCGCAGAATGAAGATTGAAAACTGCGGACTTGTTTCCGTTTATCCGTTTTTGCAATGCCGCAATCTGGAAATTATCGGACTGAAGATGCAGGGCAAATATTCTTTTCAGTATGCAGAAAACGTAACTATAAAAAATTCCGTACTCGATACTAAAGACGCCTTCTGGCACAGCAAAAACGTAACCGTTACCGACAGCATTATTAAAGGCGAATACCTTGCCTGGTATTCAGAGAATCTGCATCTTATACGCTGCAAAATAATTGGCACACAGCCTTTATGCTATGCCAAAGGGCTGGTTATGGAAGATTGTGAAATGCAGGATTGTGATTTGGCTTTTGAATACAGTGACGTAAAAGCCAGCATTAAAGGAACGGTGGAAAGCGTAAAAAATCCGCTCAGCGGGTATATACATGCCGGACGGATTGGCAAAATTATTATTGACGAGCATTGTGCTAAAAATGCCGGATGTGAGATAAAAACATTAAAATAAAAATATTAAAAAATAAAAACAGGGTTTGCTGCAAACGTAAAATAATGCAGTGAACCCTGTTTTTTATTATACCGGCGGCAGAATTTCTGCTTCTAGTTCTTTTAAGGTTTTCTTTTCAAGATTATCAAAAAAATACTGCCGTTTGGGATGCAGCCCTAATGATTTGCTGACAGCAAGATTATACTGCGCGCCTTTTTCAAAATCTGTTGAAATATAAGTTGTTTTGTCTTTTATACTATCGAAAAGATGCTGCCCATTGGTTGTATTAATAAGCACCAGCGTAATGCCTTTGTCATCATCAAATTCCGGAAATTGTTTGTCAACGCCCCAATAATCGGCAATGGTTATATCTGCAAGGCTGCGTTTATTGTTAAATGCGCAGTCGGCGCAGCTTGGGCGGATGCTGACGTTGTTTAAAAACAGGCGCATATATGTTTCGCGGCGTTTGGATGAACCCATACAGTGATTTTCCGTTAAAAATAAAGTTTTGCCCCGTTTCCAGCCATCGGCTTTATCGCGGAATTTAACCTGCGTTACGGCTTCGCCGGTATCTGCGGCAATTTCTGTCAGGTATTTGTTATACACTTTGGCGCTTGGTACGCCATGGCACACAACGTCAACCGTCAGTAAATTTGTGTAATCTTTCAGTAAAAATCCTTTCAGTCCGGCAATCTGGCAGGGCGTGCCGCTGAACAGAACTTTTTTGCCGCCGGCAAGTAATGTGCGTACCTGCTTAAAAATACCGTTCATATTGCTTTGCACATATTTGGAGCCGCGCAGTTTGAAAAGTTCGCCGGTATTTGTAATGCTGGTATGGCAAACCTGAAAAGCATCGTCGAGCTCTGCCCCGAAAACCGTACCGCCGCTTTGTAAGACAGCGTTGGCAAACAGCGTAAACATGCCGCCGCTGGAACTGGTGTAACGTATGCCGTCATCACAATTTTTGGCTCCGTAAACATTTAAAATTGTATGCTGGGCCGGTTTATGCAGCAAAGGGCAAACCTTTTCACACAAACCGCAGTTAATGCAAAGGTTTTCATTTATTTCAGGGTAATAAAAACCTTCGCTGTCTGCTGTCATGGCAATGCAGCCTTTAGGGCAGATAGATGCGCACGCTGTACAGCCACAGCAATCGTGTTTGGAAATTAGTTTGAGCATGTAAACACCTTCTTTTTATTAAAATTTTATATAGGAAAAAAGGTCATTTTATTATTTGTCGGAAAAAATGTAATATCTTATGGCGGATATAGTAAGCAGCCAAAAATTAAGAAAAATATATATCGAAAGAAAAACCCAAAGAAAAGAGCCTACTTTTATTACAGCTAATTCGTTGCTTTGGGCAAATACCGAAAAATCAAAGTAATAGCTTTGGATAATAAACGAAATGCCCCATTGTACGGCATAAGCGGCCATCTTTTTGATGGCAGGATTTTTCTTCAGTTTGGAGCTTATCAGCCTGCCGGTTGCGTAAAGCAGCAGGCTATAGGCTGCTATGGCGGCAAGAATCAGCAGAGAGTATAGGCTGCCGTACATCAGGCCGTATGTTTTGGTTAACTCCAGGGCAGTAAGGCAGAAATGAAAAAGTAAAATTAAGCCGGCCATTATGTAGACAAATGGATAAAAGAAGTAGTAAAACGGGCTTTTTATTTTGTCTTTCTGCATGGCAAATGCTCCTTATGTCAAAAATTCTCTAAAAAGAAATTAACAAAAGTTTTGGCAACGGTTGAAAGAGGCCTGCCTTTAACAACAGAGAGTGTCTTTTCAACAAATAAACGCTCGTCCTCAATTTGTTTCGGCACCAGGCAGGGGTC
Source organism: Phascolarctobacterium sp. ET69 (assembly GCF_023336935.1). GTDB lineage: Bacteria > Bacillota > Negativicutes > Acidaminococcales > Acidaminococcaceae > Fusicatenibacter_A > Fusicatenibacter_A intestinipullorum. The sequence goes on from NZ_JAMBLR010000007.1 coordinate 6,611, forward strand.
AAACAATTCATATTTTTCGGCGGGGACTATGGCGACGCCGATATTTTGAGTTGCCCAGGCAATGGTAGAAAGTTTGGTTGTATTAATGCTTAATACCTGCGGCAAAAGGCGCGAATCGCTGCAGGTGTTTAAAAACAGCGTGCTGCACCCGCGCGACAGGCATAACGGCACATCTTCCAAATCGTCAAGCAGAATATGCGGCTTATTGCCGTTAAGGTATGGGCTGTCCTTATGAAAAAGTGCAATTAAACGGTCACGCTTGCGGTAAATGGTTTCAAAACGGTTAATCTGCAAAAGCGGTGCGTTGGCAATGCCTATTTCTGTTTTGCCGTCCAAAAGCTGCTGCGTTTGTTCGTCAATAGGCACTTCGTACAACTCGTAATTTATTTGCGGGTACTGGCGTGAAAAACGGCTTAAATAATTTTTAATGAAGGAAATTGACATTGACGGCGACAGGCTGAGGCGCAGTGTGCCCGAAAAACCGCCAGCGCAGTCGGCAATTTCTTTAATAATATTATCTTCTGTGGAGCAGATATATTTTGCCTTGTTGTATAAAATGCAGCCTGCTTCGGTAAGTTCAACCGTATGGCCTCCGCGCTTTAAATTAAGCAGCGGTGTGCCGAATTTTTTTTGCAGTGTTTTAAGCTGGTTGCTTAATGCAGGCTGGGCCACTGCAACACGTTTTGCTGCGGCGGATATGCTGCCGGCTTCTACTATGGCGATAAAGTTGCGGTAATATTCTATATTCATAAAAACTCCTTTAAATTTTGTCTGTTTAGATTATACTACAAATCTAAAAATATATAAAGATATGATAAAATCAGCTAAGTTATATAATAAAATTTTATATGTTTGCGATAGTTTAGTGGCTTTCGGCTTTTAAAAGCCTTTTATTAAAGTGTTTTTTATTAAAAGCCAGGAAAACATATAAATAAAAATTATATTTATTGCAATAAAACGGTATTTTACATTATATGCTTTTACGCTTACACTATAATTAAGGTATAAGTTGTTACGAAAGAAGGGGGTAAAATGTTAGGTACAGACAGGCTGCGCAGCACAGCATTGTTTGAAAAAATTACAACGCCGGAACAGGCAGCTGCGCTTATTGAAGATGGCATGAATGTCGGTGTCGGCGGTTTTACGCCATCGGGTTATCCTAAAAAAACAACAATGGCGCTGGCAAAAGCCATAAAAAACGGCAAAAAATGCCGCATTAATATCTGGAGCGGCGCTTCGGTAGGCCCGGAAATTGAAGAAGAACTTGCTGCTGTGGGCGGCGTTAAAAGTAGAATGCCCTACTATGCGGCTTCCAATAAATCTATGCGGGCAGGTATTAACGGCGGACAGATTGATTATGTAGATTTACATTTAAGCCATTTTGCCCAGCAGGTAGATTACGGCTTTTTCGGTAATGTTGATGTGGCAATTGTTGAAGCAGCCGCTGTAAACGCCGACGGAAGCATTGTGCTCGGCCCGGGCGTTGGCAACATACCCATGTTTGTAAAGCATGCCAAAAAAGTAATCGTTGAAGTTAACACAACAATTCCTTTAAGCATGGAAGGCATGCACGATATTTATATTTGCGCCAAACCGCCGCACAGAACGGAAATACCGATTTACCATGTCGGTGACAGAATCGGCTCACCGTATTTGGAATGCGGCCTTGATAAAATTGCCTGCATTGTTGAATCGGATATTGTTGACCATGTACGCAATTTGAATCCGCCTGATGAAAACAGTATAAAAATAGCAGGCTTTCTGGTTGAATTTTTGGAACACGAACAAAAATACGGGCGTCTGCCGCAGGAGATGCTGCCCATACAGTCCGGCGTAGGCAGTATTGCCAATGCTGTTTTAATGGGGCTGTCCCAGTCAAAATACGAAAATTTGAAAATGTATTCCGAAATTTTGCAGGACGCGGTATTCAGCCTTATCAAAATAGGCAAGGTATCACAGGCATCAGGCTGCGCTTTTACGCCGTCGCCTAATGTATGGCAGATGTATAAGGAAAATCCTGATTTATATCGTAAAAGCATAGTGCTGCGCCCTCTTGATATAAGCAATAACCCGGAAATTATCCGCCGTTTGGGCGTTATTTCCATTAATACTCCGCTTGAATTTGATATTTACGGGCAGGCAAATTCCACACATGTTATGGGTGCCAGTATGATGAACGGCATCGGCGGCAGCGGCGATTACATGCGCAACGGTTATTTAACCATTTTCTGTACACCGTCAACGGCCAAAAAAGGCAGTATTTCTAGCGTTGTGCCAATGGTAACGCATGCCGACCATACCGAGCATGACACCATGGTGTTTATTACCGAACAGGGCATTGCCGATATCCGCGGCCTGCCGCCTGTTAAACGCGCCAAACTGATTATTGAAAAATGTGCCCATCCCGATTATCGGGCGCAGCTTTTGGAATATTTGCAGCAGGCGCAAAGAAAAAACGCCCATATGCCTGTGGATTTAACGCATGCGTTTGATATGCAGGCTCATTACGAAAAATACGGAACAATGAAAATATAAGGAGGATTACCATGGATAAAGAAAAATTGCAGCAGGGATTAAATGAATATGAAGCTAAGGTTGCCAAAGCTACGGCAAAATTTCCGGAACGCAAAAATTTTGAAGCGCAGCGTTTGTACACGCCTCTTGATATAGAAGATTTTGATTATGGCGAAAAACTTGGTTTTCCCGGGCAATATCCGTTTACACGCGGCGTACAGCCTACAATGTACCGCGGCCGCCTGTGGACCATGCGTGCCTACGCCGGTTTTGCCACGGCCGAAGAAACCAACGCGCGTTATAAATATTTGCTGGAGGCCGGGCAGACAGGGCTTTCTGTTGCCATGGACCTGCCGACGCAGATTGGCCTTGACAGTGACCACGAGCTCAGCCACGGCGAAGTAGGCAAAGTTGGCGTAGCCATTGATTCGCTTGCCGATATGGAAGCACTGTTTGACGGTATTCCCCTGGATAAGGTAAGCACATCCATGACGATTAACGGGCCTGCGGCAGTGCTTTTGGCAATGTATGTTGCCGTTGCGGAAAAACAGGGCGTTAAGCCGGAAGCATTAAAGGGCACAATCCAAAACGATATTCTGAAAGAATACATTGCCCGCGGCACTTATATTTTCCCACCGCGCCCTTCCATGCGCCTTATTACCGATACTTTTGAATACTGCTCTAAAAATATTCCCAAATGGAATACAATCAGCGTCGGTGCTTACCACATCCGCGAGGCCGGTGCTTCAGAAGTGCAGGAAATTGCTTTTGCGTTTGCTAACGCCATGGCGTATATTGACGCGGCTATTAAAGCAGGGCAAAAGGTTGATGATTTTGCGCCCGGCATCAGCTGGATTTTTACAGCCGGGCTTGATTTCTTCGGCGAAGTTGCCAAATTCCGCGCAGCGCGCCGCCTGTGGGCACGCATTATGAAGGAACGTTATGGGGCATCCGTGCCGAAAGCCCAGATGCTGCGCGTACATGTGCATACGGCCGGCAGCGTGCTTACGGCGCAGCAGCCTTTAAACAACGTGGTGCGCATTACCTGGCAGGCGCTTAGCGCAGTGCTTGGCGGCATACAGTCCATGGCATGCTGCGCTTATGACGAAGCAATTGCGCTGCCTACGGAAGAAAGCGCAACGCTTGCCTTGCGCACGCAGCAGCTTCTGGCTTACGAAAGCGGAGTTACCGATACCATTGACCCGCTGGCTGGTTCCTACTACATTGAAACTTTAACCGATAAAATTGAAAAAGAAGCTTATGACTACATTGATAAAATAGACCGTATGGGCGGTGCCGTTGCTGCTATCGAGCAGGGCTATATGCAGCAGGAAATGGCGGCACATGCTTACGAATACCAGCATGAGGTAGAGCTTGGCAAACGCACCGTTATCGGCGTTAATAAATTTAATGACAGAAAAAAACTTGCGGAACAGGATGTGCTTACGGCAGATTTAAGCGTTGGCGAACGGCAGATTGCACGTCTTGAAAAGATGAAAGCCGCGCGCGATAACGAAGCCGTTAAAGCAGCGCTTGAAAAACTGCGCGAAGCAGCCAAAGGCACGGAAAATTTAATGCCTTACTTAATTGATGCCGTTAAAACTTATGCAACACTGGGTGAAATTTGCGGCGTGCTGCGCGAAGAATTCGGAGAATATAAACAAAGCGGCAGTATGTTTTAAACAAGGCGGGTGAACAGCGATGAATGAAACTGCTCAGCTTGCAAAATTTACGGCGGAAATGGAATTTGACAAATTGCCTCCGCAGGCAGTACTGATGGCTAAACAATGCCTGCTGGACTGGCTTGGTGTTGCGCTGCGCGGAGCGCACGAAGAACCTGCCCGCATTTTGCGCGAAACTGCTTTAAAAATGTGCGGCACAGGGGAAAGCACGGTGTTTGATGGCGGCAGCAGGCGTGTTGACCCCGTAAGCGCCGCCCTTGTTAATGGCGCTGCCTCACATACGCTTGATTTTGACGATTTGCACAATCCTTCTATTATACACTTGGCAACGGTTGTAATACCGGCAGCCGTTGCCGTGGCGGAAGCCTGCCATAAAAGCGGCAAAGCCCTGCTTACGGCAATCTGTGCCGGGTATGAAGCCGGGGCGCGTGCCGGTGAAGCCATTATACCGGAATCTTATTTTTACTGGCATACAACAGGCACTGCAGGAATTTTCGGCAGTGCCGCGGCGTCAGCATCACTTTTGGGACTTGATGCACAGCAGACAAATATGTGTCTCGGCAGTGCCGGAACGCAGGCCGCAGGCTTGTGGGAATTTTTAAAAGAAGGGGCAATGAGCAAAGCCCTTCACGCCGGGCGTGCCGCCAGTGCCGGTGTTTTTTCGGCATATCTTGCGCAGAGCGGATTTACAGCTGCCAGCAAAATTCTAGAGGGTGAAAAGGGCTTCTGCCCGGCTCTTTCCGAAGCGCCTAGAATAGAAAAAATTACGCAGAACCTTTCTTACGGTGACTTAAAAATTCAGCACAATTCCTTTAAGCCCTACGCCTGCTGCAAACATGCTCATGCGGCGGTTTACGGTGCGCAAACCTTGCGCAGCAGTCACGGCATAAAGCCGGAAGATATTGGCTGCGTGGAAATCAGAGTAAATAATATAACCGATTTTCTTATTAATAATCCTGCGCCGCAGAATGTTTACGGATGTAAATTCAGCATACAGTATTGTGTGGCGGCGGCGCTTGTTTACGGCAAGGCAGGCGTTGACGAATTTAATGCACAGGCGCGCAGCAGTACTGTTATGCAGAAAATAATGGATAAAATTTCAGTAGTAAAAGATGAAAAACAGGAACTGCTGAACAGGGAAAATCCTGCAAAACTTGCTTCGGAAATTATTATAAAAATGAAAGACGGTGCAAAATACCAAATGCAGGTTGATTACCCAAAAGGTGACCCGGATAACCCTATGACATGGGATGAAAGCAATGCTAAATTTATTGCACTTGCAGAACCTGTTTGCGGATGCCGGAAAGCCGAAAAATTGAGCGCATATATAAAAAATATTGAAGAAATAAGCGATATAACGGCAGAATTTAAGAAAATTTTTTAACAAATAATAAAAAATAACAGCTTGTCATTATTAAAAACGGCAGGCTGTTATTTTTTACGCAGCGGATTTATTATATTTAATATAATAAAAATTATATTAAATATTAAAAGAAAAGGATGTTTCGCAAAAATTACTTTATTTTGCATAAAATATAAAAATTTAATAGATAAATGGACAAAAATAGTGTATAATATTTATACAGTTAAAAACGGAGTTTAGATTTTTGTAGTTTTAACAAAATCTGCCGGGTTGTTACAAAAAAGTCAATGGATACAAAGGGGGATTTGTTATGTCTGTAAAGAGAGTTATAGACAACAAAAAAATCGGTGCCAATATCAGGCTGGCGCGTGTAAAAAAAATGATGAGCCAGTCCGAACTTGCAAAACTTCTTGGTGTAACACAGACACATATGAGTAATCTGGAACGCGGACGCTGCGGCATTACTGTAACTATGCTTAACGAACTGACAAACATTTTTGAAGTAGAAACCGATGCACTTTTATATGGTACCCCCGGGACCCATTCGGATACAAGCCTTGCAGGTGTTGTTAAAAACGGCGGAATAGAAAATTACACCCTTGGCGATTTAATTAAAGCGGCAAAACTTTTGGATGGATGCGAATAAAAAATACCGGCACCTGCTTTAATGCAGATGCCGGTATTTTTTACTGCTTGTCTTTCGGGTTTAAAAAGTTATTCCAGTTATAAGCAAAAATTCCCCCGCCTATAACTGCAAAACCGCATGATAAGCGCAAAGCGTAATTGTCAAATCCGAACATATCTAAAATAGTATAGCATAATAAACCAACCACCAGCATTACAACCGGCAGCGTTATTAAAAACATCGTTGCTCCAAAACCTTTGGTCATGCGTTTAAAAAAATCTTCAAACATAATGTTACCGCCTTAAAAGTATTTTATAATTATTATACTTGAGCAGCCGCTAAAAGCAAAGTTTTTTATTATCATAAGTATGTTATAATAAAATTAAACTTAAATACGAAAGGAACTTACAGTTATGAAAATAAAACTTATTGCCAGTGATATGGATGATACACTTTTAAATAATAACAGAGAAATTTCTCCGCGCAATGAAGCTGCCATAAAAAAAGCTATCGAAAGCGGAATTGTTTTTACGCTTGCTTCCGGGCGTATGTATTGCTCAATGCAGCCGTATGCGCAGAAACTTGGCCTTGATGTGCCGCTGGTATCGTATAACGGCGCACTGGTTAAAGGTGCGCTCAGCGGAAAGGTTTATGTAAATAGTCCGCTTAAATTGCAGACGGCGCTCGATTTATTGCAGTACGTTAAAGAAAACGGGCATTATGTACAGGTTTATATGGGCGATAAATTATATGTAAAAGAAGAAAACGAATATTCGCGTATGTACGCTAAAATTTCCGGTATTCAGGCTGTAGCGATAGGCGAAGAAATTTACAGCATTAAAGAAGCTCCGAACAAACTGCTTTTAATGACGGCAGCCGAAAATTTTGAAGCGACATGGAAAGACGTGGAAGAAAAGTTTAAAGGGCGTGTAGACGTAACAAGTTCCAAAGATAATTACCTTGAACTTATGGAACCGGGCGTTAATAAATGGCAGGCGGTAAAAAGCCTGGCGGAAAGTTTCGGCATTAAGCCGGAAGAAATTATGTGCATCGGCGACAGCAATAACGATTTAAGCATGATTAAAAACGCCGGCATTGGTGTGGCCGTTGCAAATGCCAAACCGCAGGTGCAGAAATATGCCAAAATGGTTACGGCAAGCAACGATAACGATGGTGTAGCCCTTGCGATTGAAAATATTTTAACGGCGCAGATTAACGTGCCGGAGTGAAGAAAAAATAAAATTGGCTAAATTTTTGTAAAATTTAAACATTTATAACTTGCGCTTTTGAGATTTATGAGTTAAAATAATATTAAGTTGAGTGAGACTGAGGAGTCGCTCAATCGGTGTTTATTGTTTATAAACCGCTGAGGATGAAAAATGTTGAAGTAAGCAATGAGCAGAGTAGAGGAAACCAGGAGACTCGCACGAAGCAGTTGCCAAAAAGACAGGATTTATCCGCAGGCGTTTTATAAAAATAAAATGTTCCTGAGGAGGAATAAAAAATGAAAAAATCTTTAGTACTTGCAATGGCTATGGCTCTCGGTGTAACTGCATCCGCATATGCAGCTAACCCGTTCAGCGATGTACCGGCTGGCCACTGGGCTTATGACGCAGTTAACAAACTGGCAGCAGAAGGCGTAGTAGACGGTTATCCTGATGGCACCTACGGCGGCGACAAACTGATGACCCGTTATGAAATGGCACAGATTGTAGCAAAAGCTATGGCAAAAGGCGCAAACGTAGACAAACTGGCAGCAGAATTTGCTGATGAACTGGACAGCCTTGGTGTTCGCGTAGCTAACCTTGAAAAGAAAGCTGACAACGTAAAAATCACCGGTCAGATCCGTGCTTCCTATGGCGATTCTGAAGAACGCGGTAACTATGGTAAACTCCGTACCCGTCTGTTCATCAATGGCCAGGTAAACGAAGATTGGAGCTACACTGCCCGTTTGCAGAATGAACAGGATTATACTAACAATGCAGCAGAAGATGATGATGTAAACCTGAACTGGGCATATGTATCCGGTCGTGTTGGTGGCGTTAAACTTGATGCTGGCCGTTTGAACTTTAAACCCCATACCGGTCAAGTTCTTGATGCTGAATTTGACGGTGCAAAACTTGCTTATGGCGATAAAGTTAAAATCACCGGCTTTGTAGGCAAAGCTGATGGTAGCGATGTTTATACCAAAGATGAATTTGAGAAAGCTACTGATCCCGATTGGAGTGCTGGCGATGGCAAGAGCGACTTCGGTCTGTATGATTCCGAAGACCGTCTGTATGCTGTTGACGTTACCGGCAAAATCGGTGTAGTTGATGCTTATGCAACTTACTATAAAGTTGATAATGGTTGGGATCAGGATCTTTGGAACGTAGGTGTAGCATTCCCTGTTGTTAAAGATTTGAAACTCGTTGCTGAATATATGTATGGTTCTGCTGACGAAGATGAAGGACTGGATAACAGCGGTTATGTAGCAGGTTTGGCATATAAAGGCGCTAAAGCTTCTAAAGTTGGTAGCTGGGGCATTTATGCTAACTACTATGATATGCCTGCACTTACCTACCTTGATAACACCAACAACACCTATACCAATGGTTTGATGAAAGCTTGGCATAATGATGCTGCTGATGGTTTCCAAGGTTATGAAGTAGGTGCTAACGTAACTCTTGCTAAAAACATTGTAGCAGCTGTTAAATACTATGACCTCGAAGCTCGCGATAAAGGCGGCGACGATCAGGCAATCTGGTCCGAAGTTGTATTCACTTTCTAATCTTAGCCTTACAACAGCTTAATATTAGAATAACTAAAGCGGATGGCTTATGCCATCCGCTTTTCTGCATTTATGCGAAGTAACAGATAAATCAACTTGTGTTTTATGTGCAATATATTGCATAAAATGTGCAAATGCATTAAAATATATTCAAGGAGGTGTTTGAAATGAATGGAAGTACAACTAATATTACTATTCGTATGGATGCAAATTTAAAAGTACAGGCAGAAGCTTTATTTAATGAGCTTGGTATGAATTTAAGCACTGCATTTAATATTTTTGTCCGTCAATCTCTGCGTGAAGGGGCTATTCCTTTTAAAATTCATCTTGAAAGGCCGAATGCCGAAACTATTGCCGCTATGGAAGAAGCTAAACGAATTGCAAATGACCCTTCTGTAAAAGGATATACTGATATTAATGAACTTTTTGCGGAGCTTGAAAAGTGAATAAAATTTATAATGATGAAACTTGTGCAAATTTAAAATACACTGTTAAAAATACTGCTAAATTTAAGAAAGATTTAAAGCTTGCCATAAAACGCGGATATAAAATTGAATTATTAAAAGAAATTGTATATAAATTAGCTAATGGAGAAGAATTGCCGCCTGTTAACAGAGACCATGAATTAAGTGGAAATTGGGTTGGTTATAGAGAATGTCATATACAGCCAGATTGGTTATTAATATATTATACTGAAAATGATGTTTTGGTATTGACTCTGGCAAGAACCGGTACGCATAGTGATTTATTCAAAGAGTAAGTTTGTCTTTGTAACTATTTTAACACTTAGAGTCAGCTCTAAAATTTTTTAGATTTTTTCATTAAAAATTATTGTCATAATTGTGAACATAGTGTATAATGCAACACATATTGAGGACAATAATTTACATAAGTTTATAATACCTTGCCGATAAATGCTGTTTGAGGAGGCAACTTTTGGAGTAGAGGAAACCAGGATACTCGCACGAAGCAGTTGCCAAAAATACAGAATTTATCCGCAGGCGTTTTATAAAAATAAAATGTTCCTGAGGAGGAATAAAAAATGAAAAAATCTTTAGTACTTGCAATGGCTATGGCTCTTGGCGTAACTGCATCCGCATATGCAGCTAACCCGTTCAGCGATGTACCGGCTGGCCACTGGGCTTATGACGCAGTAAACAAACTGGCAGCAGAAGGCGTAGTAGACGGTTATCCTGACGGCACCTACGGCGGCGACAAACTGATGACCCGTTATGAAATGGCACAGATTGTAGCAAAAGCTATGGCTAAAGGCGCAAACGTAGACAAACTGGCAGCAGAATTTGCTGACGAACTGGACAGCCTCGGCGTACGCGTAGCTAACCTTGAAAAGAAAGCTGACAACGTAAAAATTACCGGTCAGATCCGTGCTTCTTACAAAGATGTAAGTGGTGATAAGAAAGACAATAATATGCGTCTGCGTTCCCGTTTGTTTGTAAACGGTACAATTAATGATGATTGGACTTATACCGGACGTTTCCATAATGAACAGTATGTAAACGGTAATGATGGCAAAGGTTCTGCAGCTGAAGATGACCTTGATTTTAACTGGGCATTTGTATCCGGTCGTGTTGGCGGCGTTAAAATGGATGCAGGCCGTATGGATTTTACCTATGCTGATGTAGTCGATGTACGCGGCGACGGTGTTAAGCTTGCTTATGGTGATGATGTAAAAGTTACCGGCTGGGTATTTAAAGGCAATAGTGATATTGATATGTTGTCTGATGACCGTGTATATGTAGCAGGTGTAGAAACTTCTTTTGGTGCAGTTGATACTGCTGTAAGATATTACAGAGCAGATACTGAATTCGATAACGAAATTGTGGAAGTTGCTCTTTCTGGAGAAGTTGCCAAAGATCTTGTTTTGAGAGCATCCTGGTTCAATGGTACAGCTGATGACAAAGCAGAAACTTTAGCCCAAAAAGATGTTGATACCAATGGCTATCTGGTAGGTCTTGCTTATGGCGGTGCTAAAGCTTCTGAAGTAGGTTCTTGGGGCGTATACGCTAACTATAGCGACCGTCCGTTTGCAACCTATCTGCTGCCGACAAACCTGAGCGGTTATGCGGATGCTCCGTATGCTTACAATGCTGATGGAACTTATTCTGTAAATGATGCCGCAGCAGCTGACGGTTATAAAGGCTTTGAAGTAGGTGCAAACGTTACACTTGCTAAAAACATTGTAGCAGCTGTTAAATATTTCGATTTGGAAGAACGTGAAGGAAGCAAAGATGCTCAGACTTTGTGGTCTGAAGTTGTATTCACTTTCTAATATCAACCTTACAGCAGCTTAATATTAGAATATTTAAAGCGGATGGCTTATGCCATCCGCTTTTTGTCATGCTTTGCAGTATTGTGCAAAGTATCGTTCTTAAGGTTTATGATTTTTGATCCTTGAGTAAAATTTTTTAATAAAATCGTTTTTTTATAAATTTTGGCACATGAGATAAAACTCGGATTTCAGGATTTTTGTTTTTAATTCTCCAAAATGTACAGTTATAAATTTCGATTATAAATTACAATAATTCGTTTAATTTATAACCTAAAATAAATCCATAATAAAACAATAATTATAGGCTGATGAATCAGATATGCCGCTAAAGAGTGGCGGCCTAAAAGTGATAGTGGTTTGCAGTTGAATTTGAAAATATTATTTTTGCTTATAGATTTTTGTACGCAGTAATAAATAAAATATCCGGCGGTGTACATAAAAATCCACGGCAGCAGCGGAAAGTAATCTGCTGAATGAAAGCTCTGCGGAGGCAAGCCGATATAAGCAGTAAAATTATTGGCATAAAAATCCGTTGGCAAAATATATTGCCAGCTGCCGATACCAATAGTGCCGTGAATAATGTTTTTGGTGGCAAAAAACATCCCAATGCTTATAATAAAACCTGCAACTGGCGGAATGAACCGCAATATTTTAGCAAGCGGCAGCATAATAAGCATTGCTGAACCGATAAAGGACAGTATGCCAAAAGTAATAATGCTGCTTTTGCTGAAAAAATATGTACATATAAAAATAAGAAGAGCGCAGCTTAAAACAACCAGGCTGCGCTTTAAATGTTTTTTGGATAATGCCCAGCATAATCCGGAAAGAATAATAAACAGTGATGCGCCACTTTGCTGCCATAAATAAGTATGAAATGACGGAAACCAGCTGATTTTATAATGAAAAATATTCGCCATGCTCCACAGAGTATGGTAAACAAACATATTAATCAGCGCAAAGCCGCGCAGAGTATCTATTAAATGATAACGGTCAGTTTTCATTAACACTTTGATTTTCCCTGCGTTTTTTGCGCAGCAGGCAGTAAGCAATAAAGGCTAAAACGAGCAGTATGAGCCATGACGATTTTTTCATAATGGATGCCTCCTTTAGTGTTGCTTTATGGTTTTAGTATATCACTTTTGTGCCGCAAAAGAAAATAAAAACTGACATAAATTTGCCATAGTTTGCGTTTAATATATATTTAAGAACAAAGCTGAAAATGTTATAATTTAATTAGTGAAAGCTAATTGAAAATTATAAGGAGGGGTGCTGGAATGAAGTTTATCAGAAACAATAAATATGTAATAGGATTTTTGGTTATTCTTTTGGCAATTTGTTATGCCGGTTATTCGTATTACCAGAGCATTACGCAGGTTGAAACAACCGTAAAAACAGCTAAAGTTGAATACGGCACTTTGAAGGACAGTATTTCGGCAACCGGCAGCTTAAGCGCTGTTGACAATGTCGATATCAGTTCTAAAATTACCGGCAGAATTGTGGAAGTGCTGGTAGAAGAAAATCAGCACGTAGAAGCAGGTCAGGTGCTGGTAAAACTGGATGCCACGGCTTTGGAAGCTACCGCGCGCCAGATGAAGGCACGCCTTGACAATGCCGAACTTACTTATAACCGTTATACGGCACTTTTGGCTCAGGGCGCAATTTCGCGCAGCGATTATGATTTGGCGGAATCCGATTATATCGTGGCCAAAGCTAATTATGACCAGGCAGTTTCCGATGTTAACGATACCGTTATTACTTCTCCTATTGCCGGTTACATCATTGGCGAGCCTACTCCTGTCGGCCAGACTATCAGCTCCGGTATCAGTGAACCGCAGGTAATTATGTCGGTGGCTAACCTTGACGATATGCAGATTGACACTTTGGTTGACGAATCTGACATAGGGCGTGTAAAAGTAGGGCAGACTGTTGAATTTACGGTTGACGCTTATCCGGAAGAAACCTTTACCGGCACGGTACGCCTTATTTCCCGCTCTGCCGTTACGGAAGATAATGTTATTTATTACACCGTTTATGTTGATGTTGCCAACCCGGAAGGCAAACTTTTGCCTACAATGACGGCAAGGACGAATATTATTATTCAGCAGCAGGATAATACTTTAATGGTTCCTCCTAACTGCATTTATTATGACGGTGACCGCCGTTATGTAAAGGTATATGACGAGGCATCTAAAACTTCGCGTGATGTTGATGTAACAGTCGGTTTGACGGGCGAGGACAGCATAGCCGTTACCGGCGATATAAAAGAGGGCGACGTGCTTTTGGTTAAACAGCGTGCCACCCAGCAGAACAATATGAGAGGGCCGATTTAACAGGCCGTGAAAGAGGCAGGACATGGCAGAAGTAATCAGGCTTGTAGATATAGTAAAATCTTATATAATGGGCGACAGCGTTGTGCATGCGCTTGACCACGTTAACGTGCAGATAGGTGAAGGCGAATTTACCTCTATCATGGGGCCGAGCGGCAGCGGGAAATCAACAATGATGAATATTCTCGGCTGCCTTGACAGGCCTACCAGCGGGCATTATTTTCTGCGCGGGCGCGATATTGCCGGTTACAATGATGATGAACTGGCGCATACGCGCAATGCGGAAATAGGCTTTGTATTTCAGAATTTTAATTTGCTGCCCAAACTTACGGCACAGGTTAATGTGGCGCTGCCGCTGGTTTATGCCGGTATAAACGAAGAAGAACGTATGGTGCGTGCTGCCCGCGCTCTGGAATCGGTTGGGCTTGGCAACAGGCTTGACCATAAACCCAATGAAATGAGCGGCGGTCAGCGCCAGCGTGTGGCTATTGCCCGTGCGCTGGTTAATAATCCGGCCATTATTATGGCGGACGAACCTACCGGCAACCTTGATACGAAATCAAGTTATGAAATTATGGATATTTTTAAAGCTATGAATGATGAGGGCAAAACCATTGTTATGGTTACGCACGAACCGGATATTGCCCAGCAGACCAAACGTATTTTGGTTATGCGCGACGGCAAACTCGTCAGTGACGAGTGGAGGTGACGGCAGATGTTTAACGAATCCATTAAAATGGCGCTTGACGGTATGCTTACCAACAAACTGCGTACATTTTTAACGCTTTTGGGCATTATTATCGGCGTCGGTGCTGTTATAGCCATGGTAAGCCTTGGCTTTGGCGTGAAGGAACAGATAAAAAGCAATATTTCCAGCCTTGGCAGCAACCTTTTAATTGTAATGAGCGGTGGGCGCACGCCGAGCGGCGCACGTTTGCCGATGGGCGAAGGCGCCAGGCTTACTGCCGAAGACGCCGAGGCAATAGAAAAGCAGATTGACGGCATTGCGCACGTAGCTCCTGCGGTTTCGCGTTCTTACCAGCTTGTTGCCGGCAACCAGAACTGGACGACAAGTGTTGAAGGCACTACGCCAAATATTCTCGATATCCGCAACTATCAGCTTGAGGACGGGCGCAATTTAAACCAGCGTGATATTACGAGCCGTGACCGTGTCTGCGTTATTGGGCAGACTATTGTAGATAATTTATTCCCGGACGGCGACGCTGTTGGCAAAACCGTGCGCATTAATAAGGCGCCGTTTAAGGTTGTCGGCGTTTTGCAGACGAAAGGCCAGTCCTCCAGCGGACAGGACCAGGATGATGTGGTATTTATTCCGCTTACAACGGCGCAGAACCGTATGATGGGCATTACTTACATCAGCCGCATTACCATTCAGGCAGAGAATGAAAATGTTGTTGACCAGGTTCAGGCGGATGTGGAAGCGCTCCTGCGCGTACGCCATAAAATTCAGGATGATGAGTATGATGATTTTACGGTGCGCAATCTGGCGGCGTTAATGGATACCATGATGGAAACGGCAAATACCATTACCATGCTTTTGGGCTGCATAGCGGCAATCAGCCTTCTGGTAGGCGGCATTGGCATTATGAATATTATGCTGGTTTCGGTTACGGAGCGTACTCGTGAAATCGGTATCCGCAAGGCGTTAGGCGCAACGTATGATAATATTTTGCTGCAGTTTTTAATTGAAGCGATGGTTATAGGTATTGTCGGCGGTACGCTGGGCGTACTGCTTGGCGTAGGCGCTTCTTATGCCATCAGTTATTTTGCGGGGTGGATGACGATAATTTCCGTACCTGTAATTTTAATAGCGGTACTGTTTTCGGTCGGCATAGGCCTGTTCTTTGGCATTTACCCGGCGCGCAAGGCTGCGCTGCTCGACCCGATTGAGGCACTGCGCTATGAATAACGGCAAAGATAAAAAGCATAAAACTACATATAAAGAAGTTTTAATGGCCTTCTATGAATATCTTAGAAGGCCTAAAACTGTTTTTGATATTAAAGACCGGCTGAAAGCTTTAATTTTTTTTGCAATAATTATCTGGATATTAGAAGAAATTGCTCAATTTTTTGCCAAGATGTGATATAATTACTTGATAGATATGTTTTATTTTGGAGGAAAGCAGCTGTGACAGTAAAAAAGCTGGGCATTATCGGCGGGTCTTTTGACCCTGTTCATAAAGGGCATTTGAGCAGCGCGGAATTTGTGTACCAGACCCTTAATCTGGATAAGGTAATTTTTGTGCCGGCCTTTATTGCACCGCATAAAATAGGGCTGGAGTTTGCTCCGGCAGCAGACCGTTACCGCATGACGGAACTGGCAGTACAGGATTACCCTTATTTTGATGTCAGCGATGTAGAGTTAAAACGCAGCGGCATTTCCTATACTTATGATACGGTGCTGGAATTAAAAAAGCAGTATCCGGGATATGAGCTGTATTTTATTGTTGGTGCGGATTCCGTGCCTCAGCTTAATACATGGAACCATATTTATGAATTACTGAATGAAGTTACGTTTGTTGCCGTGGCAAGGCCGGGTTATGCCAAAGCCTTTGCCCGTGCGCGTGAATATTTCGGCGGGCTTGGCGAAGAAAAAATTATGCTTTTAAAAATGCCTGAGCAACCCGTATCGTCAACGGAAATACGCGAGTGCATAAAAAACGGCGAAAGCATTGACGGCATGGTGCCGGAAGCGGTGCGTGACTATATTTTAGAGAAGGGTTTATACCGTTAAGCGGAAGGAAGGAAACAATAAATGCTTACAATTCAGGAAATGAAGGATATGCTGGAAAAAGCATTGCCGCCCAAACGTTTTAAACATTCGCTCGGCGTTTACGAAACGGCGCTGAAAATGGCAGAGCATTACGGCATGCCGCAGGAAAAAGTTGCCGTTGCCGCACTTTTGCATGATTGCGGGCGTGAAGTGCCGACCGATAAACAGGTTGAAAAAGCCGAAGAACTTGGCATGGAAGTTGATTATGTGGAACGCCGCCAGCCGATTTTGCTGCATGCAAAAATGGGCGCTTATTTTGCGGAACATAAATACGGCATAACCGACCCGGAAATTTTGGAAGCAATCAGGCTGCACAGCACCGGTGCTCCCGATATGACGGAGCTGGATATGGTTGTATACCTGGCAGACCTGATTGAGCCGGGCAGGGATTTTGACGGCGTGGAAAAACTGCGTAAGGTTTGCTTTGAAAATCTGGAAAAAGCCATGGTTAAATCTTACGCCAATACCATTGAATATTTGCTGGACAATAAACTTTTAATTCACCCGGACTGCATTTTTGGATATAACCAGCTGATTGTAAAATTAAAAAAGTAAACTTGCTGTTAGGAGATTTTTATGGCTTTAGAAGAAGATAACCTTCCGCAGCGCCCGCACCGCAAACGCAGGCTGAGATGGGGAAGGCTGGTATTTTTTATAGTGCTGCTGGCCGCTGTTGTAACAGCAGGTTTTTGGGGCGCGGTATGGTGCTATGATAATCTTATTGCACCGCCCAAGGTGGATGTTGTTGGTGCCGACAGCAAAATAACGGCGGATGAAACGCTTAACAGCCGCATTAACGTATTGCTTCTGGGCATTGACGACGGCGACAGCGAAGCGGCAGAAAGCGAACCGAAGCGTACAGACGCCATGATGCTGGCAAGTTTCGACCCCGAAGGCAACGAGGTGGCGCTTGTATCCATGCCGCGCGATACCATGGTGCAGATACCCGGGCACAAAGGGTATGATAAAATCAACGCAGCGTATGCTTACGGCGGCGTAATGCTTGCCAAGCAAACCGTTGCCAATCTTTTGCGCGTGCCTATTCACTATTATGTGCTTGTAGACTGGCGCGCGTTTAAAGAATCAATCGACATTATCGGCGGCGTTGATTTATACGTTGACAAGGATATGTACTACGAAGACCCTTACGCCGACCTTGTAATTGACATCAAGCACGGCTACCAGCATTTAAACGGTGAGCTTGCCGGGCAGTATGTGCGTTTCCGAAAGGATGAGCTTGGCGATATCGGACGCGTGCAGCGCCAGCAGAAATTTATGATGGCACTGGCGGCGCAGATTTTTAATATTGATACCGTTACCAAAATACCGGCGCTGTTTTCTACGGTAGACCGCCATGTGGAAACCGATATGGATACCATAACGATGATTAAGGCTGCCAACACCTTTAAACTTTTTGGCGACCAGAATTTAAAAAGCTGCATGCTTTACGGCGATTTTTATGATGCGCCCGACGGTATAAGCTATTGGCGTACTTCGCAGCAGCAGGTTGAAAGAACTTTGGATGAACTTGGTATTCCCTATATGAAAGACGAAGGGGAAACCGAAAGCCGTACAGCAGATAATGCCGGACCGGCAGAAGAAAACATAAAAAATAATGACAACACAGCAAAGGAGGCTGAACAATGAATTTAACCCCTCAGCAGGTAGCACGCAAAATCGCTGCCGCAGCATCTGACAAAAAGGCAAGGGATATTTTGCTTTTAAACATGGAAAACCTTTCGCCCTTGACAGATTATTTTATTATTGCCAGCGCAGATAACGTAACGCTTGTTAAAGCTGTTGCCGACAATATTGAAGAAAAACTGGCAGAAGAAGGTATTCTGCCTTCCCATACAGAAGGATATGCCGAAGGCCGCTGGATTTTAATGGATTACGGCGACTGCGTGGCGCATATCTTTTTAGAAGAAGACCGCGATTTTTATAATTTGGAACAGTTGTGGGCAGACGCTCCTTCGGAATCTTTTGCGGAGGAAGAAAATGAATAAAGTGCAGCCGCATGCCAAATACCGTCCCGGTGATGTAGTAACTTTAAAAGCGGTGCGTGCTTCTGAAATGGGTGTATTTTTGGACGCAGGCACCGGCAATACCGACGACGATATTTTACTGCATAAATTGCAGCAGGAAACCGAGGTAAAGGTTGGCGATTCCGTTAAGGTTTACCTGTATCTCGACCCGCACGGACGCCTTACCGCCAGCATGAAACTGCCCAAAATGCGTGAAGGGCAGCTTGGCTATGTTAAAGTTTTAAGCGTTACGCGCGACGGTGGTTTTGTCGATATCGGAGCAGAGCGCGGCGTATTTTTGCCGTACAGCCAGATGCGCGGGCATGTGTCGCCGGGGCAGCTTGTATGGGTTAAGCTGTACCGCGATAAAACAGGCCGTCAGGCTGTAAGCATGCGCGTGGACAAGGAAATGCAGAAGGCATCCAAACCGGCCTCCGGCATTAAAGTCGGCGATACCGTAACAGGCACGATTTATAATATTTTGCCGGAAGGATTTTTTATATTTACCAACCAGCGCTTTTTAGGCTTCCTGCACCGCAGCGAAGTGCCCGGCGGCAGGCTTGATTTCGGGCAGGAAATTACCGCCCGTGTGGCTTATGTCCGTGCCGACGGCAGGCTGAACCTTTCCATGCGCCAGCAGAAGGAACATGCCATGGTTGCCGATGCGGAAGATATTTTAAGCTTTTTAAAGAAACGCGGCGGCAAAATGCCTTACTGCGACGATACGCCAATGGAAATTATTAAAGAAAAGTTCGGCATCAGCAAGGCTGCGTTTAAACGTGCCCTGGGGCGTCTTTTGCGTCAGGGGCTGATCCGTCAGGAAGAAGGCTGGACGATTTTGCTGGAAAATCCTGAGGAAAATAAAAAATGACAGACATACTGCTTATTGTTTTTGTTTCAATAAGTGTATTTATGGCGTCTTTATTCAGCACTGTTACCGGGTTCGGTTTTGCTCTGGTGGCAGTGCCATTTTTAATGCCTGTTTTGGGTGCGCATGAAACGGTTGTATTTATAATTTTTGGCACCTGCCTTGTAAAAATGATTGTGCTGTGGAATACGCGCAAACATTTTGAATGGCATACTGTGGCAGTAACCGTTGCAGGCAGTGTGCTCGGCAGCCTGCCGGGAAGTTATTTGTTAAATGCCATATCACCGGCATATTTGCAGATTTTGCTGGGAACCGTGCTTGTAATTGTACTTTTTATGATGGGCATGCACTTTGATTTAAGCGTTAAAAATAAAACTGTTGGGCGTATAACGGCAGGCTTTTTAAGCGGTTTTTCCGCTGCAACAACAAGCATCAGCGGCCCGCCGGTTGCCTTGTATTTTTTAACCGAAGGGCGTGATAAGCTTGTAACGCGTGCCAACATGTGCTGGATTTTTGCCTTCGGCAATATTGGTACCATGTTTTCACTGGCTCTTTCGGGCAGCAGCATCAGCGGCGATTTAATGCTGCTGGCGGCTTATTTTACTTTGCCTATGCTTTTGGGCACATGGATTGGTGAACGCTGTTTTTATAAAATCAATCAGCATTTGTTTATAAGGCTTACGCAGATTTTTATTGTTATCGGCGCCTGCACGGCGTTATACCGCGGCATAACGGCTTTATTGTAAAATTTACGCATAATAAAAGGCAAAAGAAGGAGGCTGAAAATTACGGATATATTGTTTGTTTTATATATTTCTGTAAGTGTTTTTATAGCTTCTTTGTTTTTTGCCGTTACAGGCTTTACGCTTTCTTTGGTGGCAGTGCCGTTTTTAATGCCGGTTTTAGGGCCTAAAGAAACCGTGGTGTTTATTATTTTTGGTACGTTTCTTGCCAAAGTTGTGGCGCTGTGGAATACGCGCCGCGATTTTGAGTGGCATACGGTTTTGGTAACCGTTTTCGGCAGTATTATGGGCAGCATTCCCGGCGGTTACGTTTTAAATGCCATACCGGCGGCGTATTTACAAATTTTACTGGGCATAATGCTGCTTGCCGTAATGCTTTTAATGGGCAGAAAATTTAAAATTAACATACAGAATAAAACTGCCGGGCGCATTGCCGCAGGGTTTATAAGCGGTTTTTCGGCGGCAATGACGAGTATCAGCGGCCCGCCGGTGGCGCTGTACTTTTTGGCAGAAGGGCGTGATAAAACGGTAACGCGCGCCAATATGTGCTGGATTTTTGCCTTTGGCAGTCTTGGTACAATGGCATCGCTGTTGGCAGCAGGAAGTTTCATCAGTGCGGATTTAATGCTGCTTGCAGTTTATGCTGCACTGCCGCTGCTTTTAGGCATGTGGCTGGGTGAGCGCTGCTTTCATAAAATTAACCAGCGTTTATTTATACGGCTCAGCAAAGGCTTTGTCGTTATCGGTGCCTGCACGGCATTATACCGCGGCATAACGGCGCTTATGTAAATTGCTGTAACATTGTTTACAAAATAATTTGCGCAAAAAATATTTTTGCCAAAATTTGTATTTTTGCTTGACGGCTTTATTCCGGCAGGTTAAAATTACAACATCAAATAACTTTAAGGTGTGTGTATTTATGGAACAGATTTGGCAGCAAAATGCTAAAAGTGCATACTTTTTCGGCTTTAGCCAGGGCTATTTTTACTTTAGCGCTGGCCGTTTTGCATGCTCAAAATCTCATAGAAGTTATACCGTAAACAGATGCCTTGACTTCAGCAGTTGGCTGTAAATTAAACAAGTTTTTGTAATCAGGCTCTCTTACGAGGCCTGATTTTTTTTATAGGTTTAATCAAAAATTCAAATATTATTAAAGGGGAGAGAAATATGGTAATTGTAATGAAACCCGGCACGCCGGAACAAGAATGGAAAAAAATTAAGGAAAACCTTGAAGGCAGAGGCTATCAGATTAATGAAATCGTCGGCAGCGGCCAGACTATTTTAGGCGTTATCGGCGATACCAGCGCGCTGGATATGAACATGTTGAAGGTTAACGAATGCGTCGATAAGGTAATGCGCGTTCAGGAACCTTTTAAACGTGCCAACCGCAGCTTCCACCCGGAAGACAGCGTTATTGACGTTAGCGGCGTAAAAATAGGCGGGCGCAAGCTGGCGGTTATTGCCGGCCCGTGTTCAGTTGAAAATGAAAAGCAGATTGTCGGCGTTGCCAAATCCGTAAAACTTGCCGGTGCAACATTGCTGCGCGGCGGTGCTTTCAAACCGCGTACATCGCCATACTCTTTCCAGGGATTAAAAGAAGAAGGGCTTGACCTTTTAAAAATAGCACGTAAAGAAACCGGGCTGCCGATTGTAACGGAAATTATGTCCGCCAGAATGCTGGAACGCTTTGTTGAAGACGTTGATTTGATTCAGGTTGGCGCACGCAATATGCAGAACTTTGAGCTTTTAAAAGAACTTGGCAGAACCAACGTGCCGGTGCTGTTAAAACGCGGCCTTTCCGCAACTATTGAAGAATGGCTGATGGCGGCAGAATACATTATGGCAGGCGGCAACGACAACGTAATTTTGTGCGAGCGCGGCATCCGCACATTTGAAACCTACACCCGCAATACGCTTGATTTGAGCGCAATTCCGGCAGTTAAAAAATTAAGCCATCTGCCGGTTATTGTAGACCCGAGCCATGCAGCAGGTTTGTGGTGGATGGTTGAGCCAATGGCAAAAGCTGCTGTTGCAGCAGGCGCAGACGGTTTAATAATTGAAGTACACAATGACCCGGAACACGCTTTGTGCGATGGTGCGCAGTCGCTTAAACCGGAACGTTTCGCACGTTTGATGGGCGAACTGAGCGGCATTGCCAAGATTGTGGGCAGAGAACTGTAAAATGCAGTATAATTGGTAGTATGGAAGGATAGAAGGATAGAAGGAGTGACTTTAGTGGACGCAGGCTTTTGCAGCAGATTGCAGGAACAATGCTTTGCCATTATCGGCATGGGACTGATAGGAGGTTCTTATGCCAAAGCGTTAAGGCGGCTGGGTGTAAAAAACATTACCGGCGTTGATGTTAATAAAAATGTTTTGCAGCAGGCACTGGCAGACGGAGTTATAGACCGCGCTTATGAAAATGCCGGGGCTTATCTGGCTGAGGCAGATGTAATAATCTGCTGCATCTACCCCAAGGCGGTTACGGAATTTTTGCGGCAGGCAGCGCCGTTTATAAAAAAGGGCGCAGTAATAACGGATGTATCGGGCAGAAAGGGCAGCCTGCCTTATGAGGCGCAGCAGCTTGTGCCGGAGGGTGCGGAATTTATTTCCGGCCATCCGATGGCGGGGCGCCAGGGCAATGGTTATGATATGTCGCAGGCGGAAATTTTTAACGGGGCCAATTACATTGTTGTTCCTACCCCTGCAAACAGTAAAGCGGCAGTTAACTGGCTGAAAAATTTTGCGCTTTGCCTTGGCTGCGGCCATGTGGAAGAAATAACGCCTGAAAGCCACGATAAAATTATTGCCTATACCAGCAATCTGCCGCATGCAGCTGCGGCGGCGCTTATTAACAGCGACAGGTTCAGCGGGCAGAGCTGCTGGTTTATTGGCGGCGGTTTCCGTGATGTAACGCGCATTGCCGATATTAACGCAAACTTGTGGAGCGATTTGTTTTTGGAAAACCGCGAAAATGTTTTAAGCGAACTGGAAAATTTTAGAACGCAAATTGAAACGCTGCAGAAGCTGATTAACGAAAATAACCGTGAAGGTTTGCAGGAGTTTTTGCAAAAGGCAGCCTGCCACAGGAAGGAAATTGTTTTATGAGCATTATCAGGGTGAATTTGGGTGCAAAATCCTATAATATAGAAATTGCCGCAGGGCTTTTGGACACTGCCGGAGAAAAAATCCGCAGCATCAGCAAGGCGCAGCGCGCTGCCGTTATCAGCGACAGCAATGTTGATGCGCTTTATGGAAAACGCTTGCAGGCGGCGCTTGCAGGCAGCGGCTTTAAAGTAACGCGCATTGTTTTTCCTGCCGGGGAAAAAAGCAAATGCTTGGCTGAACTTGCCAAAATTTATGACAGGCTTGCGGAAGCAGGCATTACCCGCAGCGACCTTGTAGTTGCGCTTGGCGGCGGTGTTACGGGTGACCTTGGCGGCTTTGCTGCGGCAACATTTCTGCGCGGCGTTGATTATGTGCAGATTCCTACATCGCTGCTGGCACAGATTGACAGCAGTGTGGGCGGCAAAGTAGCGGTTGATTTGCCTGCCGGCAAGAACCTTGTAGGTAATTTTTATCAGCCTAAGCTGGTGCTTATTGATACTATGCTTTTAAAAACTTTGCCGGTGCGCTTTTTGCACGACGGGCTTGCGGAAGCAATTAAGTATGGCTGCATACGCGACAGGGCTTTGTTTGAAAAAATTGCCGCTATGCGTGACGATGATGAACTTTTGGAAAACATCGGCGGCATTGTGGAACGCTGCTGCGCAATAAAAGCAGAAATTGTTGAGCATGACGAGTTTGATACCGGTGAGCGTATGGTACTTAATTTTGGGCATACCATAGGGCATGCGGTGGAAAAATGCAGTAATTACGAAAGCTTTACCCATGGCGAAGCCGTTGGCATAGGCATGCTGCTGTTAACAAGGCAGACGGAACTGTTTGGCTTGACGGAAAGAGAAACTGCGGCGGCAATTTATGATGTGCTGAAAAAATATAATTTGCCTGTTGATGCTGATTACGGTAATGAAGAACTTTTGAAGGCTGCGGGTATGGATAAAAAGAAAAGCGGCAGCAGCATTACACTGGTTATTTTAAAAAATATCGGCACGAGTTTTTTGCAGAAAACAAACTGGCAGGATTTGCCTGAATATATTAAACGGGGTTAAAGATGGCTAAGGTTAAAATATATCCGGGGGCGTTAAGCGGAATTGTAAATGTGCCTTCTTCCAAAAGCATGGGGCACCGCGAAATTATCTGTGCCGCGCTGGCACAGGGCATAAGCGTTATAGACAATATAAGCATGTCGGATGATATAAAGGCAACACTGCGCTGTTTAAAAGCGCTTGGTGTACAGTCGGAACTTACAGCAAGCCGGTTTAAAGGGCGCAGTGCCGTTAAAATTTACGGTGAAGGCACGGTAAGAGCTACTGGTGATGAATGTGACTGCGGTGAATCGGGGTCTACCCTGCGCTTTTTGCTGCCGCTTGGCGCGTTGTGCGGGGCGCCTGTTACTTTTACAGGCGCGGGGCGCTTGGGAGAACGCCCTCTGAAACCGTATTACGATATTTTTGATATACAGGGCGTTAAATACGCACCGGCACAGGGGCTGCCAGTAACAGTTGAGGGCAGGCTGCACAGCGGCAAATTTACTTTGCCCGGCAATGTAAGTTCGCAGTTTATCAGCGGTTTGCTGTTTGCGCTGCCGCTGCTTGAAGGCGATTCGGAAATTATTATTACCACGCCGCTGGAATCCCAGAGTTATGTTGATTTAACGCTTTCCGCATTAAAAAAATACGGCATAAAGGTTGTAAACAATAATTATAAAACATTTACCGTGCCCGGCGGGCAAAAATATCAATGCCGCAGCGCCGTTGTAGAAGGCGACTGGTCGCAGGCTGCGTTCTGGCTTGCTGCCGGGTGCCTTAACGGAAATATTATCTGCGCTGGTGCGGAAGCAGCTTCTTTGCAGGGCGACAGGGCAGTAAAAGATATTTTGCAGGCGATGGGCGGCAAAATATCCGCAGCTGACGGCGGGCTTTTGGCAGAAACAAGCCGCCTGCACGGCACTGTTATTGATGCCGCTGACTGCCCGGACATAATTCCGGTGCTGACCGTGGCTGCTGCTGTGGCGAAAGAAACTACGGAAATTATTAACGCCGGGCGTTTGCGCATTAAAGAATGTGACCGCCTGCACGCCATTAGTGAAGAACTTAATAAGTTAGGCGCAGATATTGAAGAAAAAGCCGAAAGCCTTATCGTTCACGGCAAGCCGGAAGGGTTGCGCGGCGGCGTTGTTTCTGCATGGAATGACCACCGCATAGCCATGAGCATGGCAGTGGCAAGCCTTGTCTGCCGTGAGCCGGTAATTATTGAAGGCAGCGAAAGCGTAAAAAAATCATATCCCACCTTTTGGCAGGATTTTTCCTGCTTGGGCGGCAAATATGAGCAGGGAGAAAATTTATGACGGCAACTTTGGGTGAAAAAATAAAACTTACTATTTTCGGTGAATCGCACGGGCTTGGCATAGGCTGTGTAATAGACGGTTTGCCGCCGGGATTTGCAATAGACCTTGACGCTGTAAAAAAAGAAATGCAGCGCCGTGCACCGGGAAAAAGCCCGCTTGCAACAGCGCGGAATGAGAAAGACGCTTTTATAATTGAAAGCGGTTTTTTTGAAGGCAGAACAACAGGCACGCCGTTATGCGTTTTAATACCCAACAGCGACCAGCACAGCGGCGATTACAGTAAACTTAAAAATGTGATGCGGCCGGGGCATGCCGATTACAGCGGCAAAGTAAAATATAACGGCTTTAATGATTACCGCGGCGGGGGGCATTTTTCCGGAAGATTGACCGCTCCTTTGGTTTTTATGGGTGCCGTAGCCAAGCAAATTCTGGCGAAGCGTGGCATTTACGTTGGCGCGCATATAGTAGCAGTTGCAGGCGTAAAAGATACGCCGTTTAATCCGCTTGGCGAAAGAGCGGATACTTTTTCGGAATTGGCGCAGAAAACTTTTCCGGTGCTGGATGACGCTGCCGGAAACGAAATGCAGCAGCTGATTTTAGCTGCCAAACAAAGCTGTGATTCGGTTGGCGGCGTAATTGAGTGCATGGCAATAAACTTGCCTGCCGGTATCGGTGCGCCGTTTTTCGATTCGCTGGAAAGCCGCTTGGCACATGCCTTGTTCAGTGTGCCTGCTGTTAAAGGCATAGAATTTGGCAAAGGTTTTGCGCTGGCACAGATGCCGGGCAGCGAAGCCAATGACCAGATGTATTATGATAACGGCATGGTAAAAACCTACACCAATAATAACGGCGGCATTACCGGCGGTATTACCAACGGCATGCCGGTGCTGTTTAAGGCGGCCGTAAAGCCTACGCCGAGCATTGCCAAAGTGCAGAAAACGGTTGATTTAAGTACGGAAAGCAATACGGAACTGGTAATTACAGGAAGGCACGACCCCTGTATTGTGCAGCGCGCCGTGCCTGTAATTGAAGGTGTTGCCGCCTGGGTGATTTTGGATATGCTGCTGGCAGGAGAGAAATAAAATGACAGAAAAACTTGATTTGGAAGCCATCCGCCGGGAAATAGACGAAGCCGACAGTAATTTAATAAACGCTTTTGAACGGCGTTTGCAGGCAGTGCTGCGGGTTGCCGAATACAAAAAGCAAAATAACCTGCCTGTGCGCGACAGGGCAAGAGAGCTGAAGGTAATAGAAAAAGCACAGGGCAAGCTCCGCAACAAAAATTACGCTCCGGCAGTAGCCGGATTGATGGAAGAAATTATGGCCATTGCCCGCAAAATGGAAGAACAGCAGATAAGTGCTGAACCGGTAGAAACAGTACCGCTTGAAGTAGGCTGTTTTGGCGTGGAGGGTTCTTACAGCCATAAAGCTATGGAAGAATATTTTGCGGGAAAGAATATTAACAGGCATTACTATTCCGTGTTTGAAGACGTGGTAAAAGCCGTAAAAAACGGTGAAATCCGTTATGGCGTTCTGCCGGTTGAAAATTCTTCTACCGGCGGCATTACGGAAGTTTATGACCTTGTGCGCCGCTATAACTGCCATATTACCGGTGAAAAATGCGTAAAGATAGAGCATAATTTAATGGCTCTGCCGGGGGCTGTTCTCAGCGGAATTACCGAGGTATATTCGCACCCGCAGGGGTTTGCCCAGTGCAAGGATTTTTTTACGGAATATCCGCAGATGAAATTAATTCCGTATTACAGCACGTCTAAAAGTGCAGAAGCCGTTAAAGAAAGCGGCAGCCTTCATAAAGCAGCCGTTGCAGGCAAACAGGCTGCCGAGTTGTACGGCTTGCAGATTTTAGCTGCCAATATTAACTATAACGGCAATAACACCACACGTTTTATTATTATTGCCAATGAAGCGGAACACAGTGCCGATGCCGATAAAATTACACTTGTAATAGCAGTTAAGCATGAGCCCGGTTCGCTGTACCGTGTATTGGGGTATTTTTACCACAGCGGCTTAAACCTTACCAATTTGGAATCGCGCCCGATTGAGGGTAAGTCGTGGGAATATTTTTTCCATATTGATTTGGTGGGCAACCTTGCCGATACCAATGTGCAGGAAACAGTGCGTATGCTGAAAGATAACTGCGCGTATTTTAAAATTTTAGGCAACTACCGCAGCGATATGGGACGGGAGAGATAGTGATGCAGCATTTTGGCTTATTGGGAGCAAAACTTGGGCACAGCCTGTCGCCGCAAATACACGGAATGATTTTTGAAGAACTGGATATTGCTGCGGATTATAAGCTGCTGGAACTTCCGGCAGAAGCATTAAAAACAGCTGTGCCGGAACTAGCGCAAAGATATACAGGCGTTAATGTAACTATTCCGCATAAAATAGAAGTCATGCCGTTTCTGGATAGTATATCTGCTGAAGCAGCAGCTATTGGCGCCGTAAATACCATTAGCTTTAATAACGGCAAAAGCTGCGGATATAATACCGACTGGCTCGGTTTTGGCATGATGCTGGAATATTACGGCATTAAAACAGAAGGCAAAAAAGCAGCCGTACTCGGCATTGGCGGCGCTTCGCGCGCAGTGGTGCAGTACCTTGCAAAAAGCAGGGCAAAGGAAATTTTGCTGGTGTCAAGAAATCCGCAGGCAATTCCGCAGCAGGTTGTAGAAATCTGCGGTAATATCAAAACACGCTGTTTGAGTTATGAGGAACTTGCCGGAGAAACGGGCGATATTATTATTAACTGTACGCCGGTAGGGATGTACCCCAAAACAGGGGTAAGCCCCGTAACGGAAGCCGTTATTAAAAATTTCGGCGCGGCGGCAGATTTAATTTATAATCCTGCCGAAACCGAATTTTTGCGTATGGCACGTGCCTGCGGAAAAACAGCCGTAAACGGGCTTTTAATGCTGGCGGCGCAGGCCGTGGCAGCGCAGGAAATTTGGCAGCAGCGCAAACTGGGTACTGATTTGGCAGTGAAAATTATGCAGAGGCTGGCAGAAAAATAATGAAAAATATAGTTTTAATTGGTATGCCCGGCTGCGGAAAAACAACGCTGGGCAAACTTTTGGCAGCAAAGCTTAAAATGGAATTTTATGACGCCGACGACGTTTTGGAGCAGCGGGAGCCTTACAGCATTAAAGAGTTTTTTGCCCAGGGTGAAGAAGTTTTCCGCGAAGCTGAGCAGAGGACTGCTGAATTTTTGGCGTGTAAAGAAAACTGCGTTATTGCGGCAGGCGGCGGAGTTGTAAAAAAAGAGGCAAGTATGGCTGCTTATGGCAAAAACGGCATTATAGTTTTTATAGACCGCCCGGCGGACGCTATTGTAAATGATGTTGAAATTAAAACGCGGCCGCTTTTGGCTGCCGGAACGCAGCGGGTTTATGAGCTTTATGATGAAAGAATAGAACTTTACAGAAAATATGCCGCTTACATTGTAAAAAATGCAGACAGCATAG
Source organism: Phascolarctobacterium sp. ET69 (assembly GCF_023336935.1). Classification (GTDB taxonomy): domain Bacteria; phylum Bacillota; class Negativicutes; order Acidaminococcales; family Acidaminococcaceae; genus Fusicatenibacter_A; species Fusicatenibacter_A intestinipullorum. The sequence continues at coordinate 35,566 of NZ_JAMBLR010000007.1, forward strand.
AAAATGTGTTGAGCCAGCTTGTAAAAATTGCCGGGGAGATGAAAAAATGAAAAATATTTTGGTAATTAACGGGCCTAACATAAATTTGCTGGGTATCCGCGAAAAAAACGTATATGGCGCCAAAGATTACGCCGATTTGTGTGCTTTTATTTTGCAGCAGGCAGAAGAAATTGGGGTTAATGTTAAAATCTGCCAGAGCAATTACGAAGGTGAGCTGGTAGGTTTTATTCAGGACGCATACGGAAAATATGACGGCATTGTTATTAATCCTGCCGCATATACCCATTACAGCGTGGCAATTTTGGATGCCTTAAAAGGCGTGGCGCTGCCCGCTATTGAGGTGCATTTAAGCAATGTGCATGCGCGTGAGGAGTTCCGCCATAAATCTGTAACAGCTCCAGCCTGCCTGGGGCAGATTTGCGGGCTTGGCTTTATGGGTTATGCCCTTGCCATGCGTGCACTGGCTGCTTTGTTGGAAAATAAATGACAGGTTAATTATTTAATAACTGAACAGCAGCAAAACAGCCAATACTGTTTCAGCAATACAAAAATGCTGCGGCTCCTCCGCTAACGGTCAGGCTTCGCAGCTGACCTTGCGGCATAAAGCGTAATTATTTTAGCCGCCGCAGTTTTTGTTTATTGCTTTACAGTACAGGCTGTTTTGCTTTTTGTAAGACTGATAATAAAACAGGAGCACTATACCTTATAAGTACAGTGCTCCTTTATAATTTCAGGGCTTTGTTATTTTAAACATTAAAGAATAAATTACAGGCAGTACAACAAGCGTCAGCAGGGTTGCACCAGTCAACCCGCAGGCAATTGCTATTGCCATGGATTCCCAAAACGGATTGGTAAACATTGGCACAAGGCCAAGCACCGTTGTAAGAGCCGCGAGCATAATGGGGCGGAAACGCACTATGGCGGATTCCAAAACAGCTTCATAAGGCGGCATGCCTGCTTCGAGATGCTGGTCAATCTGGTCGAGCAGCACAACCGAATTGCGTATGATAATGCCCGTCAGTGCCAAAATACCAAGTTCCGCTAAAAAACCAAGAGATGAACCGAACAGCAAAAGGCCAATCATAACGCCTATAACGCCCATTGGCGCCGTGCAGGCAATTACAATCATTTTGCGCACATCTTTAAGCTGCATAATCAGCAGGATTATCATAACGATAAACATGGCAGGCACAGGCTCTATTAAATAGTTAAGTGCTTTATTGCTGTTTTCCAAAGGTCCGCCGATATCAATGGCAACACCCGGCGGAAGTTCTTCGCGCAGAGGCGCAAGGGAATCATAAATTTGCTGTGCAACATCGTTATCGGTATAGCCTTCGCTGATACCTGCATTAACAGTAACTGTCGGCAGAAGGTTACGCCGCCAGATCATATTGTCTTCGGCTTCGTAGCTGATGTTTGCCACCTGTTCCAATGATACGCTGCCGCCCGGAGTCGGTATGGTCAGCATCCTTAAATCTGAAAGTTTTTCGCGGTCGCTTTCAGGCAGTCGGAAAACGATATCAATAGCCTGGTCGCCTTCGTAATACTGTGCTACGGTATAGCCGGAAAGTTCTGCCTGCAAAGCCATGGATACAGTCTGGCGGTCAATACCCATCTGGCGCAGCTTGTCGTTGTCAATTTCTACTTTTAACGCGCCCGTTTTTTCCATCCAGTTAAATCTGGTCATGATAACAGCAGGATGTTTTTCCATTTCTTCGCGTACTTTTTGTGCATACCTTTTGGCAAGTTCATCCGTCGGTGCGGAAACGCGCAGCATAACCGGATATTCGGACGGAGGCCCAAGGGAGATGGATTTGCTGTAAGTTAAAACCTCCGGATATTTTTGGTTAATAAGTGCGGAAACCTTTTGCGAAACACGTTCTTTGGCTTTTACGTCTTTTGCCAGAATGACAAGCTGTGCGTAATTTTCGCGCGGCTGTACTGGCTCTGCAACAAGCACAAAACGCGGTGCGCTTTCGCCGATATAGGTAGCTACACTTGCAATATCGGGGTCATCTTTAATTTCTGATGTAATTTTAAGGGCAATTTCTTCGGTTGTTTTAATGCTCGTGCCTTCCGGCAGGTTAAGTTCGGTTAAAAGTTCCGGACGTACGGAAGGAGGAAAGAACTCTTTGTTGATGAATTTGCTTAAAAAGAGCGAGCCGAAGAAAATGCCTATAGTTACGGCAATTACCGTTAAACGGTGTGCCAGCGACCATGTAAGCAGGCTGCGGAATTTTTGGTAAAACGGAGTTGTATATGCGCTGCCTTCGGCAATTTTTTTCGGGTGAACCCATTCGTAACCCAATACAGGCGCTACCGTTGCCGATACAACCCATGAAAGCATCAGCGCCAGGCTGATAACGGTAAACAGGCTGCCTGCAAATTCGCCAACGCTGCCGCGCGAAAAATATATCGGCGTAAAACCTACGCAGGTTATAATTGTACCGGTCAAAAGCGGAAACGCGCAGGTTTCAAAAGCATAAGCCGCCGCGCGTTTGCGTTCCCAGCCTTCGGCAAGTTTTATTTCCATCAGTTCCACAACAACAATGGCATCATCAACCAGCATGCCAAGGGCCACAATTAAAGCCCCAAGCGATACTTTGTGCAGGTCAATGCCAAGTGCATACATGCCGATAAAAGTGCCGAGCAGTACAAGCGGAATACATACGGAAATAACATAGCCGCAGCGTTTGCCAAGGCTGAACAGGCTTACTGCCAGAACTATAATAACGGCTTCCTTTAAGCTCTGGGTAAATTCATCTATAGAGTTTTTAACAACTTCCGGCTGATTGGCTACCTGGTGCAGTTCAAAGCCCAGCGGCAGCCTGCTTTCTATTTGCGCTACGGTTTTGGCAAGGTTTTCGCCCAGGCGGATATTGTTGCCGCCGTCTTCCATGGAAATGGAAATGCCGATGGCAGGCTGTCCGTTAAAATAAATTTTGGGCTCGGGAGGGTCGGCATAACCGCGGGTAACTTTGGCAATGTCATCAAGGCGGAAAATGCGCCCGTTGGCATTAACCGGGATGCTGCCGATTTCTTTCAGTGTATCCGGCAAGCCGGTAAGGCGCATGTAAACATTGTTGTCCGTGCTTTCTGCCATACCGGCAGGCACAACTGCGGACTGCGATTTTATGGCGCTTGCAAGCGTATCAAGCGAAATGCCAAGCTGTGAAAGTTTATCGTTGGATACTTCCAGATAAATTTTTTCCGGCTGCACGCCGATAAGTTCAACTTTTTTTACATCGGGCACGGTATAAAAAATGCGTTTAATTTCTTCGGCTTCTTTACGCATATCTTCGTAGCCGAAGCTTTCGGAGGTGATTGCGTATATATTGCCGTATACATCGTCGAAACGGTCGTTAAAATAAGGCCCGTAAACGCCTTCCGGCAGGTCGGTTTTAATATCGTTTACAATATTGCGCAGTTCCAGCCAGTGGCTGCGTACCTTATCGGTTGGAACATGCTCTTTAAGGTAAACGTTAACAACGCACTGCCCTGGGCGCGAATAACTTGTAATAAAATCAATATCCGGCAGGGTCTGGGCTTCTTTTTCAATTTTATCTGTAACCTGCATTTCCATTTCTTTGGCTGTTGCGCCGGGCCATGCAGCCGATATAACCATTTGCTTAACTGTATATACCGGGTCTTCCGAGCGGCCGAGAATGTTATAGGAATAAATACCGGCAACAAGGCAAAGAAACATGAAAAAATAAATTATCTGTTTATGTTCAATAGACCATGAAGCGAGATTGCCGTTTTTCATTATTCCTCACCTTCCAGCCGCACTTCCTGATTGGCAGATAATTTTGTTGTACCGCCTGTTACTACTATGTCGCCTTTTTGCAGGCCGTTTGTAATTTTAACGCTGTTGTTTTCGTAACCGGCAATTTCTACCGGCACAAGGGTTACGTGGTTATCTTTTACTATCCATACCTGAGGCGTGTTTTCGGTTTGATAAATTGCAGATTTCGGGAGAGTTACAATATCAGATGTGCCGCCGGTGAAACTTACTTTGGCTGTCATGCCAAGCTTTGCTTGCGGCGGCATATTGTTAATGCTTACTTTTACTTCGTAAGTACGGGTGGCAGGGTCTGCCATAGGCGCAATTTCTCTTATCTGCCCTTCGGCAGTAATGTTTTGCAGCGCCCAGAAATCTATAACTGCGCTCTGGCCGGGGTGAATTGAAGCAAGTTTATTTTCGGGGATATAGATATGCACTTCTTTTTCGCCGGACTGCACAACGGTTATTACAGGCGTACCGGCAGCAGCAACCTGCCCAACTTCGCCGGTAACGGAGGATACAACACCGTCGTGGTCGCTTGTTAAGCGCGTGTAATTAAGCTGGTTCAGTGCCGCCTGATATTGCGCTTTGGCCTGATTTAACGCCGCCTGCTGTGCTTCAAGCTGGGTGTTGTACTGGTCAAGCGTTGCTTTGCTTACGGCGCCCTGCGTATATAAAGTTCTGTAACGCTGGGCGTTATCAGAAGCAAGCAGAAAGTTTGCCGAAGCGGCGCTTACGGCAGCTCTTGCGGAATTAACACTTTCGTTAACGTCGCGCGGGTCGATTTCCATTAAAACATCACCGGCTTTTACGGTATCGCCAAGGTTGGCCTGGCGCCTGACTATTTTGCCGGTAACCTGAAAGGCAAGGTTGCTTTCATAGCGTCCGCGTACTTCTCCGGGGTAAACATCATAGTTGCTGCCTGTTTGTGTTCCTACCGTAACTGTGCGCACATAAGGAATTGTTTTTTGCGGAACTTCGCTGCCTTTAAAATGGGTAAAAGCAAAATAAATTAAACAAATGCCCAAAACTGCGCCAAGATAATACCACTGCTTTTTGGTTAAGTGCATGTTTTCCAGAAAATTTTTCATTTATAACAATCCTCCCGAAAATGGAATCAGATTAATCAATCGTTTGATTGATTATAACTTCGCTAAATAAATATAAAATCCTGCCGGACAGTATAAAATTTTGTAAAAAAAGATAAAAAATAGTTTTGGCGTAAAAACAGGCCGCGAAATTATGCTGGCACAGTGTAATAAAATAGTGTATTATAAATTAAGATTGCAAAAAGGCAGGTGCGTTATGGATTTTACTGTAATAATACTTGTGTTTATAATAATTTTACAGCTGGCGATAATTTTTATGCTGTACCGCAGCCGTGCCGGTGCTGTTGATGAAAAAGATCTTGCTGAACTTGTGCGGCATTTTGAAGCAACCGAACGGCGCATGTATGAAGGCCTGCGCGATTTGCGCAGCGAACAGGCAACTCTTGCCCGTGCAGCGCGTATGGAAAACCAGTCTGCGGCAGACCGCTTATCGGAACAGTTGGACAAGCGGTTTGACAGAATAGGCGAGAGTACCGAAAAAAATTTAGAGCAGATACGCATTATTGTGGATGAAAAGTTAAATTCTACTTTGGAACGCAGGCTTGGCGAAAGTTTCAGCCTTGTAAGCCGCAGGCTTGAAGAAGTACACCGCGGGCTTGGTGAAATGCAGAGCCTTGCCGGCGGAATAGGCGATTTAAAACGCATTTTAAGCAATGTTAAAAACCGCGGCATCTGGGGCGAAATGCAGCTGAAAATACTTTTGCAGGATATGCTGGCGCCGGAGCAGTATGCCGAAAATGTTGCCGTAAAGCCGGGCGCTTCCGAGCGGGTGGAATTTGCCCTTAAATTGCCGGGAAAAAGCGAACAGACCGTATGGCTGCCGGTAGACGCCAAGTTTCCGCAGGAAGATTACCAGAGGCTTTTGGCGGCGCGTGAAAATGCCGATGCCGCAGCGGCGGAAACAGCGTTAAAGCAGCTTGAAAAACGCTTTAAAAGCGAAGCTGCCGATATTAACAGTAAATATATCTGCCCGCCTTACAGCACTGATTTTGCGGTTATGTACCTGCCGACAGAAGGGCTTTTTGCTGAAGCGGTAAACATTACCGGGCTGCTGGAAGAACTGCAGCGCAAATACCGTGTCTGTGTTGCAGGGCCTACAACTCTGGCGGCACTTTTAAACAGCTTGCAGGTTGGTTTCCGCACTTTGGCCATAGAAAAACGTACCGGTGAAGTATGGCGCATTATTGCAGGAGTTAAGCAGGATTTTGCCGTGTTTGCAGCGCTGCTTGACAAAACACGCAAAAAATTGCAGGAAGCAAGCGGGCATATTGAAGCTGCTGAACGCCGCAGCCGTGTAATTAATAAAAAACTTTATGAAGCGGAAAGTTTTGAAACAGATTTGAAGATGCCGGAACAAAATGAAAATGACTTGTTCAGCGATAAAAATTAATTTTAAATACGCTTAAAATAATTTTTAAATGTTTTAGAGAAGCAATGACGCACAAAAATAAAAAGGCAGCCTTAAAAGCTGCCTTTTTATTTTTGTATTCAGTTGTTTTTGGTTTCGGTTTTAAGCGGCGTTTCAAAATAAACGCTGGTGCTCGGGAAAGCACAGGAAGCGCCGTTTTCTTCCAGTATTTTCATAATATCAAGGTTAATCTGCTCGCGGGCAGCCAAAAAGCCTTTGGTATCGCTGGCTTTGGTGTAACATACAATAAAAATGTTCAGGCTGCTGTCTGCATAATCGCGGAAGTAAACCATAACCGTGTCGCTGTAAACAAGCTCACTGTTTGTAAGGTAGGTGCGTATATTTTCTACCAGTTTTTGCATCTGGTCATGCGTTGTATCGTAGGTAACACCCAGCAAAAACTCAATGCGGCGTTTTTCGCGCTTGGTGTAGTTAATAATTGGCGTGTTGGAAAGCAGTGAGTTTGGAACATACACAAGTTCCTGCGGAAAAGTGCGTATGCAGGTGCTGCGGAAGGTAATTTTTTCAACGGTGCCTTCCACGCCGTTGGCAGAAATCCAGTCGCCTACTTTAAAGGGTTTGTCAACAATAATTACAAAGCTGCCGAATACGTTTGCCAAAGCATCTTTGGCGGCAAAGGCAAGTGCTAAAGAGCCGATACTTAAACTTGCCAGAAGGCCGCTCATGTCGTAATTCCATTCCTTGGCAATCATTAAGGTGGCAATAACAACAATTAAAATGCGGAACATTGTGGAGAGAATGTTGGCAAGAGAATCCTCGATATTAATTTCGGCGCGTGTTAAAATTTTCAGTGCAATGCCGTGCGTAATGTCGCTGATATTGTAAATGCCCCAAAAGATGGCAATAATAAAGCTGCTGCGCAGGAATTTATCAATGGCAGGATGGTCGGTAACAAAAGTAATGGGCGAGCAGTTTAAGGCAGCATAAACGCCGAGGATAAAAAGAAAAATATGTATTGGTTTGGCGAAAGCGTCTAAAATATCGCCGCCGTACTCAAAAGACATTTTGTTGTTTAAAAGCTGCAAAAAACGGAGAATTACGGTACGGTAAAGATATCTTATCAGCATAAAACCGCAGAAAACCAGAAACGGCTTTGCCCACGGCGTTAAAATTTCAATAATTTGTTCCATATAAGCTCCTTTTAACAAGTTTATTTATAAATATTTTATCATTTTGGCAGATTAAAAACAATAATTCACAAAAGTTACAAATAAAGCAGTGCGGATTATGTTATAATATTGGCAGTAATTAACATAAGGAGGCAGGGTATGGAATATTTCTTGGAAGCATTGGCAGCAGCCTTTATCGTTATCGTGGGGCCGCTTTTAACTCTGGTTGGGCTGCCCGGCAATACGCTGATGCTTTTGGCAGGGATAGGATTTGCCTGTTTTGATGAAGCAAAATATTTTGACGGACGTATTTTGTCTGCATTGGTGCTGATTTATGTTTTTGGTGAATTATGGGAATTTATAGTATCGTTTTTCGGTATCCGCAGGCATAAATTGCCGTGGAGCGTGGTAGGGCTTATCGGCATCGGCACGTTTATTGGTGCAGTGCTCGGCACGGGCGTATTCCCTGTGTTCGGCAGCGTGCTTGGCGGCGCCATGGGTTCGTTTGTAATGGCGTTTGTTTATGAGTATTCGCAAACGATGGACTGCGACGATGCGTTTGAACTGGCGTGGAAGGCGGCAAAGCTGCAATTTATTGCGATTATAGGCAAGGTTGTTGCGGCAGCGGCAATGGCGATACTGCTTGTAAAACAAATTTTTTTAAATACTTAAGGAGGGTATAATGAATTTTAAGTTTATACACAATAATTTTAACGTGCTCGATTTAGAAAAAAGCCTGGAGTTTTATGAAAAAGCGCTTGGGCTGAAAGAAGTTAAAAGAATGAATGCAGAGGACGGCAGCTTTATTCTTGTGTATCTTGGCGATGGGCAGACTCCGCATCAGCTTGAACTGACCTGGCTGCGTGACCGCAAAGAACCCTATAACTTAGGCGAAAACGAATTCCATCTCGCTTTTGGCGTTGATGATTACGAAGCTGCACATGCCAAACATAAAGAAATGGGCTGCATTGTTTATGAAAATCCGGAAATGGGCATTTATTTTATTACCGACCCGGATAACTACTGGCTGGAGATTGTGCCTTTAAATAAGTAAGGGACGTGAAAGTATGGCAGAATTAAAAAACATGACTGTTGTTACCAGCGGCAAACTGCGTAAAACGGCGTATGACCTGCTGGACGCCAATACCAATCTTTTGGCGTGGAAGGAAAGCGGCCGCACTCCGGCGGATGTTTTTGACGGCTGGCTGGCACAGGCAGATGCTTTATATTCTATTGGCAATATAAAAATTAACGGCGCATTGCTTGACAAAGCGCCTAATTTAAAAGTAATCGCACAGGCTTCCGTGGGTTACGATAATATTGACGTTGCGGAATGCAATGCCCGCGGCATACGTGTTGGCAATACTCCGCGCGTTCTTTCTCCTGCCGTGGCAGATTTGGCTTACGGGCTTATAATTGACAGTGCGCGCAAAATAGCGCGCGGTTGGCAGCATGTTGCAAGCGGCAAATGGGGCGAGCGCAAGGGCCTTGGCTTTGGCGTGGACCTTGCAGGCAAAACTTTGGGTATTGTAGGCATGGGCGATATAGGCAGCAGGGTGGTAAAACGTGCTTTGGCAAGCGATATGCGCGTTATTTACCATAACCGGCACCGCCGCAGTGATGATGCCGCATTGGGGGCTGCATATGTAAGCTTTGAAGAACTGCTGCAAACATCTGATTTTGTACTTGTTACCGTGCCGCTTACTAAGGAAACGGAAGGCATGTTTGGCAAAAAGCAGTTTGAAGCCATGAAGCAGGGTGCTCGTTTTATTAATATTGCCAGAGGCAAAATTGTGGATACGGAAGCGCTTTATGATGCGCTGAGCAGCGGGCATATTGCTTATGCCGCGCTTGACGTTACCGACCCCGAACCATTGCCCGGTACGCATAAACTGCTGACGCTTGATAATATTACGGTTACGCCGCATATTGCAAGTTCAACAGTTGAAACGCGAGATGCTATGGCAAAGCTGGCAGCGGAAAATATTCTGGCAGGATTAAACGGAGAACCGATGCCTGCGGAAGTAAAAGCATAAAGCAATAAAGGCAATAAAAAACACGAAGCAGATTAATGCTTCGTGTTTTTAGTTTATTTTGGCAGTTCAGTTAAGTAATCAAACGATGAACCGTCGTCAAAAGCTACATTTGTTAAATAAGCATTCCATTTTACTTTGCTTAAATCGCTGCTGATAACCGTGGCGTCTTCTTTTACATACGGGTTAAGTTCAAAATCGAATTTATATAATTTGCTGCTGCCGTTTTTTAAAACTGCATTGCTGGCAAAGCTGCCGCTGTAAAAAATTTTGCCGTCATCATCGTAAAGCTCCAGCATACCGGCTATATAATTAACGTTTTTGTCGGAGGTGTTGGTAAGGTTTACTTCGGTTTCAAGCATGCGGATAATGGCTGAATAGTGTACGGAAGTAATTTGCAGCAGTTTTTTATCAAGTTTAACGTTGGCATCAATTTGTCCGGCAATCGGCTTGTTTAATTCTGCAAGCTTTGCCTTAACGGCTTCTTCACGTTCTTTCATAAAATCTTGCAAATTGGTTATTTCCTGCAAGCGCCACAAACCGTCGTCAAGCTGCTGCATTTTTATTTTTAAAATAAAATCCCTGCTTAATTTTTCATCGCGCAGTTTAATGCTTACAATGGCATTGCCGTCGTTGATATCGGTATTTTCTACACCTTCATATTTTAAGGAGCCAAAACCGGTACGGCTTTTTAAATTATCTACAATTTCCGCTCCGTTTTCGTTGCCGGCGGGAATTGATTTCTGCACTTCGGCGTCGCCTTCAGGCTTGTCGCCGTGAATAATGTAGCTGCGGGTTTCGCTTGTTAAAAGCGGAACTGCCAGGCCTTTAATGCCCTTTACAATGGCAACGATAATAGGATTGGCATCTTTGTCGGAACCGAAGGTAACGGCAACAACATCGTCATATGCTTTGCTGTACAGATTATCCATATCGACATGCTTTTCAAAAGTTTTTAAATCATGCTGGCGTACTGCATCGGCTATAAGCGCAATGGAATGCTGCGGTGTTTTCAGCCAGTAAAAAAAATACCAGCCGCTTGTTAAAATTGCAAGCGCCGCCAGTACGGCAACAATTTTTTTAAATTTATTCTTCAAAAAAGACCCTCCTAAATAAAAACTTTTAGTCCTGAAAATATTATACTACTAAAGTATGCTAATGCAATATTTTTGTGAAATTATTTGAAGTCTAAAATGTTAATTTTATAAAGTAATTAAGAAGAATGAATGAGTACATAATTAGAGTTAATAAAATAAAAAAGAGCCGTTATAAAACGGCTCTAAATTTTTTAGTTGGTCGGGGCGGCGAGATTCGAACTCACGGCCTCTTGTACCCGAAACAAGCGCGCTACCAAACTGCGCCACGCCCCGACAGTGTGCTAATTACTGCAACAAAATGTATTATAGATAATAAGTGAGAAAATGTCAATACTTTTTTTAAAAATTTTTAACCTTCAACTACAACGCGGATGAATTTTACGTTGAATGCTTCGGCAATATGCGGCAGGCATTCGCGTTCAATGTTCGTGCGGTGCAGTTCGCTTTCGGCAACAATCATAATTCTGTCGCCGCTGAGGTTTATATTGTGTACCTTACTGATAAGACGTTTAAAATCATCTTCGCCGAGCTTTTCCCTTAATTTGGCAAGTCCTTCCATAAGGTACGGTTTTTCTTTAGACATACGTAATTCCAAAGGCGAAAAGGGAACGGTAACAACTTTGGCATCCCTTGCCAAAACAAAATCTTCTTCATGTTCGCCCGGTACTACCAGATCATCTCTCATTGTTCTTCCTCCTTTTGCTTTACTAATTAATTATAGTTTATTGTTTTAACGTAGTCAAGAGCATGGAATTTGACAAATTTATCTGAAACAAGATAAAATATTGCATCTAAAATTTAAAACTGGAGTTGATGTAATGAGTTTTTTGAACGAGTTTAAAGATTTTGCCATGCGCGGGAATGTTATGGATATGGCAATAGGTGTTGTAATAGGCGGAGCGTTTGGGCAGATTACCACCTCGCTGGTAAATAATATAATTATGCCGCCGCTCGGCATGCTTATCGGCAAGATAGATTTTTCCAATTTATTCATAGCGCTGGACGGCAAGGATTATCCTTCGCTTAAAGCTGCGGCCGACGCAGGCGCTGCCGTTCTTTCGTACGGTGTATTTATTAATACCGTAATTAACTTTTTAATAATTGCTTTGGCCGTTTTCATCGTTGTAAAACAAATTAACCGTTTCAGGCCCAAAGCCGCACCGTCACCGGCTCCGCGCCTGTGCCCATACTGCCGCCAGCCCGTGGCTGATGACGCTACCCGCTGCCCGCACTGTACTTCTTCTTTATAAAATTTGCCAATAACCGCATTAAGTTGTATAATACATATTATGGCTTAATGCGATTTTTTATATATTTAGACTGGAGGTAGATTGATGTCTGTTTATGACGTTCTTGCTGAACGCGGCTTTTTGAAACAGGTTTCGCATGAAGAAGAAATCCGTGAACTTCTTGAAAAGGAGAAAATCACGTTTTATATTGGCTTTGACCCGACAGCTGACAGCCTGCATGTCGGCCACTTTATTGCTTTAATGGCAATGAGCCATATGCAGAAGGCAGGGCACCGCCCGATTGTGCTTTTGGGCGGCGGTACCGGCATGGTTGGCGACCCGAGCGGTAAGGATGAAATGCGCAAAATGCTTACGCCGGAATTTATTGCCCATAACATTGCCTGCTTTAAAAAGCAAATGTCACGCTTTATTGATTTTTCGGATGATAAGGCAATAATGGTTAATAATGCCGACTGGCTGCTTGACCTTAATTACATTAAACTTCTGCGTGAAGTTGGCGTACATTTTTCCGTTAACAGAATGCTGACGGCAGAATGTTTTAAAAAACGCCTGGAGCGCGGGTTGTCCTTCTTTGAATTTAACTATATGATTATGCAGGCTTATGATTTCTGGACGCTGAACAAAAAATACGGCTGCATAATGGAAATGGGCGGCGATGACCAGTGGTCCAACATGTTGGCCGGTGTGGAACTTATCCGCCGCAAGGAACAGAAACCTGCTTTCTGCATGACCTGCAAGCTTTTAACTACAAGCGACGGCAGAAAAATGGGCAAAACGGAAAAAGGCGCTTTATGGCTCGACCCGGAAAAAACATCTCCGTATGATTTTTACCAGTACTGGCGTAATGTTGACGACAGCGACGTGGAAAACTGCCTCGCACTTTTAACATTTTTACCCATGGACGAAGTACGCCGCCTTGGCAGCCTGAAAGATTCTGCAATTAACGAGGCTAAAAAAGTTCTTGCTTATGAAGTTACCAAACTTGTTCATGGCGAAGAAGAAGCCGAAAAAGCCAAACAGGCTGCTGAAGCGTTGTTCGGCGGCGGCGGTGCCATGACTGATGTGCCTACCGTTAACCTGACGGCAGAACAGGCAAATGCCAAACTGATAGATGTGCTTACGGCAGCAAAGGTATTTTCCAGCAAACGCGAAGCACGCCAGATGGTGCAGCAGGGAGGCCTGTATATTGGCGATACTGCTGTAAGTGATGCGGAAATGCAGCTCAGCCCGGAAATGTTTGACGCCGATAAGAGCCTCTTGGTACGCAAAGGCAAAAAGAAATATTACCGTTTACTTATTGATTGATGCAGTTTGACAATAAAATAAATTAAGGCTGCTTTAAAATGCAGCCTTAATTTTTGAAAACTTGGAGACCTTATGAAACAAAAACTTACTTTTATGGAAATATTGCCAATCGGCCTGATGCTTTTTGCTTCGTTCTTCGGTGCCGGCAATTTAATTTTCCCGCCGGCGCTGGGACAGTCGGCAGGCGTTAACTTTTTGCCGGCAGCGGCCGGTTTTTGTACAACCGGCGTAGGCATTCCGCTTTTGGGCATTATTGCCATTGGCCTTTTGCGCGCTTCTAACCCGGAAGCACTGGCTTTGCCGGTACATCCCAAATTTGCCAAGGCGCTTATTGTTGTAACGGTACTTACAATCGGACCGTTTTTTGCAATTCCGCGTACTGGCGCAGTATCTTTTGATGTAGGCATTTTGCCGTTTATTTCCGCAGAAAATTATGATTTGGGACTGGCATTATATTCTCTGTTCTTTTTTGTGGTAACGTATTTTCTTTCCGTTAATCCTTCCAAAATTGTAGACTGGGTAGGCAAAATTTTAACGCCGCTGCTTTTAATCAGCATTGCCATTCTGGTTGTGCAGGTATTTATGAATCCTATGGGCGAACCTCAGCAGGCCGGCGGTTATTATGCTTCCATGCCGTACTTGAAGGGCTTCCAAGAAGGCTATTATACAATGGACCTTTTGGCAACGATGCTGTTCGGCACGGTTGTTATTGATTCCATTAAGGTGCGCGGCATTTCCGAAGGCAGCGTGCTGACCCGTACCTGCATTATGGCCGGCATTATTGCGGCTGTGCTGTTGGCGGCAATTTATGTTTCGCTTACTTATACCGGCGCAACAAGCGTGTCTGTGTTTGGCGTATCCGATAACGGCGCAATAGCGCTTTCGAGCATTGCCAATTATTATATGGGCACTGCCGGCAATGTGGTTTTGTGCCTGATGATTTTCTTTGCCTGCCTTACAACAAGCATTGGCCTTACGGTATCGGCAGGTTCCTATCTGGAACAGGTGCTGAAATACAAAATGCAGTATCAGCGCATAGCTGCCATTATCTGCATCTTCAGCTTTGCGGTATCCAATGTTGGCTTAACCAAAATAATTTCCTTGTCGGTGCCGGTGCTGTGCCTGCTTTATCCTATTGTTATTGTGCTGGTAATGATGGCTTTTATGCCGGTTAAGCGTGCTTGCGTGTACCGTTCAACGCTGGCGTTTACAATAGTTTTTGCCATTATTGACGGCCTGAATGCAGCAGGTGTGCCGATGAAAACGGCAGAAGCGCTTTTTAAGGATGTAATACCGTTTTACAGCGCCGGTTTTGGCTGGTTTGTTCCTTCAATTGTCGGGCTGGTGGTTGGCATTTTGTACAGTGTGGCCGTTAAACCGGGTAAAAATTAAAACTTAAAGTTTTCCGCAGTTGTAATCTTTGCAGCTGCGGATTTTTTATTTGTTTTGCCAAAAGGAATTTTTTACGCGGATGTGGTACAATAAAAGTAAATAATAAAAGGCTGCGGGGTGAAAGTAGTGTATATTACCAAACTTTATCTTGAAAATTTCCGCTGTTACGATAAATTTGAAATTGATTTTGACAAAGAGCTTACGGTTATTGTAGCCGAAAACGGACAGGGCAAAACCGCTATTCTTGATGCGGTTGCCATAGCTATGGGACCGTATTTGTCCTGCTTTTCGGACGGTAAGGCGCGTAATATTCACGAAACGGACGTGCGCCAGACTGTGGAAACGGCAAGCAAAAGCCAGCTGGAAATTTTGCGTATGAAAAGCCAGTATCCGGTTGTTATTGGCGCAGAAGGCGATGTTGAAGGCAGGCATATAAAATGGCAGCGTGAGCTGAACAACGCCAAGGGGCGCACCACTATGCAGCATGCAAAAATGCTGAGCAGTTATGGCAAACGTATGGTGGAAGCCCTGCGCGCGAAAGACGACAACGAAGTTGTGCTGCCGGTAATTGCTTATTATGGAACTGGGCGTATCTGGAAGGACAGCAAGCTGCGCAATACTATTAAAAATATTGATTTGGAGCGCAGCAGCGGCTATATGGATTGCCTGGAATCGACGTCATCTTACGCTAATTTTGGGCATTGGGTAAAATACGCCATTATGAGCGCGGTAGAGATAGAAAGAATTATTGCCGAAAAACATTTAACGGAGAAAAACCCTTACCGCGAAGTTTTTAAAGCCGTAGAGCAGGCTATTGTAACCTGTATAGGCAGCATGGGCTGGACCGATATCGACTACAGCTTTGTAAGGCAGAATCTGGTGCTTAAACATAAAACGCGCGGCATTCTGCCGATAGAAGCACTTAGCGACGGTGCAAGAAGCGTTATCAGCATGGTTGCCGATTTAAGCTACCGCATGGTGCGGCTGAACCCTGATTTAGGCATTAATGCTGTTTTAAAAACTCCCGGCATCGTGCTTATTGACGAAGTGGATATGCACCTGCATCCTTCCTGGCAGCAGACTGTTTTATATGATTTGCGCAAGGCGTTTCCGCTGGTGCAGTTCATTGTTACAACGCACAGCCCGCAGGTGCTTACAACGGTACCGCCTCAATCAATCCGCGCGCTGCGCTGGAACAACGATTTGATAGATATTTACCAGCCTGATTTTTCGCTTGGCGCGGCAAGCTACCAGCTGCTGAAGGATATTCAGAATGTAGATGCAAGGCCGCAGTGCGTGCCGGTTGTAAAAGAATTAAAACGGTATCTTGATTTGGTGTCGGAAGACAAATGGGACTGCCCCGAAGCGCTTGAACTGCGCAAGAGCCTTGATAAATGGGCGGCAGGGCGCGAACCGGCGCTTTTGCGTGCGGATATGGATATAAGAATGCGTTCCTTCAGGAGAAAGCAGCATGAAAAGAATATTTAAGTCGCCGCAGGCACCGGAAGGGCTGCGGAAGTTTGCCGAAGAAAACCCGTATGAAACATGGGAACGCTTTCGCCGTGCAAACCGCCGCGGCTACCGCGAAGTAAAAAAACAGCTTTTAAAAGACCAGCACGGGCTTTGCGCCTACTGCGAAATTAATATTACTTTTGCCGATGAGGAAGGCGAGGTTGACGACTTCCGCGTGGAGCATTTTTATCCCAAAAGCGAGACGGATTTTGCCGTGCATAACTACCACCTTGACTGGCAGAATTTGCTGGGGGTTTGCCATGGCGGCAGCCAGCCGAATGTGGAAGATGCGGAGGAACGTTTTTCGAAGCGCAAAATAGACCGCAGCTGCGATGTGCCGAAAGGCGGCAAGCCTATTAACGAGCGTATTTTAAACCCGCTGGAAATACCGGCGGACGTGCGTATTTACCGTTATGCCGCGCATACCGGGCGCATGATTGTTGATGAAGATACCTGCCCGCCGGAGCTGGTGCGCAAGGCACGAAATACTATCCGCGAACTGAACCTTAACGCACCGCGTTTAATGCGTATGCGCCGCGAAGCCGTAATGATGCTGGAGGACGAAATAGAAAATGCCCTTGCGGCAGGCGAAGATATGGAAGAATTTTTAAATGTGCTTGCAGAAAGTTTCCTGCTGCCGGACGATAGCGGCAACTGTCAGGCGTTCTTTTCGTTAATACGCTGGTTTTTAGGCCCGGCTGCGGAAAATGTTTTAAGCAAATACGGTTATGCAATTTAATAAAATCCTGCTGCAACAGGCAGGATTTTTGTTTTAAAAATAGAAAATATATAAATCGTGAAAATATGCTGACGGGGAGAGATAAAATGGAACTTAGTAAAAAAGCTTTTAAAGCATATGATATACGCGGTATTGTTCCGGGTGAGGTAAATGCCGAACTGGCTTACAGAGTTGGCCGTGTTTTTGCAGCCATGTTTGCTGCGGAAACCGCCGTTGTTGGGCATGACATCCGCCTGACGGGGCCGGAGCTTGCCAATGCCGTTGCAGATGGTCTGCGTGACGGCGGCTGCACCGTTTATGATATCGGCGAGTGCGGTACGGAGATGGTTTATTACGCTACGGCGCATTTAAATACCGACGGCGGTATTATGGTAACTGCCAGCCATAACCCGGCTGATTACAACGGCATGAAGCTGGTGCGCAGCGGAGCAAGGCCTGTTTCTTCCGATACCGGACTGATGGATATCGGCAGAATGGCAACGGAAGAAGGAGAGTTTCCGCATCTTGTTGTTGCAGGCAAAGAACGCGGCAAACTGATAAAAAAAGACATTATGCCCGATTATATTGAGCATCTTTTAAGCTATATTGATGTAAAAAATCTTAAGCCGTTAAAGATTGTTGCCAATCCCGGCAACGGCGGCGCTGGCCCGGTGCTTGCCAAACTGGCGGAACATCTGCCGTTTGAATTTATAAAAATAAACGAAACTCCGGACGGAAGTTTCCCCAACGGCGTGCCGAACCCGCTTTTAGAGCATAACCGTGCCGTTACTGCCGATAAGGTAGTTGCAGAAAAAGCAGACCTTGGCATTGCATGGGACGGCGATTTTGACCGTTGCTTCTTTTTTGACGAAAAGGGCGAATTTATAGAAGGCTATTACATTGTAGGCCTTTTGGCGGCGGCGTTTTTGAAGAAACTGCCGGGCAGCAAAATTATGTATGACCCGCGGCTGACATGGAGCACGGAAGAAATTATTGCCGAAAAAGGCGGCGTGCCTGTGCGCTGCAAGAGCGGGCATGCTTTTATGAAAGAGTGCATGCGCTTAAATGACGTTGTATACGGCGGCGAAATGAGCGCCCACCATTATTTCCGTGATTTTTCGTACTGCGACAGCGGCATGCTGCCGTGGCTTCTGGTAACGGAGCTGATGTGCTGCGAAGGCAAAAAACTTTCGGAGCTTGTCGGCGAGAGAATGGAAAAATTCCCGTGCAGCGGTGAAATTAACCGCAAGGTTGAAAACAGCAAAGCCGTACTGGCCGCCATTGAAGAAAAATATGGCGACGGTAAAATTGACAAACTGGACGGGCTCAGCATTGAATATGACAACTGGCGCTTTAACGTAAGGGTTTCCAACACGGAACCGGTAATGCGCTTAAATGTGGAAACACGCGGCGACAAAGAGCTTTTGAAAGAAAAAACCGAAGAAATTCTGGCCGTTATCGGCGGAGAAGAAGCATAAGGAGCGAATAAAATGACAACAATTAAACCTGTACGCAGGGCAGTAATACCGGCAGCCGGGCTTGGCACACGCTTTTTGCCGGCGACCAAAGCCACGCCGAAAGAAATGCTGCCGATAGTTGATAAGCCGACTATTCAGTATATTATCGAAGAAGCACTGGCTTCCGGCATTGAAGATATTATTATTATCAGCGGCAAGAGCAAACGCGCCATTGAGGACCATTTTGACCGCAATATGGAACTGGAAATGAGCCTTGAAGCCTCCGGCAAGTTTGAACAGCTGGAAATGGTGCGCCGTATTTCGGAAATTAACCTGCATTATATCCGCCAGAAAGAGCCGCGCGGACTTGGCCACGCTATTTTATGCGCACGCCGTTTTATCGGCGACGAGCCGTTTGCGGTGCTTTTGGGCGACGATGTTGTTGACAGCGAAAAACCAGCCTTAAAACAGCTTATAGATGTTTATGACCGCCGCGGCTTCAGTGTTTTGGGCGTACAGGAAGTTGCGCCGGAAAAAGTATCCAGCTACGGCATTATTGACGGTGCGCCGACGGAAGAAGCACGCACTTATACCGTAAAAGATATGGTGGAAAAACCTGCGCAGGAAGAAGCGCCTTCACGCCTGGCGGTTTTGGGGCGTTACATTATCACTCCTGAAATTTTTGACATTCTGGAAAATACGCCTCCGGGACGCGGAAATGAAATTCAGCTGACGGACGCACTGCGCGTTTTGGCAAAACAGCAGCCGATGTATGCTTATAATTTTGAGGGCCGCCGTTATGATGTAGGCGACAAACAGGGATTTATTGAAGCAACTGTTGAATATGCTCTTAAACGCCCGGAAATGCGCGGCAAGCTGCTGGAATATTTAAAACATATTGTTGATGCAAACAAGGAGTAACGGCATGAATGTTTTGGTTACAGGCGGCGCCGGTTATATCGGCTCGCATGTTGTTAATGTACTGAAAAAAGAACAGGGGTTTACTCCCATAGTATATGATAATTTTTCTACCGGGCATCCGGAAGCCGTAAGCGATGACGTGCAGCTTGTGGAAGGCGATATCCGTGATGTGCAGTTTTTAAAGCATATTATGGCGCAGTTTGAAATTGACGCCGTTATTCATTTTGCGGCAAGCAGCCTTGTTGGCGAAAGCATGAGCGACCCGGCGAAATATTATGTAAACAACGTGGAAGGCTCGCTGCATTTATTGCAGGCCATGAAAGAAGCCGGTGTAGATTATATTGTATTTTCTTCAACGGCAGCGGTGTACGGCGAACCGGAAAAAACGCCGATTTGCGAAGATTTTCCGACTCAGCCTACCAATGTTTACGGGCGCACAAAACTTGTTATTGAAGGCATGCTGAAAGATTATGCCATGGCGTATGATATGCGCTACGTTGCACTGCGTTATTTTAATGCTGCCGGTGCATCGCTTACGGCGGATATCGGCGAAGACCATCATCCGGAAACGCATTTAATTCCATTGATTTTAAAAACTGCCCAGGGTGTGCGCGACAAAGTAGCGATTTTCGGCACGGATTATCCGACTCCGGACGGAACATGCCTGCGCGATTACATTCATGTGGAAGATTTGGCAACTGCCCATGTATTGGCGCTTAAGCATCTGGTAAACGGCGGTGAAAGCAGAATTTACAATCTTGGCAGCGAAGAAGGCTTCAGCGTGCGTGAGATTATTGAAACTGCCAAAAAAGTAACCGGCGTTGATTTTACCGTAACTGAAGAAGCACGCCGCAGCGGCGACCCTGCCGTTCTGGTGGCAAGTTCTGCCAAAATAAAAGCGGAACTTGGCTGGCAGCCGCAGCACAGCACGGTTGAAGAAATTATCAAATCGGCATGGAAGTGGCATCAAAGTCATCCGTACGGCTATAACGGCTAAATAAAATTACCTGCATAACACAGGCATCTTAACGGTGCTTGTGTTATTTTTTGCTTTGCAGGCAGGTAAATTTTTGATATAATAGCAATTCGAGAACACAAGGAAACAGAGGATGTATTATGCAGCTTGTTGTTGATAATTTGGCAAAAAGCTTCGGCGTAAAAACAATTTTTAAAAACGTCAGCTTTATGATAGATAAAGGTGAAAAAATCGGGCTTGTCGGTGTTAACGGCAGCGGCAAATCAACACTTTTGCACTGCCTGCTGCAAAATGGATACAGCGACAGCGGCAGCGTGCGCTTTGAAGCAGGCACGCGCGTCGGTTACGTGGAGCAGGGTTTCGGCAATATCGGCAGCGGCAGCCTGTGGCAGTTTATGATGAATTCCTGCCCTGAAATTCCTGAAATGCGCAGCCGCCTGCAAAAGCTGGAAGCACAGGCCGCAGATTTAAAACCGGGCGAAGAACTTGATAAAGTTCTTGATGAATATGCGTCTGTAACGCGCCGTTATGAATATATAGACGGTTACAATTACGAAACACGCATTAAAATAGTTTTAAACGGCCTTGGATTTACGGAAGAAGTATGGGATAAACCGGCGCAGAATTTTTCCGGCGGGCAGAAAACACGTATTCTTTTGGCTGCGGCGCTGGTAAAAAGCCCGGATTTTCTGATTCTGGACGAACCGACCAACCATCTGGATATCCGAATGACGGAATGGCTGGAAAAATATTTGCAGGATTTTAAGGGCGGTCTTTTAATCGTCAGCCATGACAGAAAGTTTTTGGATAATGTCGCTACCCGCATTTTGGAAATGGAAGGCGGGCATCTGCAGTCGTTTAAAGGCAATTACACCAAATACATGGCGCAGAAAGAAATACAGACGGCGACGCTGGAAGCTGCCTATGCTGCCCAGCAGGATTATATTGCCAGAACGGAAGCCTACATCCGCCGTTTTAAGGCGGGCATAAAAAGCAAAATGGCACGTGGTCGCCAGTCGCAGCTTGACAGGCTGGAACGCATGGAAGCGCCGGTGCATAACGAAGAATTTGAGCTTAAACTGCCGCCTGCTCCGGAATCGGCCGAGCGCGTGCTGATTTTGGATGATTTAACGGTGGGCTACAAGGATAATGTGCTTGTAAAGGATATCAGCCTTGTGCTGCGCCGCGGCGAAAAAGCAGCTTTAATCGGGCCTAACGGCAGCGGCAAATCAACGCTTTTAAAAACCGTGCTTGGCGAAATAGCGCCGCTTAAAGGCAAAGCGCAAACAGGCAACCGTGTTAAAGTCGGTTATTTTTCGCAAAGTTATGAAAGGCTTGACGAAAAACAAACCGTGCTGGATAATTTTTTAACGGAATATGGCATGGATGACGGATATGCACGCTCTTTGCTGGGCGGTATGTTGTTTCATGGCGATGATGTTTTTAAAGAAATAGGAACGCTGTCCGGCGGACAAAAAGCAAGGCTGGTGCTGTTAAAACTGGTGCTTGACGGAGCTAATTTTTTAATTTTGGACGAGCCTACCAACCATCTGGATATTTTGGCGCGCGAAACTCTGGAAGCTGCTCTGGAGGCCTTTGACGGCACGCTTCTGGTTGTAAGCCATGACCGCTACTTTATCGGTGAAATTGCCGGGCGCATCTGGGAAATTGAAAACCATACATTGCAGGATTACAAAGGCGATTATGAATATTACCTTGCAGAAAAGGAAAAACGTAAGGCTGCAGAACCTGTTCCGGCGGAACCGGTAAAAAAAGCTGCTGTACAAACAGTAAAAGAAGAACAGAAACCTGCACCGGCACAGGGCAAAAAGGCAAAGGCGCAGCGCCGTTACAGCCCCGAAGAACTTGCCAAACAGCTGCAAAAGGTGGAACTCAGCATACGCGAGCAGGAAGCCATGCTGGGCGTGCTTGAAAAACAAATGGCAGACCCTGCTAACCACGTGGATTTGGAACACAGCAAACACATTGCAGCCGAGCACGAAGCCATGCAGGCAGAAATTGACCGGCTAATGCAGCGCTGGGAAGAATTAATGCAGGCACAGGAGGAACTTGAAAATGCAGGCCAAAACTGACGAATACTATATGCAGCTTGCCATAGAAGAAGCAAAAAAAGCCGCAGAACGCGGAGAAATACCTATTGGCGCAGTGCTTGTTGCAAACGGTGAAGTTATATCGGCAGCGCATAATATGCGCGAAACCTGGCATGACGCAACGGCTCATGCTGAAATGATTACCATTATTGAAGCCTGCGCTATTCTGGAACGCTGGCGTTTAAATGACGCAACGCTTTATGTAACACTGGAGCCGTGTCCGATGTGCGCCGGAGCTATTGTAAACAGCCGCCTGAAAAGGCTTGTTTACGGCTGCCTGGATTTTAAAGCAGGCGCTGCGGAATCTATTTTTAACATTGTAAGCAATACTAACCTTAACCATGCTGTAGAAGTTACAAGCGGTGTTTGCGAAGAAGAATGTGCCGCTGTATTAAAGGATTTTTTTAAAAAGCGCCGTGAGGAAAACAAGCAGCAGAAACAAAAATAATTATGCCACTTGGCAAAAAGTAAAATTAATAGTATAATAATATAGCTGGCTTTAAATAAAATTTACAGCCGGGCTAATTAAATATGGAGAGGTGTCCGAGTGGTCGAAGGTGTTTGACTCGAAATCAAATGTACGGCAACGTACCGTGGGTTCGAATCCCACCCTCTCCGCCAGAAAATAATGCACATTTCAATTTCGTGTTGGAATGTGCTTTTTTATTTAGTTATTATTTTTATACAGATACGCAAAAGGCACAGCCGTTTATTATAGCTGTGCCTTAAGTTTATTTACCGTTTATTTTCTTTGCGGGTAAGCGTTGCTGTTTTCAAATTTGGCGGCAATAAAATCAAACGCTCCGTATTTGCGGCATTTTTCATATACATTAGTACCCATGTTATGCAAAAGGTAGTAATCAAAGTAATCAACGCCGCAGTTTGTACGTTGTTCATTAAAAATTGTTTCCAAATCTGCCGTATCTTTAAAATCACGCAGCGGCATTTTTGTGGCAAGTTCAAAGGCGCTGCGCGGATGCCGCTCAACTAGCGCTTTGCGGACGGCTTTTTCACACTGGTAACCGTGATAGGTATAGGCCGTATCGAAATAGGTAAAACCAAAATTTAAATATGCGTCGAAAAGCTGTTCTGTTTTTGCAAAATCAAAAGAAGTAACGTCATCTGCATTTAAAAGCGGAAGGCGCATGCAGCCAAAACCAAACTGATATTTTTCCATTTTCTTCATCCTTTCAACTGCTGCTTAATTTAATAAATTTTTATTTACTAAATTATAACAAGTTAAACCGCGCTTTAAGCAAGCAAAACCCCTTCAAAATTTTTTGAAGGGGTTTGTACGTTTGATTTCGAGTCAATCACTTTAATTATTCGGATTTAAAAGGCACAACATCTTTTACGGCTTCTTCAAGTGTAATTTCTTTGTCGCCGTTGTCAATGTCAATCAGTTTATACTTATCGTTGCCCATGCCAAGTTCTTTCATATAAGTAAGCTGGCGCAGGCCGTGGCGCGTTTCCATACGCGTTACCAGCGCTTTGCGGTCAGTTTCTTTCATGGCGTAAATAAGGTCCACGCTTGCCTGGTCAATGGCTAAAATATCAAGCGAGGCGAGTATGCCGACATTAGGCGTTACAACGGGTTCTGCTGCTGTTCCTTCACAGTCGCACGAAACAGACATATTGCGCATTACATTAACAAAAGCAATATTTTTGCCGAAATGGTCAACTACTGCTTTGGAGGATTCCGTCATTCTTTCCATAAATTCTTCTTTGGCAATATCCCATTGGTTGGTGGAACCAGGTGTGGTATGAATCATTGCTTTGCCGATACGTCCGTCGGCGCAGCCAATGCCAATATTTTTATCGCTGCCGCCAAAACCGCCCTGAACATGCCCTTTAAAATGGGTTAAAACAAACAGAGAATCGTAATTCAGCAAGTTTTTGCCAACATGCATTTCGGTAAACCATTTGCCGTTTTTAACAGGCAAAACTGCAGTGCCGTTTTCGTCCATAATATCAACCGGGCAAAAATTCCAGCCGTTAAGGGCAATAGTGGCGCGGTGCTTTTCGGTGGTATCACGCCCGCCTGCATAATAAGCATTGGTTTCAACTATTGCGGCTTCAGGCAAAGCCTTTTCAATTAAGTTTTTAACCCACGGGCGCGGAATAATGTTAGGCCCGTGCGGTTCGCCGGTATGCAGCTTAATTGCCGTTTTGCCGGTAAGATTTGCGCTGATGCGTTTAAAAATTTTCAGCAGGCCTTCGGCAGATAAATCTCTGGTAAAATAAACAACGGATTCAGCGCCGCTGCGTTCGGAGTAAGGAATGTAATGGTCGCCGCCAGTGCCGGGAACAGGTTTTGTTGTAGTCATGGTAAAAACCTCCTTATTAATTTTACATTATTTTTAAATTTATTATTGTTTACAGCCGTAAGATAAAACGAACTATTGTTATTTATACTTGACACAAAACTGCTGGTTGATTAGAATAATAACATAACGGCTTTATTATAAATAAACCTTTTCTTAAAAATATTATAACATTTTTAACGCCGGTTAAACGGCAGTTTTTGCTGAAATATGCAATTTTATGGGAGTGTTACTTTGGACAGCGTTAAAATAAAAGCATTTAAAACAGCTTTTCCATATACTGTACCGATTGGTGCAAGTTTTATTTTTTTAGGGGCGTCGTACGGCTTTTTAATGGTGAGCAAGGGCTTTTCACCGTTATATCCGTTTTTTATGAGCCTGCTTATTTTCGCAGGTTCAGTAGAGTTCGTTTCGGTAACGATGCTGCTTGGCAGTTTTGAACCGGTAAGTGCCTTTTTGGCAGCGTTTATGCTTAACGCAAGGCATTTGTTTTATGCCGTTTCCATGCTCAGGCCATATAATGTGCCGGGGTGGAAAAAGCTGTATCTTATTTTTGGCATGTGCGATGAAAGCTTTGCCATAAACAGCATGATAAAAGTGCCCGACGGCGTTGACCGTTCCTGGTTTATGCTTTTTGTAACGATGCTGAACCATTTTTACTGGGTTGCGGGAGCAACCTTGAGCGCCGTTGTAGGCAGCGCCATTAATTTTCCGTCCGAAGGTATCGAGTTTGTGCTGCCGGCGTTGTTTTTGGTTATTTTTGCCGAACAGTGGCTTAATGCAGACGCGCACGGTGCTGCGTTAACAGGCCTTGCTGCTTCGGTGTTGAGCCTGTTTGTTTTTGGCACGGAAAATTTTATGATACCTGCCATGCTTATGATGCTGCTTGTTTTTGCCGTTATTAAAAGGAGGGCACAGTGATGACAATGACTGTTGGGCAGAGCATAATAATGATTGCCGCTATTATTTTGGCAACCGTGCTGACCCGTTTTTTGCCCTTTATTATTTTTGGCGGCGGGCGGCCGATACCCGATTTTGTTAATTATTTAGGCAAGGTTTTACCGTTTGCCGTTACGGGTATGCTTGTGGTTTACAGCTTAAAAGACGCTCCGTTTAATGCCTGGCACGGCCTGCCGGAATTTATTTGCGCAGCAATTACTTTAGCGCTGCATTTTTGGCGCCGCAGCATGCTTATAAGCATTGTTGGCGGAACAGTGGCCTATATGTTTTTAATACAAAAAATATTTTAACTTAAAACCTCTGTTTAAAATTGTAAAACAGCAGTGGCAAAAATGCCAATGCTTAAATTTTATGAACTATATACGGATAAGGCATGATAAAATCCTGTGGTTAGATGTTTGGCTGCCGCAGGATTTTTTTATTACCTAAAGGCATGGCTGAACAGAAAAAATAAGCATTAGACGCACAAAAACGGCTTTAATATAATGATAGTAAAGATATTCAGAACAGGAGGGGGGCTTATGAACCGCAGAGAATTTTTAAAAATAAGCTGTTCAGGATTGATTACTTTATATTTAAGCGGCTGTGGGCTTAATATGCAAAGCGGACAAAATATAACATCGGCCGCAGAAACGGTTTCCGGTAAGGAAAATAGCAAGATGAAAATAACAGTAATTACCGGCAGCCCTCACAAAGCAGGTACATCCGCGCTTTTAGCCGATAAATTTATTGCCGGCGCAGAAAAGAACGGGCATAAAGTTTTTCGCTTTAATTCCGCTTTTAAAAATATTCATGCCTGCACCGGCTGTGATGCCTGCGGTATGAGCGGGCCTTGCGTACATAAAGATGATATAGAAACGGAAGCCATTCAAAAATTTATGGAAGCCGATGTTATAGCCTTGGTAAGCCCGGTATATTATTTTGCGCTGACGGCGCAGCTTAAAACGGTTATCGACAGATTTTATTCGCGAACGTACGATATAAACGGCAAACAGTCGGTACTGTTGGCAGCAGGCGGAAGTAATACGCCTTTAACAATGCGCAGCATTGCAAAACATTATGAAACGCTGGCAGGATATATGCACTGGCAGGACAGAGGCAGGGTGCTTGCTCCGGGCTGCCCGACACGCGAAGCTATAGCCAAAACAGAATATCCGCAGAAAGCATTTGAACTTGGAATGAGCTTATAAAATTGGCAAAAGAAAAAGCCTGTACATTTTTGTGTACAGGCTTCATTAATTTTTAATTATAAATCGTTAATATGCTGTTCTGTTGCTTCAAAATCTTTAATAATGGAAGCCGAAGGCTGTTTATCAAGCAGGCTTACAATAAAGATTGCCAGGCAGGAAACCGCAAAGCCCGGGATAATTTCGTACAGCCCGGTATAGGCAAAACATTCCTTCCATAAAAGTACGGTACTGCCGCCAAAGAATACGCCGGCAACCGCGCCTTTAAGCGTGGTGCGTTTCCAGAACAGGCTGAACAGCATCAGCGGGCCGAAGGAAGCGCCGAACCCTGCCCAGGCGTATGCAACAAGGTCGAGTATATAGTTGTTGGGGTTATAGGCCAGTGCCAGAGAGCAGGCTGAAACAAGAATAACGGCGATTCTGCTTACAAGCACCAGTTCTTTCTGGCTGGCGTTTTTGCGCAGCAGTGCCTGATAAAAGTCTGTGGAAATTGCAGATGCCGTAACCAGAAGCTGGCCGGAAGACGTACTCATAATTGCGCCTAAAATGGCCGATATAATGATTGCAGCCATAAAAGAGTTGAAGAACTGTTCGTTAAGAACCATGAATACGGTTTCGGCGTTAACGCCGGTAAGTGCATCGCCTAAAACAACGCGGCCCACGAGGCCAGAAGCAACGGCAAAGAACAGGGAGAAAATTACCCAAACCATGGCAATGCGTGTTGCCTGCGGAATTTCTTTAGCAGAGGTAATGCTCATAAAACGTACGAGAATATGCGGTTGGCCGAAGTAGCCAAGACCCCAGCCGATAAGTGAAGCAATGGCGGTAAAGCTGAGCGTAAGGCCGGTAGCATCGGTAAACATATTAAAATAGTTGGGGTTTAATGCATGCAGGGAACTGATTGTTTCGGCAGGCCCGCCGGCAACCATGATGCCGGTAACAGGCACTACGATAATTGCAAAAAACATCAGCGTGCCCTGGAAAAAGTCGGTGCGGCAAACCGCAAGGTAACCGCCGGTAAAGGTGTAGAAAATTACAATACCCGCTGTAATAAGCAGCGAAGAAACGTAGGAAATATCAAAAACGGTGGTGAAAAGGCGGCCGCCCGCAACGAAACCGGACGCGGTATAAATTAAAAAGAAAATAAAAATGAAAACGGCAGATACAATACGCAGAATTTTGCTGGTATCGTTAAAACGGTTTTCAAAAAAGTCCGGCAGCGTAATGGAATCGTTGGCGATTTTGGTGTAAATACGCAGGCGCTGCGCAACAAAACGCCAGTTCAGCCATGTGCCGAGCGCAAGCCCGACAGCAATCCAGAAAGCGCTTACGCCAGCAACATAAGCATAACCCGGCAGGCCCATCAGCATCCAGCCGCTCATATCCGAGGCTTCCGCGCTCATTGCCGAAACCCACGGGCCGATTTTACGCCCGCCGAGCATATAGCTCTGCATGTCGCCTGTATCCTTCATATGGTAAAGCCCGATGGCAAACAGCACAATAAAATAAAGTGCATAGGCCAGAATACTGCCTAAATCCTGTTGCATTAAAATTCCTCCCCATGTATGGTTTATGTAAATAATATATTAATTATACACTTCTTTATTGCATTAAAGCAAGCAAAATCGTTGATTGTAAAATTATATGCGGTTGACTGTACCGTGACGGTGATATATAATATTTAAGAAGTTTTGGCAGTTTTTGGACCGTGATAAATTTTTGCAGAGCTTGCTTCGTTTTGCAGTAGTGAAGATACCTGAAAGTGAAGCAGGCTCCGGTCATTTTTGGAGTGCTTTTTATGGAAATGAAAAAAGTCAGAATTCATGTTAAAAGTTATGAAAAAAACAATAACGAAAAAGCTGCCATAGAAACGGTTTCCTTTGGGCGGATGGCAGAAAAAAACGGAAAGTTTTACGTTTTTTATGATGAAACCGAAGCTGTTGGCATGCAGGGTACAAAAACCACTATAAAATGGAACTATGATAATGTGGTAATTATCCGCAGCGGCACGGTGGAATCGCGCCAGGAATTTGCCCAGGGGCTGGAGTGTATAAGCGTTTATAAAACTCCGTACATAACATTCGGTTTAAAAACAAACACAGAATATTTGTATGTTTACTGCCGTGACGGTATTTGGAACATTGAACTTGAATATATGCTGGAAATTGCCGGGCAGGAACAGAGCGAAATGAAAATAAAGATAACTATTGAGGAGGATGCGCATGGATATTAAGGAAATTTTGGCAGATGCCATAAAAAAAGCGGCGTTAAGCGCTATTGAAAAGGGAGTTGTAAAAGAAGGCGAACTGCCTGATGTACTTTTGGAAGTACCGCCTCAAAAAGAATTCGGCGATTTTGCAACTAATTTTGCCATGCAGTCCGCAAGAAGTTTAAAATGCAGCCCGAGAATTATAGCACAGGCTGTAATAGATAATTTAGATTGCGCTTATGTTGAAAAAGCAGAAATTGCAGGCCCGGGATTTATTAATTTTTACTTGAAAAATAACTGGCTGAGCGATTTGTTTGCAAACATTGTAAAAGCCGGTGAAAATTACGGCAATTTAAAAGCGCCGACAGATGAAAAAATTCAGATTGAATATGTAAGCGCCAATCCTACCGGCCCGCTGCATGTAGGCCATGGGCGCGGAGCGGCAGTTGGCAGCTCGCTTGCAAATTTAATGAAAGCAGCCGGTTACAATGTTACCCGCGAATATTACATTAATGACGCCGGAAACCAGATTAACAATCTGGCAGCATCCGTTAATGCCCGTTATCTTGAAGCTTTCGGCATTGACGTGGAATTTCCGGAAAACGGCTATCACGGTCATGACATTATAGATACGGCAGAACGCATTAAACGTATTTACGGCGACAAGTTTTTAAAAATGGAAGAAGAACAGCGCATTGAAGAATTTCGTACCATTGCGTTAAAAGAAAAACTTGCAGCGCTGAAAGAAGATTTGGAAGCGTTTAATGTTACTTATGATGTATGGTTCAGCGAGCAGACTCTGCACGACGGCAACAAAATTAAGGAAGCCTGCGATTACCTTACCGAACGCGGCTATATGTATGAAAAAGACGGCGCGCTGTGGCTGAAAGCTACCGAATACGGCGATGATAAAGACCGCGTTGTTATCCGCGATAATGGCGTGCCCACTTATTTTGCGGCAGATATTGCATACCACCGCAATAAATTCGAACGCGGCTTTGACCGTGTTATTAACCTGTGGGGGGCTGACCACCATGGTTACATTGCCCGCATGAAAGCTGCTGTCGGCGCGCTTGGCTATAACCCAGAACAGCTTGAAGTTTTGATTTTGCAGATGGTAAGCCTGTACCGCAACGGCGAACTTGTAAAAATGTCTAAACGTACCGGCCAGAGCGTTACCTTAAATGAACTGATTGAAGAAGTCGGCACCGATGCGGCAAGATTCTTCTTTGTAATGCGCAGCATTGACAGCCAGCTGGATTTTGACCTGACGCTTGCAACGGAAAAATCCAACGAAAACCCTGTTTACTATATTCAGTATGCACATGCGCGTATTTGCAGCATTTTCCGCCAGCTTAAGGAGGCCGGCATTGAAGAAGCGGCCGAAGCCGATTATACTTTGCTGACCGACCCGGCAGAAATTGAACTGATTAAAAAACTTGGCGAATATCCGGAACTTATTGCCTCGGCAGCCAAAGAGCGCGCGGTACACCGCGTTGCCCATTATGTGCATGAACTGGCAGGCTTGTTCCATTCCTTCTATAACCAGTGCCGCATTCTTGGCGTAGACCCGGAAGTGCAGCAGGCACGCATTAAACTTGTTAAAGCAACTCAGCATGTATTGCGCCATGCGCTGAACATTTTAGGCGTATCCGCACCGGAAAGAATGTAATGCAGTTAAAATAAATTACTGATTGGAGGATAATTATGACTAAGTATATTTTTGTAACCGGCGGTGTTGTTTCCTCTCTTGGCAAAGGCATTACGGCAGCTTCGCTCGGCAGACTGCTGAAAAGCCGCGGTTATAAAGTTACCATCCAAAAGTTTGACCCTTACATCAACGTTGACCCCGGCACCATGAGCCCTTATCAGCACGGTGAGGTTTTTGTAACCGACGACGGTGCCGAAACAGACCTTGATTTAGGGCACTATGAACGCTTTATTGACATTAACCTGTCCAAAAGCTCTAACGTAACTGCCGGCAAAATTTATCTTTCCGTTATCAATAAAGAACGCCGCGGCGATTATCTGGGCCGTACCGTACAGGTAATTCCGCACATTACCAACGAAATTAAAGAACGTGTTTACCGCGTTGGGCGTGATGACAATGCTGATTTTGTAATTACCGAAATCGGCGGTACTGTCGGCGATATTGAAAGCCTGCCGTTCCTCGAAGCAATCCGCCAGGTTAAAAAAGAAGTCGGCAAAAACGATGTTTTGTATATCCATGTAACTCTGGTTCCGTACATTGCAGCCGCCGGTGAACTTAAAACCAAACCGACCCAGCACAGCGTTAAAGAACTGCGCAGCATCGGCATTTCGCCGGATATTCTTGTTTGCCGCAGCGAAAGGCCGATTTCCAAAGATATGTGCGAAAAAATGGCCATGTTCTGCGACGTTGACCCGGAAGCAGTTATTCAAAACCTTACGGCAGAAAGCATTTATGAAGTGCCGATGCTGATGGAAGAACAGGGGCTTGACACCGTTGTACTGAAAAAACTGGACATGGAAGACAAGCCGAAAGATATGGAAGAATGGCATAAAATGGTTGCGCGTATCCTGAAACATTATGACCGCAAAGTAACCATTGCCGTTGTAGGCAAGTATGTTGAACTGCACGACGCATATATCAGCATTGCAGAAGCCTTGAAACATGCTGCCGTTGCCAACGAAAGCGAAATTGAAATTAAATGGGTAAATTCCGAAAAAATGGAAGAAGACAACAATGTTGACGAAATGCTGCATGATGTAGACGGCATTCTCGTTCCGGGCGGTTTCGGCAACCGCGGCATTGAAGGCAAAATTATGGCCGTGCGTTATGCAAGGGAAAACAAAATTCCGTTCTTCGGCATCTGCCTTGGCATGCAGTGCGCCGTAATTGAATATGCACGCAATGTTTGCGGCATGGAAGGCGCCAACAGCAGCGAATTTGATGCCGAAACCAAATTCCCTGTTATTGACCTGATGCCTGACCAGGTTGATGTTGAAGAAAAAGGCGGCACCATGCGCCTTGGCCTTTATCCCTGCAAAGTTTATGCCGGTACTCTTACCCAGAAGGCTTACGGCGAAGAACTTATTTATGAACGCCACCGTCACCGTTACGAAGTAAATAACTTCCTGAGAGAAAAAATTGTGGAAGGCGGCATGCGCATTGGCGGTACTCTGCCTAACGGCCGTCTTGTAGAAATAGTTGAATTGCCGGAAGCGGTTCATCCGTGGTTCCTGGGCGCTCAGTTCCATCCGGAATTTAAATCCCGCCCGACCCATCCGCATCCGTTATTTAGAGATTTTATTGCCGCTGCTTTGAGGGAACAAAAATAAAGCCGGTAAATTAACCAAAAAGCAGACTGTTTAACGGTCTGCTTTTTGCGTATAAGGAGATGAAAACATGCTGAAAAAAATTTTTATAAGCGCCGTTTTGCTGATAGCCGTTTTGTCGTTTGTTGTTTCGCTGCTGGGCGGCAACAATAATAATGAGCCGAAAGTAGCTGTTGGCGACAGGGTTGCCGTTATTAATATCAGCGGCCCGATTGTTGACGGGGCTTCCGTTGAACAGACTCTGTTTGGCGGCACGCAGGCTGCAACCAGCGGCCAGCTGATGAAAGAAATCCGTGAAGCTGCGGCAGACAGCAGCGTTAAAGCGCTGGTGCTGCATATAAATTCGCCGGGCGGCAGCGTAACTGCTGCGGAGGAAGTTGGGCGCGAACTGGAGCGGTTTAAAGAAACCACCAAAAAGCCGATAGTAACTTCCATGGGCGATCAGGCTGCTTCTGCGGCATATTGGCTTGCTTCTTACAGCGACGTTATTTATGCCAATTCTTCTACCCTTACCGGCAGCATTGGCGTGTATATGCCTTATATGAACGTTGAAGATTTGTATAAAAAAATCGGTGTTTATACCGGCAAAATCAAAAGCGGCCCGCATAAAGACATTTTATCTCCCGACAGGGAAATGACCGCGGAAGAATGCGAAATTTTACAGGGAATAGTAAATCAGCTGTATGATGAATTTATTGCCGTTGTGGCTAACGGCCGCAAAATGGATACTGCCGCCGTGCGTGCTCTGGCAGACGGCAGGGTTTATACCGGCAAACAGGCGCAGCAGCTTGGCCTTGTTGATGAAATAGGCAATTATTATGATGCTCTGGAAGCTGCCGGTAAATTAATAGGCGTAAACGGCATACCCGAAATTAAGGAAAAACAAACGGCAAAACCGTGGCAGATTTTGTTTGAAGCACGTTTGAGCGAGCTGATTTTATCTCAGCTTGAAAATGCTTTGAACGGTGCAGTGGCAGATATGAAAACAGCACCCGTCCCCAAGGCTGAGAGGTGATGCCTTATGAGGCGCAAAACTTTTGATGTATTGTTTTCTACCAGGGACGGCATGGAAATGCTGGTTAAGGAAAAATGCCTGTGGCGCAGCCTGTGGTATTTTACCATGAGCGTCGGCCTGTTCTGCGGCGTGATTACAAACCAGTTTTTTCTGGAACAGCCCTTATCGGTACGTTTTGGCATTATTGCCGTTGTACTGGTTATAACGGGCGTATGCCTTTTAATGTACGGCTTTTTGCTGCACGGTATTTTGTGTACTATGGGTGCGCTGGCCGGAGATGCCGTCGGGCTGATTTGCCTTTTGGGCTACACAACGCTGCCTTTTTTAATGCTTACGCCGGTAGCCTTGCTTAGTACAAAAATGTCTTTTACCGGCATTTTTGTATTGGCGGCGGCAATTCTGGCAGGACTGCTGTGGATGATGTATCTTTTGGTGCGTTCACTGCAGTCGGTATATTTAATTGATTTTAAGCGTGCGCTGGCTACGGTGCTTTTCAGCTTTTTGCTTATCTATACGGCACTTGTTCTGCCGTTTCAGTTTTTGTTTAAACTGCTTATGCTTAAATTTTCTTAACATATAAAAAATAGTTTTTCTTGCAGAAACTTCGTTAACGTGGCATAATTGTTATGAAGTGATTATTAAAATAAAGGAGTTGGGGTAGGAATGAATAGAGAATTATCCATGGAGTTCGTTCGTGTAACGGAAGCAGCTGCCATTGCTTGCGGACGCAGCGTTGGCCGCGGCGACAAAAACGGTGCTGACCAGCTTGCCGTTGACGCTATGAGAAAAATGTTTGACACTGTTAATATCAGCGGTACGGTTGTAATTGGTGAAGGTGAAATGGACGAGGCGCCGATGCTTTACATTGGTGAACATGTAGGTGCGGGCGGCCCGGAAGTTGATATTGCCGTTGACCCTGTTGAAGGTACAAACCTTGTTGCCAAAGGGCAGCCGGGCGCTATTGCCGTAATTGCCATTGCTCCCAAAGGATGCCTGCTTCACGCTCCTGACATGTATATGGATAAAATTGCTGTCGGCCCCCGTGCCAAAGGCTGCATCGACATCAACGCTCCGGTTAAGGAAAACCTGGAACGCGTAGCCAAAGCACTGGACAGAAAAGTCGGCGATTTAACTGTCGTACTGCTCGACCGTGAACGCCATTACGGTTTGATGGATGAAATCCGTAGCGCAGGCGCACGTATTCACCTTATTACCGACGGCGACGTAAACCCGATTGTTAATGCCGGCATTGAAGGTACCGGCGTTCATATGTATATCGGCCGCGGCGGCGCACCGGAAGGCGTACTTGCAGCAGCAGCAATTAAATGCCTTGGCGGCGATATGCAGGCGCGTTTGTGCCCGGAAGACGAAGCACAGGTAAAACGCTGCCTTGATATGGGCATTGGCGATGTAAATAAAGTTTTAACCCTTGACGATATGGTAAAAGGTGATGACTGCATGTTTACCGCAACCGCTATTACGGAATGCCAGCTTTTGAACGGCCTGCGTTATTTTGGTGGCGGCGTGCGTACGCATACCGTTTCCATGCGCTACAAAACTGGTACAGTACGTTTTGTAGATGCTGTACACAGCTTTGACCGCAAAGATTTTGCAGTTAAACTTTAATTTCGGTTTATGGGCAGGGTTTTGGCTTCAACGCTGAAACCCTGTTTCATTTTAATATTTTACAGGATTGGTTATGAAAAATTTATTGCTTGATAATGTTGCCGCCATAAATGAAGTGCGGCGCACGGCAGAAGCATTAAAAAAAGGCGGCGTAAGCCTAAGCGGCGTAAGCGGCCCGGTAAAAACGGTTATTATTGCAGCTCTGGACAGCATTTTTGCGGGACAGGGCTCTTTGGCGTTTCTTGTAAGCGGTCGCGATGAAATACGCGAATACCGCCGCAGCTTAAACTGGTTTTATCCGGAACTGCCGATGTATGAACTGTATCCTGCGGATTTGCCGCGTGTGCAGGCCGATGCCAAAAGCCGCGAGGTACAGGCGGAACGTGTTGCTGCCCTGCGTTTTCTGCGCGGCGAGGAACGCGGCATAGTATTTGTAACCGCCGAAGCGCTTTTACAGAAACTGCCTGATAAAACTGCGGCACAGGAAGGCATAGAAATTAATTGCGGCAGCATAACCGACCAGCAGGAACTTATTGCAAAATTCACCGAATTTGGCTATGAACGCACGCAGCAGGTAGACGCAATCGGCCAGTTTTGCGTGCGCGGCGATATTCTCGATATTTTTCCCATCAACAGCAAACTGCCGCTGCGCGTAGAATGGTTTGACGATACCGTTGACGCTATACGCAGTTTCAGCCTGGAAAACCAGCGCAGTGTGGAAAATCTCGTGAAAATTAAAATTGTACCTTTGCAGGAACCTGAACAGGAAAGTTTTAATGCCTCTGTTTTTGATTATGTAAGTGCTAAAACCATACTTTTTGTGGATGAACCATCACGCTTATGGGATTTGGCGGAAAAAATTTATAACGAAAATAAGGCTTATGCCGACGAATTATGGACGGTACAGGAGCTGACGGAAGCCTGCGGCAATGCTAAAGCAGTATCGCTTGCGGCTTTGCAGCATAATTATTTTAACGGTTTTACGCAGATTAATATACCAGTGCGCACGGTTGCGCCGTATAACCGCAATACAGAGCTTTTGGCTGGCGATTTGCGCGGCTGGTTAAACGACGGCATAGTGCCGGTTATTATGATGAGCAGCAGCATAAAGGCGCGCGGGCTTGCCGATACTTTAACGGGCAAAGGCATTACGGCCGGATATGTTGATGCCGAGCCGTTTCTTATTCCCGGAAGGGTAAGCGTAATCAGCGGCGAGCTTACGGCCGGTTTCAGGTTCTGGAATGAAAACTGGCTGTTAATTACCGAAAGCGATATTTTCGGCATGCAGAAGCGGCGCCGTCTGCACAGCAAAAATAAAGGCGCGCAGCTGCAGTATTTTTCGGAAATTAAGGCCGGCGATTACGTTGTCCATTCCGTACACGGCATTGGGCGTTATATTGGCGTGGAAAACGTTGAGGTTGACGGACACCACCGCGACTACCTGCTTTTGCAGTATGCGGGTGACGACAAGCTGTATGTGCCTGTTGAGCAGGTAAGCATGCTGCATAAATACATAGGCAACGAAGGCCAGGCTCCGCGTTTAAGTAAAATGGGCGGCAGCGACTGGAGCCGTACGCAGAAAAGAGCGCAGGCAGCCATTACAATTCTGGCGGAAGAACTTTTGCGTTTATACGCTCAGCGTAAAATTGTGCCGGGGCATGCTTTTTCGCCGGATACAGAATGGCAGAAAGAATTTGAAGAAAAGTTTCCATACGAGGAAACGCCGGACCAGTTAAAGGCAATTGCCGAAATTAAAGCCGATATGGAAAAGCCGGTGCCGATGGACAGGCTTTTATGCGGCGACGTCGGTTACGGAAAAACGGAGGTTGCCATACGTGCGGCATTTAAAGCGGTAATGGACAGCAAACAGGTTGCCTTGCTGGTGCCTACCACGGTGCTTGCCCAGCAGCATTATATGACGGTGCGCGACAGAATGGAGCCTTTTGGCATCAGGGTTGAAACCATCAGCCGCTTTACAAGCACGAAAGAGCAGAAGCGTATATTAAGCGCTCTGGAAGCAGGTAATGTTGATGTTTTGATAGGTACGCACCGCCTGCTGCAATCTGATGTGGTATTCCGCGATTTAGGGCTTTTAATTATAGATGAAGAGCAGCGTTTTGGCGTAGCGCAGAAAGAAAAAATAAAAAAATGGAAAACAGGCATTGATGTATTGTGCCTGTCGGCAACGCCTATTCCGCGCACTTTGCATCTGGCGCTTGTTAACGGGCGCGATATGAGCGTAATTGAATCGCCGCCGGAGGACCGCCTGCCGGTAGAAACTTATGTTGCCGAATACGACAGCGGCATGATTAAAGAAGCGCTGGAGCGTGAACTGCGGCGCGGCGGCAGAATTTACTACGTGCATAACCGCATTACCGGGCTGGAGCGCATTGCCGGTGAACTGCGCAAACTTGTGCCGGGTATCAGCATACGCATAGCGCATGGGCGCATGAGCGAAGAAATGCTGGAAGATGCAATGATAGATTTTTATGAAGGCAGCTGCGATTTGCTGCTTTCGACCACTATTATAGAAAACGGACTTGATGTTCCTTTAGCCAACACAATTATTATAGACGGTGCGGAAAACTTCGGCCTGTCGCAGCTTTACCAGATGCGCGGCAGGGTAGGCCGTTCGGCGCGCCTGGCGTACGCTTATTTTGTGTACCGGCGCAACAAGCAGCTCAGTGAAATTGCCGAAAAGCGTTTGCAGGCCATCCGCGATTTTACGGAGCTTGGCGCAGGATTTAAAATTGCCATGCGCGATTTGGAAATACGCGGCGCCGGAAACCTGCTTGGCGCACAGCAGCATGGGCATATTGCCGGTATCGGCTTTGCAGCCTACTGCGAAATGCTGGAAAGCACAATTAAGCGTTTGAAGGACGGTGCTGAAAAAGGCACGCCCGAACCTGACCCGATTGTTGAAATTAACGTTGACGGTTATATTCCCGACAGTTATATCAGCGACCCGCGTTATAAACTTGAACTTTACCGCCGCTTTGCGGAACTTGATTACAGCGAAAAAGACGATTTGCTGGATGAAATTACCGACCGCTTCGGTGAACCGCCTGAAGAAATTGTTAACCTCTGGCGTGTGGCGGCGGTGCGCGGTTTATGCCGCAAAATGCGCATTTCCGGCATCAGCACGCGCGGCATTGAAGTGCGCATAACTTTTAATGAAAACGCAGTGCTTGACACTGATGTTTTGCTGAAAATGATTAATTCAAGCCGCAACGGCATACAGTTAAAAACCGGCAGACAGCCGCAGCTGCTGCTGAAAATGAATGTTTTAAAAACGGAACCTTTACCCTGGCTGGAAAAGAATTTGCCGCTGCTGGCAGGTAAAAATTAAACGGAAAGGAGGCATTGGCAAATGGCAGATAAATTTTTGCGCGGGGCCATGATTTTAACCATGGCAGGTTTAATGGTTAAAATACTCGGCTCTGTTAACCGTATTTTATTATCGCGCCTTTTGGGCGGTGAAGGAATTGGCCTTTACCAGATGGCGTACCCTGTGTTTTTGCTGATGCTTTCCGTTTCCTCGGCCGGAATACCGATAGCAATTTCCATTATAGTATCCGAAAAAGTTGCCAAAGGGCAGTTTAAGGCAGCGGAGCAGGTTTTTAAAATTTCGCTGGGGCTGATGGTTATTACAGGCCTTTGTTTTGCCTTAACACTGTTTTTCGGTGCAGGGTGGCTTGTTGAAAGCGGCTTTGTGCGCGACCCGCGTGCTTATTATGGGCTTATAGCCTTAACACCGGCAGTGTTTTTTTCAACAATTCTTGCCAGCTTCCGCGGTTATTTTCAGGGTTATCAGATGATGACGCCGCCTGCCGTATCGCAGATTTTGGAGCAGTTTACGCGCGTTGTAACCATGGTTGTGCTGGCCTACTGCCTGCTGCCGTACGGTTTGGAATACGCCGCTGCCGGGGCTGCGTTCGGTGCCGTGCCCGGTGCGATAACGGGCCTTATTGTGCTCAGCTTTTTTTTCAGGCGGTTGCGTAAAAATACGGCGGCTGCGCCTCAGCTTGCCAATACGGAAACAGAATCCGTTTATACCGTTGCCAAAAGGCTGGCAATGCTGGCCCTGCCGGTTTCGTGCGCCAACATAATGGTGCCGGTAACAAGCAGTATAGATATGCTGCTTGTGCCAAACTGCCTGTATGCCAGCGGTTATACAATAGAACAGGCAACAACGCTGTTCGGTTACCTTACCGGCATGGGCATGCCGCTTGTTATGATGGCCACCATAGTTACGGTGTCGCTGGCTGCCGGTATCGTGCCGGCCATTTCAGAAGCATTTACGCTTGGCGATAAACTTACAATTATAAAAAAATCGCGCACGGCCATGAATATTTGCTGCCTTATAACATTTCCGGCCGCAGCCGGATTATGGGTGCTGGCAACGCCGATTGCGCAGATGATTTACAATGCGCCGCAGGCCGGTGAGGCAATACGCCATCTGGCGCCTTCGGCCTGTCTTTTAGGCATACATCAGGTAACAACCGGTATGCTGCAGGGAATAGGCAAAACGGCCGTTCCGATGTGGAATATGCTGTTGAGTGCCGTTGTAAAAATAGGTGCGGTAATGTTTTTAACGGTAACTCCTCTTAATATTGTCGGTGCGGCATGGGCTTCCAACATTAATTTCGGGCTTGCGGCGCTGTTAAACATTATTTTTCTGCTGCGCAGCGGCATAACGTTTAACGCTAAGGTTCTGGCAAAACTTTTGGCGGCAACTTTGCTGATGGCCGCAGCGGCAGAACTTATTTACACATTTGTAAACGGACTTTTTGGCAATACAATAGCAGCAATAACTACAATTTTTGCGGCGATAGCCGTTTATGCCGTGCTGCTGTTTGTTTTAAAAGCCGTAAGCAAGGATGATTTGGAAAAAATACCGTTTATCGGTTCTAAAATAAAGCGGAGGTGATTAAATGCATAAAATAACGGTTGTAGGCCTTGGCCCCGGCAGTGCCGGGCAGCTTTCGGTAGAAACCATGGAACTTTTGAAAAACGGGGAATGCGTTATTCTGCGCACTGCCGTGCATCCAAGCGTATCGAGACTGACGGAAGAAAAAGTTAATTTTACGTCCTGCGATAATTTTTATGAAGAAGGCGCGTCTTTTGAAGATGTATACGGCAATATTGTAAATTTTGTGCTTGAAAAAGCACAGACGCAGGATGTTGTTTATGCTGTTCCGGGCAGCCCGCTTGTGGCGGAACGCACGGTTGTGCTTTTGCGGGAACGTGCAGCTGCGGAAAAGATTGCATTAAAAATTCTGCCTTCCATGAGTTTTTTGGATTTGGCGTATGTGGAACTTGGCATTGACCCGATTGCCGGTTTGAGGATTATTGACAGCAGCGATTTTGAAGCACTTGCCGACGCAGGAAAATATCCGCTGATGATAACGCAGGTGTACAGCAAATTTGTTGCGTCCGATGTTAAGCTGGCCTTGATGGATGTGCTTGATGATGAAACGCCGGTGTGGTTTTTGCGCAATTTGGGCCTGCCGGATGAAGAATGCCGCACGGTGCCTTTGTATGAACTCGACCGTCAGGAAAATATCGACCACCTGACCAGTGTTTTTGTGCCGGAATATAAAGATAAGGTTTCCGTGATGGATGTCCGCCCGTTAACCGATGTAATGGCAACGCTGCGTTCTCCCGGCGGCTGCCCGTGGGATATGGAACAGACGCACAGCAGCATCCGCAAAAGCCTTATTGAAGAAGTGTACGAACTTCTGGAAGCCATTGACAATATGGATTACGAAAACATGAAGGAAGAACTCGGCGATGTTCTTTTGCAGGTGGTATTCCATGCACGCCTGGCAGAAGAAGAAGGCGCGTTTACCATGCAGGATGTTGTGGACGAAATTGTGAATAAGCTTATCCGCCGCCATCCGCATGTATATGGCACCATTGAAGTAGGCAGCAGTGATGAAGTGTTGCAAAACTGGGATGCCATCAAGCAGACCGAAAAGAAAGAGCGTACCCATGTTCTTGACGGCGTTACCAAAGGCCAGCCTGCGCTTATGCGTGCCTATAAACTTAATTCCAAAGCAGCAAAAGCCGGGTTCGACTGGCCGGATAATGACGGCGTATGGAATAAAGTGCTGGAAGAAGCGGCAGAACTTAAAGAAGCCGTTGCTTTAAAAAACAAGGACGAACAGGAACATGAACTTGGCGATTTGCTGTTTTCAATAGCGGCATACGCCAAGCATATCGGCCTTGAGCCGGAAACGGCATTAAACGCTGCCAACAACCGTTTTGTAAAGCGTTTTTCGTACGTTGAAAGCTGCGTTGAAGAATCCGGCAGGGACTGGAAAGACTTTACACTTGCCGAATTGGACGCTTTTTGGAATAAGGCGAAATTAATTGAAATAAAGGATTGTGAAAAAAAATAAAAATATTGCCTGATAAGCAGGAATATTGCGTTTTACAGCGAACTTACAATTACATGAATTCTATCGGCAAGCTATGCGCTTTTGCAGCAGCTGCCCATAGATAAAATAAAAAACCTTTAAGGGGGATTTCCTGTGAACAAAACAGAACTCGTTGCTGCAGTTGCAGAAAAAACTGGCTTAACTAAAAAAGACGCTGAAAAAGCTTTATGCGCTTTAATTGAAACCGTTAAAGAAGAAGTTGCTAAAAACGAAAAAGTTCAGCTGATTGGCTTTGGTACTTTTGAAGCACGTAAACGCAATGCACGTACCGGCAAAAATCCGCAGAGCGGCGAAGCTATTGAAATTCCGGCAGCTACTGTTCCGGCTTTCAAAGCTGGCAAAGCTTTCAAAGACATGGTTAACGCAAAATAATAATTTAACTGCATTAAAATGCCGGGCTTAACGAGCCCGGTATTTTAGTATAAACCCAAATTTGGAGGTGCTTATGCCGGAGCGCAGCAGAACCAAAAAGAAAAAACAGCATGATTTTCTGCTGATTTGCCTGATAATTCTTGCTATCTGCGGTTTTATTATTGCCCGGCAGGAGTATAAAATTTACCAGGTAAATAAAGAGCTTGAAGCAACCACGCAGCGCGTGGAAAATTTAAAGAAAGATAAAGAAGAACTTGAAGCAGAGAAAAAACGCCTTGACGATTTAAAA
Source organism: Phascolarctobacterium sp. ET69 (assembly GCF_023336935.1). GTDB lineage: Bacteria > Bacillota > Negativicutes > Acidaminococcales > Acidaminococcaceae > Fusicatenibacter_A > Fusicatenibacter_A intestinipullorum. The sequence continues at coordinate 77,512 of NZ_JAMBLR010000007.1, forward strand.
TACATTGAAAAACTTGCGCGTGAGGACCATAATATGGTTGGCAAGGATGAAGTGCCGTTATTCATTGTCGACGAAAAAGAAAATAAGGATTCGGATAAGAAAAACAGGTAAATTATCTTAAGATTATTTATCTGTTTTTTTATTTTTTGGTTGACACATTTTTAAAAAGAAAGGTATAATGGTGCTATATCAAGTTAATTTAAGGGGGATCGTCTGCTTTATGTCACTTGAAGTAGGTGCAATCGTTGAAGGTGAAGTAACAGGCATTACCAATTTTGGCGCTTTCGTACAGCTGCCTGAGGGTAAGGTTGGTCTTATTCATATATCCGAAGTTTCTAATGTATATGTGAAGGACGTACATGATTTTCTGAAAGAAAAGGACAAAGTAAAGGTTAAAGTTTTATCTATTGATGCGCGTGGAAAAATCGGGCTGTCCATTAAACAGCTTACCCCGCCGCCGGCTCCGCAGCCCAAACCGCAGCGTCCGGCAGTAAATACGGAACGCCGCAGCTTTAAACCGGCACCGGCACTTTCTTTTGAAGACAAGTTATCAAAATTTTTAAAAGACAGCGACGACAGGCTGCTTGACCTTAAGCGCAACACTGAATCCAAACGCGGCGGCCGCGGTGCCAGCCGTGAAAGATAAGAGCATAATGGCACTCCTTGGTGAGTGCCTTTTTGTTTTGAGGAGTATAAATGTCCGGCAATGCTGTAAATAAATTGCTGAAAGAAATAAAAAAGTACGTTAAACAAAATTCCGCGCTGCTTGTGGCATGCAGCGGCGGTGCGGATTCGGCGGCGCTTACCGATGCATTATGGCAGCTTAAAGATGAATGCTGCTATAAAATAACGGTAATGCATGTGGAACATGGCATACGCGGCCAGGAAGCGCTTGATGACGCGGAATTTGTAAAAAACTTCTGCGCAGAGCGCGGGCTTGCATTTGTATGCAGGCATGTAAAAGCACCGGATTATGCGCTGCAAAACGGGCTTTCGCTGGAGGACGCAGCACGTCGTTTGAGGTATAAAGCATTGTTTTCCTACGCGGCAGAGGCAGGGTGTGATTACATTGTTACGGCGCACCAGGCTGATGACCAGGCAGAAACCGTTTTAATGCAGCTTATGCGCGGCAGCGGTACTTCTGGTCTTGGCGGAATGCAGACAGCAAGCGGAAAACTGCTGCGGCCGTTTTTATTTGTACGGCGTACGGAAATTGAAGCTTATTGCCATGAACGCGGTTTGCGGTTTTGCAATGATTCTACCAATGATGATGTGCGTTATACTCGCAACAGAATAAGAAAAGAACTGCTGCCGTATTTGGAAAAAAGTTTTAACCCCAGGGTAATAGCGGCTCTTGGCAATACGGCGCAGCTTGCCAGGGCAGATAATGATTTTGCTGCTTATCATGCGCAGGTTTTTTATAACCAAAATGTTAAAGCAAACGGTAAACTGCTGGAATGCCAAGCAGAGGCTCTTAAAACAGAGTTTGCGGCAGTGACCCGGCGCGTTGTGCGTATGATGTGGGAGAAAATGGCTGCCTGCGGAAGCGAACTGGGCTTTGAGCATGTGGAAGCAGTGCTTGGGCTTTTGAAAAAGAGAAGCAGCGGCAAAATACTGGCACTGCCGGGCAAAACGGCAGCTGCATATTTTTACGGCAGGCTTTATGTAGGCACGCAGCCGGAGGTTAAAAAATTAATTAGTGCCGGTACAGTATTTGATGAAATTACTGTGCTTACAGAAAGTACCGGTAAATTAAAAGAAGTTAATCTGCCTGATGGCGGCGTGCTGCAATTCAGCACTGCGGAAGAATGCCCGGAGATAACAAAAAAACAGGCTGCTGTTCCGCTTGCCATCGCCGGTAATGAGCTTTGTATCCGCACAAGGCGTGACGGCGACAGGTTTTACCCGTATGGCAGCGCAGGCAGCAAAAAATTAAAAGATTATTTTATAGACAATAAAGTTCCGCGCGCAGAGCGCGACAAAAAGCTGCTGGTAACAGCAGGCAGCAAAGTTTTATGGATAATCGGCGAAAGGCAGGCCGGATGGAAAACCAAGCCGGACGGCAAATGGCTGGTAATGAGGCTTGCCGGAAGAAAGGATGAAAAAAATGAATGAAAATATTGCAAAGGTTTTGCTGAGTGAAGAAGAAATTCAAAAGCGCGTAAAAGAATTGGGCAGGCAGATACATGACGATTATAAAGATAAAGAAAAAATTGTGATGATAGGGCTTTTAAAGGGAGCTATTTACTTTTTTACCGACCTTTCGCTGGCAATTGATTTGCCGCTGCGCATTGATTTTATGGTGGCATCTTCTTACGGTTCCGGTACGGAAACCAGCGGCAATGTTGATATACGTTTGAGCTGCTCTGAAAATATTGAGGGCTGCCATGTGCTTCTGGTTGACGATATTATCGACAGCGGTGTTACCATGGAAGCAATTACAAGGCTTTTAATGGCGCAGAAACCTGCTTCCGTTAAAAAAGTAGCTTTGTGCGATAAGCCGAGCCGCCGCGTTAACAAATTAAATGCCGATTATGTGGGCTTTGAAATTCCTGATGAATTTGTTGTAGGTTACGGCCTGGATTATGCCGGAGATTACCGCAATTTGCCGTTTATCGGCGTATTAAAGCCGGAAGCATATGCCAAATAATAAATGTTGTGGAAACAGGGAGAATATATTATAATATAGAAATGGTATTTGTAATTTAACTAAAGGTTAAGGAGGGTAGATTTTGACTAAATTTTTAAAAAATGTTGTATTCTACCTGCTGATAATAATTTGTGCGATAATGTTGTTTGATTCCTATTCAACCAACGTAGTCCCTAAAACAGATATTACTTACAGCGCTTTTATGAAGCATGTGCAGCAGGACGAAGTGCAGCAGGTAACGATTGTTGATAATGTTATCAGCGGCAAGCTGAAAGACGGCAGCGATTTTACAACGGTTGTGCCGAAGGATGAAAGCCTTATCCCTACTTTAAGGGCGCGTGACGTTGAAATTAAGGCTGAACTGCCGCCGGAGCCGCCGTGGTGGACTTCTGTGCTGAGCCAGCTTTTGCCGATGCTGATTATAGTTGCCATCTGGTTTTTCATGATGCAGCAAATGCAGGGCGGCGGTGGCGGACGCGGAGTTATGAACTTTGGCAAAAGCCGTGCGCGCCGTTACGATGAGGATAAAATCAGGGTAACTTTTAAAGATGTTGCCGGTGCTGATGAAGCCAAGCAGGAACTTGAAGAAGTTGTAGAATTTTTAAAACACCCCAAAAAGTATAATGACCTTGGCGCTAAAATTCCTAAAGGCGTACTTTTATACGGGCCTCCGGGTACAGGCAAAACGTTGCTTGCCAAAGCCGTTGCCGGTGAAGCCGGCGTACCGTTCTTCAGCATTTCCGGCTCTGACTTTGTGGAAATGTTTGTCGGCGTAGGCGCTTCCCGCGTGCGCGATTTGTTTGAGCAGGCTAAAAAGAGCGCTCCGTGCATTGTGTTCATTGACGAAATTGATGCCGTGGGCCGTCAGCGCGGCGCCGGCCTTGGCGGCGGGCATGACGAACGTGAGCAGACTCTTAACCAGCTGCTGGTTGAGATGGACGGTTTTGGTGCCAACGAAGGCATTATTATGATTGCGGCCACCAACCGCCCTGATATTCTTGACCCGGCTCTTTTGCGCCCGGGACGTTTTGACCGCCAGATTGTGGTTGACCGCCCGGATATTAAAGGCCGCCGTGAAATTTTAAAAGTGCATGTAAAAGGCAAACCTGTGGGCAGCGATGTTGAACTTGACGTTATTGCAAGGCGTACCCCCGGCTTTACCGGCGCTGATTTAAGCAACCTGGTAAACGAAGCTGCATTAATGGCCGCACGCCGCAATAAAAAGCAGATTAACATGCCCGATATGGAAGAAGCAGCTGAACGCGTTATTATGGGACCCGAACGCCGCAGCAGAGTTATCAGCGACAACGAAAAACGCCTTACCGCATATCACGAAGGCGGGCATACGCTTGTCGGCATGCTGCTTGACAACGCAGACCCTGTACATAAGGTTACCATTATTCCGCGCGGCAGAGCAGGCGGTTATACTTTAAGCCTGCCGAAAGAAGACCGTTATTACGCAACCAGGAGTGAAATGCTTGACGAACTGAAAGTGCTGCTTGGCGGGCGCGTGGCTGAAGCGCTGGTGCTGAAGGAAATTTCCAGTGGTGCCAGCAACGACTTGCAGCGCGCAACTTCTCTGGCACGCCAGATGATTTGCGAATACGGCATGAGTACGGAACTTGGCCCTGTAACCTTCGGGCACCGTCAGGACCAGGTATTTTTGGGGCGCGATATTGCGCGTGACAAAAATTACAGTGAGGAAATTGCAGCAAAAATTGATAAGGAAATCCGTAAGTTCCTTGACGAGGCTTACCAGAAAACCGAAGAACTGCTGCAAAACAATATTGACAAGCTGCATTTAATTGCGCAGGCGCTTATTGAAAAAGAAACGCTGGAAGGCAGCGAAATTGAACAGCTTATGAAATATGGGCGCATTCTGGACAAAAACGAACAGCCGCCTGATGATAACAGCGGTACACCGGCCGTAATTCCGCCGGATGCCGTAACTGTACCGGCAGCGGAAGCGCAGCCGCAGGCAACACCTCAGTATCAGGAAGTGCCGGGCGTTGTAAGTACGGAAGAAAAACACGCTTTAAATTAATATAAAACACCGGTTTTAGTGGGACGGTTTAAAATGTATGTAAAAATGCAATTTAACGGCCGACCATAAAGCCGGTTTTTTTATTGCTTGACTTTACGTTAACAGAATGTTAATCTTTAGGATAACGAGGAGTGTGATTTTATGCGTGGACGCATTTTGGAGATTTTACGTGCCGGGGGGCAGGAGCCTGTATCCGGTGAAGAACTTTCCCGCCAGCTTGATGTATCGCGCACTGCGGTATGGAAACATATTCAGGCTTTAAAGGCTGAGGGTTATGATATTGAATCGGTACCTAAAAAAGGTTATGTTTTAAAATCTGCTCCGGACAGGCTGAAACCGGCAGAAATTATAACTCATTTAAAAACAAAATGGCTTGGGCACAGCATTCATTACTGCGAAAGCGTAGATTCTACCAACAATGTTGCCAAACGCCTGGCGGAAGAAGGCTGCGACAACGGGCTTGTTGTTGTAAGCGAAGAACAGCGCGGCGGCAAAGGCAGGCTTTCGCGCGGCTGGTTTTCTCCGTTTGCGTGCGGCGACTGGTTTTCTGTTGTTTTAAAACCGCCGTTTTTGCCGCAGGAGGCTTCCAAATGCACGCTTATGGCTGCTGTTGCAGTTGTAAAGGCAGTTAATAAATACAGCGGCGTTAATGCTGCCATTAAATGGCCTAACGATATTTTGCTGAACGGCAGGAAACTGGTTGGCATTTTAACTGAAATGAGCGCTGAGTTCGGCAAAATTAATTATATTGTTATCGGCACCGGCATTAATGTAAATGTGCCGAAAAATATTGTGCCGGACGATATTAAAGACTGCGCAATTTCCGTTGCCGATGCGGCGCAGGAACCTGTTTCGAGAGTGCAGATTTTAGCCGATGTGCTGTTTTACATGGAAGAACTGTACGAAGCAGTTTTAAAGGATGGGTTTGCACCTGTTCTGGAAGAATGGCGCAAATATTCCTGCACTTTGGGGCAGCAGGTTAAGGTTATAGCACCCGGTGAAACTTACAGCGGGCTTGCGGTTGATATTGATGCCGACGGGCTTTTGATTGTAAAAAAAGATGACGGAACTGTTGAAAAAGTTATTGCCGGTGATGTATCAATACGCCCGGCAGCAGGCACGGGAAAATACGCTTAAGTAAATTTTGCTGTACAGCCCCGGTTTTTTCTGATATAATATGCGAGGTTCTTTAGTTAGTAATTTTACTCCGCAGGAGGATAGGCAATGTTATTAGTAATTGATGTTGGCAACACTAATATTGTAGCCGGTGTTTTTGATGGCAAGAGCCTGGTTTCGCATTGGCGTTTTTCTACTGACCGTTCCAAAACAGCCGATGAATACGGCATTTTGCTCAGAAGTATGTTTAACTATACTAAAATGCCGATGGATGAAGTTAAGGCGATTATTATTTCGAGCGTTGTACCGCCGCTTATTGTGCCTTTGTGCCACATGTGCGAGCGCTATTTTGACCAGGTGCCCATGGTTGTTGGCCCCGGCATTAAAACCGGTATTTCCTTAAGATATGATAATCCGCGTGAAGTTGGCGCCGACCGTATAGTTAATGCGGTAGCCGCTTTTGAAAAATACGCTTCCAAAGGCAAACCGATGATTATTGTTGATTTTGGCACTGCCACAACATTTTGTGCACTTTTGCCTACCGGCGAATATCTCGGCGGCGCTATTGCCCCGGGCATTGGCATTTCTGCGGAGGCTTTGTTCCAGCGCACGGCCAAGCTGCCGCGTGTTGAACTTATAAAACCGCCTGCCGTAATCTGCAAAAATACGGTAAACGCTATGCAGGCAGGTATTTTGGTTGGCTTTGTAGGGCAGATGAACGAAATCGTCTGCAAAATGAAGGAAGAACTTGGCGGTGAAGCAATTGTTATTGCAACCGGCGGTTTTGCAACTACCATGGCAGCCGAATCTGATGTAATTGATGCGGTTGAGCCGTTCCTTACTTTGGAAGGCCTGCTTATACTTTACGAAAAGAACGCAAAATAAAAATTTTGGGCCTGCTGAACGGCAGGCCTTATTTTATGAGGTGAAAAATGCAGATTGGCAATATCAGGCTGAGCGCGCCGGTAGCTTTGGCGCCCATGGCCGGCATTACCGATATGCCGTTCAGGATTATTTGCAAAGAGCTTGGCTGCGGCCTTGTAGTATCTGAAATGGTGAGCGCCAAAGGGCTTTTATATAAAAATGTAAAAACGTTTGATATGCTGCGTATTGCGCAGGAAGAACGCCCGGCTGCCATTCAGCTTTTCGGCAGTAATCCGATGGAGCTTGCCCGGGCCGCTAAAATAGTGGAGGCTGACGGGGCAGACATTATTGATTTTAACATGGGCTGCCCGGTGCCCAAAATTGTTAATAACGGCGAAGGCTCGGCTTTAATGAAAAATCCGCAGCTGGCGTATGAAATTTTGGCACGTATGGCAGACAGCGTTAAAATTCCGGTTACTGTTAAAATACGTGCCGGATGGGACGAAAAAAATATTAATGCTCCCGAAATTGCACTTTTGGCGGAAAAAGCAGGCGTGGCAGCCATTGCTGTGCATGGCAGAACGCGCGAGCAGTATTATAACGGCAAAGCAGACTGGAATGTTATAAAAAAAGTAAAAGAAACCGTAAAAATACCTGTTTTCGGCAATGGCGATATTTTAACAGCAGCAGACGGTTTGCGCATGCTTAAAGAAACCGGATGTGACGGTTTAATGATAGGCCGCGGTGCAGACGGCAATCCGTGGATTTTTACGGAAATTATAAATGCGCTGAACGGCAGCTGCGGAAAGTACGAAGTTCCGCTTGATGTGCGCCTGCATATGATTGAAAGGCATTTGCATATGCTTAAAGATTTTAAAGGCGAAGTTATTGCCGTAAAGGAAATGCGCAGACATGCCGGTGCATATTTAAAAGGCATGCCAATGGCGGCAGAGTACCGCAGGCGCATCAATGAACTTAATACTTGTGAGGAATTTGGCGCACTTTTGCGGGAATACCGTAACGAAGCCGAAAAGTTTCTGGCAGCAAAGCATAATTTTTGCAGTGAAGCAGACTGAAAATTAAGTAAGTTGACAAACACAAATTAAAAAATTATAATTTATTCTATAATACTATGAATTTGTTCCGTAACCCAGTGTCAGGCATATGCTTGGCACTGTTTAATATTGCTTGGCAGGCGGAACTTATTAAAAGGAGCATTATTTATGAGCAGTAAAGAAACTATTTTAACAGCCGAAGGCTTAAAGAAACTTGAAGATGAGCTTGAAAATCTCCGTTCTGTAAGACGCCATGAAGTTGCAGAACGTATCAAAGTAGCTATCGGCTATGGCGATATAAGTGAAAACTCCGAATATGATGATGCAAAAAATGAACAGGCATTTATTGAAGGCCGTATTCTTGAGCTGGAACAGATGATCAGCACTGCTACCGTTATCGACAGCGCTTCCAACAAAGAAGGCGTGGTAATGCTTGGGTCTACTGTTGTGGTTAAAGATATGGAATTTGGCGATGAAGAAACCTATACTATTGTCGGCACAACCGAAGCTGACCCTTCCAAAAACCGTATTTCCAATGAATCGCCTGTAGGTGCGGCAATTCTTGGCCAGAAAGTAAACTCTGTGGTGCAGGTACATACCCCCGCAGGTGAATTGTCTTATCAGATTTTAGAAGTTAAATAATTTGTTGGGGAGCGATAAGAAAGAATGTCTGAAGAAACAAAGAATATTCAGGTTCCTGAAGAAGAAGCAATAAGCGAAAAAGAACTTAACGAACAGATGCAGGTGCGCATTAACAAAATGCACCAGATTGAAGAACACGGCTGGAAACCTTTCGGCCATAAATTTGAAGTTACCAATTATTCCGGTGATATCAATCAAAATTTTGAAGAACTTGCTGCCAATGAAACCGTTGTACGCGTGGCAGGCCGTATTATGGCTATCCGCGGCCACGGCAAAACCTGCTTTATGGATATGCAGGATAAAGACGGCCGTATTCAGCTTTATGTGCGCAAGGATGCCATTGGCGAAGAAAAATATGCTTTAATTAAACTGCTTGATATCGGCGATATTATCGGCGTAAGCGGCACTGTATTCCGCACCCATATGGGTGAACTTTCCGTTAAAGCAGTTGATGTTGAAATTCTTTCCAAATCTCTGCGCCCGCTGCCTGAAAAATGGCATGGCTTAAAGGATGTTGACACCCGTTACCGCCAGAGATATGTGGATTTGATTGTTAACCCCAAAGTACGCCGTACTTTTGTGCTGCGCAGTAAAATTATCAAAACCCTCAGGGAAATCCTTGATGATAACGGTTATTTAGAGGTTGAAACGCCTATCATGAATACCATTCCGGGCGGTGCAGCCGCACGTCCGTTTATTACCTATCACAACGCGCTTGATATGCAGCTTTATTTGCGCATTGCAACCGAGCTGCACTTAAAACGCCTTGTTGTAGGCGGCTTTGACCGTGTTTATGAACTTGGACGTGTTTTCAGAAACGAAGGCATTGATATTAAACATAACCCGGAATTTACCAGTGTTGAAATCTACCAGGCTTATGGCGATTATACTGACATGATGGATTTAACGGAAAAAATTATTTCCGAAATTGCGCAAAAGGTTTTGGGTACCATGAAAATAACCTACGAAGGACAGGAAATTGACCTGACTCCGCCCTGGCCGCGCCTCAGCATGATTGAAGCAGTAGCAAAATACACCGGGCAAAACTTTGAAGGCGTAACCGATGTGGAAACCGCACGCAAAATGGCTGATGCTATTCATGTGGAATACGAGCCTACTTTTGGCGTTGGCAAAATTATTAACGCCTGCTTTGACGAATATGTTGAAGATAAACTCATTCAGCCTGTATTTATTACCGGTCATCCGAAAGAAATTTCTCCGCTTGCCAAGAGCAATCCGGACAATCCGGAAATTACCGACCGTTTTGAAGGTTACATTTACGGACGCGAAATGTGCAACGGCTTTACCGAGCTTAACGACCCGATTGACCAGCGTGAACGCTTCCTGAAACAGGTAGAAGAACGCAACGCAGGTGACGAAGAAGCAAATATGATGGATGAAGACTTCCTTAATGCGCTTGAACACGGCCTGCCCCCGACGGGTGGTTTGGGCATTGGCGTAGACCGCCTTGTTATGCTTCTTACCGACAGCAGCAGCATCCGTGATGTATTGTTATTCCCGACGATGAAAAATATTGGCGGCGAAAAAACTGCAAATAAAGTTAATAGTGCAGACGAAGCTGCAAATGGCGAAGCGCTTCCGAAAATTGATTTGTCGAAAGTAAAAGTAGATCCTTTGTTTGAGGATTTTGTTGATTTTGATACTTTCTGCAAGTCTGATTTCCGTGTGGTAAAGGTAGAAGCATGCGAAGCAGTTCCGAAAAGCAAAAAGCTGCTGCGCTTTACGCTGAATGACGGCAGCGATAAGAAACGTACGATTCTGAGCGGTATTCGTGAATTCTATGAGCCGGAAGAACTGGTTGGCAAAACCTGTGTGGCTATTACTAACCTTCCGCCGAGAAAGATGATGGGTATCGATTCAGAAGGCATGCTTATCAGCGCGGTATACGAATATGACGGCAAAGAAGGGCTGAATCTGTTAATGCTGGATGATAATATTCCGGCAGGCGCAAAGTTACGCTGATACTGTCATTAATAAGATAATAAAAAGAGGGTGCTGTGGCACTCTCTTCTTTTTTTATAAAATTTTACTTTTAGTGTTGACAAGAAGTAAAAATAG
>NZ_JAMBLR010000008.1 GCF_023336935.1 Phascolarctobacterium sp. ET69
CCGCTTTAAGCAAACTCGCCCGCACATTCGCTTTTTCTTGGTTCTTGTTCAGTTTTCAAGGTGCTGCCGTTTTCCGGCGACTTGTATAGTTTATTACACTTTCAAAGGTTTGTCAAGTGCTTTTTTTACTTTTTTCGAAAAGTTTTTTTAAGTTAAGCATTTGTTAAACTTGTGTAACAAACTGTATTTAGTATATTAGCAGATTTTACGATAAAATGCAATACCCCTGCGCAAATTTTTTCGCAGGGGTATGAAAAATTTATTCTGTTTCGAACTTAAAGTTTGTTATATGCGGCCTGTTATCCTCGCCCTGCTGTGCTTCGGCAGACAGAACGGCCTGCAATATAATGGCACATTCCAGGCGCTTTTTCTGCAATTTGCAGCCGTATTCATACGGGATGGAAATATCGCCGTTAATAAGGTCGGCATTGGCATGGCAGCCGCCGCTGCAGAAGAACCTTGCCCAGCACTCGCGGCAGGCAGGCTTCGTCATTACGTGGGTATGGCGGAATTTCTGCACCAAATCAGGTTTTACAACACCGGTATCAAGAGTGCCGAGTTTATACTGCTCACGCCCTACAAACTGGTGGCAGGGGTAAATATCGCCTTCCGGAGTAATGGCAAAATATTCATGCCCGGCACCGCAGCCAGCCAACCTTTTGGCAACGCAGGGCCCGTTATCAAGTGCAACATTAAAATGGAAAAAGTCAAACGGGTCGCCTTCATGGCGTTTTTGCAGGTATGCACGCGCCAGTTTATCGTATTCTTCGTACAATACCGGCAAATCTTCTTCGGTAAGTACATACGGCTCATCAGTGCCGACAACCGGTTCTACGGAAATTTCCTTGCCGATTTTGGTCATATCAAGGGTATCTTCGCAAAAATGCGGATTGTAATGGGTATAAGTTCCGCGCAGATAATAGTTTTTGCCATGACGGCTTTCAATAACTTTTTTAAAGCCGCGTACAGCTGCATCATAGCTGCCCGTATGGTTCGGGAACGGACGCATCCTGTCGTGAGTTTCCTTTTTGCCGTCAAGGCTTAATACCAGCATTACGCGGTTATCGTTCAAAAATTTAATGTTTTCATCGTTCAGCAAAGTGCCGTTGGTTGTAAGTGTCAGCTTGATGTTTTTGCCGGTTTCCTGTTCACGGCGGCGCACATAGTTAATAACGTGCTCCACAACCGGCCAGTTCATCAGCGGCTCGCCGCCGAACAAATCAAGTTCCAGATTATGGCGTTTTTTGCTGCCTGTAATGGCAAATTCAACTGCTTTTTCGGCAACTTCTTTGCTCATCAAAGCGCGGCAGCCGCCAAAATCGCCGGTACCGGCAAAACAGTAGCCACAGCGTAGGTTGCAGTCATGCGCAATATGCAGGCATAACGATTTTAAAACCGGAGTTTCGCTGAAAGTAGGCGGCACTTCAAATTCAGGAGAAAAAAGCAGTCCTTCATTTTTCAGTTCCGTCAGTTCTTCAACGGCTTCACGCAGTTCCGCTTCGTCATAGCGGTCTTTCATTGCGCTTATGGCTTCTTCACCGTTTTCGCCGTTAAAAACATCCAGCAAATCGTAAATCAGGTCATCAACCAAATGCACCGCACCGCTGTTAACGTCAAGCACAGCCTTGTAATCGTCAAGGCGCATTTTATGTATCAGCATCAAATTCCACCTTTCAAAGCATAAAACAGCCCCCTGACATGCAGGGAGCTGTAACAGATCTGCTAATTTTTATCCGAACGGATTATTTATGTTCACAAACCTGGTTGCCTACAGTGCAGGAAGTTTTGCATGCAGACTGACAGGAAGCCGGGCATTCGCCGCAGCCGCCGGTTCTTAAAGTTTTGTTGAGCATTGCTTTATTTACGGTAGTGATATGTTTTTTCATCGTTCATTCCTCCAAAATCATTATTTATAATATTGTACCGTGTTTTAACTAAATCCGCAAGCCTTATCAGTAAAAAAACAGGCTGCCGAAAACCACGCTTTTTAAATACCCCAATAAATAGGAGCGTTCCAGTTTGCTTTCAAACTCGCTTTCCATCATGTCGCCCTTAATAATTACGCGCCCGATTTCCATCGGATGGTTTTCCACCCAGTTTTTATCAACGGCGCCGTTTTTGCCAGTAACAGCATAGTTGTAACCGTACTTCTGCGCTGCGGCAATTACTTTTTCGTCATATTTGCCGTTGGGATACGAAAGCAGATGCACATAATACATATCAAATTCCTTTTTTAAAAAGAATTTGGAACTTGAAAGTTCCCACGCAAAATATTTGGGGTCAATATCAGTTAAAATGTTGTGGTTGATTGTATGGGAAGCCAAATCGTTGCCTGCGCGAATCAGCTCCGTAATTTCGTTATGCCCCATATAATTGGGCTTGCCTATTTTAGACTGCACTATAAAAAACGAAGCATTGGCATTATATTTTTTCAGCAGCGGAAAAACATTGGTGTAATTATCCATATAGCCGTCGTCAAAAGTAAGCACAACCGCTTTGCCCATGTCTTTTCCGTTTTTAAAGCCGTCTATCATCTGCTCCATGGAAAGCATGCGGTAGCCGTTATTATGAAGATACTGCAGCTGTTTTTCAAAAGCTTCGGTTTTGATTATTACTTCGGCAGGCCATTCATCGCTGCCGCCAACGGAATGGTATTCCAAAACCGGCACTGCATTTTTGCGGTATTCGCTGTAACCGTCATAAAAAGGCTTCGCAGCCGCTGCCGCAGCAACAACCAGCACCAGCAGAACTATTTTAATCCACTTGCTCTTTATTTTTATCATTAATTTCCAGCCCCAGTTCTTTTGCAATTTGCTGTAATTTTTTCAGCCTGTGGTTAAGGCCGGATTTACTTATTTTACCGTTAGCGGCTTTGGCAAGTTCCGCCAGTGAAGCATCCGGGTTTTCAAGGCGCAGTTCTGCCGTTTCGCGCAGTGCCGCAGGCAGCTTGCCAAAATGCCCCTTCTTTTCCAGATAGCGGATGCTTTCAAGCTGTTCAACCGCAGCCTGCACAACTTTATTCAAATTGGCCGTTTCGCAGTTTACAACGCGGTTAACATTATTGCGCATTTCTTTAACAATACGCACATTTTCAAACTCCATAAGTGCATTATGCGCGCCGATAACCGAAAGAAAGTCAATAATGCTGTTGCCTTCCTTCATGTAAACAATAAAATCATTTTTGCGGTCGGTAATTTTTGCCGGCAGCGAAAAACCATGCATTACCTTTACAATGCTTTTGGCCAGTTCTTCGTTTTCCGTTACCACTTCCAAATGATAATCGCTTGAAGGCTTGCTTACAGACCCGCCTGCCAGAAACACCCCGCGCAGGAATGACCTGCGGCAGCAGGATTTGGCAAGCAGTTTATGCCTTTCCGCAACATCGCTGTAAGGCAAAAGCTGTAATTCATGCAGCGCTTTGCCCGCTTCCTTGGAAGGAATAACCCTGACCTGATAGCGGTTGTTCTTTTTTAAACGGCGCGAGCGCGTAATGACAACTTCCGTCTGCACATTATAATTGCTTTTTAACATTTGCAGCATGCGGCGTGCAAGGGCAGCATTTTCGGTTGAAAAATGGATACCCATATTGCGCCCCTGCAAAATAACGGCGCCGCTTACACGCAAAAGCCCCAAAAGCTCTGCCCTTTCGCAGCATTTTTTAGAAACTTCAAGACGTGACAATTCGTTTTTTACTTCGTTGGAAAATGACATTGCCTTACCCTTTTACACCGATTTATTTTTTAATTTGCGCATACTCTGGCGCATGAAGAAGTAATCGAAAAAGCGGAAGCCCTTGCCGAACAGCCGCAGGCGGTAAATAAGCGAAATAACTGCCTGAGCAAGCTTCTGCGGGTTATGCCTTACCAAATCCTTATTGCTGATAAGGCTCTTGGGCACAACCTTAATGCCGAGGCGTTCAATCTTTTTAATATCTGGCGTAACCGGAATGGAACCTTTTAACTGATACTGCGCAAGCTGCGTTTCCGTAACGTTCTGGTCATTAACGATAACGTAATCCAAAAACTGCGCGCCTGCATGGGTAATAAGCGCCTGTACATGCTCGAAAGCACCGTAGCCGTCTGTTTCACCAGGCTGCGTCATTACATTGCAGACATAAATTTTTACAGCGTCCGACCGCAGCACTGCTTCACGGATTCCTTCCACCATGAGGTTCGGTATTACGCTTGTATAAAGGCTGCCCGGCCCAAGAATCAGCACATCTGCCTTCATAATGGCATCAACAGCGCTGCTTGTGGCCTGCACGTTTGAAGGTTCAATGCCAACGCGGCGTATACGCTTATGTGCTTTTGGTATTTCCGATTCGCCTTCTATTAACGTGCCATCCGTCATTTCCGCTTTCAGGCGGATATCGCTCAGCGTGGAAGGAATTACCTTGCCGCGCACGTTTAAAATCTGGCTTGTTGCTGCAAGGCCTGCTTCCATGCTTCCTTCGGCTTCTGCCATGGCCGCAATAAAAAGGTTGCCGAAGTTGTGCCCTGCCAGCGGCGAACCGTCGTTAAAACGAAACTGCATAATGCGTTCCATCAAAGGCTCACGGTCTGCCAGCGCTACAAGGCAGTTACGCAAATCGCCGGGCGGAATAATGCCCATTTCCTTGCGCAGACGCCCGGAAGAACCGCCGTCATCTGCCACGGTAACAACGGCATTGCAGTTGCTTGTTATATATTTCATGCCGCGCAAAAGAGTGGAAAGCCCAGTGCCGCCGCCAATAACGGTAATGGCAGGACCGCGCCCAAGTTTCCTCTGCGTAAAGATTTTTTCCATTAAAGATGAATTGTTGTCCGGCAGAACTGCTTCCACAACGGAACGGATAACGCGCCTTGTTGCATATATCATGACAAAGCCGCCGATGCACAGGAATAAAAAGCCACCCAGCATGGAAACCGTATTGGAATATTTGCCGGTTGTAAGATAGGCCATGCGGAACATTAATTCTTCAACATAGCCCATGAACTGATAATTAAAAAATAATGCCAGCCCAAGCGCACAGCATAAAACGCCTACTGTAAACAAAAGCAGCCAGCGCTTTAAATTCATGCCAGGGCACAGCCAGCTAATCCAGCCCATAATAGCCTCCTTCAGCGGTTTTTAAGCCTTAAATCGCGGTGGCTTAACAGAACCTTATAGCCCTGCCTGCGCAAAAACGCCGCCAGCTTATTGGCAATATAAACAGAACGGTGCTGGCCGCCGGTGCAGCCGACGCTGATTACAAGCTGGCTTTTGCCTTCCGCCACGTACTGCGGCAAAAGCATTTCCAGCAAATCTTCTTCTTTTGCCAAAAACTGCTGCGTCTGCGGATAATGCTCTATAAACTGCGCAACCTGTTCATCATTGCCGGTTAACATCCGCAGGTCGTCTTCATAAAAAGGGTTCGGCAAAAAACGTACATCAAGCACCATATCGCTGTCAAGCGGCAGGCCATGTTTAAACCCGAAAGACTGCACCGTTACCGACATGGGTTCGCCCGTTCCGCTTACGGAAAACAGCTCGCGGATTTTGTTTTTCAACGCGTCGGCGCGCATATCGGTAGTGTCGATAATATACGTTGCACGGTCTTTGATTTTTTGCAGGCTGCTGCGTTCGTAAGAAATACTTTCGCTTAACGTTCTGCCCTGCCCCAAAGGATGGCGGCGCCTGGTTTCCTTGTACCTTCTTATCAGCACCGCGTCGGAAGCATCCAGAAACAGTACTTCATACGAATAGCCGTTTAAACGCAGTTCGTCCAAAACTTCTGCCAGTTTGTCAAAAAAGCGTCCGCCGCGTATGTCAACAACTATTGCCGTGTTGCGCGGCGCGGATGCCTGCCTGGACAGTTCCGCAAATTTGGTAATCAGCGCCGGCGGCATATTGTCAACGCAAAAATAGTTCATATCCTCAAGCGTGCGGATAGCCTGCGTTTTGCCCGCGCCCGACATACCGGTTATTATTAAAAATTTAGATTCCTCCATTATCATCACCGCCAAAACTTGCTGTGTATCATTTTTATTATACCATACACCTGCAACAAAAAATAAAAATAAAAGGCGCCCTGTCACAAGAGCGCCGGAAATGGAGGCTGATTAAAAAGCGCAAGGGTCGGAAAAATCAACTTTGCTGCCGCCTGCAATTTTCTCAAATACTTCCGCCATGGATTTTTCAAGCATGCCGAGCATTTCTTCAATCTGCTCAGCCGTGCTTGCCAGAGGCGGCATAAAAATAATTACATCGCCGATATTGCGGACAATCAAACCATATTTGCGTGCATTCTGGCAAATGCCGCCGGCAATTAAAAGTGCCGGGTCAAACGGAACTTTGTTTTCCTTATCGCGCATAAGTTCAATGCCAGCCAGCATGCCGCACTGCCTTGCATTGCCAACATACTGCATTTTGCCGAATTTTTCCATATATTTTTCAATAACTGCCATTTTGGGAGGCAAACCTGCAATAACTTTATCTTTGGCAAAAATTTCAAGCCCGGCCAGGCCTGCCGCACACGCCAGCGGGTTGCCGGTATAGGAATGCCCATGGTAAAAAGTTTTGTATTCTTCAGGCTCTCCCAAAAAGGCATTGTAAATTTCATCCGTAACCATGGTTGCGCCTAGCGGCAGGTAACCGCCAGTAATGCCTTTGGACATGCACATTAAATCAGGCAGTACGCCTTCATGTTCGCAGGCAAACATTTTGCCGGTACGCCCAAAGCCAGTTGCAACTTCATCCACAATTAACAGTACGCCGTATTTTTTGGTAAGCTCGCGTACGCCCTTAATATAGCCCTTCGGCTGCATAAGCATGCCCGCGGCAGCCTGCACCAGAGGTTCAATAATCATTGCTGCAACGTGGTTTGCATTTTCTTTTAAATAGGCTTCAAGCTCGTCAAGCAAATATTTTAAAAATTCTTCTTCGGTTTTAAATCCCAGTTTGCTGTGATAAAAAGACGGGCAGGTCATTTTTTTAGTGGCAAACAAAAGCGGCTTGTAAACTTTATGGAACACGTCGATATTACCGACGCTTACGGCGCCTACCGTATCGCCGTGGTAAGAATCGCCAAGATTAATAAACAGCTGTTTTTCGGGCCTGCCTTTAAACTGCCAGTACTGAAAAGCAATTTTAACGGCAGCTTCAACTGCGGTAGAACCGTCATCCGAATAAAAAACTTTATTTAATCCTTCCGGCGTAATCTCCACCAGTTTTTCCGCAAATTCTGCCGAAGGCTGGTTAATAAGCCCCAGCAGTGTGGAATGGGAAATTTTGTCAATCTGCGCTTTAATGGCGTCATCAATTTCCCTGCGGCGGTGCCCGTGAATATTTACCCACAGGCTGGAAATACCGTCATAATAACCGCGCCCTTCGGTATCGTACAATTTTACGCCGTCGCCGCGTTCAATAACAAGCTGCGGATTT
Organism: Phascolarctobacterium sp. ET69; assembly: GCF_023336935.1. GTDB lineage: Bacteria > Bacillota > Negativicutes > Acidaminococcales > Acidaminococcaceae > Fusicatenibacter_A > Fusicatenibacter_A intestinipullorum. The sequence goes on from NZ_JAMBLR010000008.1 coordinate 7,402, forward strand.
TCAACCCAGCCTTTCATTTGCGTAAAAGGATGCCAGATATATTTTTTATCGAGTTCTTCCCATTTATTCATTTTCGCCATCTCCCAAAAGTTTATAAATGCGCTGTAAATCTATGTTTTCCGCGGCAATTTTACCCGCTTCAAGCATATCAGGGCCGGTTAAAAGTTCTTTATTTAAAACCGGCAGCCTGCCCAAAACTGGCAGCCCGGTTAATTTTTCGTAATAATAAAGGTTGCTGTGTTCCAAAACACCGGCATTTTCCTCATCCCAGCCGTTAACAATAAAGCCCAGTACCTTCAAGCCTTCGTGCTGTGCGTAATAAGCGCTTAAAACAGCGTGGTTAACATTGCCCAAAAGCGGTTTAACAACAATTATTACCGGCAGCTTCATATCACAGAAAAAATCTTTTACAAGGTAATTATCCGTCAGCGGTGCGGAAATTCCGCCCACGCCTTCCACAACAGTCAGTTTATGGGAGTTTATCATCTTCGCCGCCGCTTTTTTCATTACGGCAGGCTCTAATTTAACGCCTGCAAGCTTGGAGGCTTCCGCCGGTGCCAACGCCGCTTCCAGAACATAAGGCACAACATCGTCGTGCTGAGCCATTGTAAGCCCCGCACCTTTAATAAGCAGTTCCGCATCTTCCGAAACAAGCCTGCCTTCTGCCGTACGCACGCAGCCGGAGGCCGCCGGTTTAAACACGCCCATATCAAACCCCAAATATTTAAACCCTGCTGCCAGGCAGGAACTTACTACCGTTTTGCCAAATTCCGTATCCGTTGCGGTTATACCGATTGCTTTCATGCCAAAACCTTCTTTCGCTTTACGCATTTAATTCACGCCATATTTTGCCCATAGTTTTTGCGGCCTGCTTAATTTCTGCTTCGGTATGCGCAGCCGTTACCGTTACACGCAGGCGGCTTGTGCCTTCCGGCACCGTCGGCGGGCGTATGCCCGAAACCATAATGCCTGCCTCCAAAAGCGCCGCCATAAACCGCATGGTTTTTTCGCTGCTGCCGGTAAGCACCGGCACTATTGGAGTTACGCCGTCGATTATCTCAAATCCTTCATCATGCAGCAACCTGCGCATTAAGGCCGCATTTTCTTTCAGCCTGCCGACATATTGTTCCGGCTTTTGCCGCAGCAGGCGCAAAGCCGCCAGAGCCGCCGCCGTTACACAGGCAGGCAGTGCAGTAGAAAAAATAAACGGGCGCGATTTATTGATAAGATACTCAATAATTGTTTTACTGGCAGCCACGTACCCGCCTTCCGCCGCCAGCGCTTTGCTTAATGTGCCAACCTGCAAATCAATTGTGCCCGGCATGTTGTAATAAGCCGCCGTGCCGCTGCCGTCCGCACCTATAACGCCAACACCGTGGGCATCGTCAACCATCAGGCAGGCTCCGTATTTTTCTTTCAAGCGCACAAGCTCAGGCAAATTAGCAATATCGCCGTCCATGCTGAAAACGCCGTCCGTAACTATAAAACGCTCGCCAGCGGCAGGAATTTCTTCAAGCAGGCGTTCCAAGCCCTGCATATCGTTATGTTTGTAAACAACAACCTGCGCACGGGCAATGCGGCAGCCATCAATAATGCTGGCATGGTTCAGCTCGTCGCTGAAAACAACATCGCCCGGTTTAACCAAAGCAAACAGTACGCCTAAATTGGTCATATAACCGGTATTAAACACCACTGCGCTTTCGGTGTGTTTAAACTCTGCCAGTTCTTTTTCCAGTTCGCCGGTTTCAAACGCCGCGCCTGTTGTAAGGCGGCTGCCAGTGCTGCCCGTTCCCCAGCGTACCGCTTCTGCCGCAGCCCGCTGTACCTCCGGCGCATGGGTAAGCCCAAGGTAATTATTGCTTGCAAACACAAGATATTCCTTGCCGTTTTCATCTTCGGCGCGTACCGCGGTTTTAAAGCGCAGCCCGTCAACAGTGCGCCTTAACCCTTTGGCATAAGTTTGCTCCAGTTCTTTCTGCAGGCGTTCTGTCAGCATGTCAGCACCTCCCCGGTTTGTATCATCACTACCTGTTCTTCAAGGTAATTAATCAGCTTTTGCATATCCGTACCCGGACGCACAAAAAATACCCTGCCGCCAATACCGCTGCCGCGCTCCTTCATTACAGGTATGCGGCGGTAGCCATAAAGCGGCGAAGCAACATAACCGGTAACATAATATGGGTCATCCGACCAGCACAGTTCCGCAACCATGCCTTCTGCCCCGGCAACCTTGGATGCCAGCACCAGCGCTTCGCGCACATGGTCACCTGTCAGACCGCGCGCCTGCATATATTCATCATAGCCGCGGCTGTTTACGCAGTCCATTTTGCTGGCACGTACGCCGCGCTCGCCCATGCCGTCAATACGCATTCCGCTTTCACAATCAACAACAATGGCACCGCGCATGCTGTCATGCAGGTTTTCAAGCATTTCCAGCCCTTTAAGGGCGGCTTTGGGCTTCACTCCGGCTCGTTCAAGCTCGGCAACTGCCGCCCGGTGCCCTTCCTGCGCCGTTTTTACTGGGCAGGTGCTAAAGCTTAACAGCGGCTTATAAACAATTTCCTGCGGCTTTATTTCTTCCACTTTTAAGCTGATAAAATCCGCGCGTCCGCGTTCATGCTCGCGCGCCCGGTGCAGCATGGTAAGCACGGCATAATCAAGCTGTTCTTCCGGCAAAATGCGCTCCGCGCCGGAAATATGCCTGCCGCCTTCTTCATGCGCTCCGCCCTGTGCCGAACGCATTTTTACACTGTAAAGCATAGCTCTCACCCCTTACAAAACCGGATGCGTTACAGTGCGTCCCAAATCTCTAATCATTACTTTGTCGGCTTCCGGGCTTCTGCCGCCGGTAGTTAAATATCCGCCAACCATAATGCCGTTCAGCCCGCCGTTTAGCGCCAGGCACTGCAAATCGCGCAGGTTAACCTCACGCCCGCCCGCGGTGCGGATAAGCGCTTTCGGCAATATAAAACGGAAAACCGCGTAAGCACGCAGAATTTCCAACGGTTTTAAAGGCTTGTTATTTTCAAACGGAGTTCCCGGAATCGGCGTTAAAAGATTCAACGGCACACTGTCGATGCCAAGGCGTTTCAGTTCAAACGCCATTTCAACACGCTGCTCCGGCGTTTCGTTCAGCCCGAAAATACCGCCGCTGCAAACACGCAGGCCTGCTTTCTGCGCGTTATGGATGGTAAACATTTTATCTTCATAAGTATGGGTACTGCAAATATCGGGAAAATGGCTGGGCGCAGTTTCCAAATTGGAATGATAACGCGTTACGCCGAGCTCTTTCAGTTTAAAGGCCTGCTCCTCTGTTAAAATGCCCAGAGAACAGCAAACTTCAATGCCGACTTCTTCTTTAATGCGTTTCAGCGCTTTGCAGATGTTTTCAAAATCATCGGCCTTGCTTTGCCCTCTGCCGCTTGTAACAATCGAAAACCTTACCGCGCCTGCGGCTTTGGCTTTTTTGGCAGCGTCAACAAATTCCTGCTCGCTCAGCAGCGGATATTCTTTAACACCGGTATGATAATGAGCGGACTGCGCACAAAATTTGCAGTTTTCCGGGCAGCGCCCGCTGCGGCCGTTAATAATAGCGCAGCAGTCGACAGCATTGCCGTTATATTTCTGGCGGATTTTATCTGCCATTGCCAAAAGCAGCATTGTATCGTCATCACTTACATTTATTAATCGTTCTGCCTCGGCTCTGCTTACTTCTCCGCCGTTTAAAACTTTATCAGCCACTTCAATAATAAAATTCATAATAATTTTGCCCTCCGTTTACGTAAACCTTGTTATTTATTTTGGTTAACAACCACATTATACAACGTTAACTATTCTTTGTAAACAGGTTTACCATAAATTTAAAATGGTTTACCGAAGTTTGCGTAAAAAATAAACGGTTCTGCTTTTAAACAGAACCGTTTACATTGAATTATTATTTTTAACCTATATATTCGCTTGCTGCAAGTGCGGCAACAGTACCGTCTGCCGCAGCCGTTGTAAGCTGGCGCACTTTTTTTGTGCGTCCGTCACCGGCGGCAAAAATGCCCGGGCAGCTTGTTTTGCAGTCCTCACCGGCAACAATATAGCCGCCTGCGTCAACCTCAACAACATTTTTAAACATACCGTTCTCCGGCATCTGGCCGATAGCTACAAAAACTCCGTCCACGGCAAGTTCCGATTCTTCGCCGGTAACTTTGTTTTCCAGTTCCAGCCCTTCAAGGCGCTTATCGCCTTTCAGCCCAGTTACAACGGTATCGAGAATGAACTCAATATTTTCAGGTTTATGAACCTTTTCTACCAGCTGTTTTTCGGCACGAAATTCCTGCCTGCGGTGAATAAGGTAAACTTTTTCAGCAAGCTGCGAAAGCACAACCGCATCATCCAGCGCAGTGTTGCCGCCGCCGATAACGGCAACGGTTTTACCTTTATAAAAAGCGCCGTCACACGTTGCGCAAAAAGAAATGCCTCGTCCTACAAATTTTTCCTCACCGGCAACGCCAATCGGCCGCGGGCGCGCACCGGTTGCGATAATAACGGCTTTGGCATCATAATGCCCGTTTGCCGTAAGCACGCGTTTAAAGCCGTCTGCATTTTCAATGCCGGTAACTTTTGCGTACACAAACTCAGCACCAAATTTTACAGCCTGGTCATACAGTGCCGTTGCAAATTCAAAACCGGCAATATTGTCAAAGCCCGGAAAATTCTCCACATGGCTGGTATTAATAATCTGCCCGCCGTGAATGCTCTGTTCCAGCACCTTAACACTGCGCCCGGCACGCCCGGCATAAACGGCAGCCGTCATTCCGGCTGTGCCGCCGCCGATAATAATAATATCCGTCATTTTATCAGCCATAAAAACACCTTATTTCAGCATATCCATAATTACAGGTTTCGGCATTACGCCGCTTACGCTTTTAACTGCTTCTCCGTTTTCAAACACAATAAAAGTAGGCACAACTTCCACGCCGTATTCGGTTGCCAGTGCTTCAGCCTGGTCAATATCAACCTTGCACACCTTAACATCTGCCAGTTCGTCGGCCAGCTGGTCAACAATCGGGCTCATCATACGGCAGGGGCCGCACCAGGTTGCAAAAAAATCTACCAAAACCTTGCCTTTTGCTTCCAATACTTCCTGTTTAAAATTTTCTGCGCTTAAATGTAATGCTACCATTTATATCACTCCTTAAAAAATTATCTTATCTCATGGTTTAATCATAGCATTTTTTGACCTTTTGTTCAAGGAGAAAAGCTGTAAATTAAAGCAAAATTACAAATAATTCACATTTGCAGTAAATAATTTTTATTATAATCGGGCAAAAATAAAACCCCAAAGCCAAAAACTTTGGGGTAATAAGCAAATTACATAGCTTCTTCAACCGGATATACGCTGATTTGGCGTTTATCGCGGCCTTTGCGTTCAAATTTAACGCGGCCTTCAACCATTGCATAAATGGTGTAATCTTTGCCCATGCCTACATTGTGGCCGGGATAGAAACGGGTACCACGCTGACGAACAATGATGCTGCCTGCGGTAACGAGCTGGCTTTCATGTGCTTTGGTGCCGAGGCGCTGAGAGTTGGAGTCACGTCCGTTGTGGGAGCTGCCGGTACCTTTTTTATGAGCATGTAATTGAAGAATCAGTTCAAACATCGGTATTCACCTCCTGGTGTCTTTCACTTTGACATACTGCGGAAACTGCCGTTCTACACTCTGCAATGCCAGAACCATTGTTTCAAGTATTGCCTGTGTATTGCTGTCCGCCCGGTCAAGTTTTAATGTAAAAATGCCGCTTTCTTCATCAACTGTGTACTGCGGCTTAAGTTTTAAATAACGCTCCAAACCGATAAGCGGAGCCTGAGTCAGTACGGAAACCGAATTGCAGACAAGGTCGTAACCGTCCTTCTCTGCCGCTCCGGCATGCCCTGCTACCTCATAGGAAGTAATATTTCCGTTTTTATCACGGTAAATACTGACTTTAACCATTATGCTTCAATTTTGGAGATTTCTACTTTAGTAAACGGCTGACGGTGGCCCTGGCGTTTACGGTAGTTGGATTTAGCTTTGTATTTGAAAACGAGGATTTTTTCGCCTTTGCCCTGTTCTACAACTTTAGCAGTAACTTTTGCGCCTTCAACTACAGGCTGGCCGATTTTAACATCAGCGTCGTTAACTACGGTAAGAACTTCGTCAAATACTACTTCGCTGCCGGCTTCTGCATTCAGTTTTTCAACGTTCAATACATCGCCTTCAGCAACACGGTACTGTTTACCGCCGGTTTTAATAACTGCGTACATTTATTTGCACCTCCCTTGTTATATACTCGCCAAATACGGTACTCCATCCGGAGTTTACGGAACCTCTCTGCGCGGTTGGGGACAGACTCAATCAGTCTATACTGGAATAATTTACCACACCGGGCGTTATTTGTCAACACCGGTGTTGTCCAAAAGTGAAAAAGTTTCAAGCTGCAAACGCGGCTCTGCCGTTACGGCAAGCGTGCAGTTCAGTTCTTTTTCCCACTGGCGTATAACTTTATGGTTCAGCCATTCGGCAAGCCACGGGCTGACCATAATTAAAATGCTGCGCGGCGCACATGGCTTGGCCAGAAGCGTACGCAGGCGGCGTTTTATTTCAAGCCCTACCGTTTCCTGCGACTGCACCCTGCCGCTGCCCTGGCAGACCGGGCACGGCGCATAAAGCACTGCCGACAAGTTCTGACGGGCTTTTTTGCGGGTTATTTCCACAAGGTTAAGTACCGTCATATCCTGCACGCAGGGTTTCATTTTATCGGCGCGCAGCGCCTGCTGCAAACGTTCCATTATTTCTTCGCGGTATTCTTTTTTATCCATGTCGATAAAATCTACCACAATAATGCCGCCAATATCGCGCAGACGCAGCTGGCGAGCTATTTCGTCCGCCGCCTCGCGGTTAATCTGCATTACGGTTTCTGCTAGGTTTTCGCGCCCGCTGAAATGCCCGCTGTTAACATCTATAACAGTCATAGCCTCCGTATAATCTATAACAAGGTAGCCGCCGCTGGGCAAATCAATGCGCCTGTCGCTGATGGAAGCAATATCGTCGCTTAAACGGTAGTATGAAAAAATATCGGTCTGCTTGTCATGCAGCAGCAGTTTGCAGCTTCTGCTTTCGGCAATATTCTGCAAAAGCTCCTGCAAACGCCCGTAAACAGCCGGGCTGTCTACAACAACTTCATCAATACAGGCATTAAGATAGTCGCGCACAATGCGTACGGAAATATCAAGTTCGCGGTGCAGCACCTGCGGTGAACGTGCGAGCTTGGCACGCGCCTGTATAATCTGCCAGTCTGCCATAAGCTGCTGCAAATCAGCACGCAAAACTTCTTCCGGCATACCGGCAGCATTAGTGCGCATAACCGCGCCTGCCGCCCCGTTTGTAACTTCGTCGGCAATTTTCTTCAGGCGGCTGCGTTCGGCACTGTCGGTAATTTTACGCGAAATGCCGGTATAATTTGCTTCCGGCAGCAGCGCTGCATACCTGCCGGCAAGCGATATATCAAGCGTTGCCGTGGGGCCTTTGCTGCCGCGGGCGTCCTTTGTTATTTCAACCAGCACGCGCTGTCCTTCGGTAATGCCTGTTTTGTCGCCCAAATACAAAAAAGCGTTCTTATCAAGTCCAATATCTATAAAAGCCGCCTGTATGCCGCGCACCACATTGCATACACGCCCCAGAAAGATGCTGCCGACAAGCTGCGCACTGTTATTGCGCTCAACAACATATTCCATTAAATGGCCGTTTTCCACAATGCCCATACGGGTTTCTTCCGGGTTAACAGCCGAAATAATTATTTTAGCCGTCATCAGCACCCTCTTTCTTTAATCTTTAATCTTTACGCAGTTAATGCGTTCCGCGCACCACGTCAATACCGGCAGCAGTAAATTTATCTTCCAGTTCTTTAATTACCGGGCAGATTACACGGTTGCCGTTTTCATCTTTGGGCATGGTGCAGTTACTTAAATGCAGTGCGTCCGGCTGCATTTTTATAATGCGTTCAACTTTTTTGTTAATGCCTTCCTGGTTAGGCAGTTTATTTTCGCCGCAGCCGTTGCAGGTAAAAACGGCAGCAGCCTGCAAAGTTTCATCGCCATAGCGTTCAAACGCGCCTGTTTTTTCGTTTAACGCACGCAGGCAGCCGCTGCCCGTGCAGGATGCGCTTACACGCAGGCAGCGCAGTACAGCAATTTTCTTCATTAAGTATTCCTCCATAAAGTTCAAATATCATTCATTTTTTTATTTTGCAGCCGCCGTTTGATATAATCGCTGAAAAGCGCATAAAAAACGGAACACAAAGGCACGCTTATAATCATGCCCATAATGCCGCCAAGCCCTGCGCCTATCATAGCCGCAACAAGCAGCCACAACTCCGGCAGACCGACGGATTTGCCGACAATTCTCGGATAGAGAATATCGCCTTCGATACGCTGCAGTACAAGGAAAAAGATAATGAAAACAATAACTTTTTCCGGCTGCGATATTACTATAAATATGCAGCCTATAACTGCACTGGTTATAGAGCCGATATACGGCACTACCGCAAGGCACGCAACCAATGCGGAAATAACAAAAGCATAAGGTATGCCTAAAATTATCATACCTGCAAAACACATCAGCCCCAACAAGAAAGCCTCCAGAAGCTGCCCGCCGATAAACCCGGAACAAATCCTTTTGGCAAGCGATGCCGCCGCAATAATGTACCTGACGCGTTCAGCACTGCAAAAAGCATAAAGCGCGCGGCGTGATGATACTGCAAGCTGTTTCTTTTCCAGCAGAATATACACCGCAAATACAAAACCCATTACAAGGTTTGCCACCACACCGGCAACGGAAGCCGTAATGCTTAAAGTCTGCGAAAGCAGAGCCGCTTTATTGGCCTGCCAGTAAGCTTCCACGGCAGTCTGCCATTCATAAATTTTGTCCTGAACGTATGCCACGTCTTCAGGAGAAAAATTCCACGCCAAAAGCTGTTCCTGCAAAAAGGCATTAAAATATACAATATCCTGCGGCAGCTTATGGCTTAAAATAACAATGCTTGCATGCAGTTCCGGCAAAACGGCAAAAAGCAGTGCCGTTATTACGCCAAAAATAAGCATAAAGCCTGCAATAAGGCAAACCGGCCCTCTAAACCTGGCAGCACGCTCTTTTAACACACGCATCCATATCTGCTCAAATTTTTCTATAAACACATTTACGGTAAAAGCAATAACGCAGCCCGTAATAAGCGGCATTAAAATACCCAGCGCACTGCCCAGCAGAGATAAGGTTATTTCATAATTCCACAAGGCCCATATAAAAATTATAACGGCAACAAGCTGCTGCCAGATGTTTTTTTGCATAATTTACTCCGTTTCATTTAATAAGCTAATTGTAACATAAAAAACGGCGTCTGCAAAATAAATAACAGTACGTGCATTAAGCCCGATTGTACAAACAGCACATTTGTGGTATAATGCAAATGTTATAGTGCGCCTGTAGCTCAGTGGATAGAGCAGCGGCCTCCGGAGCCGCGTGCGGTGGTTCGATTCCACTCAGGCGTACCAGAATTATAATATTGTAAAAATTCAGCCTGCTTTTGCAAATGCAAAGGCAGGCTGTTTTGTTTTTTATTTAAAACTTCGGCTATTTTAAAAATAGTAATATTATTGCTATTTCTGCAAATTTAATTTATTCAACAGCAGGCATCTTTTTATTTTATTTTTTCCTATTCTTATAATCCTCGTCAATTTTCTTTTTCCAGTCTGCTTTAAGTTGTTTGCCGGTACGCAGGCAGGATACTGCTTCGCTGACTACCGCAAAATTTAGGTTAATACCTTTGGCATCGTTGTTAAAATTTGCAACACGCTCTTTGGCAATCCCCAAATCGTGGCCAACATCAACAGCATCGATATTAGCACCAAAGAACAAAAACTCCCAGCCGCGCTCCTTTTGCTCCTCGATCAAACGTTTAACCTGCACACAGCTGTATTTAGTGCTGGCGTTTTCCATGCCGTCCGTTGTAATAACAAACAGCGTATGCTGCGGCACATCTTCCGCCCGCGCGTATTTGTGGATATTTTTAATATGCTCCACGGTTTCGCCGACAGCATCCAATAAAGCCGTACAGCCGCCAACACAGTAATCATTTTCCGTCAGCAGCGGCACTTTATCAATCTCCACACGGTCATGGATGGTTTGGCTTTCATGATTGAACAACACAGTTGTCACCAGTACTTCGCCCTCTGCCTTTTTCTGCTTTTGCAGCATGCCGTTAAATCCGCCGATAGTATCTACTTCCAAACCTGCCATAGAACCGCTGCGGTCAATAATAAAAACGAGCTCCGTTAAATTTTGTTTCATAATAATAACCTCCAAAATAAAAATATGGCTGTAAACATTTCTGCTTACAACCATATTGTAAATTTTTTGTTGGCTCTTTTGGTCGCCCGCAAAGCGACATTTTATGCACCCAACAAAGGCTGGTCAAAGGCAAACAGAGCAGTATTTATTTCGTATATATCATACTTTTTGTTAATTATGAAAAATTCAATAATCCTGTCAAACACCTGCGATGGAGACAACGCAAACCCTGCTTTTGTCAGCAGTTCTTTCGCTTCGTCAAGCGGCAGCTTAAGCGCTATGGCAAAAGCAATGGCAGTTTGCTTGCTGGGACGGTAATTTTTATCCTTGCGGATTTTATAAAACAACCTGCGGTCAACGTTTGCAAGGTGGTAACATTCGGCATCCGTCATGCCTTTTTCGTCAATTTTGCGCAGAAGCATTTCTGTAAAACTTTCATCTATAAAACTTACAAATTTTTCTAAATCACGTTCTGCATTTCCATACTCACAGCTTTTTTCAGCAACTGCTTTATTAAATAACTTTTTGCTTATTTTTAAAGGCGGCACATTATACAGGCGCGGTACTTCTTCAACAATTTCGCTTTCATCAAGATATGTTTCGATAGCGTCATACAATGAACCGGCAATACGATATGCCTTACGGTCAAAAATAACAATATATACGGCCAGGTCATGCGTGCGTAAAAATTCTTCCGCTGTTTTTACTGCGACTTCCAATGCCTTATCCTTGGGATAGCCGTAGACACCTGATGAAATCAGCGGAAAAGCAATACTCTCACAATTATATTCTACTGCCAATTTCAAACTTTCACGGTAGCAGGAAACAAGTGCTTCTTTTTCACCAACAATGCCGCCCATCCAACGCGGTCCAACAGTATGAATAATATATTTGGCAGGCAGGTTGTAACCTTTGGTTATTTTAGCCTGACCGGTTTTGCATCCGTTCAGCTTCCGGCACTCTTCCAAAAGCTGTGGTCCTGCCGCTTTGTGGATATCGCCGTCCACACCGCCGCCACCAAGCAAACTATTGTTGGCAGCATTAACAATGGCATCAACTTTCATTTTAGTAATATTAGCAGCAATAATTTGTAATGGCATCATAAAACCTCTTTTGCAATCTTTTTTATTATTATACCAAAATTTAAATCTTCCTGAGATAAAAACAGACCTTTTCATAATAGAAAAGGTCTGTTACTTCATTCCACCGCCAAAGGCATTTTATTTTCTGTTGCCCATTGAGTCCACGATTTTTGCAGTTTTGGGTTTTCTTTTGCATAGCGGTAAAAGGATTTTAAAAAGGCAATACGTTCATTAACTGCCGTTTGGCGCCATTGCGGTTTATTAGGATTATAAGCCGTTAAATTAATGCCGCCAATGGCAAACTGACGCATAATAATATCGTTAAAGCTGACTTTATCAGCATTTTTCAACATATCAGCCATTGCCATAAATGTAGTAGTACGCCCTTTGCCTGCAAAGCAGTGAAAATGCAGCCATGCACCTTGCGGCAAATTTTTATAAAACCGGATAAAACGGTCTACTTCGGCATGGTGCGGCGTTAAATGGTCGGTTAAAGTAAGTCGCAGATATTTTGTACCGTGCTTTTTCGCCATAGCCTGTTCAGTAATTGCGCTTTCTACCGGCCATGTATATTGCCTGCCTTGTATAATTTCCTTATTCGCGCCTAAAATTCCAATATTAATAAACGGCACAGCGGCAATTTCCGCAAGCAGTTTTTTCTCATTCCTCACAATCTCGTTATGGGCGCGGCCTTTGTTACCCCAGTCATTGGCTTTATACCAGCTTACAACACTTCCGTTAATATAACCGTGGCTTTCACCGCGCAGGTCAACATCATAAATCAGTTCCGGCTTAACCGGTATATGCTTAATAATTTCTGCATATTCCAGTTCCGAAAAAGCTTTGCTGCCGGAAATATTCAGTTCTTCCATACCTATTCTTGAAGGCTCTGCTCCCTGCAAAAGCTCTTTTTCAAAAGCATATCCGGAAGTACGGAAATTATCAGGCAGCAAATCGATATTTTTACGGTCCAGTTTTAAAACACCATGTTCATTATCAGTGACCGTTGCCGCATATGCAGTTGCAGTAAAACAAAGCACCATCAACAACAGTAAAAACTTAGCAATTTTCATATCAGCCACCAGTTAACCATGTACAACAACTTCCAGCCTGCCTGTATCTGGGCAGAATAAAAGTCCATGCACAATAATATCCTGCGGCAAAAGCGGGTTATTTTTAATTGCTGCCACTGTTTTTTCCACATTCTCCCTTGGATGATGAAATGCATCAACCCACCTGGAAAATTCACTTTCAATTTCCGTAATCGCTTCCGGTTTTATACCGCGTTCCAGCATACGTTTTTTTAACGATTCGGATGTTGAATGCTGCATGCCGCAGTCTTCATGGCCAACAACCATTATTTCCGTTACGCCAAGTTCATACACAGCTACCATTAAACTGCGTATAACTTCATCAAACGGGCCTGTAATCATATTGCCTGCTGCTTTAATAACCTTTGCTTCGCCGCGCGATATGCCCATGGCAGGTTCCAGAAAATCTACCAGACGCGTATCCATGCAGGTATAAATTGCAAGCTGCCTTGCAGGATATTTGCTTACTTTGTCATTGCGGTGCAGATAGCTTTCCGGTAATGATGCCGTAAATTTATCGTTTTCTTCCAAAATTTGTTCCAGCAATGCCATAATATTGCCTTCTTCCATTAATATTCGTCAAAAATTTCTTGTATTTTTTTTGTGTCTTTTGTACATGTAAGCGCAAGCTGCAATAAAATGCGCGCTTTTTGCGGATTTAAATTGCCTCCACAGATAAAGCCCGCCTCATCCCATTTAGGGTTAGCCGCTAAAACGCGCCCTTCACTGACGCGGGTACTGCGTACAACAGCAATGCCATGAGCCGCTGCCCGCATAAGCGCCTGCTCTGCACCGGCGTGGATACTGCCCATGCCGCTTCCAGCATAAACAAGCCCCTGCGCACCGGCTTTTACAGCCGCTTCTATCAGTACGCCGTCATCATCACAGTGCGTATAAATAATATCTACCCGCGGTAAAATGTCATAATTTTTACCGGCAAAAGCAGATTGCTCTGTATGGCGTTTTTTCACCTGTGCTTCAAAATAAACTTTGCCGCCAGCTATTGTGCCAAGCTGTCCATATGGCTGTGCCTGAAAAGCCTCTACTTTAAAAGCACTGGTTTTTGTAGCATAACGCGCCGCCATAATAATATCATTCATTACTATCATTACGCCCTGCCCGTCAGCTTCACGGCAGGCCGCTGTTTTTACAGCATTAAGCAAATCCAAAGGCCCGTCCGCGCTGATAGCTGTTGCCGGACGCATAGCGCCTGTAAGAACGAGCGGCTTGCTGCCTTTAACAGTAAGATTTAAAAAATAGGCAGTTTCTTCCAGTGTATCCGTTCCATGTGTAATTACAATTCCGTCTACACTTTCATCTGCCATCAGCTCATTGCAGCGCGCAGCAAGTTTAAACCATAAATCGCTTGTTATATTGCAGCTGTCAATATTCGCAAGCTGCTCGCTGCTTACCGCTGCAATTTCCGCAAGCTGCGGCACGGCATCAATCAGGCTTTGTACGCTTAACGCCCCGGCGGTATAGCCGGTAAGTTTGCCGGCGCTTGCCGCACTGCCGGCAATAGTGCCTCCTGTAGCCAAAATTTTAATATGAGGCCAGCCTTGTTTATGCTGCATTTTGTACCTGCCTTTCTTCAACAAAAGTATTTATGCGCAGTCCAACATTCTGCTGCAAATTGCGGTAAAAAAACTGATAATCATATAAATGGTAAATACCATCGGTAAAAATGGACAGCACCGGCGGATACTGCTTTTTATCAATGTCTGTAACTTTCAGTACGCCGCGTTCCGTATCTATGCAGCACCCTGTAAGCTGCGGCACTTCGCGCTTAATGCTGCCGCTGTAATCGGTAAAACATACGCCTGAGTTCAGCGCTTTATCAGCCATTGTGCCGTCCGTACGCCAGTTAAGAGGATTAATGCAGAAACTTTTTTCGCCATGCGGCACCATCAGTGAAGATGTAACCTCCGGCGCTTCGCTGTTAAACATAATCACCGTACCCAAATCATCAGCACTCTGTGCCGGGCGGATATACTGATACTGCTTCGCCTCCTGCGGAGTAAAACGCCAGCCAATAGCATAGCAGGCAACCATATTATTTTTAACAAAATCCGTGTTGCCAAATTCTTTTAAAAGCCGCAGGCACATTTCCGCCCCCTGCGAAAACCCTGCAAGCACAAACGGCCTGCCGTTGTTTTCGTGCTGCATATAATATACAAAGGCCGCATGTACATCTTTATAGGCAAGGTTAAAATAAGGCTCTGCCTCGTTTGCAGGCAAATCATAATCTGCCAGCACTGCCTGCCGGTAATACGGTGCATACATACGGCAATGCTGCTCATAAATGCCGCGCTCCATATTAAGTGCGCCGTAAAAATTCTTTTTCGCTTCGTTATCGGCAAGGCTCATATTTTTATTGCCGCCCGTACCAAGGTCAACGGTAGGGCACACAATAAATAAATCAGACGGCTTGTTTTCGCCAACACGCCAGTACGCCCAGCTGCCCGTGTCTGCATAATCAGGTTCCTGCGCCGATGCCAGGCTGCAAAACGCAGCCAGCACCAGCAGCAGCATTATTTTCATCAGCTTGTTCATTTGGCATCACTGTTTAAATAATCGTAAGCAAACTGCGCATAAATACCGGCGCCGTATTTTAACTGGTCCTCATCTACCGCAAATTTGGGGTGGTGATGCACGCAGTTCAGCCCTTTGGCAAGGTTGCGCACGCCGATAAAGCCATACACGCCTTTGGTTTTTTCCATAAATACGGAGAAATCTTCTGCGCCAGTCATTTTATCCAAATGGCTCAGGCAGCCTTCGCCCATAATTTTTACGGCTGCCTTCCGGGCAATTCCGTTTAAATCATGGTGTTCGTTAATAAGCGGCGCAGGGCCGAAGAAATAGGTGCTGCTAACTTCGCAGCCATATGTAAGCGCGGCTTTTTTGGCAATATCATCGATAAGCTGCGGCATGCCTTTGCGGAATTCTTTGTTAAAAGTTCTTACGGTGCCGACAAGCTCTGTTTTAGCGGCAATGACGGCATCACCGCTGCCGCCGTTCATCATGCCGGTTGTTACAACAAGAGTGTTTTCCGGGTTGTTAACACGGCTTACAAGGCTTTGCAGTGCCATAACAACGGCTGCCGCTGCAAGTACGGCATCGCTGCCCTGCTGCGGCTTGTCTGCCGGTGCTTCTTTGCCGGTTACGGTAATGGTAAAGCGGTCGCTGCAAGCCATACGCTCGCCATCTTCAAAATTTACTTTGCCGCTGTCCATCAAAGCCCATACATGCTGCCCAAAAACGGCGTCCACATCGTCAAGGCAGCCCTTTTCAACATAATGGCGCGATTCTGTCCCAATTTCTTCCGCCATCTGGAATAAAAGTTTTACCGTTCCGCGCAGCTTATTTTTATTCGCCGCCAGCATTTTACCGGCAGCCAGCAGCATTGCCGTATGGCAGTCGTGCCCGCAGGCATGCATAACGCCATCGTTCTGCGAGCAGAAGCCGCAGTCGTTTTCTTCCTGTATCGGCAGCGCGTCGATATCTGCGCGCAGCATTACCGTGCGTCCGGGCTGCTTTCCGCGGATAATGCCGACGCAGCCGGTAATATCGTCAAAAACCTGCACTTCAATGCCGAAGGATTTCAGTTCGTTTACAATATGTTCCGTTGTTTTATATTCTTTGGTGCCAAGTTCCGGATGGGCATGCAGCCAGCGGCGCTGCTCTAAAATATAGCTTTCTTCTTTTAAGGCAAGTTCTTTAAAGTTCATCATGCCTCACCTCCGTTTTTCTGCACTTGGCCGAATTCAACTTCTGCCGTACAGCCAAATGCTGCGGCTGTGCTTTGGGCAATTGCCGTAAGGCCGGGCTGCGCGGCTTTAAGGTTTTCTTCATCCCCGGCATATAAATAAGCCGTCATTTTTACTAAATCGGTAATAATGTTAAACTGCGTGCCGCCGTTAACGCCGCTTACTGTAAACACCAGCGGCTTAAGCGGATTGTTTAAACGGCTTACAAGAGCCTGCGCGTTTAAAATAAAAGACGATGCCGCCACAATAGCGTCTTTGCCTAAATGCGGCGTAGAGCCATGCGCGGAACTGCCATGAACGGAAATATTAATTTTAGAATAGTACATAGCCTTACTCCTTATAAAAGCGGCTGCCCTTTAAGCAGCCGCTGTATTTGCGTTTAAATTATCAGTTAAGGAAAATGCCGCCGCCCGGGCCAAGAGGAATATCAAGGAAAATCCATACCAGAAGCTGGATAATCCAGATAACCGTAAAAGTAACGGAAAACGGCACCATGTTGGCGATAACGGAACCAAGCCCCATTTCCGGCGCGTACCTGCGTACAAAGCCCAAAATAACCGGGCAGTACGGGAACAGCGGCGACAGCGGGTTCGTAATGGAATCGCCTATGCGGTAAGAAACCTGCGTAACGGCAGGGTCAAATCCCATCAGCATCAGCATCGGCACAAAAATCGGCGCCAGAATTGCCCATTTTGCGGAAGCAGAACCGATAAGAATGTTAACAAGGCACGATACAAAAATAAGGCCTATCAGAAGCGGCGCACCGGTAAATTCCATTGCCTTTAAAGCTTCCGCGCCTTTAATTGCCATTACAATGCCCAAATTGCTCCATGCAAAATAGCTGGTAAACTGAGCGATAAAAAAGCACATAAAAATGTAACCGGCCATATCTTTAAAGCCAAGAGTTATATCGGCAAACAAATCGCGGTCATTTTTGTATTTGCCGCAGCCAAAGCCATAGCAGGCACCAACAACAAACAGCGCAACGGTAACCGTTAAAATAATGCCGTTCATAAACGGAGAACCGTTAGTCATAACGGAATGTGTTTTGGGATCTGCCAGAAGCGGGTCATCACCTATGCAGGCGGCAACAAGCGCAATTACAAAAATTACAAGTCCGATAACAGCCCATTTTAAGCCGCGCTTCTGTGCCTCGGTAATCTGCCCTTCCGATTCGTCAAAATTATATTTTAATAAATCTTCTTTGGTTGTCGGGAAACGTTTTACCAGGAATTTTTCCGTCAGCAGCGTACCAAAAACAGCAAGCAAAATACAGGATACAATTAAAAAATACCAGTTAATGGCCATAGTTGCCTGATAGTTAGGGTCAATCATGCGTGCCGCGCTTTCGGTAAAGCCGTAAGCCAGAGCGTCCGTCATGCCAAGCATAATATTGGCACTAAAACCGCCTGCGCAGCCGGCGTAGGCAACAATCATGCCCAAAACAGGGCTGCGCCCCATGCCCATATAAATAACTGCTGCCAGCGGCGGCATAACAATATAACCGGCGTCGCCCGCAAGGTTAGCGTTAATTGCAACAAAAAGAATGGCAAACGTTACCATCCACGATTTGGCATCGCCCATAACCTGTTTCATCATGGTTACAAGGAACCCGCTCTTTTCTGCAACAGCTGCGCCGATAATGCATACCATTACCATGCCCAGCGGCGCAAAATTTGAATAGTTGGCAACGGCCTTGCTGTACATATCACGGAAACCATCTTTAGTTAAAAGATTTACCACCTGAATGGTTTTGCCGGTACCAGGATGCACAGCACCATAACCAATGCTTCCCAAAACAGCAGAAAGAATTACAACCACAACAGCCAGAATAATGAACAGGCTGACAGGGTCCGGCATGGCATTGCCGATTTTTTCAATAAAGTCCATCGCTTTATCGAAGAAACCTTTTTGTTTTACTTCTGCTTTTGCCATAAAATCACTTCCTCACCTTTCAAAATATTAAAAAAGAAGGGACTCCACCAATTTGTGAAGTCCCCGTTGACTAAATTTATTATAACATTTCAGCCTGCTAAAATAAATAGATTTTAATTTTATTTTTAAGGTTCGGAGGCGTTATTTTATATCAACTGCCAAAATATCGCTCAAGCCGTCCAGCGGAATGGCAAAAGTTACAACGCCAGCTGCATAAGGAGCAACTTCATAAGGCGGGTAGGCAATTATAAGATTTTTGCCGTCCTGAATATAAAAACGGTCGCCGTCTTTTACTTCTACCGGCCCGAAGAACATTCTGGAGTCTTCAGCTACTTTGGCTGCAACAACTTTATTGATGCGTTCCAGATAGTTGCTGCCGTTTTTAAATAAATCAGCCAGTTCAAGCTCCCTGCCGGTGTTTAAATCAAACGTTGCCGCATTAAAAAGCGTCATGCCGTGAGCGCCGCCGGTATAAATGTAACCGCGCTGCTCAACGCTTAAATAATTATCGCCTTTAAAATGCACGGTATACTGCCCCTGCAAGTCGTAGCTGGGCACGCTGGTGCCGCCGTACTGTTTTACATCTTCAAGGTCGCAGCGCAGTTTAAAATTAACAAAACCGGCCACGTCTTCAACAAATTCACGCGCATCTTCGCTGCCGTCTTTGGCTTTAAAGGTTTTATCGTAAGCAGTACGCATAACGTCATCGTTTCTCATGCTTAAAGGCAGGGCTGTATAAAGCTGCTTTAAAACATAAAAATTTAAAGTGTTGTTAATTTTATTATCGGCAAATTTGCCGCCTGCTGCGCCTTTAATTTGCGGAACGTCAATCTTTACGCTGCCTTCGTGTACGTCAAATGTTTTTACAGCCGGTGCCGCAAATGCCGCCGAACATACCGACAGGCACAATGCCGCTGCTGCCAGAGTTTTTGCGATTTTCATAAAAACCCTCCTTTTGGTTTGTTGTTAGGTTAATTATAGCATAAATACCTTTCAACAAAAGCAGGGCCCAAAAATTTCACAAATCGTCCGCAGCCTGCCTGCGGCATGCCGCCGCTGCCGGAATAAAACTGAATACCGCCGCTGCTGCCACTACAACGGCAATCATAATGCCCTCCTGCAAAGTAAAGCCTGCGGTAAGGTTAACGGCAGTTTTTTCGCGCAGCAGATATGCCAGCGCCGCAAAAGCGCCGTGCCCAAGCGCCGCGCCCGCCGCCGTGCCTATGCAGGAAAGCAGCATGCCCTGCAAAAAGTTAATTTTAATAATTGCTTTCTGCCCTGCGCCAATGGCACGCATAACAGCATTGTCGTGCCTGCGCATGGCTGCTGCCCAGTACGTTGTAAAGGCAATAATAATCAGCGACAGCAAAATTACGGCATAGCTTATAATTTGCAGCACTTTTTCCGCATCGCCCATTACCGAAAACAATTCTATTATTGTCTGCGAAGGAAATACCACCTGCATTTCCTTATTGTTGCGGTATTGTGAAAGCACTGCCAGTGCCTGCGCATAACCGGCAGGCTTAATCAGCACCCCGGTTACGCCCTGCACCGCCGCGCCGTGCCCTGCGTGGGCAGCCCAAATGCTTTTAATATCGGTTAAAATGCTTTGGTCATACGGCCCGTTAACCGGTTTTAAAATGCCAACTACTTTATATTCCTGCGCATGCCCTTTGCTGCCCGGAATTTCTACCATGCCGTGCGAAGTTTTAAAAGTATCACCAACTTTTAACCCCGTCATGGCGGCCATTCTTGCACCAAGCACGGCTTCAAAAGGCGCTTCAAACGCACGCCCTTCGTTTATTTGCAGCCACTTGCCGCGCTGCGGGTTAATTACATAATTAAAAATTTCCTTTTCCGTTCCCGCCATGCGGAAGCCGCGGTAATTATCGCCGTAACCGAAAGGCACTGCCATTGCCACATTTTTATTGGCACGCAGCTTTTCCACTTCGGTATAACTGATATTGCTCATGGGTGTGTCTTTTAAAAACACCGTATTCAGCACCAGCTGATTAGGGCTGCCCTTGCTGCCCGCAACTATCGGGAAAGGTTCTGCCGCCGCCGTAAGCCCGCTGTGTACGCCGTCTGCCAAAAGCAGCACCAGCACCGCCATGGCAATGCTTGCCATAACAACGCAGCAGGCAACAAGGCTTTGCAAAGGTTTAAACATAATATTGCGGCGTACTATTTTAATGATGCTCATGAGTTATGAACCTCCCGCCTTTAATGTCAAACCATTCGTCAAACTGTTCTTTAACGCTTTCGTCATGCGTGGAAAGGATAAGCGCCGTGCCGTTTTCGCTGCATAAACCACGCAGAAGCCCCAGCACAATGCGGCTGTTTTCCGCATCAAGGCTTGCCGTGGGTTCATCTGCCAAAAGCAGTACAGGCTTGTTGATAACGGCGCGCACAACGGCTATGCGCTGCTGTTCGCCGATGCTTAATTTCCCGGGCAATGTGTCTTTTTTATTTGCCAGCCCCACGCGCTCCAAAAGCATGGCTGCACGTTTTTTTAGTTCAGCCATATTGCCGCCGGCAAAATAACCGGCCAGCAAAATATTTTCTTCCGCCGTCAACGCTTCTATAAGGTTCAGTTTTTGAAACACATAGCCGATATTGCGCGCACGCCACAAATCACGCTCTTTTTCCGGCATATTGTCAATGCGCACGCCGTCAAAATAAATTTCGCCGCCGCTTGGCGAAAGAAGCCCTGCAATCATATGCAGAAGGGTTGTTTTGCCGCTGCCGGAAGGGCCGGTTAACAGCATTTGCCCGCCTTTATCGAGCATTAAATGCTCTGCGTGGCTGACAGTAATAATTTCACCTGAAGGTTCCGTAACCTGTTTAAATACGTTTTTAATCTCCAAAAGCATTATAAAGCCTCCAGTGACTGCGCCTGTATGCGCACAAGGCTTACAAAGCCTGTTTCGGCGTCAACTTCCGTGCCTAATTCCAGTGTGCCGGTAACGCTTATCGGGCGGTCAAACGGCAATGCCACAACAGGCTCGCTGAGCTGCACAACAACAATATCCGCAGGCCAGTCAGCATCCGTGCTGCAAAACGGGCAAATGCTCATCGGCTCGCGCGTCAGCACAAAAAAGTTAATGGTAGGCGTTAAGGGCGGCGCCATAAAACCAGTCATCTGCACCGTCTGCCCTTCGCTGTTTTTCAGTTTATCGGAAAACGTAATGCCAAGCGAAGAAACACCGTCATACATTTCATCAAAAGTCATGCTTATTGCTGCTTCTGCCCTGCTGCACAAAAAAGGCGGTTCAAAGTGAACCGCCTTTAACGGCAAGTCTGCGGCGGTAAAGGCACCGCCTGCCAGCAGCAGGAACGAAAGCAGAAAACTTTTCAAAAAGTTTCTGAGCATCTTCCTGCCTCCGTAATTTAATTATTTTTTGTAGTTTTTGGTTCCGTCAAGGCCAAGGGCTCTAACCATACCGAAGAATACCTCGGTGTTGTCCATTACGCCGTTGAAATATTCGCTGCCGGGGCCCATGGCATTCAGCAGGATATCGTCAGCGGAGTGAACTTCCTGGGATTCCTTGTAAGGAATGTTGCCTTTGTAGAATTCGCCTTCCAGTTTCGGGTTGGCAATGGCTTTGTCGCCTGCCATAATAGCCGGGGAAGTCGGAACTTCTTTAAATTTATAGTTGATGTTGGTATCCGGATGGTTAGCAAACTGAACTGCAAGGGTTACGTCCGGGTTCGGGTTGTCGGGGTAGCCGTCGCCGTCGCGGTCTTCAAAAGTCGGCCAGCCTGCTGCTGCATAAGTACGTACTGCTTCGCGGCCGGTTTTGCCGTCCAGTTCATGGTAAGTGCCGGTAATGCTTGCGCCGTGTGCATGGTCGGCAACTACAATAATCAGAGTGTCATTGCCGTTTTCGGCAGCAAATTTCTTGGCTACGCCAACAGCCTGGTCAAGTTCAATATTGTCGTAAGCGGCACGCTGCCAGTCCATAACGTGCAGCTGTTTATCAACGCAGGCGCCTTCAACCATCAGGAAGAAGCCGTTTTCATTTTTGCTTAAAGTATCAATAGCGCGCTGAGTCATTTCCACAAGGCCCGGCTGGTCATTAAAGCCGCCCAGAACTTTCGGGTTTTTCAGCATGGCGCGGTCGATATATACATTCATGTTATCCAGCTGGTACAGGCCAAGAATTTTATCTTCGTCTGCCGGAGTATTCAAAAGCTCGGTTCTGTTGCCGGAGAAAGTATAGCCCAAATCTTTAAACTGTTCTACAACGTTAACATTATCTTTGCGTTTGGAACCGGGCACATTCATCGGAATGAAGTGGCGGGAACCACCGCCCATGATAACGTCCGGACGGTGATAATCTTCGGTCATGGTTTCGGCAATAAAGTTCTGTTCAGCACGGCGGCGGGTATGGCTCAGCATAGCTGCCGGAGTAGCGTCGGTAATGTTTGAGGTGGAAACAATGCCGGTTGCCATGCCTTTGGTACGTTTAACAAGCTCGATAATGTTTTCTACTTTCGGGTCGTCAAACGGGTCTTTGGTGCTGTTGGCATATACGCCCATAGCGTTGTTAACGGATTTATGGCCGGTTGCATAAGCAGATGCGCTGTTGGCGGAGTCCGTTACCAGAGAATCATAGCCGGAAGTTGTAATAACAGCCATGTGCGGCATTTTTTCCATGTTCAAAAGGTCGTTGTATTTGCCGTCGCTCAGGCCTTTGGAAAGGATACGGGCCATTTCGCGTGCCTGCAGGCTCATGCCGTCGCCTACAAACAGAATTACGTTTTTGGCTTTTTTCTTGGCTTTGGCATCGGTAACAGTGTAGTTTACAACATTTTTATTGCCGCCGCTTACAGCTTCTACTTTAACAGCGCCTGCTTTGGTAAAGGCAACATCAGGAATGCAGTAAACGGTTACACCGTCAGCAGTTTTAACTTCGCCTTTTTTGCCAAAATATTTTTCGGCGTCAACGCCGTCAACAGTTACTTTAAAATCATCAGCAAGCCCTTTAACTTCTACCTGCAAATCAAAGCGCTGGCCTTTTAAAAATTTGGCCTGGTTAATAGGCATTACACTTACAGGGTTCTTTTCCTGAACGGTATAGCCCGCAGCTTCAACGTGGGCAGGAAGATATACATTTGCTGCTGCGGCACAGCCAAAAATGCTTAAAAATGCACAAACAGCAGCAGCAGTTTTTCTTTTTTTGCTGGATAATTTCATAAAACTTTAGTCCTCCTTTTAAATGGCAGTTTAGTATATTGTTATTTTAGGTTGGCTTTATTATAAGCAAATTATTTAAAAATTTAATGCAGCGTAAGTAAAAAGTATGTAAAAAAGCACCGCCGGTATCATCCGCCAGCGGTGCCAAAAAACTTTTATGCTATTTTAAAAAGCCCTTGCTCTCCAAATACTCTGCCAAAAATTTGCCCATACGGTTAACAAGTTTTAAGCAGTTAATTAAATGCTCGCGCGTGTTAAACTCATACGGCATCAAATCTTTACATTCGGAAGAACCAAATTCTTTTACAAACAAATCATGATATTCCTTACTGTAAGGGTAAACTTCCGGCAAAGGCTTTTCCTGCGGGCTGGTGCGCCCAACAAAATAACTGATGACCATTACCGACCCAACCAGCGCACCGCAAACAGCGCGTGCGTGCCCCATGCCGCCGCCAAACGCCGTAACCATGCGCATGGTGTTGTCGTCAATCTTCAAGCCGCCTTCAGTGCGGAACGCCTGCAAAATTGCCTCGCCGCAGTTAAACCCGCTTTTAAAAGCATTGCCTGCCGCCGTGCCGATTCTTTCACTTAATTCACTCATAACCAATCCCTCCTGTACGGAAAGTTTACTATGTATATATTTCGGCATAGTTATGGTAACTCCTTTAAAATAAAAAGAATATTAAAACAGCGTCAAGTGTAAACTAATTTGACTTTTTTTACCTTTTTGCTATAATAATTATAGAAAAACAAATGGCTGCCGATAGACGGTCAGCCTGCAATAAAGTTTTGGTTACATAGTAGCCGCTACAGCATTGACAGACGCGTGGCGGTTACTACTGTTTTTTGGATAAATCTTTTCCGAGGGCATAGCCAAGGGAAAACACTGTTATTGTATAACCGATAATGGTTAAAATATCAATAACTTCCATACTATCCCCTCCTCCATAGTATTTCCGCGTACGGATTTCTATATCAACAGAGGGTCACAGTCCCTCCGGGGAGGGCTAACCGCCTACCGTTATGGCAGCACATTTGCTTAGATAGTTTAACAGAAAAATATAATCCTGTAAAGATACTAAAAGCGCACCCGTTAACAGCGGATGCGCTTGTTGTTTATTAAGCTTTGATACATTTGCAGCTTTTAATAATTACCGAAACAGCAGGCTGGCTGATATTAAACAAATTGGCCAAAAACACCTGCGACAAGTGACATTCATTATAAAGCCTGCAAATTTCTTCGTTGCGCTCAGTGCGGTTTGTAAAAGGCTGCACCGCCACTTCCGTGCCGGTAATATTTAAGCCGCTGTCGCGGATTACCACAATTCTGCGGCTGCCGTCTGCATCCCTTATTTTTAGTTCCCATGTGCGCATGCCGCTTCTGCAGCGCGGCAGATAATTTTCAAACTCTACCGTACCACCAGCCGCAAATTTTTCCAGCACTGTTTTATCAAGCCCCGTATTTTCCTGATTCATTTTTACCTCGTTCTTTCTTTCACATCACCCATAAATAAAAAGTAACTGTTTTTATTTTATATTTTTAATTTTAAAACTCCCAGCGGAAGCCGCCGTTAATTTGCCAAGTGTTATCAAAATCAGCACCGAAGGTACGTTCTACATCAGCCCAGAAGTAACTGTTTTTGCCCAAGCTAATATCCGCACCGATACCAACATCACACCAGGTTTCCTGCCCGTCATATTCTTTGTCGTAACGTCCGTCATTACCCGTCAGGCTAAAGCTCTTGTCGCCCGCAAATTCGTGCAGCAGGTCGGCCTTAATGTAAAAGTTATCGTGTTTGCCGTTGTCTTTTACATATTCGCGCCCAATGCGGAAACCGGCACGGCCGCTTAAGCTTGTTGCGCCGTCCTGGTCAACGTCAACTCCACTGTCGGATACATAGCTTGCACCGCCGACACGCGCCAGGTGAGCCTGAACCTGCGGCTCAAAATACCAGCCTGTGCCCATATCGTTTTTGCGTCCCCATTCGGCACTGATGCTGCCAAACCACTGGTGGTAATCGCCGCCAATATCTTCGTAACCACTGCTGAAAGCGCCGCTTACATCATAATCGCTGTTAATACGGCCGCCGCGCAGCACCAAATCACGGTAATGCCCTTTCTCGCCCAACCATGTATCGTACAGGCTTACGGCGTAACGCTCGTGTTCTCCTTCGCCGCTAATACCAATAATATTAGTATCAGCATCAGTGTAATCAATAGCAACGCCGCGGTAATGCTTGCCGTCCTTTTCGGTTACTTCATTATCAAAACCAAGCTGGAACATATCTCCGTTGGTTTCGTAAGTATCATCCCAGCCTGTTTTGCTGTGGCGGTAACGAACCCAAACGCCGTTATCGTTTTCAAGGTAACGTGCTTCACCCATGCGTTTGTTTAAGGTGTCAAGCTCCGTGCCTAAAGCATAACCTGCATACATTGCACCTTTGGCAGCTTCAAAGTTGGCATTGCCTTCGGCAGATTTACCGGTTAAACCAATGTACCAATCTTCGCCTGTGCTGCCTGTTTCACTGCCAACGCCATACTGATAGTTATAAATGTTAGAAGCATTGCTGTATACAGCATTTGTACCCATAGTTGTGGTAAATGCCGTGTTGCCATCCTCTACATTGGCAAAATACAACTTATCACCAATGTTCATTTTATCAAAATTTGCTTTAGAAGCATCAAAATCTAAAGTTTGAGTAGAACCAACTTCACTGTTTTCAATAAAAATATAGTCGCTGTTATCCGTTGCTTTTTTAGCTCCATTATTACTTAACCAATCAATATCAGTTTTAAAAATGCCGCCATTACCTTTTAAATTTTCAATAGTTACATCTTTATGATTTGCAGTCCGGTCATCCGAAAGTTTAACTTCATCAACCACATTGCCTTCTTCATCATAAACCTTTACTACTTCATTTTCATATTTATTTTGAATGTAAGCATCATCAAGTGCTACAATACCGCCATTTAATTCTAAATTTTCAATTTCTGGTATTTCATCATAAATCCATTCAGCACCATTATTAAGAGTTACATAGGCAGTACCTTGTTTATATTTAAAAATAAAAACTTTTAGTGTATCATTCACATCACCGTAAAAATAAGAATCTGTCGAATTGAATGTAACTCTAATTTCATTGTTTTTAGCTGAAGTATCGCTTGATACAAAATCAATGTTACCAATAATACGTACCCTGTCACCAGAAACTGTTATTCTATTACCATTTTTGGTACTTGCTGATAAAGCGGTACTTTTTTTCCTCACTAAACCATTTTTATAGCCAGAACCACCTAATGAAGCTATATATACATCATCACCAGTAATATTTACTTTCGTTCCATTAATTACCTGCAAACCGTCATTATTTGCTATGTTCAATGTGGGGTCTTCACCATCAGGTGCATCAACTGTATTAACAATATATACATTACCTGTAATAGTATGTTCCTTAGCATCATCAAAAATTATAGCAGCGGTAGTGTCATCTTTTTTATCCGAACCACTAACATTTATATTAATACCATTAATATCTATCTTATTCTTTTCATAACCAAATGTATTTCCCCAACCATTAACATTACCATAAAATTCAATGTCAGCCGCCCACGCAGGCACAGCAATACTGCTTAACATCAACCCCAGCACAATAGCCCTTTCCAAATTTTTACTACATTTCATTTACATTACCCCTTCCGCATTTTTATTATTGCATATAACCTTTTCTTTATTATTCCGTAACACAAATTTTACTTTGATGTTATATGCAGTAATATTATACCAAACCATCTCCCCCCCCGCAAGCAAAAGTTCGCATAGCGAACTTTACTTTTGGGTGGGCAATGCCCACGGCGGCGTAACTGCCCCGACCGCTGCCCGGGGCATGTTCCGCCTTGCATGCGCTTTCTGTTACTTTTTGTTAATAACGCCGCAAATTAAAATTTGCGAGCCGCCCGCCGCTCCGCCAATAAAAAACTGACAAGGTAAACTTTTTTGCAAAACCGGCTATTAGTTATATGCAGCGCTCAACAAAAAACACCAACAGCATACTTTGTGCCATTGATGTTTTTAACTGCTGTATTTGACTTTATCTTTTAATTTGCTATAATAATTATAGAAAAACAAATGGCTGCCGATAGACGGTCAGCCCAACAAAATGATATTGTTATTTAAGTAACAACCGTCAAAGTTTTGTCAGGACTCATGGCGGTTGTTACTGTTTTTTAGCGTAGTCTTTTCCGAGGGCATAGCCAAGGGAAAACACTGTTATTGTGTAACCAATAATGGTTAAAATATCAATAACTTCCATACTATCCCCTCCTCCATAGTATTTCCGCGTACGGATTTCTATATCAACAGAGGGTCACAGTCCCTCCAGGGAGGGCTAACCGCCTACCGTTATGGCAGCACATTTGCTTAGATAGTTTAACAGAAAAATATAAAACTGTAAAGATATTTTTACTTTATAAGTTAAAACCCGGAGCCTACTTTTGAGCAAGCTCCGGGTTTATTTTACGCTGTTATATTATTTTACTTCAGTTTTCCACAAGCCGTGCAGATTGCAGTATGCGTAAACGGCAACGGGTTTATCGCCGCCTGCAAAAGCAAATTCTGCTGACGGTTTGTCGCCCGGTTTCAGTGCTTTGCGCTGTCCGCCCTGTTCCGTTTCTACATAAATCCATTCAATATAATGCTCTGCAAGCATCGGGTGTTCAGCGCTGCCAACCTGTACTTTCAGCACGCCGCCTTCCATAGTGTAAACCGGCAGGTGTTTTTCCTGCGATGCTTCTACAGTGTTGGCGGTAAGTTCTGCCATCGGTTCGCCGCAGCAAATAATAGGTACGCCTGCATTTTTAATCATGCCAACCATGTTGCCGCAATGTTTGCAAACATAAAATCTTTTTTCCATTCTGTTCATCTCCTTAAATAACTTTTGTGTTTATTACAAAGCCCCTGCTTTGATTAACCAAGTGCCACGTCCATTATCATCATTATGGTAAAGCCCACAATAAAGCCAATGGTAGATAAATCTGCGCTTTCATGCTCGCCCCCGCTTTGTGCTTCGGGTATCAGTTCCTCTACCACCACATAAAGCATGGC
The DNA here is from genome assembly GCF_023336935.1 of Phascolarctobacterium sp. ET69. Classification (GTDB taxonomy): domain Bacteria; phylum Bacillota; class Negativicutes; order Acidaminococcales; family Acidaminococcaceae; genus Fusicatenibacter_A; species Fusicatenibacter_A intestinipullorum. The sequence continues at coordinate 35,952 of NZ_JAMBLR010000008.1, forward strand.
CCCAGCCGCAAATGCCAGTGCATACGGCAAAACGGGCGTCATTCCGGCAACAGCCCACGCGCCAAGCACGCCTGCCATTGGTTCTACCACGCCGCTTGCCTGCCCGTACATAAAACTTTTAAAGCGGCTCATGCCTTCACGCCTCAGCGGAATGGATACCGCCGCGCCTTCCGGAAAGTTTTGCAGGCCTATGCCAAGCGCCACTGCCATAGCTGCAAGCAGGGATGTATGGTCGCCGCTTGCCGCCGCTGCGCCAAAGGCCACGCCAACTGCCAGCCCTTCCGGTATATTATGCAGCGTTATGCTGAACACCAAAAGAATACTGCGTTTTAAATGCGTCGGTATGCCCTCCGTCTGCCCTTCTTTGGCAAAGAAGTGGGCATGCGGCATAACGTGGTCTGCCAGGCACAAAAAGCCCGCGCCGCCGACAAAGCCGATAGCCGCTACCAGCCACGCCGGTATGGGCGCGCTCTGCGCCATTTCAATGGCAGGCTCCAAAAGCGACCAAAAGGAAGCCGCAACCATAATGCCTGCGGCAAAACCGAGCATCATATTCAGCACGCGCTTGTTTATTTCTTTAAAAAAGAAAACCATGCCCGCACCAAGCGCCGTCATAAACCAGGTAAAACAGGTTGAAGCCAGCGCCAAAAGCACAGGGTCATTTATTTTAGCTAAAAATTCCATAGGTCACCTCTCTTGTCTTACTTTAATTATATATCAAAAAATAATTTTTACAATCTATTTCACCAAAAAATCATTATTTTATTTCCCGGGCAACAGAAAAACGCCCCTAATGTTAGAGGCGTTGTTTCTGCTTTATGGAGAAATGGATTTAACATAAACGGGGAGGGCCGCTTATGCAGAGAATAAGTTAAGCTTTGGCAAGCAGGCTGCCAATTTCTTTACATTCCTGTCTGGCAGCGTCATCAGGTTCGCCCATAGCAAGTACGCCCGGATGCAGAAGTTCCGCACCATCGGCCTGTACTCTGGCTTCCCAGTCCTGCATGTAGCTGCCGCCCCATCCGTAAGAGCCGAACAGCACTACTTTTTTGCCTTTTAAATTATCTTCAACCATGGTAAAGAAGGGTTCAAATTCTGCTTCTTCCAATACTTCGGCGCCCATGGCACTGCAGCCAAAAGCAATTTTATCATAAGCAGCTGCTTCGTCGGGAGTAATTTCACTTACGCTTTTAACAACGGCCTGTGCACCAGCTTCGGCAATGCCTTCGGCAACGGCTTCGGCCATCATTTTTGTATTGCCGGTTCCGGACCAGTAAATTACAGCTATTTCCATTAATAATACCTCCTTTATATGGCAGCGGCAGCAACTTTTAACGTTACGCCGTTCTGCAATGCCTGCATCAGTTTTTCGCGGCACAGCGTATATGCATCAAACATTTTTTGCGCACGTTCTGCGTTGCCGTAAACCTTCCAGTAACCGCAGCACTTAAAGTTGCGCCCTTTATAACGCTTAAAGCCTTCTATATCTTCCGGCGGATAGCCGAGAATGATGCCTATTTCATGCGGAAAGCTTTCTCCGCCCGCAATTTTTGCGGCAATTTGGTTTAAAAAATCCTGTACGCCGGTATCGGCAGCATAGCCAAAACGGGCAAGATAATTTTGAATTACCTTTTTTTGAAAAATCTTTTCGGTAAGTTCAGTATCATAAACCAAAATTAATATATGCGCACGACAGCGGCACAACAATTTAAAACGTGTATGGCTGTCTTTAAACTGTTTTTCATAATCTGCCAGTATTTCTTCTGCCTGCGGCATTACCCCAGCAGGGCAGCTGAACAAATTTGCCGGTTTAATTCCTGCAATAGCAGGAGCCGCATGGAAAGCAAAAAATTCATCAAGATTGTTAAAACCAAGAATGCTTTGTGCCATAATATCACCAAAAAGAAAGATTGCTAACCAAATATTCCTCAGGAGGGGCATTGGTCAAAGCGCAGTTATTTAAGCAGTAATCAAAAGAAGAAGGTTCTTCAGAATACTTGGTTAGCTTAATCTAACTCACATTTAGAAGTATAACATAAAAAGCATTAGTTAGCAACCCCTAACTAATGCTTTTGTGTAAAAATTTTTTTATTTTCTTTTTAACGTTTCTTAAACAGCTTAAACAGGTCTGTTTTTTCTTCACTCATAAATTTATAATCCGGTACGGCTTCTTCTGCTTTTTTGCGAGCCGCCTCCAAATCATAAAAAACTTCCCATTTGGCATGGTTCAGTACATGCGGGTCTGCAAGGCGCAGAAGATACGCCGGATGATATGTTGCAATGCAGTCGTAACCCTGGCGCGTTTTAAACCATTTGCCGCGGTCACGGGTTATGCGCATATCCGGGCTGCCCAAATAATGCAGCGCTACGCTGCCCAGCGCCACAATTACTTGCGGCTGCAAAATTTCCAGTTCTTTTTCCAGCCAGCGCTGCGCGCAAAAATCGGCTTCAGCAATATTAGGCGTACGGTTTCCTTTAGGGCGGCATTTTACTATATTGGTTGTAATTACTCTGTCCCTTGTCATTTTGGTTGCCCACAAAGCTTTGTCCAAAAGCTGTCCGGAAGGGCCAATCAGCGGGCAGCCATAATCATCCTCGACCCCGCCGGGTCCTTCTCCTACAAATACTATCGGTGTTTCGGCGCAGCCAAACCAGCCGACAGGGCCTTTGGCAAATTCGCACAGTTTACATTCCCTGCATTTTGCCAGCTGCTGTTCAAGTTCCTGCAATGCTTCTTCTTTCAATTTTCAACCTCTCCCAAACTAATCCACTGCGGTGTTTTGTTATATCTGGTTTTTATAAAGGGCAGGTATTGCTTCAGCTGCGTGCGCCCTTCTTTAACGGCATAAACGGCAGCGTGCATATTGCCCGATACCGGCGAAACCAGCTTGGAAATGCTGATAACATTTATTAACCCGCCATTTGCGTTAAAAACGCTCTGATTCATATTAATATACCAGTTTTGGCTGTTTCGCGGCTGATGCCCGTCCATTTCGGCAATTATAATGTAATCTGCGCCAACAGCCTGCGCCTCGCGGATAAAGTAATTCAGCGGATAAAATTCCTGCCTGTATAATTTGATATCGTCATCCATAATTATATATCTCGGCAGCATGTTCTGATATTCCGAAAGCAGAAAACTTTGAATATCCGGCATATACGGGCGTTTTTCCAGAGCCCGGCTGGAACCTATCCATACCGCCACAAGCGGCTCGCTGCCGTTAAGCTGCTGCATGGGAGTTTTTGCAATCAGCCCGGCCTCCTGCGCTTTTTGCAGCGCCTTGTAATATTTGTGTACCGATACATCGAAATACATTGCCATATCATGCTGCTGTGTTGCCAGCTTAGGCGATACACTGTATTTGTATTGTTTGCCAAACTGCTTATAGCCGCCAAAAAAAGTCTGCAAGCTTCCGGGAACAGGGTCTGCCGTATTGGTTATGCGCCACAGCAAAATCTTATCGCTGTAGGCTTTGGCAAACGCCGCGTTGCCTATGGCAGGTGCGCCAAAAGTAATTACCGGCACGCGCCATTTTTCTATACCCATGCTTACAAGGCGTTCCGCCGTAAGCGTTGCCACCGCACCGCCAAGGCTGTGCCCTGTTAAAAGCACTCGTACCTTCGGGTTGTTTTTAATCTCCTCAACAAACCGTTTGCTGCTTGAACCGTCCTGCATGGTAGCACTTAAAACAGTGTTTACATATTCGTTAAACCCTTTATGCACCATAGGCACCGTTTCATCTTCTTTAACAGTTTGGGCAAAAGTTTTAAATTCTTCAACCGTACTGCCACCATACGGAACCTGTTCGGTTTCAAGGTTTATTTTCCAGTCGCTTTTGTTGGCGCTTCCGCGGAAGCCCACTATATAAAAATCAATATCCTGTTCTTTAATATGGTTTTTGGCTACAACAATGCTGCTGTCAACTTTACCGTCTTTTAATTTAAACGGCACAATCTCCCAGCCATAATCGCGCAAATACGCAATTTCCGGCGCCTGCTGCGGGTCATAAATGCCAATGCAAAGCCCTGCGGCGATATTAACAGCTTCTGTAAAATAGTATTCTTTTATAATGTCCTGCTTTTCGGATGATATGGCAGCAGCCAAAACCTGCGCCGAAAAGCATAAAATACATACGCAAAGCACTAAGATAAATTTGAGCCTTTTCATAATAATACCTGCTTTAATTGTTGATATATTTTAATTATAGCATTTTAAAAAGCAAACATAAATAAAAAGAACGCATCTTCCTGAGAAAATGCGTTCCGGTTTGTTCATAAGCCGATTCTATATAATTAATTGGGATTAATAACTATATATTACAGACGAACTACATTAGCAGCCTGCTCGCCGCGGGGACCTTCAACTACGTCAAATTCCACAGCTTGGCCTTCTTCGAGGGTTTTGAATCCATCAGCCTGAATTGCGGAGAAATGTACGAATACGTCGCCGCCTTCTTCACGTTCAATGAAACCGTAACCTTTTTCTGCGTTAAACCATTTTACTTTGCCAGTCATCTTTTCTGGGCCTCCTAAAAATATTACTTAAGTGCGAAAATACACTGTCTCGCACTCACTCCGCCTATTATACCCTATCAATATAAATAAAGCAAGGCACTTTAGGCAAAATTGCAAATATTTTCAGTAAATTGTGTTCAATTTGTTACGTTCTATTAATTTCAGCTTTTCCGTATGGCTTAGCTGTTTAATTGCATATTCACGTTTTAAGGCTTCGCTTTTATCAGTAAGTTCCTCGCAGTAAACAAGCTCTACCGGGCCGCGGCTGCGGGTATATTTTGCGCCCTGCCCGCTGTGATGCGCTTTCAGGCGTTTTTCCATATCATTGGTCCAGCCGGTATAAAGCGAACCATCTGCGCAGCGCAGCATATATACATAGGCCGGCATTATTTTACAACTTCAACTTTTTCCATTACTACCGGTTCAATCGGGCGGTCACGGAAATCAGTCGGCACTACGCCGATTAATCTTACTCTGTCCATACCTTCTACAATGCGGCCGAAAATCGCGTGATGACCGTCGAGCCACGGAGTAGGCGCAAGCGTGATAAAGAACTGGCTGCCGCCGGTGTTCGGGCCAGCATTTGCCATAGAAAGCACGCCTTCGTCGTCATGTTTAAGTCCTTCGCCAAATTCATCTTTAATTTTGTAGCCGGGGCCGCCCATGCCTGTACCGGTCGGGTCGCCGCCCTGAATCATGAAGCCGTCGATTACACGGTGGAAAATAATACCGTCATAAAAGCCTTTATTTACCAAATCCAAAAAATTTTTGGCAGTATTCGGTGCTTTGTCTTCAAAAATTTCTGCAACAAAAACACCTTTATTGGTTGTAAATTTTACTTTGCTGTTTTCGCTCATTATTATGCCTCCATTACATTTATTATGTTATTATTTTACACAATTAACCATGTCTGCGGCAAGTGTTTTTCCAAGCTGCGGGAAATTTGCATGTATAAACAAAAAAACAGCGGTTATCCGCTGTCTTTTTGTTTATGTTAGCTGTTTATACCAATCAGATGAGCTCGATAATTGCCATTTCAGCAGCGTCACCGCGGCGAGGACCAACTTTATAAATACGGGTAAAGCCGCCCTGGCGGTCTGCGTATTTAGGAGCGATCTCGTTAAACAGTTTTCTCGTTGCTTCTTCGTCCACGAGCTCAGCCATTACCAGGCGGCGTGCATGAAGGTCGCCGCGTTTAGCCAAAGTAATTAATTTAGCAGCATGTTTGCTTACTTCCTTAGCTTTAGTTACGGTAGTTTCGATTCTCTCGTGTTTGAAGAAAGAACTTAAAATGCTGCGGAACAATGCTTTACGGTTGCTGGAATTGCGGCCCAGTTTTCTGTATGCCATCTGTTTCCGACCCCCTTCTTATTCTTCTTCACTTTTGCGCAAGCTGAGGCCCATATCACTGAGTTTTTTCTTAACTTCTTCAAGCGATTTGCGGCCAAGGTTACGCACTTTCATCATATCTTCTTCTGTTCTTTGGATAAGTTCATCAACCGTGTTGATGCCGGCGCGGCGCAGGCAGTTGTTGGAACGTACGGAAAGGTCAAGGTCGTCAATGGAAACGGAACCTGTACCTGCCGGTGCGCCCTGTTCTTCTGCAGCAGCTTCTTCCGTGCTGCCGGATACGGTGATGATGCCGGAAGCAGTTTCAGCTGCCGGCTGGAACATTTTCAGATAGTCAATCATAATGCCGGATGCCATGCTTACAGCAGTATCAGGCTCTACGCTGCCATCTGTCCAAACTTCCAAAGTCAGTTTGTCATAGTTGGTAACATTACCTACGCGAGTATCGGTAACACCGAACTTCACTCTGGTAATAGGAGAATATATGGAATCAACGGGAATAACTCCTATCGGCTGATCCGCACGTTTATTCTTATCTGCCGGAACATATCCCAACCCTTTGTCTACATTAATTTCCATATTGAATACCGCATCGGTATCAAGTGTGGCAATGTGCAGTTCAGGGTTTAAAATTTCCACATCTGCGTCAGCAATGATGTTTGCTGCCGTAACCTCCTGCTCGCCGCTGCATTCAATGCGCAGAACTTTAGGTTCGTCGCCGTGCAGTTTAAGGCAGAGGCCTTTGATGTTTAAGATAATGTCTGCAACGTCTTCCCTGACGCCAGGAATTGTAGAGAATTCATGCAGTACACCTTCGATTTTAACGCTGGTTACTGCTGCGCCCGGCAGTGAGGACAGCAATACTCTGCGAAGGCTGTTGCCGAGAGTAATGCCGTAGCCCCTTTCAAGCGGCTCCCAAACAAATTTACCATAACGCCCGTCATCGCTGATATCAGCTGTGACCATTTTTGGTTTTTCTAATTCGATCATATGGAAAGCCTCCTTCTTTTGCGTATTACCACAATACGCCCAATATATGGTGGCATGAAGATGTTCAAACTATTATTTGGAGTACAACTCAACGATGAGATGTTCTTCGATAGGAACATCAATTTCCTCACGAGTCGGGTAACGGTCAACTTTGCCGCCGAGATTTTCAGCGTCCTGAATCAACCATGCCGGAACGGTTTTGCCGGCAAGAGTTTCAGCCATGCCTTTGAAATATTCTTTGGAACGGCTGCCTTCCATAACGGAAATAACGTCGCCTGCTTTTACCAGAGCGGAAGGAATATCAAGGCGTTTGCCGTTAACGGCAATATGGCCGTGTCTTACAATCTGACGAGCCTGACGGCGGGTGTTTGCAAGACCAAGACGGAATACAACGTTGTCAATTCTTCTTTCCAGAAGGATGAGCAGGTTTTCACCGGTGATGCCTTCCATTTTTTTAGCTCTGTCGTAGTAGCCGCGGAATTGTTTTTCCAGCAGGCCATAAATAAATTTTGCTTTTTGTTTTTCAGTTAACTGAATGCCATATTCACTCTTTTTTCTGTTAGCGCGTTTAGCCTGACGGTGAGATTCCTTGCTAATGCCCAGAAATGCCGGAGTTAATCCCAAAGATCTGCATCTTTTCAGGACAGGCGTTCTATCAATTGCCATCTATGCTACACCTCCAATTATACTCTTCTGCGTTTCGGCGGACGGCAGCCATTGTGCGGAATCGGGGTTACGTCTCTGATGGAGTTAACCTCAAGACCAGCAGCCTGAAGTGCGCGGATAGCGGCTTCACGGCCGGCGCCGGGGCCTTTTACATAAACTTCAACCTGTTTCAGGCCATGTTCCATAGCTGCTTTGGTTGCTTCTTCAGCAGCCATCTGTGCAGCGAACGGAGTGCTTTTGCGGCTGCCGCGGAAACCAAGGCCGCCTGCGGATGCCCAGCTCAGAACATTACCTTCGGTATCAGCGATAGTAACGATAGTATTATTGAAAGTCGAACGGATATGAGCTACACCGTTAATAATATTTTTGCTAACTTTTTTCTTGTTGCGAACAACTTTTTTACCAGCCACTCGTTTATCCCTCCTTCACTGATTATTTCTTCTTGCCGGCAATAGTACGTTTAGGACCTTTGCGGGTACGTGCATTGTTTTTGGTGTTCTGGCCGCGAACAGGCAGACCCATACGATGTCTGCGGCCGCGGTAGCTGCCAATTTCAATTAAACGTTTAATATTGAGGGATTCCTCTCTGCGGAGGTCACCTTCTACTTTATAATCAGCGTCAAGAGTTTCACGGATTTTAGCAACTTCTTCTTCGGTGAGATCGCGAACGCGGGTATCAGGGTTGATACCGGTTTTTGCGAGGATTTCTCTCGATAAAGTAAGTCCGATGCCATAAATATAAGGTAAAGCGTATTCAATACGTTTATCTCTCGGTAAATCGACACCTGCAATACGTGCCATTAAAGCGCACCTCCTTCTTATCCTTGTTTTTGTTTATGTTTCGGGTTTTCACAGATTACCATAACATGGCCTTTACGTTTGATGACTTTGCATTTTTCACATATTGGCTTTACAGACGGTCTGACTTTCATTTTTTAACCTCCTCTTGCCTGTCTTGCTTATTTAAAACGGTAAGTAATTCTTCCACGGTTCAGATCATACGGAGTAAGCTCCACTGTAACCCTGTCGCCAGGCAAAATTTTGATGAAGTTCATACGTATCTTACCGGATATGTGTGCCAGAATAACATGGCCGTTTTCCAATTTTACCTGGAACATGGCATTTGGCAAAGATTCCAAGATTGTGCCTTCAACCTCAATTACATCTTGTTTGGACACGCTCAATACCTCCTTGCTCAGTTGCCAGAGAGACTATCTTTAACATCGGCATATACTTTGTCAATCGGCTGCATGCCGTCGATTTCATGATATAAGCCCTGTTTTTTGTAGTACTCTATTAAAGGCTCAGTCTGGGAATGATATGCTTCCAGACGGTTTTTGATTGTTTCTTCTTTGTCGTCGTCACGTTGATAAAGCGTCCCGCCGCATTTATCACACATACCTTCCACTTTGCTGGGGTTGAACGCTACATGATAGGTAGCGCCGCAGGATTTGCAGATGCGTCTGCCGGTTACCCTGCCAACAAGCTCAGCATCGGGAACTACGATATTGATTACGCCTGTCATCTTTATGCCCAGGTCTTTCATGATGCCGTCAAGTGCGACTGCCTGTTCTTCAGTTCTCGGGAAGCCGTCAAGGATAAATCCGTTTGCACATTCCGGTTTGGATAATCCTTCACGTACAATGCCGATAGTTACAACATCAGGAACAAGCTGTCCGGCATCCATATATCTTTTAGCTTCTTTGCCAAGTTCAGTTCCTTGCTTTACAGCTGCGCGGAACATATCCCCGGTGGAAATATGGGGAATTTTAAATTCGGCAATTAATTTTTCTGCTTGAGTGCCTTTGCCGGCACCCGGAGGTCCCATTAAAATAATATACATTTCCTGATTCCTCCTATTTCATAAAACCTTGATAGTGACGCATCAATACGAGCGATTCAATCTGCTTCATGGTATCGAGCGCTACACCAACAACGATTAAGAGAGCGGTACCGCCGAAGTAAACACCTTCAATGCCGGTCATCCAGCCGATGACATTAGGCATAAGCGCAATCAGCGAAAGGAAAATTGCACCGGCAAGAGTGATTCTGGTCATGATTTTGTCCAGATAATCACTGGTAGGTTTACCGGGGCGCAGGCCGGGAATAAATCCGCCGTATTTTTTAAGATTGTCCGCCACATCATTAATATTAATGCTTACAGCAGTATAGAAATATGTGAAGAACAAAATCATCAATACATACAAAGTAGTCTGCAAAGGAGAACCCCATGCAAACCAGCCTGCTACCGTTTTAATCCACGCAACGTCAACAAACTGTCCGATGGTTACCGGGAACATAAGGATTGAAGATGCGAAGATGATAGGAATAACGCCGGCCTGGTTAACTTTCAGCGGAATATAACTGGAATGGCCGCCGTACATTTTACGGCCAACAACGCGTTTAGCGTATTGTACCGGTACTTTACGGATACCCTGCGTAATTGCAATTACAAATACGATCATGGCAACTGCAATTACAGCAAATAAAAGTACATTTAAAGCATTAATTGTTCCGGCCTGTAAATACTGGTAAATTACGTGCAGCCCGTCAGGAATTCTGGAAACGATACCTGCAAAGATTATCAAGGAGATACCGTTGCCAACGCCTTTAGCGGTAATCTGCTCGCCAATCCACATTAAAAATACAGTACCGGCAGTTAAAGTAATCGCAATTAAAAGAACGGAGAAAATGCTCGGGTCATTAATTGCCATTCTTAAACCATACGCCATACCCAATGCCTGGATGAAACCAAGAAGAACAGTACCGTATCTGGTTACTTTGGTAATTTTCTTCTGTCCTTCCACACCTTCTTTGCCCCACTGTTCCAACGTAGGAACAACGACTTTAAGAAGCTGCAGAATAATGGAAGCATTGATGTACGGTGTAATACTCATCGCAAAAACAGAAAATTTGCTCAAGGCACCGCCAGAGAACATATCGAGCAAACCCAAGAGGTTACCGCTGTTAAACAGCTGCTCAATCATGCTTGCGTTAACGCCAGGAACAGGGATATGTGTTCCAGCCCTAAAAACGACGAACATGGCGAGAGTAAAAAGGATTTTCCGCCTGAGTTCTGTTACTTGAGAAAGATTTGCGAGGGCTGATAACACTTTAAATCACCTCTACTTTGCCGCCGGCTGCAATAATTTTTTCTTCAGCAGTTTTGCTGAAGCCCATAGCCTGAACGGTGAGTTTTTTGGTAAGCTCACCATTGCCGAGAATACGGACGCCGTCACGGATATTTTTAACCATGCCGCATTCAATCAGCATTACAGGTTCAACTACTGTGCCGTCTTCAAAGCAATTAAGGCTGCCTACGTTGATTTCAACATAGTCAGAACCGAATCTATTGTAGAAACCGCGTTTCGGGAAACGCAGATACAAAGGTCTTTGACCACCTTCAAAGCCCGGACGTTTTACACCGCCGGAGCGGGATTTCTGTCCTTTTTGGCCTTTGCCGGATGTTTTACCAAGACCGGAACCCAAACCACGACCAACGCGTACATGTTTGGTTCTGGAACCCGGTGCAGGTGATAATTCATGCAAATTCATCTGTTGCACCTCCTCCATTAAGCTTCAACGACTTCAACCTTCACAAGGTGTCTTACTTTGTGAAGCATACCGCGGATAGCCGGGGTATCGTCTTTTATAGCAGTAGAATTAATTTTTCCTAAGCCCAGAGCTTTTACGGTCATGCGCTGGTCTTGCGGGTAACCGATAAGGCTGCGGGTCAGCGTAACTTTAAGTTGTTGCATCGAGCTTCCTCCTTAGCCAAAAATTTCTTGTACGGTTTTGCCGCGAAGTGCAGCAACCGTTTCAGCACTCTTTAAGGAACGAAGACCTTCAATAGTTGCGCGAACTACGTTATTCGGGTTATTGGAACCCTGGCATTTGGTAAGGATATCACGTACGCCTGCAAGTTCGAGTACGGCACGAACAGGGCCGCCGGCAATAACGCCGGTACCTTCTGCAGCCGGTTTTAAAAATACGCGGCCTGCGCCGAACACACCAATGCATTCATGCGGAATGGTTGTACCAACCAAAGCAACGTTAACCATATTCTTTTTAGCGTCTTCTACACCCTTGCGAATAGCTTCGGGAACTTCTGCCGCTTTGCCAAGGCCCATGCCAACATGGCCGTTTTCGTCACCTACCACAACAAGTGCAGAGAAGGAGAAACGGCGTCCGCCTTTAACAACCTTTGCAACACGGTTGATGAACACGACTTTCTCTTTCAAGTCGCTTTCTTCATTTCTGAAATTAGCCACTATTATTCCTCCTTCTTTTAGAATTGCAGTCCAGCTTCACGGGCTGCATCTGCAAGAGCTGCTACACGGCCGGTGTAAAGATAACCACCGCGGTCAAATACTACTTCTTTAATGCCTTTTTCCAATGCTCTTTCGGCAATGGCTTTGCCAATTTCGCGGGCAGCTTCTACGTTGCCGCCGTTGCTGGCTTTTCTATCTTTTTCAACAGTGCTGGCAGAAACAATGGTCTCGCCAGTTTCATCGTTAATAACCTGAGCGTAAATGTTTGCCAGGGAACGGTATACGTTCAAACGCGGTCTTTCAGCAGTGCCGAAAATGTATTGACGGGCACGCAGATGGCGTTTCTGGCGTTTCGCATTTTTATCAACTCTGTTAAGCAAGAGTTTCACTCCCTTCCTTTAGAAATTACTTCTTGCCTTTAGCGCCTGCTTTACCAATCTTACGGCGGATACGTTCACCTTCGTAATGGATGCCTTTGCCTTTATACGGTTCAGGCGGACGCAAAGTGCGGATTTCTGCTGCAACAGCGCCTACTTTTTCTTTATCGGCACCGTTTACTACGATTTTGTTCGGAGCCGGAACCTCAAAGGTAATACCAGCAGGCGGCTCTTTAACTACAGGATGGGAAAAACCAAGGGTAAAGTTAATGTTGTTACCCTGTTTTGCGGCACGGTAACCTACGCCGGTAATTTCCAAAGTTTTGGAAAAGCCCTGGGTTACGCCGATAACCATATTATTAATGAGAGTACGGGACAGACCGTGCATGGAGCGATGTTCTTTGTCGTCGCTCGGACGTTCAACGGTGATAACGCCGTCCTCCATGGTAAGTTTCATTTCTTTGTTGATTTGGCGGGAAAGTTCGCCTTTAGGGCCCTTAACGGTAACAAGGTTGTTTTCGATGGTAACTGTTACGCCAGCGGGCACGGTAATTGGATGCTTACCAATTCTAGACACTTATGAGCACCTCCTATCTTTCAGTATTACCAGACGTATGCAAGCACTTCGCCGCCGAGGCCGGCTTTGCGTGCTGCTTTATCAGTCATAAGGCCTTGGGAAGTAGAGATTACTGCAATGCCAAGACCTCCGAGAACTCTGGGCAGTTGGTCTTTTTGAGAATAAACTCTGAGACCAGGTTTGGAAATACGTTTAATGCCGGAAATAACTTTCTCTTTGTTGGCACCATATTTCAGGCTGACGCGGATAACGTTCTGTTTATTATCAGCAATTACTTCAAAATCTTTTATAAAACCTTCGTTCTTTAAAATCTCAGCGATAGCAACTTTGATTTTAGAGCACGGGATTTCAACTTTATCATGATGAACCGAATTTGCGTTACGAATACGGGTAAGCATATCGGCAATCGGGTCAGTCATTACCATACTTTAATACCCTCCTTCCTAAAATGCTGTATTACCAGCTTGCTTTGGTAACTCCCGGAATAGCGCCCTGATAGCTGTATTCACGGAAGCAGATACGGCAGATGCCAAATTTACGCATATAACCATGGGGTCTGCCGCAAATTTTGCAGCGGTTGTAACGGCGTACTTTAAATTTCGGCTCTTTATTCCACTTTTCAATCAAGGCTTTCTTAGCCAAAGTATTCCCTCCTAACTTATGCGCTGAACGGCATTCCGAGGATTCTGAGCAATTCTCTTGCTTCCTCATCAGTCTTAGCGGTCGTAACAATGATGATATCCATTCCGCGTACTTTATCAATCTTATCGTAGTCAATTTCCGGGAAAATCAATTGTTCTTTCAAACCAAGTGCATAGTTGCCGCGGCCATCGAATGCAGTCGGGCTAACACCGCGGAAGTCACGTACACGAGGCAGTGCGATGTTCATCAGTTTGTCGAGGAAGTAGTACATGCGGTCGCCGCGCAGAGTAACTTTTGCGCCAATCGGCATGCCCTGACGGAGTTTAAAAGCTGCGATGGATTTTTTTGCTTTAGTGATAACAGGTTTCTGACCGGAGATTGCGGTCAGGTCTGCTACTGCAGATTCCAGAGCTTTGCTGTTGCCAACGGCTTCGCCAACGCCCATATTGATGACAACTTTCTCGATTTTAGGAATTTCCATAACATTTTTATAGTTAAATTTGTCCATCAGTCCTTTAACGGCTTCAGACAAATATTTTTCTTGCAATCTTGTTTTTGCCATTCAAACATTTCCTCCTTTCCCGGATTATTTATCTATTACTTCGCCACATTTTTTGCAGGCTCTTACGAAGCTGCCGGAAACTTCAACTTTTTTAATACGGGTCGGTTTCTGGCAATGCGGGCAAACGAGCATAACTTTTGCGGAAGCCATCGGAGCTTCTTTAACGATAATGCCGCCCTGAGGATTGCTCTGAGTCGGTTTTGTGTGACGTTTTACTTTATTAATGCCTTCAACGACAACTTTGGATTTTTTCGGCAGGGCCATAATAATTTTGCCTTCTTTGCCTTTGTCCTTACCGGACAGTACCAAAACTTTGTCGCCTTTCTTGACGTGCATTTTAGCTGCTGTCATTTCAGGTACACCTCCTTATGTGCGTCATCAAATTTCTTACAGCACTTCAGGTGCCAGAGAAATGATTTTCATAAAGTCTTTTTCACGGAGTTCGCGGGCAACAGGCCCGAAGATGCGGGTTCCGCGCGGAGTTTTGTCGTCTTTGATTACAACTGCCGCATTTTCGTCGAAGCGGATGTAAGAACCATCCGGACGGCGGACACCCTTAGCTGAACGAACAACAACTGCCTTTACAACGTCACCTTTTTTTACAACGCCACCGGGTGATGCATCTTTTACAGCACACACGATTACGTCGCCAATATTAGCATATTTACGGTAGGAACCGCCCAATACGCGGATGCACATAACTTTCTTAGCGCCGGTGTTGTCGCCGACATTAAGAATAGTCTGTTGTTGGATCATGGTTTTACCTCCCTTGCCAATCAATCAATCGGCAGATTTCATTATTTTGCACGCTCTAAAATTTCAATAACACGCCAGCATTTATCTTTGGAAAGCGGACGGGTTTGCATAATTTGGACAGTATCGCCAACATGTGCTTCGTTATTTTCATCGTGAGCTTTAAATTTGATAGTATGTTGAACACCTTTACCGTATACCGGATGTTTTACAAAACGCTCAACAGCAACTACAACAGTTTTCTGCATTTTGTCGCTGACTACTTTACCGATACGGGTAACACGCGTATTTCTTTCAACGGTCACAACTGTTTCCTCCTTCTTCATACTTCAAACACACTCAGGCGTTTAATTCACGCTGGCGCTGAATGGTTTTAATACGGGCAATGGACTTTTTAATTTCGTGAATTTTCATCGGGTTTTCACATTGTCCGGTTGCCATTTGAAAACGCAGGTTGAAGAGTTCTTCTTTTAAACCTGCCAGCTTGTTGTCTAATTCAGCAGCAGACATTTCACGGATTTCTGCGGTTTTCATTAAGCTTCACCACCCTTTTCCTGTGCGGCAGCTTCAGCTTCTTGCTGTGCGCGGGTCACAAATTTAGTCTTAATCGGCAGTTTGTGGCTAGCAAGACGCATAGCTTCTTTAGCGATTTCTTCGGATACGCCGTTCATTTCAAACATTACACGGCCGGGTTTAACAACTGCAACCCAGTATTCCGGGGAGCCTTTACCACTACCCATACGGGTTTCAGCCGGTTTAGCGGTGATAGGTTTGTCAGGGAAAATCTGAATCCATACCTGGCCGCCACGTTTAATGTAACGGGTCATAGCAATACGGGCTGCTTCAATCTGACGGTTGGTGATCCAGGCCGGTTCAAGTGCTACCAGGCCGTAATCGCCATGAGCAATTTTATTGCCGCGCATTGCACGTCCGGTCATACGGCCTCTGTGCTGTTTACGATGTTTAACTCTCTTCGGTAATAACATTAACTTATGCCTCCTTCGCCGGAGCAGCTTTTGCTACTTCTTTACTTTCAGGAAGGACTTCGCCTTTATAAATCCATACTTTTACGCCGATACGGCCATAGGTAGTATGTGCTTCTGCGGTACCATAATCAATGTCAGCACGCAGAGTGTGCAGAGGAATGCTTCCTTCGCGGTAGCTTTCGCTGCGGGCAATTTCTGCACCGCCAAGACGGCCGCTAACCTGTACTTTAATACCTTTCGCACCCATACGCATGGTACGGCCTACGCACTGTTTCATAGCGCGGCGGAAAGCGATACGGCGTTCGAGCTGAGAAGCGATGTTTTCTGCAACAAGGGTTGCGTCCATATCCGGGGTTTTAACCTCAACGATATTGATGTCGATTACGCTGTCAGTCATTTTTTTCAAATCGTTTTTAAGCAATTCGATGTTGCTGCCCTGACGGCCGATTACCATACCGGGTTTAGCGGTGTGGATGGAGATGCGTGCTCTGTTGGATGCACGTTCGATTTCTACTTTAGAAATACCGGATAAGAACAGTTTATCTTTAATGAATTCACGGATTTTAATATCTTCCAATAAGTATTTTTCATAGTCTCTGTCGGCATACCATTTGGAATCCCAACCTTTAATGATGCCTACGCGCAGACCATGCGGATTAACTTTTTGACCCACTATCGTTTCCCTCCTTCTTCGGGATATTATTTTTCTTTAACTGCTACGGTTACGTGGCTGGAGCGTTTCAAAATTTTAAACGCTTGTCCGCGGGAACGCGGATGAATTCTCTTCATGGTAGGACCCTGATCCACAAAGCAGGTGGATACAACGAGTTCGTCTACATTCATGTCGAAGTTATGCTCTGCATTGGCAACTGCACTGCGCAGTACCTTCTCGATTACCTCAGACCCAACTTTAGGGGTATGTTTGAGGATCGCGAATGCTTCACCCACGGATTTGCCGCGGATAAGGTTAATCACGATGCGCAGTTTGCGCGGCGCGATACGAACATATTTTGCAACAGCTTTTGCTTCCATGCTATCTGCCCCCTTTCCCCTTATTTTAAAGCCGTACTTTTATCGGCATGACCTTTGTAAGTACGGGTGGGAGCAAATTCTCCCAATTTATGGCCAACCATATCTTCGGTAATGAATACAGGCACATGTTTACGGCCGTCATGTACGGCAATAGTATGTCCTAAAAATTCCGGAAGAATAGTGGAGCTGCGAGACCAGGTCTTTACAACTTTTTTATCGTTAGAAGCGTTCATGGCTTCGATCTTCTTCAGAAGACTTTCATGCACATAAGGTCCTTTTTTGATTGATCTGGACACTATTTGGGCCTCCTTTCTTTAACCTGCTAATTATTTCGTTCTGCGTTTTACAATCAGCTTGCTGGAAGCTTTTTTCTGCTTGCGGGTACGAGTACCGAAAGCACATTTGCCCCAAGGAGTAACAGGGCGTTTGCGGCCGACAGGAGAATGGCCTTCGCCACCGCCATGCGGATGGTCGTTCGGGTTCATAACTACGCCGCGGTTTGCAGGACGGATACCGAGCCAACGGTTACGGCCGGCTTTACCAATAGTGATGTTTTCAAAGTCAATATTGCCAACCTGGCCAACAGTTGCACGGCAGTTGATGTGAACTTTGCGGATTTCGCCGGAAGGCAGACGGAGAAGTGCATATTCGCCTTCTTTAGCCATCAGCTGAGCGGAAGAACCGGCGCTACGTGCCATCTGGCCGCCTTTACCGATTTTAAGTTCAACATTGTGTACGGTAGTACCAAGCGGAATATTTTTCAGCGGCAGGCAGTTACCGATTTTGATATCAGCTTCCGGGCCGCTTTCAATCATATCGCCAACTTTTAAATCAAGCGGAGCGATGATGTAGCGTTTTTCACCGTCAACATAGTTTACAAGAGCTATGCGTGCATTGCGGTTAGGATCGTATTCAATGGTTGCAACGCGAGCGGGAATACCGTCTTTGGTGCGTTTGAAATCAATAACACGATACAGTCTTTTAACGCCGCCGCCTTTATGGCGAACGGTCATTTTGCCGGTATTGTTGCGTCCAGCATGTTTCTGAAGTTTCTCAACAAGAGGACGGTACGGCTTATCTGTCGTAATCTCTTCGAAGGTAGACACTGTAATGAAGCGTCTCGAAGGAGAATACGGATTAAAGCTTTTAATAGCCATTTAATTTTACCTCCTTATTACGTTAAATTACATTCCTTCGAAAATTTGAATCGTATTGCCTTCAGCCAGCTTCACGATAGCTTTCTTATAATCGGAACGTTTGCCAACGTATCTGCCCATGCGTTTAGTTTTGCCAAGTACGCGCACGGTGTTTACTTTTTCAACTTTTACGTTAAAAATTTTCTCTACCGCTTGTCTGATTTCAGTTTTGTTAGCAGTAAGAGGCACTTTAAAAGTATATTTATTGTCCTGCATCATAACGGAAGTTTTTTCGGTGATTACAGGGCGGATTAACAAATCGCGAGGATTGGTTGCCATTATGCGAGCACCTCCTCAATTCTGGCAATAGCGTCTTTAGCCAGGAATACTTTATTATTGTTAAGTAAATCGAAGCAATTCAGGCAGCCATTGGAAAGAGCTGTTACCTTCGGCATATTGCGGGAAGAAAGTTCAACATTTTCATTCTCGCCGTTGGTAATGATAAGAGCTTTCTTATCAGCAGCATCAAAAGCAGCAAGCATTGCTACAACATTTTTGGTTTTCGGTGCATCAAATGCAAGACCGTCAACTACAACCATTTCACCAGCAGCAACTTTTGCGCTCAGTGCGCAGCGGATTGCCAGACGGCGTGCCTTACGGGGCATTTTTTTGTCATAACTGCGGGGCTGCGGGCCAAATACGGTGCCACCGCCTACCCACAGAGGAGAACGGGTAGAACCGCTGCGTGCACGGCCGGTGCCTTTTTGTTTCCAAGGTTTACGTCCGCCGCCGCGAACAAGGCCGCGGGTTTTGGTAGCAGCAGTGCCCTGGCGCTGGTTAGCGTGCTGCATTACGATTGCTTGATGTACAACAGCTTCGTTAAACTCTACGCCAAAAACTACTTCATTTAATTCTATTTCTTCACCGGTAGGTTGACCGGAAATATTATACACTGATAACTTCGGCATTAGAAGCATCCTCCTTTCTTTCGCTTATGTTCTTATTTCTTATTGGGTTTTACGGTTTCTTTAACTACAACGAAAGAACCGGCAGCTCCCGGAATGGAACCTTTAACCAGAATAAGATTGCGTTCAGCGTCAACTTTAGCTACAGTTAAGCGTTGAACGGTTACTTGAGCATTACCCATACGTCCAGGCAGTTTTTTACCTTTAATTACGCGGCCGCCAGGACCGGAGTACATGGGACCCATGGAGCCAGGTTCACGATGGGATTTGGAACCGTGTTTCATAGGACCACGAGCGAAATTGTGGCGTTTAATAGTACCTGCAAAGCCTTTACCGCGGGAAATACCGGTTGCATCAACCAATTCGCCGGCAGCAAAAATGTCGCAGGAAATTTTATCGCCTACTGCAAATTCAGAAGGAGCAGACAAACGTAATTCTTTGACAAATTTTACAGGAGTAACACCTGCTTTGTCAAAATGGCCCTTCATCGGTTTCGTGGTATGTTTTTCTTTTACTTCGCCGAAGCCAAGCTGAACAGCGTTATAGCCGTCTTTTTCTTCGGTTTTATTTTGAATGACAACGCAGGGGCCGGCTTCAATTACAGTAACCGGAATCAATCTGCCGTCAGCTTCAAAAATCTGAGTCATACCGATTTTTTTACCTAAGATTCCTTTAGCCATTCTCGCACCTCCTCCTTACAGTTTAATCTCGATATCTACGCCGGCAGGAAGATCAAGACGCATCAAAGAATCAACGGTCTTCGCAGTCGGTTCCAGAATGTCTACAAGACGTTTGTGAGTACGCATTTCAAACTGCTCACGGGAATCTTTGTTAACATGAGGGGAACGCAGAATCGTATAGATATTTTTTTCGGTCGGAAGCGGAATCGGGCCGGAAACCTGAGCACCGGTACGTTTCGCAGTTTCCACGATTTTGGCAGCACTCTGGTCAAGTGCTTTGTGGTCATACGCTTTGAGGCGTATTCTGATTTTCTGTGATTTCGACATTAAAACATTTCCTCCTAATCGCCCAGTTTCTAAGAACGGACATACTCCGTGAAAATCTCCCTGTCTAAACAGGCAAGCAACCTCTCACATCATCGCAGGGCCATACAAACAAACATAACAATATGAGGGGCGTATTTTTAGCCCCTCATAACGGGATCTAATTATTAAATGGGATCCTTATAATTATTTTTCTTCGATAGCGGTAACAACACCG
>NZ_JAMBLR010000009.1 GCF_023336935.1 Phascolarctobacterium sp. ET69
AACCTCTTAAAAAGCAATTTTGAAAGAGTAACGAGACTAGGAACACGAAAGTGTGAACTTAGTAGAAAAGAAGTCAAGCTACTAAGGGCATACGGTGGATGCCTAGGCGCCAGGAGCCGAAGAAGGACGCGGTAAGCTGCGAAAAGCCACGGGGAACTGCAAGCGAGTATTGATCCGTGGATATCCGAATGGGGAAACCCGGCCATCGTAATGGATGGTCATCCGCAAGGAAGGGAACCCGGGGAACTGAAACATCTAAGTACCCGGAGGAAAAGAAATCAAACGAGATGCCCACAGTAGCGGCGAGCGAAGAGGGCAGAGCCCAAACCTGTAAGCTACGGCTTATGGGGGTTGAGGACTGACGTAATTAAGGCCAGGCTTAGCTGAACTACCTGGGAAGGTAGGCTATATAAGGTAAGAGCCCTGTAAGCGAAAGGCAGAGCCTTAAGGTCAGTATCCAGAGTACCACGGAGCACGAGGAATTCTGTGGGAAGCAGGGGGGACCACCCTCCAAGGCTAAAGACTAACTGGCGACCGATAGCGCATAGTACCGTGAGGGAAAGGTGAAAAGAACCCCGGGAGGGGAGTGAAATAGTACCTGAAACCGTATGTCTACAAGCAGTCGGAGCGAAAGCGACGGCGTGCCTATTGAAGAATGAACCAACGAGTTATCTGCACTAGCGAGGTTAAGTGGAAGACACGGAGCCGTAGCGAAAGCGAGTCTGAAAAGGGCGGATAGTTAGTGTAGGTAGACCCGAAACCGCAGTGATCTACCCATGTCCAGGTTGAAGCGCAGGTAAAAATGCGTGGAGGACCGAACCGGTGAGCGTTGAAAAGCTTTCGGATGAGATGTGGGTAGGGGTGAAATTCCAATCGAACGCGGAGATAGCTGGTTCTCCCCGAAATAGCTTTAGGGCTAGCCTCAGGTAGTAAGTATAGGCGGTAGAGCACTGATCGGGCTAGGGGCCATAAAGGTTACCGAACCCTGTCAAACTCCGAATGGATATACTGCAGAGCCTGGGAGTCAGACTACGAGTGATAAGATCCGTGGTCAAAAGGGAAACAGCCCAGACCACCGGCTAAGGTCCCAAATGCCGTACTAAGTGGAAAAGGATGTGGGGATTCATAAACAACCAGGATGTTGGCTCAGAAGCAGCCACCATTTAAAGAGTGCGTAATAGCTCACTGGTCGAGAGTCCCTGCGCCGAAAATTTCCGGGGCTAAAGTACGGAACCGAAGCCGTGGCTGTGCATGTAAGTGCACGGGGTAGGGGAGCGTTGCCACAGGGGTGAAGCTGGTCTGGAAGGACTGGTGGACTTGTGGGAAGTGAGAATGTTGGTATGAGTAGCGAAAAGAAAGGTGAGAATCCTTTCCACCGAAAGCATAAGGATTCCTGAGCAACGATCGTCGTCTCAGGGTAAGTCGGGACCTAATCCGAGGCAAAGAGCGTAGGAGATGGACAACAGGTTGATATTCCTGTACCGGCAGCAATTGTTTGAGCGAAGGAGTGACACAGAAGGGCAGGCAGGCGCGAGACTGGATTGTCGCGTGCAAGCGTGTAGGGTAGTGTACAGGCAAATCCGTACACTGAGAGCCTGAGGCGTTACGCGGAGCGAGCAGAGATGCGAGCGAAGCTGCTGATCCCACACTGTCGAGAAAAGCTTCTAGTGAGAGAGCTGCCGCCCGTACCGTAAACCGACACAGGTATGCGGGGAGAGAATCCTAAGGTGCGCGGGAGAACCCTCGTTAAGGAACTCGGCAAAATGTACCCGTAACTTCGGGATAAGGGTAGCCGTCTTGGTGAAGGAACTTGCTTCTGGAGCTAAAGGCGGTCGCAGAGAAGAGGCCCAAGCGACTGTTTACCACAAACACAGGTGCCTGCTAAAGCGAAAGCTGACGTATAGGTGCTGACACCTGCCCAGTGCTGGAAGGTTAAGGAAGGATGTCCGGGCAACCAAAGCATTCGACCGAAGCCCCAGTGAACGGCGGCCGTAACTATAACGGTCCTAAGGTAGCGAAATTCCTTGTCGGGTAAGTTCCGACCCGCACGAAAGGTGTAACGATTTGGGCACTGTCTCAACGAGGGACCCGGTGAAATTGAAATACCTGTGAAGATGCAGGTTACCCGCGACTGGACAGAAAGACCCCATGGAGCTTTACTGTAACCTGACATTGGGTTTTGTTGTATTACGTACAGGATAGGTGGGAGGCTTAGAAGGCTGGACGCTAGTCTGGCTGGAGCCGGCGTTGGGATACCACCCTTGATACAACGGAATTCTAACCGAGAGAGTAACGAAATCCGGGACAGTGTCAGGCGGGCAGTTTGACTGGGGCGGTCGCCTCCGAAAGAGTAACGGAGGCGCCCAAAGGTTCCCTCAGCGCGGCCGGAAATCGCGCGAAGAGTGTAAAGGCAGAAGGGAGCTTGACTGCGAGCCAAACACGGCGAGCAGGTACGAAAGTAGGGCTTAGTGATCCGGTGGTACCGAGTGGAAGGGCCATCGCTCAACGGATAAAAGCTACCCTGGGGATAACAGGCTAATCTCTCCCAAGAGTCCATATCGACGGGGAGGTTTGGCACCTCGATGTCGGCTCATCACATCCTGGGGCTGAAGTCGGTCCCAAGGGTTGGGCTGTTCGCCCATTAAAGTGGTACGTGAGCTGGGTTCAGAACGTCGTGAGACAGTTCGGTCCCTATCCATCGCGGGCGCAAGAGATTTGAAGGGGTCTGCTCCTAGTACGAGAGGACCGGAGTGGACGGACCGCTGGTGTACCAGTTATTCCGCCAGGAGTACAGCTGGGTAGCTACGTCCGGACTGGATAAACGCTGAAAGCATCTAAGCGTGAAGCCATCCTTAAGATGAGATCTCTCACAGAGTAATCTGGTAAGACACCTTAAAGAAGATGAGGTAGATAGGCCGGGAGTGTAAGTGCAGCAATGTATTGAGCTGACCGGTACTAATATGTCGAGGGCTTGACTTCGTAAGTTTCTTCTATATAGCTTTGAGGGTTCACCTCAAGAAAATAATATATCCGGTGGTAATGGCTAAGGGGGTCCACCTGTTCCCATCCCGAACACAGAAGTTAAGCCCTTATACGTCGAAAGTACTTGGCTGGAAGCGGCCCGGGAGGATAGATAGCTGCCGGTT
>NZ_JAMBLR010000011.1 GCF_023336935.1 Phascolarctobacterium sp. ET69
GC
Organism: Phascolarctobacterium sp. ET69; assembly: GCF_023336935.1. Taxonomy (GTDB): domain Bacteria; phylum Bacillota; class Negativicutes; order Acidaminococcales; family Acidaminococcaceae; genus Fusicatenibacter_A; species Fusicatenibacter_A intestinipullorum. The sequence goes on from NZ_JAMBLR010000011.1 coordinate 3, forward strand.
GCCAACGGTACGGCCGCCTTCGCGGATTGCAAAACGCAGGCCTTGTTCGATTGCGATCGGGGTGATGAGTTCTACTTCCATCGTTACGTTATCGCCAGGCATTACCATTTCGGTGCCTTCCGGAAGTTCGGTTACGCCGGTTACGTCAGTGGTTCTGAAGTAGAACTGCGGACGGTAGCCGTTGAAGAACGGGGTGTGACGGCCGCCTTCTTCTTTCGTCAGTACATATACTTCTGCTTTGAATTTGGTGTGCGGATGAATGCTGCCCGGTTTTGCAAGTACCTGGCCGCGTTCGATTTCTTTGCGGTCTACGCCACGCAGCAGGCAGCCGATGTTGTCGCCGGCTACTGCTTCGTCAAGCAGTTTGCGGAACATTTCTACGCCGGTTACTACAGTGCTCTTCTTTTCTTCTTTCAGGCCTACGATTTCTACCGTGTCGCCTACTTTTACGCTGCCACGTTCTACACGGCCGGTTGCTACTGTGCCGCGGCCGGTAATGGTGAATACGTCTTCTACAGGCATCAGGAACGGTTTGTCGGTTGCGCGTTCCGGAGTCGGGATGTATTCATCTACTGCGTCCATCAGTTCGATGATTTTCTTTTCGTATTCTGCGTCGCCTTCAAGTGCTTTCAGTGCGGAGCCTACTACGATAGGAATATCGTCGCCGGGGAAGCCGTAGCTGGAGAGCAGTTCGCGTACTTCCATTTCTACCAGTTCGATGAGTTCCGGATCGTCTACCATGTCGGCTTTGTTCAGGAATACTACGATTGCAGGTACGCCTACCTGGCGTGCCAGAAGGATGTGTTCGCGGGTCTGCGGCATCGGGCCGTCAGCTGCGGATACTACCAGGATTGCGCCGTCCATCTGTGCTGCGCCGGTGATCATGTTTTTAACATAGTCGGCATGGCCCGGGCAGTCTACGTGTGCGTAGTGACGGTTTGCGGTTTCATATTCTACGTGTGCGGTGTTGATGGTGATACCGCGTTCTCTTTCTTCAGGTGCTTTATCGATCATGGAGTAGTCCATGAATTCTGCGCCGCCGCGTTCTGCAAGAACTTTGGTAATAGCTGCGGTCAGGGTTGTTTTGCCATGGTCAACGTGACCGATGGTACCAATGTTAACATGGGGTTTTGTTCTTTCATATTTTTGCTTTGCCATT
>NZ_JAMBLR010000012.1 GCF_023336935.1 Phascolarctobacterium sp. ET69
CTTTACTTACTTTTCAGTTTCTTCTATATACTTTTCAAGGTTCAATAAAATGGTGGAGACGAGGAGAATCGAACTCCTGACCCCCTGCTTGCAAGGCAGGTGCTCTCCCAGCTGAGCTACGCCCCCATACTTCCTGTTGTTGTCTGCTAAAATATTTTTTGGTGGGCCTAAGTGGACTTGAACCACTGACCTCACGCTTATCAGGCGTGCGCTCTAACCAGCTGAGCTATAGGCCCGTATTTTAGCTTAAGGGCAGG